>NZ_AXUN02000044.1 GCF_000495435.3 Youngiibacter fragilis 232.1 | reverse complement strand
TTAATTGATAAAGTAACTTCCACTTTGCCAAACTCAATTCCACTCATGTAAGAATCGGTAATTTCTTTGATGTGTATGGGCTTTTATGCAATTCAGTTAATGATTTTTGCTTTCTGATGGAGTACAATGATGCTGACGGAAGCAACTAACTGGCCCTTTTTTGGGCATAGTAAACCAAGGGTGAGATTCAGCTGACTTTTTGAAAGAGTAAATTCCACCCCTCAGGGGATACTATGGTTTAATCAATCCGGATGGTGCCTCAAGTCTATTTGGCTATTTTTTGAGAAGAGATGGGTGCAGGGTTACCTTATCGGGGTTGATAAGGTCTGCACCCATCTTTTTTAGGACCTCTTCTCCATAAAGTGCGGCAAAGACCGCATAAGGAGTCTTGTCCCCCAGGTTCTGACGGCTGTAGGAGTTTATGTGGTTCATCATCAGACTTATGTCCTCCTGGGTGAAGCTATCCATGGGAGTGCCCTTTGGGATGATGCGCCTGATAAGCGTATGGTTGTTTTCCGCCGCTCCCTTCTGGTAGGAGGCCTGAGGATCGCAGTAGAAGACCATGGTCCTCTGATTGCCCTGCTGGTCCTTCTCAATGGCTGTAGGATTAGAGAACTCGCTGCCATTGTCACCAAGCAGCACTTGGAACAGTCTGCAGAAATCTTCAGGCTGCAACGCTCCATATAGCCCTTCAAAGATTTCAGTGACAGACCTGGATGTATTGGCATCCCTGATGAATGCGAGCATCAGCTGTGGTACCACAAAGTGGATAGTCAGAAGTACCTTGCCTCCCTTTTTCCCTTCTACCGAGTCCATTTCCACGATTGTCAAACAAGGATTCTCAGACATGAACTTCAGGAAATCCTGGTATGTCCTGTTGACACGACACTTCTTATCAACCTTGAAGGAATCTCTCTTCTTTTTGCGCTTACCCATGCGCATTACGCGAGGCATATCAAGGTTCCTTGCCTTGAAGATACCGCTAGCAACGTATCGGTAGAGGGTACGCTCATCCTGCATAATCTCGTCGGCATGGTTGACGCAGATGTGGTGCAGTGACTGTCCTTTAAGGAGCAACGGACTGATCAGAGCATCAAGCCTTAAGGCATCTTCCTCGGTAATCTGCAGTCCCTGGCGGGCTTCAGTGAGTATATGTTCATACTCCTTTTGCGCTGGCAGACCAGAATATGTCCTTTTCTCCAGTGTGCATTTGCTCTTCTTCTCACAACCGTTGCATACGTATGGTGGCTTTGCGTGTCTTGAGCAGATTTCAATCTGATATTCTGAACATAGAGAACCGCAGCTATGGGCGTTGCAGAAGCAGCAGTAACGATTGCATCTTTTGTTACCGCAAAGGTGTTGTGCGAGACAGCCCATCCTATTCAGACAGTCGTTGAATGCCTTGTTGTAACAGCCGCTCTTATTAAACTGGATGTGGGTTCTGACTTCCTTGGAAATGGTGGTTGGATCCTTACCAAGTTCTGTAGCAATGAATTTGAATGACTTACCTTCTTTGAGATGCTTTTGGATTTCCAGCCTGTCGTCTAATGTCAGGTGAGAGTGCTTATTCATGACAACCTCCAATGAGGCACCATCCCCACCATCTTACCCTTCTGTCAGATTAACTTCCACTTCCCACTTTGTCTTAGTAATTTCTACTAATGTTTTTTATTGGGTTGAATTTACTTTAT
>NZ_AXUN02000045.1 GCF_000495435.3 Youngiibacter fragilis 232.1 | reverse complement strand
AAATTTTACGGCTCTAACAACATTAATCTTGGGATCGCCACTTCCTCTGGCGCATCGATACATCTCCATCGATGATTAATCTGTGTGCATTGGGAGTGAGGCGGTCCAGGATGGACTCTGCAAGAACACTACCTCCAAGTCTTTCGTGCCATCCCTCTGGAAGAAACTGAGAACAGACAATGGTACTGGACTTTTCACAGCGTGATTCAAGGAGTTCATACAAGTCCTTTTGTTCGGACTCGGAAGATGGAATAAGGAGAAACTCATCGAGAATCAGCAAGGAGTATTTTTGGTATTGCTTCAACATCTGTTGATACTTGCCTTGAAGCCTTGCCGCTTCAAATTCACTGAACAGTTCAGGAAGGCGGATATATCTGGTTTTGTATCCAGACTGGCAGGCATTGACTCCAAGCGCATTTGAGATATATGTCTTACCTGATCCTGTAGCCCCTACTATAAGTACATTGATTCCCTGTCTTATGTATTCATTACCGGCCAAGCTTTGCAGCAAATTACGGTCAAGATGTCTGTCGGGTAGATACTCTACGTTGCCAAGATAAGCAGAAGAATTCACGAACTTAGCATCCTTTACCAAACGCAGAATATTGTTGTTGTGCCTGGAATCATACTCAGCATCCACCAGTAGAGACAGCCGTTCGTGGAAAGACAATGGCTGGTACTCCACCTCGTTATCTATCTGATTAGTGTATGATTCAGCGAATGCTGGAAGTCGCATGGTCCTTAGCTTTCTGATTGTCTCATTCTTCATTGCTATCACCTCTATAATAAGCAGCACCTCTTATGTAGGCATGCTTATTTGACTCAGGCGAGGAGGAACGAGACTTGGAATTCTGCTCACCTTTTTTATCTTGACCAGCTTCCAATATAAGCCTAATATTTTTATACCGGGGGTTGGGGATGCTGACAAGTGCTATTCTACAAGCGCTCTCCAGACGATCTGGAGTATACTTGTCTGTTAGTTTCAACAGGGACAGGCAGCCCTTGTAAGCCTGTTCCTCCACCCGGTATGAGTCTAATATCTTTTTTATTACTTCCTTTGTGGAATCACCTATATCTTCAGCCCATCTCAGGAATCTTGATGCATCCCATTCGCTGTAAAGCTGGTGGTTAACCGGCATATGGTCAACAGTTGTGGAGTATTGTCCTCGCCGTCCGTATAGCCTCTTATGACTACATATGCGGTAACCTTTGTAGAAAACTTCAATCAGATTTTTGGAGTATCTCACATCAACTTTTTTCTTGGCATACTCATACGGAACAGAATAATTCTGATAATCCAGCGATATATGGTAGTTAAGCTGAACCGTGGCTACTTTCCATTGTGCAAATTCATAAGGGAATGATGGCAATGGCTGCATGAAGGGCAGTTCCTCTTCCATGAATACAGAATACCTGCTTCCATCTCTTTTCTGGAATTCATTGTGGTTGAACAAGTCAAGTTCTTTTCTTATGGCAACATTCAGTTCATTGATGCCGAAGAACTTACGATTACGCAACTTGGCAATTATGTGGATTGTGGCTTGGTTCGCTGCCCCCTCAACGGCAGCCTTGTCTTTTGCACGATATGGCCTGGCTGGAAGAAGCGCAGTATTATAGTGATCTGCCAGTTCCTGATAAGCACGGTTCGCTATAGGGTCTTCATATTTCTTGTTCTTAAGAATTCCGACCTTCAAGTTGTCTGGAATAAGTAATCTTGTTGAAGCTCCGAAGTATTCATACATGCTCAAATGCACATTGATCCAATCCTCTTCTTTCATGGTGAGGCAGGCTTTAGCAAAACAGTACATGCTGAACGGAAGAGTGGCAACAAATAGATATACTTTGCAAGCTTCTCCAGTAACCTTGTCATATAGAGGCAGCGTTGTACCTGTCCAATCCACCATGGTCTTATCACCGGGCTTGTGCTTGATGTGCATTGTAAGATGATGCTTGTTGACGTAGTCCTGATACAACTTGCAGAATTGGGAATACATGTAGGGTGGTTTGCCTGAGTGCCGGCATGTGTCAACATACTCATCCCATAGAAGCCTTAGTGTCACACCTTTCTTCAGAAGTTCCTTGTGCAGGTAATCAAAGTCGGGCATAACGAGTGTCGGAATCTTCGACTCCTCTGGGAAAAGCAGCTGACGAAGTTCCAGTTCATTCAAGGCATCTAATGTTTCCTCTAAAATTGGATGCTCCATTGACGCCTTGTACACCATTGAGACAGTGTTCCTTGATACCTTTAGGGTATCTGCAATTCTTCGCTGGCTGTAGCCCATGGAGCGAAGTTGCAAAATTTGTTTTTCCTTGGACATATTAACCTTAACTTCCTGAATTTATACCACTAAAAAAATTTCATT
>NZ_AXUN02000046.1 GCF_000495435.3 Youngiibacter fragilis 232.1 | reverse complement strand
AACGGTACGTACGGTGGTGTGGGGGGACCCCGCCTAACTAATAAGCGGGGTCCTGCCCGATTTACCAATATGTATGTTATTGCCTGAGAGTGCATGTGGTATAATCAGATAGAACGAGGTGATATTTTGAATGATTACTTTCCGCGCAACAGCTTCCTGAAATTCACACTGACAACATTAGGCTTTTTCATCCTCATGTCAATAATTGCAGTTATTGCCTACGGTGTTTTCGAGGATTCTCCGTATCTGGTACTTATGGATATTGTCACATATATTTTGCTTTACCTAGTCCTGTTTATCGCCCCCAATACCCATGAGGACAGATATGCGATACTAAGGCGACCCAATGAGGATAGCGGAAGCTTCATGCTTACTGCCGCGCCATTCTTCATAATGAGCGTCACTTCGGTGATATATGTCAACCTGATTTCGGCATTGAGCCCAGAGTTGTACGAGGCCTTCATAAACAGTCCGAACCTTGCGTCCAACATGGGTGACATCACTGATCCTCTGGGTTTTTTGGTTTCATTCATAGTAATAGTCATATTAGCGCCGGTAATCGAGGAGCTTGTATTCCGAGGGGTGCTGTTCAACATGCTCAACAGGAAACTCGGTGTTACAGCTTCACTTATCATATCAGGGTCATTTTTCGGGATACTCCATTTTGCCACATTCTTTCCTGCTGCAATAATGGGATTTGTCCTTGGATTCATATATCACCGCACCGGTGACATAAGGACAAGCATAAAGGCGCATGTTTTCAACAATCTGGTTTCTTTTTCAATGGCATACATTCCATTCCTTGACTTCAACGATCCTGGTCTGACTGAGGCAGGGCTGGGGATTGCGGTCATCATCCTTGATTTTGTATTCATTATCTGGTTTGTAAGTTACTTCATCAGGGAACGAAGCTACCTGAGTGAGAGGGCTCCGGTTTACAGGGAGGTGGGATATTGGTAATAGACATCACAAGGGAGATATATTCTGGAATGGAGGTCTTTGAAGGTGACCCTGAGGTCAGCGTAAGTGTGGAAAAGACAGTGGAGGCGGATGGCTATTCACTTAGGGAGATAAGGATGTCCACGCATGCCGGAACGCATATGGATGCACCCAGTCATTTCCATTCTGATGGCAGCACCATGTCTGAACTTGACCTTTCAAGGCTATTGGGGCATGCCTATGTGACCGGGAGCTTCAGAGATGCGATCCCTGACGGAACAAGGATACTGCTCTCAAAAAAGGGGGACCTTGACCAGAAGAGGGCTGTTGAGCTTCTCAGGTCAGGCGTGGATGTATTTGGTACCGGAGAGAATTCCCCGGAGCCGGAAGGGGATTCTGAATACAGTGTCCACAGGATATTGCTCGGAACAGGGGCAATAATGCTGGAGAACCTTGACTTGTCAAATGTCCCTGACGGTACTTACGGATTCGCTGCGCTTCCTTTGAGGATAAGGGATGGCGACGGAGCTCCGGTCAGGGCGGTGCTTCTGACATGATCCATACTGCGATTGGAAGGTTTACCCTTCGTGCTGACCATGTGAACAGCCTGAAGGAAAAGAGGAGCATCGTTTCAGGTCTGAAGAGCAGGGTGTCTTCAAGGTTCAACGCATCTACCTGCGAAGCAGATCTCATGGATTCACACAAGGATATCGTCATCGGTGTTGCTGTCGTGTCCGGAAGCAAGGAGACGGCAATGAGAGAAATGGGCAGGATAGCGGATTTTATCGATCTTAACGGAGTAGCTGAGCTTATTTCCGAGGAGATAGAAATTCATAGTTTTTAGGAGGACAAAATGAAGTTTAGCGAATATGTATACACGAGGCCGGAAATCAATGAGGTCCAGGGAAATGCCAAAAGGATACTGGCGGCCATGGATGGGGCTGCAGATGGAATTGGCTTCGTCAAGGCTATGGATGAGTACATCGCCCTGAGGAACCATGTTGAGACAATGTTCACTCTGGCATCGATAAGGCAGAGCATCGACACCAGGGATGAGTTCTATGACAGGGAACAGGCATACATGGACGAAATGATGCCGCATTACCAGGAGCTTGTCACAGACTTCTATAAGGTCCTGATCTCCAGTCCTTACAGGATGGATATCGAGGCAAAGTACGGAAAGCATCTGCTCGACCTTGCAGAGCTCTCCATAAAGACCTTCAGGCCTGAGATCATCGAGGAGCTTCAGCATGAAAACAGGTTGTGCACTGAATATTCCAAGCTTGTAGCTTCGGCAGCCATTATGTTCAGGGGTGAGGAAAGGAACCTGTCAGGTCTCGTTCCATTCATGGAAGACCCCGACAGGGCAACCAGGAAGGAGGCCTACGAGGCATACAGCGGATTCTTCGCTGAACATGAGGCTGAATTCGACAGGATCTATGATGAACTTGTAAAGACGAGGGATACAATAGCAAAGAAGCTGGGATTTGATAATTTCGTACCTGTAGGATATGCAAGGATGCTCAGAACCGAATACGGCCCTGAAATGGTAAGGGTATACAGGGATGCCGTATTTGAGAATATAGTCCCGCTGTCTGTAAAACTTAAGGAAAGGCAGGCAAGAAGGCTTTCGCTTGATTCACTGAAATACTATGACGAACCTGTTCAGTTCACATCCGGGAATGCAACACCTAAGGGAAGCCCGGAGTGGATAGTTGATAACGCCAAGAGGATGTATTCAGAGCTTTCCCCTGAAACAGACGAGTTCTTCACATTCATGACTGGAAATGAGCTTCTGGACCTTGTCACGAAGAAAGGGAAGCAGGCAGGAGGGTATTGCACGTATATTTCCGAATACAAGTCCCCGTTCATATTCTCAAACTTCAACGGCACATCTGGTGACATTGACGTGATGACGCATGAAGCAGGACATGCATTCCAGGTATTCAGGTCAAGGGGTTACGAGGTTCCCGAATATGGATTCCCGACTTCAGAGGCGTGCGAGATACATTCGATGTCGATGGAGTTTCTGACATGGCCATGGATGGACCTTTTCTTCAAGGAGGATACCGGAAAGTACAAGTTCAACCATCTGCAGGACGCTTTGCTGTTCCTCCCTTATGGAGTATCCGTAGATGAATTCCAGCACTTCGTATATGAGAATCCTGGTGCCACTCCGGAAGAGAGGAAGTCAAAGTGGAGAGAGATTGAGAAGAAATATCTCCCTGTGAGGGATTATGAGGACAACGACCTGTACAATAGAGGTGGTTTCTTCTTCAAGCAGCTTCACATATTCGTGTCTCCCTTCTATTATATTGACTATACTCTGGCCCAGGTTTGCGCATTCCAGTTCTTCAACAGGGCAAAGGAGGACAGGGAAGCAGCGTGGAAGGACTATCTCAGGCTCTGTGACAAGGGAGGCAGCATGCCGTTCCTTGAGCTTGTGAAGGTTGCAGGACTCAAGTCGCCTTTTGAGAAGGAGACGATTCCTGAGGTGCTTCCAGGTATTGAAGAGTATCTCAACTCAGTCGATGACATGAGCCTGAATTAACGGATTAGGGCTTCGAATCAAGGACTCGTAAATATTACAGGCAGCATTTCCGAAAATCCCTTAAGTTCTTGAGTGACGGATCAGTTACTCAGGTGCTTAAGGGATTTTTCCACATTTCAGAAGTATGAGGCATTGATGACCAGCCGGAGCCACGGAGTTTTTTCGGTTTCTATAGTTGACATTCAAGGGTATTGACATTAAGAAGCCTGACAAATAGAATATAGTTAGTTAAACTAACTATATTAAGGGGATGAGAAGACTGGATATTGCCAAGAGCGCAGATGCAGTAGGATTGTTTTGCCGCCTGCGTATGAACACGAAATCGGATATTCCGATAAGACCAAGTGAGATGGGGGTCCTGGTCTATGCTTGTAAACAGTATGGACCGGTCACACCGCTTATGATCAGCCGTTTCTTCAGAATTGCCAAGCCGTCAGTGACCTCAATGGTAAATTCCCTTGTAAAAAATGGCTATCTGAAGAAAGAATCATCGGAGACTGACAGGAGAAGCTACTCATTGAAAGTCACTGAAAAGGGGAGTGAGCTGGTCGAGTCCACTTTTTCCGAGTACGTGAAATCGATGGAATTGCTTAAATCTGGTATGGGTGATGAGAAGTTCAATGAGCTTATCGAACTCATACAAATCGCAAATGTGATATTGGGAGATGCAAGATGAAGATACTTGTCACAGGTTCGTCAGGAAATGTTGGCAGACATGTAGTAAATGAGCTTTCAAGGCTGGGGGAAGAGGTTGTAGCTGCTGGTACTGATGTGGAAAAGCTTGGGAAAATGTTTGATGGTGGTGTTAGTGTTGCTCAGTTTGACTTCATGAGACCGGAAACATATTCAAATGCGCTGAGAGATATTGACAGGGTCTTTCTGATGAGACCTCCTCATCTTGGGAAGCCTGAGGACATCTATCCGTTCATCGATTCTTTGAAGGAACATTCAATAAGGCTTGTTTCATTTCTTTCCCTCATGGGGATCGAGAAGAATCCCATACCTCCCCACCATAGGATTGAAAAACGCATCGAAGCTTCAGGGATCCCATTCGTACATATCAGGCCGGGATTTTTCATGCAGAACATCACAGGACTGCATTTGAAAGAGATCAGGGAGAGGGATACGATCTTCATTCCCGCAGGGGAAAGCAGAACAAGCCTCATAGATGGTTCAGACGTCGGCCTTGCCGCAGCTGCAGTCCTGCATGAGCCTGAGAGGCACATGAATTCTGCCTATACAATAACCGGGCCTGAAGCAATGGACTATTACCAGGCAGCAAAAGTCCTCAGTGATTTGACAGGGAGAAAAATCACATACGGTAAACCGGGAATCCTGAAATACAGGAACTACTGCATCAATGAGAGGGGGCTGGAAAGGAAATTTGCAAATGTGACAGCAGCTCTCTATCTTATGACCAGAATGGGTACGGCTGAAGCTGTGACTGATGATTTCTTCAGGCTTACCGGCAGGCAACCAAAGACCTTTGCTGATTTTGTTATGGAAAACCTCAAAACCTTCGAAAGATAATAGAAGAGCAGCTTAATTCTGGAAGCCTTCATTAGCCTGAATATCTTGATCAACAACTGAAATGGCAGATCCAGGGAGAGTTAACGGACAAAAAGCCTGGGGAGTGTAAAAAATACAGTTGACAAAAATCCACCGGGAGGATAAAATTCAATTTATCATATTGAACGACATTGATTGGAAATATTATCCGCATGCATCCATCTTCAGAGAGTTCCCGGCAGGTGAGAGGGGCAGAAAAGGGATGCGGAGAACACATCCATGAGTCGGGATCCTGAAATTGAAGTAGGGGCCCCCGGTAATCCCTGCACCCGTTATCGTGCTAGAGTATTTGAGTACTCGAAGAGGCCGTCGCCGTGAGGCGTCGGTGAAACAAGGTGGAACCACGGAAGTAATATCCCGTCCTTGATGCTGCAGCATCAAGGACGGTTTTTTTTAGTCGGCATATCAAGAAATAATAAGTATAATGGAGGAAAAGAAGATGAAAATGATGAACAAAATCATGATGGTGGCAATGGCGGGTCTGATGCTCTCTGCATATGCATGCGGAGCTAAGGAACAGACACCAACCACTCCACCTGTACCTAAGGACAATACTGCAGACATCAAGGCAAGGGGCGAAATCATAGTTGGACTTGATGATACATTCGTTCCCATGGGATTCAGGGATGCAGCAGGAAACTTCACTGGCTTTGATGTGGAACTTGCTGCAGAGGCGGCAAAGCGTATGGGGCTTAAGGTCAAGTTCCAGCCAATAGACTGGACGCTTAAGGAAACTGAGCTTGATTCAAAGAACATCGACCTCATCTGGAATGGATACACTATAACAGACAGCAGGAAAGAGAAGGTAAACTTCACTACACCATACCTTGACAACAGTCAGGCCATAGTTACAATGGCGGATTCTGAAATCAAGAGCAAGGCTGACCTTGCGGGAAAGGCAGTAGCAACGCAGACAGCGTCAAGCGCATACGAAGCTATATCAGCAGATGCTGAGACCATGAAGGGCTTCAAGGATGGCGAGCCTGTCCTTTTCGACACATACGATGATGCGTTCAGGGACCTTGAGGCCGGAAGGGTAGATGCAATAGTCGCAGACCTCATCCTTGCAAGATACTACACTGCGCAGAGGGGCACTGAGAAATATGCGTTCCTTGATGACAACTTCGGTGATGAGGAATACGGCATCGGTGTGAGAAAGTCTGACGTATCGCTTCTTGCCGAACTCAATAAGGCAATGGATGACATGAAGAAGGACGGAACCGCAGCTGCGATATCAATCAAATGGTTCGGAGAGAACATAGTCAAGTAGTCTTTTAAAGGCCGAAAGGAAAACACATGGAATATATACTTTTGATCCTGCCATACATGCTCAAGGGGCTTGGCACTACTCTCATAGTCTTCGCCATTACTGCAATAGTAAGCATTCCGCTGGGATTTGTCCTGGCACTTGCAAGGCTTAGAGGGAACAAGGCGTTAAGCAGGGCAGTACAGACCTATATACTCATCATGAGAGGCACGCCGCTTCTCCTTCAGCTCATATTCATATATCTTGGACTGCCTCTCGTAGGGATTACCCTGGACAGGCTACCGGCATCACTGCTTGCCTTCATACTAAACTATGCGGCATATTTCGCTGAGATATTCAGGGCAGGAATTGAATCCATTCCCCAGGGTCAGTATGAGGCTGGAAGGGTGCTTGGACTCAAGGAGCATGAGATATTCCTGAAGGTCGTGCTCCCGCAGGTCGTGAAGAGGGTAATACCTCCAACTGCAAACGAACTGATGACACTTGTCAAGGACACTTCCCTTGTATATGTTGTCGGCATGGGCGATGTACTTAGAGCCGCCAAGATAGCAGCTGTAAGGGACGTGACACTTATACCCCTCGGCCTGGCTGGAGTGCTCTATCTTATAGTCATCGGTATACTCACCATGTTGCTCAAGAAGGCTGAGACAAGGCTTTCGTATTACAGGTAGACCTAGGAGGACATGAAATGCTCAAGATAACTGACCTGTCAAAAAGCTTTGGTGGAAAGCAAGTATTCAGTGGCATAAGCGCCGAGTTTGAAAAAGGCAGGATATATTCCATTACTGGACCTTCAGGGGTTGGCAAGACTACTTTGTTAAGGTGTCTTACGCTTCTTGAAAAACAGGATAGCGGGACAATAACAATCGACGATATGCCGCTTGAGGAGAAAAGGCTTTCGATAGGACTAGTGTTCCAGTCGTTCAATCTTTTTCCCCACATGAGCGCACTTGAGAACATAACCTTTCCGCTCATAAGGGTGAAGGGGGTCAGCAAGCAGGAAGCCGAGACGATCGCCAGAGGGCTGCTTGAAGACCTTGGCCTTCAGGACAAGGCTGATTTCTACGAACACATGCTTAGCGGCGGACAAAGGCAGAGGGTGGCTATTGCGAGAGCGATGGCTCTGGCTCCGGATTTTCTTTTCTTTGATGAGCCGACCTCCGCACTTGACGAGGACCTGAGTGAAAGCGTAGGCAACGTCATGTTGAAGCTTAAGGAGAAAGGAATGGGGATCATAGTCATAACCCATGACCTGGATTTTGCAAAGAAGATCTCAGATGAGGTCTACCTGCTCAGGGAGACGCTCATAAGAAGGGAATTAGATGCTTAATGAAAGTATCTGATCCCTGGGAATGCAGTTAAAACACAAAGTCTCGCGAAGTGTGACTCCTTTGCGAGACTTTGTGTTGTGCACTATTTTACGCTGTTTACAGTTCCGATGAAGATCGGCAAGCCTGTGGAGTTGTCGATTATCGCGTAGATGAACGGTCTGTCGAGTATGACGACCTTAGTTTCGATGTATGACTCTTCCCTTATTTCGACCTTTGTGACAGCGCCGGCTTTTGTTCCAAGCTCGTCAACGCTGATGAAGGTCTTGTGAAGGACGTCGCCGATGAACAGGTTGCCTCTGGAGGATTTTCCAAGCCTTGAGAAATCAGCGTTTTCCGATGAGAATGCTGTAGGCATTCCAAGCCTCTTCAATGAGTCGTTCATGCTGATTTTATAGCTGTAGCTGAATTTTGGGAGAGCTGCTGTCACAAGTGTGCTTTCAGCACCCTGGATCAGGTCAAGGAACCCGGTTCCCGTCATGGCTCCCACATACTCGTCCAATGAGGTTCCGTCATTTGGAAGAATGGCCGCGAAGCTGTACAGTCCTTTCGAATAGGGTTTGATAAAGCCTGTTGACATGCTGTCCTCAAGGTACAGACCTTCCTCGGAGTTCATGAACTCTACGTCTTCAGTCGTTCCGGAAGCGGATTTGAAGCTGCCGCCTTTCAGGTGTTCCTTACTGTACACCTTTTCCCATTCTGCATCGAATACGATGGCATTGATGAGGTACATTACCGCATCTGGATGTATTGAATCAAGGATACTGTCGAGCATTCCATCGGTGTTCTTTCCTACCCAGCTGTTTATGTCTTCAAGCGTTGCATCGTCGAATTTCGATTTGTATGCTGCGGCTTTATAGTAGTCGGCATTCGTCTGAAGGAAGCCCTTCTCTACGGTAAGCCTTCCTTCATCGTCCCTGAACCATATGGAATTGGCTATCCTGAGCCTGGACTTCTTATCGTCCGGCAGCCCGTCTGAATAGGAATGAAGATAAGCATTCAGGTCGGAGAGAGGAATCCCGTGTCCCAGAAGCTTCTCCATCTCATCAAGGGTATCGCCGGCTGCCCCGTTTGCGGTCATGGAAAGTGCCATAAGAACCGAAAGGGGAGAAACAAGCGTGTTTTCCTTGCCGGATACCAGCTCCCTGAAAAGTTCAATTGAGAAATCTGAGTAGCTGGCTTTGAAAACTTCATCAGGAGTTTTGGACGCGGCAGCTGATTTTGAAATACCATCCATCAGGTCATCTGATGCAGCTGTGGGTGAAGCCTTGGTGCATGCAGTGAGACCAGAAGCGATGACTAAAGTCAATGGAACGGTGAGCATCTTAAGGACCATGCTCCTTGTGCAATGTAATTTCAAGCTCTTCACCTCGTCTTTTATGGTTTTCATTTATGATCCCTTAACAGAATTATAATGAATCCCCTTCAGCTAAAAAATACGGGAAGGTAACAGCATTTCATATACGATAAAAAAACTCCATGCTTGTTGCATGAAGTTAAATAGTGTACAATTAAATGGCGGGAGCGTGTAGGAATCGAACCTACCCAGGATGGTTCAAACACCCCGAAATGGTTTTGAAGACCACAGAATACGCCAGTATCCATCCGCTCCCTCAGCAATGTTATTCTACATTGAAAGTTAGAGCATGTCAAAGCCCAGTTGATTAGAAGAAAGGAGGCATGAAAATGCCGGATTCCAACAATAGGATAGTATTCTACAAATCGAGAAAATTCAAGAATAATGCAATAAGTGTAATAATCCCTGTCAGCATGGGAGAAAATGTCACAGGATTCAACGTTCTCTCACAGGTATTGAAGAGAGGAACTGAAAGATTTGCCACATCATCAGAAATAACGAGATATCTTCAGGATATGTATGGGAGTTTCTTTGATATCATAATCGGGAAGAGAGGGGACAAGCTGTTCCTGACGTTCTACATATCATTTCTTGACAACAGGTTCACCCTATATGGTGAGGACCTTTGGGAAAAGGCTGTGGAGCTTATAAAGGAGGTCATCTACCGTCCCAGGCTTGTTGAGGGAGGTTTCCAGAGCGAAATAGTCACGCAGGAGATCGAGGACCAGAAGCTGTACATTGAATCACAATATGACGACAAGGGCCACTACAATATGATAAAGGTCATAGAACAGGGTCTCATGGATTCATATGCGAAGCCTGAATTCGGAACAATGGATGAGCTTCAGTCACTTAACGGTGATGTGCTGATGGACCTCTGGAAGGACCTCAGGTCCAGGGAAGCATACATACAGGCTGCTGGGAACATTGAGGATGAAGGAAGGATATCTGAACTGCTCAGTGGAATATTTGACGAGGCAAATGGAGGGCTGAAGGCCGGGAGAGGGCTTCATGACCATGTAGCGCCTGTATTCGTGAGGGACCTGCCGAAGGCTGAAGAACCGATGAGGATCAGCCAGGGAAAGATGTCGCTGCTGTACTCTACCAACACTGATATCTTCAAAGGGGATTATTTTTCCCTTGCTGTGATGAATTCCATTTTCGGCGGCGGTGCCCATTCGAAGCTGTTCAATGAGGTAAGGGAGAAGCATAGCCTCTGTTATTATGTATATTCTACCTTTGACAAGTTCAAGGGAGTCATGACAATATCAAGCGGGGTCGATTTCAAGAACTTTGACAGGGCGAGGGAGCTTATTGAGCTTGAACTTGAAAAGATGAAGAAAGGTGATTTTACCGATGAAGAGATCACCATGAGCAAGACCAGGCTCAAGGCGACCCTTGTGGCCATGGAGGACTCCATGTATAGTACAATGGAGTATGTTTCAAGCCTTAGGGTCTACGGAATCGGTTATACGGTCGATGATGTCATAAAAGGTATAGAGGAAGTCGACAGGGAAAGGATAATGGCAGCTGCTGGCAGGCTTGAGTTCATAACCAGCCATTACCTGGTCAAGGAGGTAGAGAACAATGTTTCAGACGATAGATCTTGATCTGATAGATGAGAGGATACTATACACCGAAATCAGGAACCTTAAGGTGTACTACATACCCAAAAAGGGATTTGCAAAATCCTATGCCATGCTGACCTCGGATTTCGGATCAAAGGATGTTGAGTTCTCCGTGGACGGAGGAGAGACCTTCAGGAGATATCCTGAGGGGATAGCTCATTTTCTTGAGCATAAGGTCTTTGAGATGCCTGACGGAGAAAACATATTCAACAGGTTCACTGAGCTTGGGGCATCTGTAAATGCATTCACAAACAACAGGCAGACCTCATATTATTTTTCAACTACTGACAACTTCTATGAGAACCTTGAGCTTCTTGTGAAGATGGTGATGACTCCTCACCTTACCGAGGAGAATGTAGAAAAGGAAAAGGGGATAATCGCCGAAGAAATAGCCATGTATGATGACAATCCGGCTTTCAGGGGGTATCTTGAAGCCATGAAGGCCTTGTACCATAACCATCCTGTAAGGGAGGATATTGCCGGCACTAAGGAATCAATTTACTCTCTTGTTCCAAGCGACCTTCAGGAGTGCTACGATGCGTTCTATGACCCATCGAACATGGTGCTTGTAGTGGTTGGTGACCTTGATGAAGAACGGGTACTGTCTGTGGTTGATGATAACCTTGGAGACAGGAAGCTGGTAAGGGTTACGAAGAAATCCTGGACTGAGCCATATGAAAGCAAAAAGAGTGAAGCTTATGTATCCATGTCCCTTCAGGTTCCAAACTATATCCTGGCCTGGAAAGTCCCGCCTGGAAGCGGTGACCTCATGAAGGATACCATCGCAGGTTCACTTATGGCAAAGCTTGTGTTCGGAAAAAGCTCAACATTCTATGAGGAGCATCTTGCAGACGGTATAATCAATGACAGCTTCAGCGCTGAATTCAACCTTGAGAAGGACCATGGTGAAATGTTCATTGGAGGGGAGTCTAAGAATCCCGAAAAGGACAGGGATGCAATTCTGGAATATATCGGCAGGGTGAAGCAAGATCCTGAATTCTTCAAAAGCAGGTCATTGGAAATCGAGCTCATCAAGAAATCCATGACAGGGCAGTTCATGAACATCTTCAACAGTGTTGACAGCATAGGGATTACAGCGACAGGGAACATCCTCAGGGGTAAGAATCTGCATGAATATATCCTGACTCTTCGCTCAATAAATCAAAGTGATGTTGAAAACATGTTCAAAAGAGTGTTTGGTGTAGAAAATCGGGCATTTGTTGTTATTAAATGATGATATAACTTAATTAATTGTGAACTTTGTATACGAAACCCTTCAAAACATTGAAGGGTTTTCTTTTTTTATGTAGAATATACATATAAGTGGTAAAAAGTGGTGAAAAGTGGTGAATTTACGATGCTGATCGGCGAACATACCCACGGAGTGGACAATAAGAACAGAATAATAGTTCCGTCCAGGTTCCGCGAGGATCTCGGCGATTCGTTCGTGATTTCAAAAGGTCTTGACGGATGCCTGTACATCTATCCGAAGGACGAATGGAAGGTGTTCGAGACCAAACTCAAGAATCTGCCGCTTACAAACAAGAACTCAAGGACATTCGCAAGATTCTTCTTTTCAGGCGCCAATGAAGTGGTCCCTGACAAGATGGGAAGGATACTTATCCCTCAGCCCCTAATGGAATACGCTGAGATCGAGGATGAAGTTGTCAGTATCGGAATGGACTCAAGGGTAGAGGTATGGTCCAGCAAGAAGTGGAAGGAATACTGTGAAAGGGAGATCGACATGGATGAGGTTGCCTCAGGTATGGAAGATCTTGGAATATAGGTGGGAATATGGAGTTCAAGCATGTATCGGTCCTGCTGGAGGAATGTCTGGAGGCGCTTGCCATAAAGCCGGACGGGACTTATGTTGACTGCACCCTTGGTGGTGCTGGTCATAGCATGGAAATACTGAAGAGGCTCGACAAGGGTAGATTAATCGGAATTGACCAGGATATTGATGCTCTGAACAATGCCAAAAAGAAACTTGAAGGTTTTGGAAACATTTCCCTGGTCCACAGCAACTTTGAGAACATCAAGGAAATTCTCATTGAAAATGCTTCTGGCGGAGTAGATGGGATACTGATGGACCTGGGGGTTTCATCATATCAGCTTGACAACAGCGAGAGAGGATTCTCCTACATGCAGGATGCACCGCTTGACATGAGAATGAACAGGGATGAGGTGCTCTCAGCGTACGAGGTTGTCAACACATACAGGGAAGAGGAGATATACAGGATAATAAGGGATTACGGTGAAGAGAAGTTCGCGAAAAGGGTAGCATCCTTCATTGTGAAGGCCAGAGAAGCGAAGAAGATAGAAACCACACTTGAGCTGGTTGACATCATAAAGGCTGCCATACCTGCAAAGGCCAGGAGAGAGGGTCCCCATCCGGCAAAAAGGACATTCCAGGCTATAAGGATAGAGGTTAACAGAGAGCTTTCCATACTTAGGCAGACCATATTTGATGGTGCCGCATCATTGAAGAGTGGCGGCAGGATGGCAATAATTACCTTCCATTCACTGGAGGACAGGATAGTCAAACATGCCTTCAAGGAGCTGCTGGAGCCCTGCACATGTCCGAGGAACATGCCTTGCATCTGCGGGCGGACACCTAAGGTAATCATAATCACAAGGAAGCCTATTGAACCGGGGACGCAAGAGATAGAGATGAACCCCAGGTCAAGGAGCGCGAAGCTCAGGGTAATAGAGAAAATCTGATTTTACTTTTTTTGGTATATTGGAGGGTGTAATCATGGCACTTAAAAACAGGTCATACATTTCGGGGAATACTGTTTTAAAGCCAAAGGTACAGGCAGAGCCAGGGAGGATCGACAAGGACCTCCAGAAGCTCGAGAAATCAAGGCGTGACTTCAACAGAAGGAATGCAATAAGAGCAAACAGGGTGAAGAGGGGAATCCTTGCCACCATAGCAATAATTGGGATATTGTCATTCATAACCATATTCAGAAGCGCCATGGTCTATAATCTGCAGATGGAATATGTCAGAATGCAGAATGAAACCAGGCAGGTACAGAAGCAGAACGAGGCTTTGAAGGCTGAACTACTGAAGGCTTCCGCCATTGATGGGATCGTAACAGGCTCAGCAAGCCTTGAGCTTGTTTCAGAGGATACTTCGAAGGCGCTGGTCGTGGACCTGTCACACGATAATTTTCTTCCAGATGAGACAGTGATGCCTGAACCGGGATTTTTAGAGAAAATAATGGCTTTTCTTGATCCCAGAGCCTGATAGCCGAGGTGGACCATGAACAGCAAAAGAAGACTGACAATTCTGGCTGGCCTGTCAGCAGTCCTATTCATCCTTCTTGCAGGGAGACTTGTATATGTAATGGCAATATCCAGGGATGAAATATACGAGAAGGCAATGGGGCAGATAGTAAGGGAAGTTACAATACCCGCATCAAGGGGCAACCTGCTCGACAGGAATGGCAGCGTAATTGCAGCCTCTGCAGACGCATACAGGCTGGATATCGACCTCAAGACCTTCAGGAGGACCCTTGAGGCCAAGGGAAGGTCTGCTGAATATTATGCAGTGCCGCTTGCGGCCCTTGTTGGGGAGCCTGTTGAAGATATCCTTGCAATCATGAACAAGACATCAAACAGCTCACTCGTAAAAAGGAAAATGGAAAAGGTCCAGGCTGATACGGTCAGGGCATGGATGAATGAGGTTGGAACAAATTTCCTCATAATTGGCTACGACAGCATAAGATATTATCCGAACGGACCATTCCTTGCACATGTCATAGGTACTGTCGGAAACGACGGAGAAGGGACGATGGGGATCGAATACCTGTACAATGACCTGTTAAGGGGTGTCGATGGCATAAAGATATCTGAAATTGACGGAAAGAAACAGGACCTACCGTATACAGAAGTGGTGGCGACTCCGGCAGTTGGCGGAAGTGACCTTGTACTCACCATCGATGAGAAGATACAGTATGCCGTGGAGAATATTGCAGCTGAGACGATGGAATCAACTAAGGCGAAAGCCGTTACCATAATAGTATCCGATCCCAAGACGGGAGAGATACTGGGAATGGTAAACCTTCCTGAATTTGACCCTGCAGACCCTGCCTTGGGCCTGACCACTGATGAGTTCAACCAGATCACAAGGAACAGGGCGGTAAATGATACATATGAGCCGGGATCCACACTTAAGATGATAACAATGGCTGCGGCGCTTGCAGAAGGTAAGGTTTCCCTGAATGACACGTTCTTCTGCAAAGGGTATACCTATGTCAACGGAGTCAGGATAAGATGCGCAAAGCATGAGGGACACGGTCTGCAGACACTTGAAGAGGTGTTCCAGAACTCATGCAATCCCGGAATAATCGAGATTGCCCAAAGGGTAGGCATTGAGACTCTGAATGAATATATCGCAAAATTCCATCTTGGAGAAAAGACCGGAATTGACCTTCCTGGTGAAGCCAAGGGAATAATAAAGAAGACTGAAGATGTTACACCTCTGGACCTTGCCACAATATCCATAGGGCAGACAGATACGGCAACACCAATACAGATACTCGGTACACTCAACACGATCGCAAACGGCGGATATTATACGACTCTGCATCTTGTCAGGGAGACGATACCAAAGAATGGGGCAGGCGAAAGGCTTGATCCGGTTCCTTACGTTGAAGGACGTGGGGAGATGGTGATCGAGAAGAACGTGAACAATGAACTCATTAAGATGCTGGAGCTGGTTGTGGAGAAGGGCTCAGGAAAGAATGCCCGGATTGAGGGCGTAAGGGTGATTGGAAAGACTGGAACAGCTGAGAAGCTTGATCCATCTACAGGAAAGTACAGTGAAGAGGACTTCATAGCCTCCTTCGTAGGAGCTGCTCCTGCTGATGACCCCAGGGTAAGCGTATATGTCGCAGTAGATTCTCCAAAGGAGATTGTCACTGGAGGAGCCGTGGCTGCACCGGTTGCAAAGAAGGTGTTTCTTGAGGTAATGAAACACATGGACCTTTCTTCAGGAAGCAATTGAAAAATCGCATGTGATTATCGCATGCTTTTTTTCTATAGTAATAAATCAGCCAAAGACCTGATGGGATTTGTCTGCAAAAGTTTTCTTGTGGTATAATCTTACGTGGAAAAAACGTGATTGGGAAAGGATATATTCATCGATATTAGGATATATCAGAGGTGGAATAATGAGGAACATCAGCGTCAGAGAAATTACAGACAAGCTGGGGGGTACCCTGTATGGCAGCCTGGATGCAGAATTCAGCGGAGTATGCATTGATACAAGGAAGGTCCAGGAAGGAACACTCTACATTGGGTTCAAGGGTGAAAGGGTAGATGGCAATGACCTTTACGGTGAAGCCTTCTCAAAAGGTGCGACTGTCTGCGTTGTCGAACGTGAGCCTGAATCCGTACCTGAAGGCTGTGCAGTAATAAAGGTCTCTTCCACCTACAGGGCAATACTCGACCTGTCCTTCTATTACAGGAGAAGCCTCAGGGTAAAGGTGATAGGAATAACAGGATCCACCGGAAAGACATCCACGAAGGACATACTCCATGGAATGCTCTCGAAGAAGTACAAGGTATTCAAGACAACAGGCAATTTCAACAATGAGATAGGACTGCCGCTCATGATATTCTCGCTGGATGAGACCTATGACTATGCGATTCTGGAAATGGGCATGAGCGCACCGCTTGAGATACACAACCTTGCCCGTGTGGCAAATCCGGACATTGCAGTCATAACAAATATCGGGCTCAGTCACATGGAAGCCCTTGGATCACAGGAGAACATCCTGAAGGCCAAGATGGAGATAACTGATTTCTTTACCCAGAATTCGCTTCTGGTACTGAACGGGGACGATGAATACCTGGGAAGTGTAAAGGAAAAACCCTATAGAATTGTGAGAGGCGGAATATCAAGGGGAGATGTCCTGGCCAAAATCAGGGAGCTCGCTCCTGACCACGTATCCTTCACAGTCAACGGCAAGGATGTCATAGAGGTAGGGATACCCGGAAGGCACAATATCCAGAATGCTGTGCTTTGCTACATTGTTGCCAGGGAACTTGGCATAACAGATGAGGAACTGAGGTTTGTGGATGTCATGAAAAGTTCCATGAGGATGGACCTTGTAAGGCTGAGATCACTGACAGTGATCAATGACTGTTACAATGCAAGTCCTGATTCGATGAAGGCAGGCATCGACTACCTAGCATCATTCAAAGGCAGGAAAGTGGCTATACTTGGTACCATGAAGGAACTGGGCCAGGAGTCAGGTGAGTCACACAGGCGAGTGGGCAGGTATGCCCATGATAAGGGTGTGAAGAGCCTGATAGCTGTAGGTGAATACGAGAAGGAGTTCAGGGAGGGATTCGGCGATGAGGGCTTCCATGGTTTCGCAACATTTGAGGGAGCCAGAGCGGTCTTGAATGGTCTTCTTGAGGAATCAGACATTATACTTCTCAAGGCTTCGAGAGGGATGAACTTCGAGAGGTTTCTGCCTGTACTTGAAGAGTTTGGAGGAAAATGATGCTTAGATACCTGTTAGGATTTACGGCAGCCCTTACACTCACGCTGCTTACCGGTCCATTTTTGATAAAGAAGCTTAGAGAACTGAAATTCGGACAGAATGTCAGGTCTGACGGACCTGAGAGCCACCTTGTGAAACAGGGCATACCTTCAATGGGCGGGATCATGTTCCTTGCATCAGCTTCAATAGCAGCTTTGGCTGCATCATCCTTCGATCCCGACGTGATGCTGATAGTCATTACAATGCTTCTTTTCGGAGGCATTGGCTTCGCAGATGATTATCTGAAGATCAAGAAGAAGTCTTCAGACGGATTGTCTGCAAAGCAGAAGATGGGCCTTCTCATAGGATCTGGAATAATTGTTGCCCTTATATATGACGGACTTTCCGGAGGAAGGACTGATATCCGAATCCCATTTTCAGGAACTGGAATAGACATAGGGGTGTTTTTCATTCCATTTGTTGTTCTCCTGTTCGCTTCAGTGACCAATGCAGTCAACCTTACTGATGGAATAGATGGATTGTCAAGCTCAGTGACAATAGTTGTTATATTGTTCTACATGGCAACAGGCTACAGGACGGGAATGGATGATGCAATCCTTTTCGGGGCCTGCCTTACGGGAGGGCTCCTTGGATTCCTGAACTTCAACAGATACCCCGCCAGGGTTTTCATGGGAGATACAGGATCCCTGGCTCTCGGAGGTGCGGTCGGAATACTTGCGATTTTCACAGGTCATGAGCTTATCCTGATACTTGTTGGAATAATATATGTAGTAGAGACACTTTCAGTTGCGATACAGGTGATTTATTTCAAGAGGACAGGAAAGCGTTTCTTCAGGATGGCGCCCCTGCACCATCATTTCGAGAAGCTTGGGTGGAAAGAGAAAAAAGTGGTGGCTGTATTCACGGCAATAACAGTCGTCGCAGCTGTAGCAGCCTACATCCTGGCATAGGAGGAACTATGGAACATAAGATGCGGAAAGAGGTCACACTCTCGAATAGAAATGGGAGCCCTGAGGTAAAGCATGCTTCAAGGACTGCCGCTTCACTTTGTGAGGCCGACTTCTACATGGTTGCTGCAGTGACGGCCCTTGTGGTGTTCGGGCTTCTAATGGTATACAGCGCTTCGAGCTATGACAACATAGTCAATGGAGGCAGCTCGTATTCGGATGTCATGAAGCAGGGGCTGTACGCTGCCATAGGGATTGTGATGATGCTTCTAGTGTCCAATATGGATTACCATATGTACAACAGGAGGAGGACGTGGTACATGTTCCTTGTTTCTGTAGTGCTTTGCCTTCTGGTAGTGCTGTTTCCTGCAAGGAACAATGCCCAGAGGTGGATATATCTTCCCTTCTTCTCGTTTCAGCCATCAGAAATTGCGAAGTATGCTGTTGTCCTGTATCTAGCCAATCTACTCAAGCATGCAGATGACAGGAGAAGACATCCGGGGAAGCAGATAATAAGGGCATTCCTTGCAGCAGGGATCGTCTCAGGTATTATTGTGACGATACAGAGCAACCTGAGCATAGGTGCCATCATAGGACTGACAGCCGCAACCATGGTAATAGTTTCAGGGTACACCCTGTGGAAGGCTATGATCCCTGCGGTGCTCGGAATAGGGGGCCTCGCTGCCGGAATGCTTCTAGTACCCTACAGGATGAGGAGGTTCACAAGCTTCCTTGATCCGTTCGCTGACCCTACAGGAGACGGGCATCAGCTGGTGCAGTCATTGTTTGCCCTTGCAAGCGGAGGGCTTTTCGGAAGAGGACTCTCGATGTCAAGGCTCAAGGCGTACTGGATACCTGAAGCCCATAATGACTTCATATTCGCAGTTGTAGCCGAGGAGCTGGGACTCATAGGGGCGCTGGTCCTGCTGGCTCTGATAGCGCTTCTGATATTCAGGGGTATCAGGATAGCCCTGAATGCAAAAGACAGGCTGGGATTCCTTATGGCTTCCGGTATAACAGTTGTCCTTGCGCTGCAGTCGATGATCAATATCGCTGTTGTGATCGGGGCTTTCCCTGTAACAGGAGTTACGCTCCCTTTCATAAGCGCCGGAGGGACCTCGCTTATACTGAACCTCACGGCTGCAGGAATACTACTCAACATTTCAAGGCATGGAAAAATCGGGAAAAGCAGGATGTAGCCGCTTGAGGCAATAAGGGTGTGAGCCAATGTCACTTGAAGAAATACAGGAAAAGATAAATAGACGCAAGCGGCGTAAGCGTCGGAGACGGATGATCATAATCATCATGCTGCTTCTTGCGGGCGCGGCGGCATTCCTTACCAATTCACCGATGTTTGACGTGACAGAGGTACAGGTAACCGGAAACTCCAAGATCTCCTCGGAGCTATTTGCAGTAGAAGTCGATTCATTGAAGGGGCAGAATATTTTCCTGTTTGACATGGATATGCTTCTGGGTATATTGTCAAGGCAGCCTTATTTTTCAAGCATTGAAACAAGAAGGACACTGCCGGGTAAGATCGACATAGAGATCCAGGAGAAAAAAGCTGAGATATGCTATCTGAAGGATGGAGTCACCTACCTTCTTGAAAGGAACTCCACGCTCCTCGAAATTGGCGGGAATCCTTCTCAGGGGATGACCTTCCTTGTCGATTCCACAGAGGTTCCAGCCCTTGGTGAAAGGCTTTACAGCGAAGACAGCAGGAAAGGGATATTCGTGAAGGAGTTCAGATACCTGCAGGAGAGGAACATAAGCGATACGATGCTTGAAACAATCGACCTGACAGATATGGCGAAGATAAGGACACATTACAAGGAAATTGATATCATTCTTGGTTACGACGACAGCCTCAGGGATAAGCTTAACAAGGCAATCAATATCATTGAAGGCGGAAGTCTCCAGGATAAGAAGGGATATATTGACCTGTCGTACCCTGAAAAACCTGTAGTGTTCATTGAACCTCTGCAGGATACTGAAGATGAAGTGGATTCGGAGGGGACAGATACCGAAGCACCTGCTGATTGAAAATTATAAAGGAGTCAAAATGAACAAATACAAAGCCCAAATGGCAATTGCGGTCGTGTGTGCCATACTGGGATTCCTGCTGGTATATCAATACAAGCTCCAGAGCGGCCAGAAATCGAGTGAAAAGGCACTTGGAAGCATTGACCTGCTTTCAGCCATAGAACAGCTCAACAAGGAGAAGGATGCCCTTCTTGGGGAGAATACAGAGCTTTCAAGGCAACTTAAGGAATATGAGGAGATGGCGGCTTCAACGAGCTCATCCAACAAACTGCTTAAGGAACAGCTTGACATCTCTAGGATAGTGCTTGGGCTGGTTGATGTGGAAGGACCTGGAGTAACCGTCACTCTGACACCGACGAATCCCATTGTGAGTCAGGGGGTGCCGCAATACGTCACCGATGTGGAACTGGTGTATGTGGTGAATGAGCTGAAGTTTGCCGGTGCTGAGGCAGTCAGCATAAATGACAAGAGACTGACTACACAGTCCGGGATCAAGACGAGTTCAGGGAACAGCTTCATACTTGTCAACGATGAGAAGGTTTCCCCGTCAGATCCCATACAGATCAAGGCAATAGGAGACAAAGACAAGCTGATGGGCGCACTTACGTTCAGCGGAGCCCTGGACTTCCAGGCTCTGGTATATTATGACATCAGGTTTGAGCCATCCGACGAAGTGTTCATACCAAAGTACGGAAAGACATTTGGAACGAGATTTGCGAAGCCCGCGGAGGACCCGAAATGATAGCGCTTATTGGACTTATTGTAGGAATTGCACTGGGATTTATACTCGAGATACGCATTCCGGATGTTTTCGCCACATATCTCTCAGTGGCGATACTTGCAGCCCTGGATTCAGTGTTTGGAGCGGTGAAGTCAACCCTTGCGAAGACCTTCGAACCCAACATATTCATATCAGGTTTCTTCGGGAACGCACTCATAGCAGTCGCGCTGACATATCTCGGAGACAAGCTTGGGATACCAATGTACCTTGCTGCGGTACTTGTGTTCGGAGGCAGGATCTTCAATAACTTCGCAGTGATCAGAAGGCTTCTGTTTGAGAAGCTCTCGAAGAAGGAAGATTCAGATGAAGGCTAGACACAAGGTCATGATATTCATGATAATGGTAATTCTCGGAGTGATAACAGTGCTGCTTTTCAAGGTCTCACAGGGGTCAATGGACAGCATACTTACGACAGCCGAATTCAAGGACAAGAATGACCATAGACTCAAGCTTCTAAGCGATGTGAAAAGGCTTGAAGAGGAAAATGTTCAGATCAGGGAAAAGCTTGACACCTACAGGGAAGCACTGAGGAATGAGGAGATCTCCATAGCTGAGATAGAGAGAGAACTTATAAGGAATAAGGCATTAGCGGGATCGATGAAGGTCACGGGAAGCGGAATTGTAATTACGATGCAGGATGGTGAGATGACATCAGGGGATGAAAAGAATGAAGTCATCAATTATCTCAGGACCATCCACAACACAGACATGCTGAAGATAATAAATGAACTAAGGAATTCCGGCGCGGAGGCCATAGCCATAAATGGAGAGAGGATCCTTGAGACTTCCGAGGTATACTGCAGCTGGGCATTCATAACGATCAACGGTGAAAAGCTTCCTGCACCATTTGTTATTGAAGTGATCGGAGATACTGATAAGCTCAGGTCATACCTGGCATCAGATTACGGGTTCGTAAGGATGATAGGGTACAGGGGCGTAAAGGTAGAGGTAACTGAAAGCGAAAGCATAACCATCGAAGGCACAGACGGCTTCAAGGTACCTTTACATATGAAATTTGCTGAGCCTAAGGGGTAGGAGGTGGATTCTTGGAACAGGACATAATTGAAAATATCGGAAGGGTCAGAGCCTGCCTCAGGGAAGGTGTCACTCTTGTGGCGGTATCCAAGACCCGTACAGCACAGGAGGCAAAGACCGCATATGACACAGGGATAAGGGATTTCGGCGAAAACCGGGTGCAGGAGATGCTGGAGAAAAAGCCGATGCTACCGGATGATGTGAGGTGGCACCTTATCGGGTCGCTGCAGACCAACAAGGTCAGAAAGGTAGTTGGCGAGGCATATCTGATACATTCTCTGGACCGCCCGGAGCTTGCTTTGGCGATTGAAAAGGAATCCGCGAAAAAGGATATGGTGACGGATTGTCTGATAGAGATCAACATAGGATGTGAGGAGTCAAAATCAGGCGTCCTGCCGGAAGGGCTTGATGACCTTGCAGAACTCGCAAGGAGTTTGGCACATATAAGGATAAGAGGACTTATGGCAATAATCCCCAGAGGTACCACGGAAGAAAACCGTGAATATTTCAGAAGGATGAAGCAGACCTTTGATGATTTGAAAAGGAAAGAGTCGGAGAACTTCAGGATGGAGATACTTAGCATGGGTATGACAAATGATTATGTCACAGCCATGGAGGAGGGCTCCACACTGGTCAGAGTCGGTGAAGGAATTTTTGGCGAACGAGATAAAAACAGGGGAGGAAATAAGAATGGGTAAATTCATGACATCGATCAAATCAATGATAGGTATGGAAGACGAGGACATCTATGATGAGTTCGAGGAAGAAGCAGAGAAGGAAGATGAATACGAGGAAGCTCCTGTGTCGGTATTGTCCAGGAGGAGAGAGGTTCAGCAAGTTAACAAGGTTGTTCCGATACATGGGAACTCAGGTACCAAGCTTACAATAATCAAGCCTACAACCTTCGATGAAGCACCTCAGATATGCGACAACCTTAAGGCCAAGATGATTGTCGTAGTCAATACTACAGGCCTTGAACCAAAGGTGGCGCAGAGGCTCCTTGATTTCATGGCAGGAGCTACCTATGCTATGGCTGGTGACCTCCAGGAAGTTGAGAGCGGTGTATATGTGCTTTCACCCAGCGGTATCGAAGTGATGAAGGAAATCAAGGCAGAGACAGCAACCAAGAGCTTCCTGAACTGGAGATAGATGGACAGGCAGAGCTTCCTGGCGGCATTTCCGGATGAGGACAACTACAGGCTTGCCAAGCTCCATGAGTTCCTCGAGAGGATGAGGGATGCTGGGTGGTTCGACCACACTGATGAGTTCCTTACTCCGAACATCTGGACCAGGGTGATAAGGATGAAGGATTACAGGAGCTTCGTTCTTCATCCTTCAGAAAACATGGAGAGAAGGCTCATATGCTCGACTGATGAAGTCGGGGATTGCCTGGCTCTTATCAGGATGGAGCCGTCTGCATTTGACAAGCCACCAGAGCACCGCGACTACCTTGGGGCAATCATGGCTCTTGGCATTTCAAGGGACCGCATTGGCGATGTCTTTGTGCAGGATGGCATTGGATATGCTGTGGTCCTGAGGGATAATGCCGATTTCCTTTCAAAAGGACTTATTTCTGCAGGCAGGTGCGCCATAAGTTCAACCTGGGAACCACTTCTTTCAGCTGATTCCCTGATATCGCCAAAGATGGAGGAAAAGTCTGGAATAGTCGCTTCCTTAAGGCTTGACGGGGTCGTTGCCATGCTTCTAGGCACCTCGAGGTCGAAAGCCCTGGAGTTCATCTCAAGGGGACAGGTCCTGCTCAACTATTCTGAGGAGAAGGGGAAGGCCTGCGAGATAAGGGAAGGTGATACCATTACTATCAGAGGCAAGGGAAAATTCAAGATGGGTCTGATTTCCGGGGAGACCCAGAAAGGGAACCTCAGGATAAAGTATTTCAGATTCGTATAGGAGGCGTTCATGAAGATAACACCGATAGACATTACGAACAAAGAGTTCAAGAGGACCATGAGAGGTTACAGCACTGAAGAGGTTGATGAATTCCTTGATGAGATTGTGGAAGACTTCGAAGCTCTATACAGGGAGAATGCGAACCTTAAGGAAAAGATAGACGGCTTCAATGAGAAGGTAAACCATTATGCATCCATTGAAAACACTATCCAAAGCACACTGATACTAGCACAGAACACTGCAGACTCAACGAAGCAGCAGGCAACAATCGAGGCAGAGGCGATCATAAGGGGAGCGAATGAAAGGGCCAACATGATCCTCGACAAGGCAGCTGATGATGTTGAGCTTCTTAAGAGGGAATACGAGAAGTACAGGCAGGAGTTCGCTAGCTACAGAAGGCGGGTAAGGCAGTTCATGGAGGACCAGATGGATAACTTCAACATGCTTACCGAGGAGCTGGACAAGACTCCGAAGACACCGCTGTTGAAGGTTGCACCTCCAAGGGAGGATATTGCTGTCGGTGAGGAAGCAGCAGAAGGTTAAGTCACGGAATCATAACCTATGAAATGAAGATGAGGCGCGGACCTGCCGCAGCCTCTATTTTCTTGTTAAGGGACCTGCCTTATGGTATATTACCTATGAGGGAAGACTGCAGGAAGTCCTGCACGACACAGAAACCTTTAAGCAAGCTTTTTTCAACGGTGCGAGAAAGCTTTGTTTGTCGTTGCACCAAAAAAGAAATTTTTGGAGGAATCTATGGCTTTACTTATAGTCATTATCGGTCTTGTACTGGATAGGTTATCAAAGGCCTGGGCCATCGCCGTACTCAAGGGCAGTTCGGGAATAACTGTCATCGAAGGCTTTTTCGACCTTGCTTATCTGGAGAACAGAGGTGCGGCATTCGGGATATTCCAGGGGAAGGCATATATCCTTGCAGGAGCCACGACCCTTGTGATTCTGGGTATAGTAATCAACTACATCAGGACCAAAAAAAGAACGTTCCTGTTCACTCTCAGCAATTCAATGATAGTAGCCGGTGCAGTTGGAAACCTTGTGGACAGGGTAAGGCAGGGGTATGTAGTTGACTTCATTGAGTGGCACTATAAGTCAAGCTACTATTTTCCCTCTTTCAATGTGGCTGACATGTTCATAACTGTCGGAACTGCGCTGCTCATAATATATATCTTGAAGGAAGTTGATTAGATTTGGAAGAGCTTCAGTTTCTGGCAAAGGAAGAGGACAACGGGAAAAGGCTTGACATATTCATTACTGAAGAGCTTAAGGACCTATCCAGGTCCTATGTCCAGAAGCTTCTTGATGATGGGCTTATCACTGTGGACGACAGGGACAGGAAGGCTTCATACAGGCTGAAGGGCACGGAGACAATACTTGTATCGCTCCCTGAGCTGGATACACTTGAAGTGGTCCCCAAGGACCTGCCTATAGATATAGTCTATGAGGACCAGGACCTGCTTGTGGTTGACAAGGCAAAAGGGATGGTGGTGCATCCTGCCGTAGGAAACTATTCGGATACTCTGGTGAATGCCCTGCTTTTCCATATTAAGGACCTTTCCGGGATAAATGGCGTACTCAGGCCAGGGATAGTGCACAGGATAGACAAGGATACTACGGGACTTCTTGTTGTAGCCAAGAACGACAGGGCGCATCAGCTTCTTTCCGAACAGCTGAAGGACCATTCGATGGACAGGGAATATATTGCCCTTTGCCACGGAAGCTTCAGAGACGATGAGGGAACGGTAGATGCTCCCATGGCAAGGTCAAAGAAGGACAGGCTGAAGATGGGCATAGACAAGGATGGGAAGCGGGCAGTAACACACTGGAAGGTGATAGCGAGGTACAAGGGCTGTACGCTTCTAAGGGTTAGCCTTGAAACCGGCAGGACGCACCAGATAAGGGTCCATATGGCATCGGTCGGGCATCCTTTAGTCGGTGATTTCGTATATGGAACCAAAAAGGACAGGACGAAAGGTCAGATGCTCCATGCAGCGAAGCTGGGATTTGACATGCCGGGAGGCAATAGGCTCATTTTCTTCAGACCTGTCCATGAAGAATTCAGGGAATACCTTAAAAACCTAAAAAGGCAGGGGGGCACGAAGTGAATTTCAAATCAAACCTTTTGGATGAAATGGCCATAAAGAGAGCGATAGCGAGGATTTCCCACGAGATCGTCGAAAAGAACAAGGGCGTTGACGACATAGTCCTCATCGGAATCAAGAGGAGAGGGATGCCTCTTGCAGAGAGGATAGCAGAGAACATAAGGTCATTCGAGGATACGGAAGTCCCTGTGGGAAGCGTAGACATAACGTTCTACAGGGATGACCTGGAGCAGAGCTATGAGATGCCTATGATAAAGGATGCTGCAATTGATGTGCAGATAAAGGGAAAGAAGGTCATACTGGTGGATGACGTGATATTCACAGGAAGGACCGTAAGGGCCGCCATCGACGCGGTATTCTCGAATGGAAGACCCCAGAGCATCCAGCTTGCCGTTCTCATTGACAGAGGTCACAGGGAGCTTCCAATAAGGGCCGACTATGTGGGAAAGAACATACCCACATCAAGGCAGGAGCTGATACAGGTTGAGCTCATGGAAACAGACGGCAATGAAGCTGTAAAGCTGTACGAGCTTTAGGAGAGCATGATGAAGATAGTATCATGGAACGTAAACGGACTAAGGGCGATAGCCAGGAAGGGGTTCAGGGAGAGTGCTGCTCTCCTTGATGCAGACATACTCCTGGTACAGGAAACCAAGATGCAGGAAAGCCAGCTCGAGGAGGAGCATTACCTCAGAGAAATGGGATATACCCTCCACATGCATTCAGCGCTCAGAAAAGGCTACAGCGGAGTCGCGGCCTACATAAGGGTACCTGTGGACAGCATTAGGCTCGGCATTGGTATCTCTGATTATGATGCCGAAGGCAGGGTAATAAGGATAGACAAGGGAGAAGTCACCCTCTTCAACATATATTTTCCAAATGGAGGAAGCGGTGAGGAGAGGCTTGCCTACAAGATGAGGTTCTATGAGGACCTTCTTCTTGAGTTCAGGTCTCTGAGGGAATCTGGCAGAAAGGTGATCATAACAGGCGATTTCAATGTTGCCCATAATGAGATCGACCTCAAGAATCCAAAATCAAATGAAACCACCTCAGGATTTCTGCCTATAGAGAGGGAATGGTTCACAAGGCTTCTCGCAGCAGGCTTCAGGGATGTCTTCAGGGACAGGAACAGTGATACTGAAATATATACATGGTGGGACCAGCGGTTCAAGGCCAGGGACAGGAATGTAGGCTGGCGCATAGACTATTTCGTGGTTTCAGACAACGCTCTGGACATTGTAACAGATACTGGGATACACAACGAATATTTTGGGTCGGATCACTGCCCCATATCGCTTGTTATCGCCGAAGGAGAGAAAGATGGATTATAAGATCATAGCCACATGTGCCTTCGGACTTGAGAATGTCACCGCAAGGGAGCTTAAGGACCTTGGGTATGAGGACCTGAAGCTTGAAAACGGGAGGGTGATGTTCGAGGGTGATGAGATGGATATAGCCATCTGCAACATCCACCTCAGGACTGCAGAAAGGGTGCTCATCTGCCTCTCTGAGTTTGATGCATTTTCCTTCGAGGAGCTTTACCAGGGGACCCTTGCAGTTGATTTTCCTTCAATAGTGCCGCTTGACGGCAAGATGCATGTGACCGGAAAGTCTGTAAAGAGCACACTGCACAGTGTTCCTGACTGCCAGAGCATTGTAAAGAAGGCAGTGGTTGATTCAATGAGGAAGACATACAGGAATGAACTGTTTCCTGAGGATGGTCCTGTATACAAGATAGAGGTCGGTATCCTAAAGGACAGGGTGACCCTGTCACTTGATACGTCAGGCCCCGGGCTCCATAAGCGAGGCTACAGGGAAAGCTCAGGCACAGCTCCGCTGAAGGAGACTCTGGCTGCAGCGCTTGTCCTGATCGCAGGATATGATGGCGGAAGGCCGCTGGTGGACCCTTTCTGCGGATCCGGAACCATACTTATAGAGGCTGCGATGATAGCCCAGAACATAGCACCTGGAATAAACAGGTCCTTCGTGTCTGAGACCTGGCCAACCTTCCCGGCTGACATCTGGGAGCAGGTGAGAGAGGGAGCAAAGCTGGCTGAGAAGAGAAGGAAGCTGTCCATAACAGGCTACGACTATGACTCATATGTCCTCAGCACCGCAAGGATCAATGCCAAGAAGGCAGGGGTCTTCGACAACATATACTTCTACAAGGAGGATTTCAGGGGACTTACGATGAATGACAGGGATATCCTGCTCATAACGAATCCACCTTATGGCGAAAGGATGGGAGAGGCTGGTGAAGTCCAGGAGCTTATGTCAAAGCTTGGCCGGGACAAGGCGAGAATGCAGGATGCGGATTTTTTCATCCTTTCCAGCATGGATGGTTTCGAGAAGGCATTCGGGAGAAAGGCCTCAAAAAACAGGAAACTTTACAATGGAAGGATAATGACATACTATTACCAGTATTTTGCAGAAAAAAAGGTGACCTAGATGAAAAAGATCGCTGTGGTGTTCAATGGCGGGACCATTTCAATGAAGCTTGACGAGAAGCTTAAGGCAGCTGTTCCGACTCTGACAGGTGAGGAGATAATGAGCATGGTCACCGGCATTGAAGAGCATGCTGAGGTGGTCTCCCATAATTTCAGCTCGGTCCCCAGTCCCCACATGACCATAGACCGCATAATGGACCTGCAGGCGTATGTCACCATGCTGCTTGAGGATGATGGCATCTATGGTATTGTGATAACCCACGGTACGGACACTCTGGAGGAAACGGCGTATCTCCTGGACCTTACGATAGAGACCTCAAAGCCTATAGTCGTTACCGGCTCCATGAGGAGCGGTTCTGAGCTCGGGTATGACGGACCGTTCAACCTGGCTCAGGCAATTGTAGCTGCTTCCTCTGAATCGTCCAGGGGGAGGGGAGTGCTGGTCTGCATGAATGGCGAACTGCACTCCGCATCAGAGGTGACCAAAGCCAATTCAATGGCACTCAATGCTTTCAGGACACCTTTATTCGGGCCGATAGGGATAATTGACAACAATAGTGTGATATACTACAGGGTAGCGTCAGGCAGGCAATGCAGAAGCGTGTCGAAGGTGGAGCAGAGGGTATCCCTGATCAAGGCATGTGCCGGAATGGACTCCTCATTCATCAGGTTCTCTGTTGACAAGGGCGACAAGGGCATCGTAATTGAAGCCCTGGGAAGAGGAAACGTACCGCCGCAAATGGTTGAAGGAATAAGGCATGCCCTGTCCAAGGGGGTGCCTGTCGTAATAGTCTCAAGATGCTATGAAGGCAGGGTGTTCGAGAGCTATGGCTATGAGGGCGGAGGGAAACACTTAAGGACCATGGGCGTGATATTCGGGGAAAGCCTGCCAGGGCAAAAGGCAAGGATCAAGCTCATGGTAGCACTTTCGCTCTTCAGTGACCCGAAAGACGTGAGGGAATGGTTCGAGCGTGACCTTTATCCGCATTTGCAGGCATAATTCCTTGTGCTTGAACTTTATGCCGCTGTGAAGCTATAATGTTTATAAACAAAAATCGGAGGATCTCATGATTAAAAGTATGACGGGCTTCGGAAGAGCCCTGGCCGATGACGGCAAGAGAAGCGTCATTGTGGAGCTTAAGGGAGTCAACCACAGATATTTCGACGTCAACATAAGAATGCCAAAGAGCCTGTTCCCGCTGGAAGACAGAATAAGGAAGACTCTCCAGGAATACATAACCAGGGGAAAGCTTGACATGTTCATCACATACAGGAACCACATCAAGGATGACCTTGAAGTCAAGTATAATGAATCCCTTGCAGGAAGGTATGCTTCCGTCCTCAAACGGATGAGGGATGAGCTCGGCCTTGTTGACGATGTTTCAGTTTCCCTTATCTCCAAGTTCCCAGACGTGGTCTACACTGAAGAGACCGAAGAGAACCTTGACGAGATATGGATACTTCTCGAAAAGGCGGTAAGGGATGCATCAGCCATAATGCAGGACATGAGACAGAAGGAAGGTGAGCTGTTGAAGCGGGATATGCTTCAGAAGGCTGACTCCATCCTTGACAAGCTCGAAATAATAAAGTCACGTGAGGTTACCGTCATGCCGGCATACAGGGAAAAGCTGTTTGAAAGGCTGAAAGGCATAATGGACCAGATTCCGGTTGACGAGAACAGATTGGCGCTTGAAGTTGCCATGTATTCTGACAGAGCCAGCATAGACGAAGAGATAACAAGGCTTGCAAGCCATATGGAACAGTTCAGGTCATTCCTTGCGGAGGAGGAGCCTGTAGGAAGAAAGCTTGACTTCCTCGCTCAGGAGATGAACAGGGAAGCTAATACCATGGCATCCAAATCGGTGGATATAACGATAACGAACACCGTTCTGGAAATAAAGAACGACATAGAAAAAATAAGGGAGCAGATGCAGAACATAGAGTGATGCATGTCTCAATTGAACTTAAGGAGGTTCTCATGGCAATAAAGCTTGTCAACATAGGATTCGGGAACATAGTATCAGCCAACAAGCTGGTGGCGATAGTCAGTCCGGAATCGGCACCAATAAAAAGGATAATCCAGGAGGCAAGGGACAGGGGCATGCTCATTGACGCCACGTATGGAAGAAGGACCAGAGCGGTCATCATCACGGATTCAGACCACATAATACTTTCTGCGGTGCAGCCGGAGACTGTGGCGCACAGGCTTCAGTCCATGGACGGACAGATCGATGAGGTCGGTATAGATGAATAGAGGATTGCTACTGGTCCTCTCAGGACCATCAGGTGCAGGCAAGGGTACGGTCTGCAGGGAGTATACGGAAAAGCATAAGGATGTCTGGAATTCAGTTTCCGCTACTACAAGACAGCCTCGTGCTGGAGAGGTCAATGGTGAAAGCTACTTTTTCCTGAGCCGCGAGGAGTTTGAGAAGAGGATCGCTGAAGACGACTTCCTCGAATACGCCGAGGTATACGGCAACTATTACGGTACACCCCGTTCTGAGGTTGAAAGGAAGCTTTCCGAAGGGATCGACGTAATACTGGAGATAGATATCCAGGGAGCGCTGAATGTCCAGGAGAACACTACAGAGGGCATCTTCGTGTTCATATTGCCGCCTACCATGAGCGAGCTCAGAAAAAGGATAGTCGGCAGGGGCAGTGAGACCCCTGAATCACTTATCACGAGGTTCAGGGCTGCCTTCGACGAGCTCAACTATGTTTCCAAGTACAATTACGCTATAATAAACAAGACTGTTGAGGAGTCCTACGAAAAGCTCAGGAGCATAGTAGTGGCAGAGAAATGTCGTGTAACGAGGATAAGCAAGGAGCTAGTATCCTTGAAGGAGGAAAATTATAATGCATTCAATGATTGAACCATCGGTGACCGAACTTCTGGAAAAGGTGGATAACAGGTACAGACTTGTGACTGTGGCCGCAAGAAGGGCAAGGCAGATCCTTGACGGGAGTCCGCTCCTTACTGAATTTGACAGCAACAAGCCTCTTTCGATTGCGATCAACGAGGTAAATGAAGGACTGATACATTACGAGACTCTGAAGGACGGAGTGAAGTAAATTGAAGAACGTGGTGATAGGGGTCACAGGAGGCATTGCCGCATACAAGGCCCTTGAGGTCGTGTCCGCGCTGAAGAAGCTTGGTATTGGGGTCGACGTGGCGATGTCGAAATCAGCACAGGAATTCGTGCGCCCGCTGTCTTTCCAGTCTCTAAGCCAGAACCCTGTCCTGACGGACATGTTCATGGAGCCCAAGGCCTGGGAGATAGCCCATATATCACTTGCGAAAAAGGCGGATGTTTTTGCAGTCGTGCCTGCCACAGCAAACATTATAGGGAAGATAGCAGGCGGAATCGCCGACGATTTCATATCGACCTCAATTATGGCTACCGAAGCTAAAAAGCTCATTGCACCTGCCATGAATACCAGGATGTTCGCAAACCCCATAGTCCAGGAGAACATCACGAAGCTTAAAGGACTTGGATACAGCTTTACCATGCCTGGATCCGGAAGGCTTGCATGTGGTGATGTAGGTGAAGGTAAGCTGGCAAATGTCCAGGATATTGTGGATGATATTGTCAGGCTCCTTTACCCGAAAAATGATTTTGAGGGGAAAAAGGTACTTGTCACTGCCGGTGGAACTGTAGCCCCGATAGACCCTGTAAGGCTCATAAGCAACAGGTCCTCAGGCAAGATGGGAATAAGCATCGCAGAAGCCGCAAGGGACAGGGGAGCAGATGTTACGCTGGTATATGGTGAAGTTTCAGTACCCCTTCCGTCAGGAGTCAATCTCATTGAGGCTAAGACCAACAGCGAGATGAGGGATGCCAGCCTGTCCGTGTATGATTCGATGGACTATGTCATAAAGGCAGCAGCCGTATCAGATTTCAAGGTCATGAACTACTCGGAGACCAAGATAAAGAAGAAGGACGGTACCCTTGTCATTGAGCTCGAGAAGGACAACGACATCCTGCGAGAGATGGGTGAGAGAAAGAAGGGCCAGGTCCTGGTAGGATTTGCTGCGGAATCCCATGATATTGAAAAATATGCTACAGATAAGCTGGAAAATAAAAATCTGGACTTCATTGCAGCGAATGACATTTCCGGCGGGAAAGTATTCGGTGAGGACAGGAATTCACTTGTGCTGTATTCAAGGTCTGGCAAAAAGACAGCTTTCGGAGAGCTCAGCAAGAGGGAAACTGCCGACAGGCTGCTTGATGAGATCCTTAAAAAGGAATAGGCAGATAGAGGACCATGGAATCACCTGGTCCTTTGAATTTTCTGCAATATTTCCTCATCCAGCCACCAGCAGTTCCTGCAGACCTTCCAAGGCTGTATAATCTAAGTAGAAGAAACCAGGAGGTGCAAGCATGGACAGTAGGATCGAGATAGCCAAGGGTGACATTACTAAGATTGATGCAGATGCGATCGTCAACGCTGCGAACAGCAGCCTGCTGGGGGGAGGCGGAGTCGATGGAGCCATACACAGGGCAGCAGGGCCCGGACTTCTTGATGAGTGCAGAAGGCTGGACGGCTGTCAGACCGGCGAGGCTAAGATCACCAAAGGCTACAGGCTGAAAGCCAGACATGTCATTCATACTGTCGGCCCGATCTACAGGCATGGCCAGGATAACGCAGGGCTTCTTCGCAGCTGCTATCTGAGGTCCCTGGAGCTTGCCGCTTCGAATGGACTTAAGAGCATCGCATTCCCTGCCATAAGCACGGGAGTATACGGATATCCTGTGGAGGAGGCTGCAAGGGTTGCTCTGGAAGCCGTTAATGACTTCCTCGGGAATGATGACACTTTGGAGAGGGTTGTTATGGTCAGCTTCGATGACAGGAACCTGAAGGCGCTGCAGGATGCCTCAAGAGGTGTATGACCATGAAGTCATCAAGGGTTTCTGAAGGTGCTTCAGGAAAGATGGCAGCCAAAGGGTGCGATGATGCTTATCTCACGATTACAGGAAGGACTCTTAAGAAACTTGAAACTGACCTTTCCAGGCATTATGAAAATCCGGAGGAACCTGAAGCTGTACATGATGTAAGGGTGGATATAAGGGTCTTGACCTCAATACTCTACCTTTTCCTTCCGCTGATCAAGGAATCTTCCTATGAAACAGCTGACAGGATGCTCAAGGATACCATAGGTGCCTTCGGGGATAAGCGTGAATCTGACATGCTGGTAAAGTCATTGAGGGATTTTGTCAGGGAGCATCCGGAGCATGGAGGTAAAGCTGAAGAAGCGATTGAAATGGTCAGGGCTGGATCCTTACCCCGGAGAGAGGACAGGGAGCTGATCCAGGAAAAGATGAAAGTGATAAGGGACATGATGGTATCATTGGAATTGACTGATGAAGCGAAGGGTGATGCGCACTTTGACACATTTGCCAAGGAAAGGCTATGCAGCATGCTCCAAGGGCTAAGGTCAGGTGCATCTCAGAGCTTCGGGAAAAAGCGAAGGATACACAAGTACAGGATAGAGGTGAAGAAAGCGCTCTACAGCCTGGAACTTGCAGAGGAAGACCGTGATTTGGGAGGGGCAATATGGCGTGCCCGTCTTAAGGCAGTTCAGGACACGGCAGGCAGCATTCATGATGCGGAGGTCAACATGAAGCTGGCAGGTGAACTGAATGTCGAGGACAGGGAATTTTGCGGAGAATTCATGGAGTTCCTTGAAAAGAGGATTGAAGCCGGCCGCGAAAGGTTCATGTTCCTGATGAAGGAAATCGAGAGGATGGAAGCAATAGGCGGTTGAAAGGACAGTATAGGTGGAAGCTTAGGAGGTGACCCAATGGGATTTGCAGGAATAGTGGTAAACAACGAATCACAGGCCATGGACAGGATTTTTACATACAAGATACCCGAAAAGATGAATATTTCGGTCGGCAGCCGGGTTAAGGTACCGTTCGGGGCATCCAACAAGAGGCTTGACGGATTTGTAGTTGAAATGATTCCTGAAGCAGAGGTCAAGGGTATAAAGGACATCTCCTCGGTGTTTCCGGGAACGCTTTTCGACAGCTGGACTGTTGAAGTTGTTGAGGAGATGAGGAAGAGATATCTCTGCACCTATCTCGAGGGCATAAGACTTTTCATTCCGGTAGGCACATTAAAGGGAGCTGGGTTCAAGACCGAGGAGAAGCTTTACCCGAACCTTGTGCTTTCAGGGAAGCTTAACAAGGAGCCATATGCTTCGATAGCTGATCTTATAGGAAAGAATCCGGGGAAATTCATCAGGGCAGACATATCCAGGATGGGATTTTCACCAAGCTCACTCAATACCCTGATCAGGCATGGCGTGATCGAGGTGTCTTCAGTAAGGAGCAGCAGGCATGACATAAGGGATTATGAAAACTATGAAGCACCCAGGCTTAACCAGGAACAGCTCATCGCCTCGGACACTATAATGAAAAAACCAGGTACCTACCTCGTACACGGGATAACCGGAAGCGGAAAGACAGAAGTCTTCATGGATGTCATAAAGAGGATGCTAAAGGAAGGGAAGGACAGCATCGTGCTTGTACCTGAGATAAGCCTCACTCCCCAGATGATCGAGAGGTTCAAGGGAAGATTCGGAAAGGACATTTCAATTTTCCATTCCAGGCTTTCCGAAGGTGAAAGGTTCGATGAATGGCACAGGGTAAAGAATGGTGAGGTGAAGATAGCCGTGGGGGCAAGGTCAGCGCTTTTCCTTCCGTTTCGGGACCTTGGTCTCATCGTGGTTGACGAGGAGCATGAGTCATCCTACAAGTCTGAGATGAACCCGAAGTATTCAGCAGTTGAAATGGCTGAATTCATGATGGATCGAAAGGGCGGAAGACTTGTGCTCGCATCTGCAACACCCTCAATCAACAGCTACCATAGGGCTGTAACTGGCGAAATAGGGCTGATAACACTTGATAAGAGGGCAACGAAAGGTTCACTCCCGGAGATGACTGCAGTGGATATGAGGGAAGAGCTCAGGGCAGGAAACAGGTCAATGTTCTCAAGGGTGCTCAGGGGCGAGATCGAAAAAGCCCTGGATTCAAAGGAACAGGTAATACTGTTTTTGAACAGGAGAGGCTTCTCGACTTTCGTATCCTGCCGATCCTGCGGACATGTTTTCAACTGCCCGAACTGCAGCGTAAGCCTCACTTACCATACCTCAAGGGATCTCTCCTGCCATCATTGCGGCTACAGGCAGGTGCTTCCGGAAACCTGTCCGGCCTGTTCCAGCAGATACATAAAGCAGTTCGGGACGGGGACCGAGAAGGTTGAGGAGATGGTAAGGAAGGAATTTCCAGGTGCACGGGTAGTGAGAATGGACAGGGATACGGCAAAGAACAAGTCAGACTACGAGGATATGTACAATTCCTTCAAGAACCGGGAGGGGGATATCCTGATCGGTACACAGATGATCACAAAGGGACTGGACTTCAAGAATGTGACTCTGGTAGGAATTATCGCTGCCGACCTGTCCCTGAATCTTCCTGATTTCAGGGCCGGCGAGAGGACTTTCCAGCTGATAACCCAGGTTGCAGGCAGAGCAGGCCGACATGACAAGCCTGGTAAAGTCATTATTCAGAGCTACACTCCGGAGGACCCCTCCATAGTGAATGCGAAGGAGCATGACTACAAGGGCTTCTACAGGCGTGAGATCTCAGCGAGGGAAATGATGTACAATCCGCCGTTTTCAAGGATCATGTCCATTGTTCAGAGCTCTGTGGATGAAGCCCTGTTAATAAAAAATATACAAACAGTCGGTGCTGAATTAAGAAAATTTTTATTTGGCTATGATAAAATCATCATGTTAGGTCCGAGCCCCTGCCTTATCTCAAAGATAAAGCAGAACCACAGGTGGCAGGTGCTGCTTAAAGGTGAGCTGGATCCTGACATTGCAAGAAGAATAAAGGACCTTGTGCTCGAGAAGAGCGTAAGGGATGTCAGGACAAGCATAGACCTTGATCCGACAAGCATGCTATGACAAGGAGATAAGATATGGCGTTAAGAAATGTAAGGACTGTTGGGGACGATGTCCTCAGAAAGATTGCAAAGCCTGTGACTGAGATCACACCAAGGATAAGGACTCTGATAAAGGACATGTTCGACACCATGGCCCATGAGGACGGGGTCGGACTTGCGGCACCTCAGGTAGGGATCCTGAAGAGGATATTTGTCATTGGACTGGAAGAGAAGAAATATGTGTTCATAAATCCTGAGATCATCGAAATGGAAGGTGAATACCTTGACTATGAGGGATGCCTTTCTGTTCCGGGTGAATCAGGGGTAGTAAAGAGACCAAGGTATGTTAAGGTCAGGGCCCTTAATGAGGAGGGTGAGGAGTTCACCCTTGAAGCCTCAATGCTCCTTGCCAGGGCTATATGCCACGAGAACGACCATCTCAACGGAAGCCTGTTCACGGACAAGCTTGAGGATGTACCTGAGGACTTCGAACCTGAAGAGGAGACGGTGTGATTTGGACATAATTTTCATGGGAACTCCAGATTTTTCCGTACCATCACTCGCATCCCTCGATGACAGGTATGGTGTTAAACTGGTTGTGGCTCAACCTGACAAGGAGAAGGGAAGAGGGAAGAAGGTCCTGTTTCCGCCTGTAAAGGAGGAAGCTCTGAAGAGAGGTATCCGTGTCATCCAGCCAGTAAGACTCAGGACTGACACAGCTGCAATTGAAGAGATGAGGGCCATTGAGCCTGACTTCATTGTCGTTGTGGCATACGGACAGATACTGAGTGAGGAAGTCCTGTCGATACCCAAATACGGATGCATAAACCTTCATGCATCGCTTCTTCCGAAGCTCAGGGGAGCGGCACCGATAAACTGGGCAATCATAGAAGGACATGAGAAAAGCGGAAACACCACGATGCTCATGGAAAAGGGACTCGACACTGGACCGATGCTCCTCAAGGATGAGGTTGTGATCGGAGAGAAAATGACCGCAGGTGAGCTCCATGACCTTCTGAGCCAAAGAGGAGCGGACCTGCTTCTGAGGACGGTCGAAGGTATCTCAAAAGGTACGATAAAGCCTGAAGCACAGGACCACGGTTCACATACCTACGCCCCGATGCTGAAAAAGGAAACCGGACTGATCGACTGGACAAAGGATGCAGTGGAGATCGAAAGGCTTATCCGTGGATTGGCACCAGTCCCGGGGGCATATTCATTCATTGGCGATGACCAGGTGAAGATACTCGAGGCGAAGGTCATTCAGGATACTTTCGGGAAACCCGGAGAAATAACAGATGTATCAAAGGCAGGACTTGTGGTATCCACAGGGAATGGGTCCCTAAGCATACAGAAGGTACAGTATCCGAACAAGAAACCCATGGCCATCAGGGATTTTCTGAATGGAAACAGGATTGACTCGACTGAATTCAAGGGAGGTATAAAATAGTGTATTATCCGGTTTATGGATTTGATTCAACGATGCTCATACTTATTCCGGCGATAATTATCGCCATGTACGCACAGAACAAGGTGAGGTCCACTTATGCACAGTATTCCAGGGTGGCAAACAGGAGCGGTATGACCGGAAGCGACGCCGCAAGGCTCATTCTTGACAGGGCTGGCCTGTATGAGGTTCCTGTCGAGCAGGTCGCAGGGGACCTTACCGACCACTACGATCCAAGAAGCAAGAAGCTCAGGCTATCCCAGGGTGTATACAGTTCAAGGTCGATAGCAGCGCTTGGAATTGCTGCCCACGAGGTGGGACATGCGATCCAGGATCAGCAGGAATACCTTCCGATGAAGATAAGGGGAGCTCTGGTACCTGTGGCTTCGATCGGAGGAAACTTCGGTTTCGGAATATTCATACTTGGACTCTTCCTTTCAATACCAGTGTTCCAGACCATAGGAATAGTACTGTTTTCAGCAACCGTATTTTTCCAGCTTGTGACCCTTCCTGTGGAATTCAATGCATCAAGCAGGGCCATGGCTGTCCTTGAGGGATACAGCATCCTTGACAGCGATGAACTGGGAAAGGCCAGACAGGTGCTGAATGCCGCTGCACTAACATACATAGCTGCTGCACTTTCAGGAATCGCTAACCTTGCAAGGCTGCTTATCCTGAGGAACAGGAGAAGATAAAGGTGGCTGCAAAGGCGAGAAAGGTCGCACTTGAGACACTTGTTAAAATTATGAATGAAGGGGCATATTCAAACATTGCTTTGGATAATGCCCTTTCTTCAGTGAACCTGAAGGACGATGACAGGGCGCTTGTCACCGAACTGGTATATGGTACACTGAAAAGGCTTGTTACCATTGATGATATGATCGCAAGGAATTCCACTACTCCACTGAAGAAGATCGAGAACTTGGTCCTCCAGATATTGAGGATGTCAGCATATCAGCTTAAGTACCTTGACAGGATACCAGACTATGCTGTCGTAAGTGAAGCTGTTGAGCTAGCGAGAGAAGTGAATCCGAGAGTGGCAGGGTTTGTGAATGCTGTGCTGAGAAGCGTAACGAGGGATGATACTGTCCCGAGGTTCCGGTCAAAGCTCGAAAGGATGGCATACGAACACTCATTCCCGCTATGGATGGTCATGCACTTCAGCAGGAACTACAAGTCAAGGACCGAGGAGATACTTGAAGGCCTGAATGAAAGGCCTGCTGTCACCTACCGGGTCAACACGCTAAGGATATCAAGGGATGAAGTCCTCAGGGAGCTTGAAAACGATGGATTCAGGGCTGAACCGACATCAGTGTCCCCGTTTGGTATTATTATTAAAGGCGGAGGTTCGGTAGCTTCGAACAGGTTCTTCTCTGAAGGCCTGCTTACTGTCCAGGATGAAAGCTCGATGCTCGCAGCTCCGCTTCTGGAACCGGTTGAAGGAGGTATATACCTGGACCTGTGCAGCGCACCCGGCGGAAAGGCCACCCATATTGCGGAGCTCTCAGGAGACAAGGCAAGGGTGCTCGCCTATGACATATATGAGGCGAAGATAAGGACAATAAAGGAAAATGCAGGTAGGCTCAGGCTTAAGGGGATAGAAGCCGGGCTCCACGATGCAGGCGAGCCTATCCCGGAGCTCTTCGGCGCTGGTTCGGTGCTTCTTGACGCTCCATGCTCGGGACTCGGAATAATAAGGAAGAAGCCTGACATCAAGCATACCAAGACCCAGGAGGAGCTTGATGGTCTTCCTGCACTCCAGCGAAGGCTCATGGATGTCGCCAGGCTTTATGTGAAGAAAGGCGGTACCCTGGTCTATTCGACATGTACGCTGAATCCTTCTGAGAATGAGGAGAACGTCAGGTGGTTCCTTGAAAACAACCCTGATTTCCAGGCGGAAAGGATTCAGCTAGGGGACCATCCAAACCTTCTGTATTCAGAGGAAGGTTTCATTACAGTTCTTCCGACATCAACCATGGATGGCTTTTTCCTTTCAAAGCTTGTGCGGAAATGATGAAATCTTAAAATATTCCTATGATTTTCTATAGACTGCAGTGTATTTCAGCATTTGCGGTGATTTATGATATAATCTTTGGAGAACTAATCAAGAGGTGTTTTTTTGGACAATATATTCGACTGGAGCTATGATGAACTGAAGGAATGGTTCAAGGACAGTGGCGAAGGTTCATTCAGGGCCAAGCAGGTACTTGACTACCTGTATAAGGGAGCCGGTTCCTTCGATGAAATGAAGAACCTGAACAGCACATCAAGAGAGAAGCTTAAGGAAGCCTTCGTCATATATGTCCCTGAGGTGATAGACAAAAGGGTCTCAAAGGACGGGACAGTCAAGATGCTTCTTGCCCTGCAGGATGGAAACATAATCGAAACCGTGGTGATGAAGTATGTTTATGGTTACTCCGTATGCGTATCATCCCAGGTTGGCTGTGCCATGGGCTGTTCCTTCTGTGCTTCCACAAAGGGCGGAATGGTCAGGAACCTTCTACCAGGTGAGATACTGGGTCAGGTTATGGCAGCGTCGAAGGAAGCGGGTGAGAGGATGTCCCATGTCGTGCTCATGGGGAGCGGTGAGCCTCTGGACAATTTTGGGAATGTCCTGAGATTCCTCGAGCTTGTCAACATGAAGGAAGGACTCTGCCTCTCACACAGGAACATAACCCTGTCAACGTGCGGACTTGTGGACAGGATAAGGGAGCTTGCGGACATGAAGCTGCAGATAACCCTGGCAATTTCGCTCCACGCCGTGACTGATGAAAAGAGGCGCGAGATAATGCCGATCGCCAGGCGCTGGTCCATCCGGGAGATACTGGATTCGGTCAGGTACTACATGGACAAGACAGGCAGAAGGGTGAGCTTTGAATACTCACTGGTAAACGGTGTGAACGACAGTCTGGAGGATGCCTATGCTCTTGCTTCCCTGCTCAAGGGGATGAAGACGCATGTCAATCTGATTCCAGTGAACGTCATAAGGGAGATGCTCTTTCGGCCATCACAGAACAAAGCTGTGGAAAGCTTCAGGAACGCCCTTGAATCAAGGGGGATTGAAGCCACGGTAAGGAGAGAAATGGGTGGAGACATAGATGCTGCATGCGGACAGCTCAGAAGAAGCTATCTTGATGGCATGTAGGACAGGAGACGGCTAATGGTAGATTTGATTTCCGATATCGGCAATATCAGAAAACTTAATGAAGACAGCGCTGGCTGGCTTGAAGGCAATGGATTTGCACTTTTCGTCGTATGCGATGGAATGGGTGGTCACAATGCAGGTGAGGTGGCCAGTGAAATGGCCATGAAGACCATAAAGGATGCTTTCACAGACGGACTTTCGGCTTTGCCGGACCAGCAGCTGAAAATGGCTGTGGAATCAGCCAACAGGGCAATATACAGGATGTCAGCCAATGACAAGCACCTGAAGGGCATGGGAACAACAGTGTCCGCGGTGCTTTCTGAGCATGGAAGGATCCATGTGGCTCATGTAGGGGACAGCTCGGTATACAGGATCAGGGAGCATTCAATCGTCAAGCTTACCAAGGACCATTCGCTGGTCCAGACACTAGTGGACATGGGCACGATTACCGCTGAAGAGGCAAAGCACCACCATAACAAGAACATAATAACAAGGGCGGTAGGAACCAACGAGGAAGTGGAGGTCGACATGCATACGCTTGTGTCGGATCCTTACGACATATACCTGCTCTGCACCGACGGGCTGACCGACTACATCTCCGAGGAAGAGATCCTCGAGGTCAGCGAAAAGGGCGAGAACGGGAACAGCCTCAGACATCTGGTTACAATGGCAAAGGAAAGAGGCGGCAAGGATAACATCACTTTGTTGGTATTTGGAGGAGAAGCAGTAAAATGATAGGAAAAATACTCGGCAACCGTTACGAAATTGTGGAGAAGATCGCCCAGGGCGGCATGTCTACCGTATACAAGGCCCTTGACACGAAGCTTAACAGATATGATGCTGTCAAAGTTCTCAAGGAAGAATTCACCTCTAACAGGGAGATACTTGACAGGTTCAAGCAGGAAGCCAATGCAGTGGCATTCCTTTCTCATCCCAACATAGTGAACATATACAATGTGGGAAGTGAGGACAACATACATTACATTGTAATGGAATATGTCAGGGGAAAGACACTGAAGCAGGTCATAAGGGAAAAGGGCAAGCTCACAAACGATGAGATACTGGACTACTCCATGCAGATAGGAAGAGCCCTTGAATGCGCTCACAACAATAATATAATCCACAGGGACATCAAACCTCACAACATAATGATTACAGGAGACAACCTGGTCAAGGTCACTGATTTCGGCATAGCAAAACACTCTGATTCAAACACCATTACCCATTCGGGGAAGATAATAGGATCAGCGCACTACTTCTCACCGGAACAGGCGAGAGGAAACCTTACCGACAGAAGATCAGACATATATTCACTTGGCATAGTAATGTTCGAAATGGCCACAGGGGCAGTGCCCTTTGACGCCGAGAGCCCCATAACGATTGCACTTAAACATATGCAGGAGGAGATAAAAGCTCCTAAGACGATTAATCCCCTCCTATCGGAAGGGATCAACAGTGTAATAATCAAAGCCACCGCGAAGGATCCGATAGCAAGATACCAGAAGATCGAGGAGCTGCTTGTAGACCTGAGGACTGTACGTGCAGGTGAAAACATAGAATCTGCAGCGGTATTTGGCGGAGAGACCCAGGTGATGTCTGCGGTTAAACCTAAGAGAGACCCAATGGAAGATGACATATTCGATGACGAGAAGCCGATGGGAAAGAACAAGACAGTGCTCATAGTGGGTCTTGTAATGGTAGTATTCCTTACTCTGGGAGCTATTCTCGGACAATTTGTGTTCGGTGGAGGAACCAAGAATCCCACAACAGTTGTAGATGAAAACACAAAGGTCCCGGCTATCTCAGGAATGCTTAAGGAAAACGCTGAAGATATGCTCGTTGATGCCGGTCTGGTAATGCAGATAGGTTCGATGGAAAATTCAGACCTGCCAGAGGGAACTGTCCTGAGGTCATTCCCAGGCGAAGGTGAAAGTGTCAAGAAAGGCTCTACAGTGCAGGTCGTGTTAAGTGCAGGCCAGGTAAAGCTTAAGGTTCCCGATGTCCTGAACATGACACTTGAATCAGCAGAGACACTCCTTGCAAACAATAACTTCATCAAGGGCGCTGTCACTGAAGAGTACAGCGAGACTGTCCCCCAGGGGCAGGTAATTAGCCAGGAACCTCTTGCGATGACGGATATGCCGAAGGGCAGTCCTGTGAACATAGTGGTATCGAAGGGACCTGAGATACAGATTTCCAAGGTGCCGAATCTGGTGTCACTTTCAGAGACTGAAGCAAAGAATCTCCTGGAGTCTGTAAAGCTCGTGCTTGGTACGGTCACCAAGCAGCCTACCGGTGACAAGAAACTGGATGGCTCCATCAAATCTCAGGAAATACCTGAAAACACTGAAGTCAAGCAGGGGTCCAAGGTCAATGTGACCATATATGAGTACAGGGAGGTCCTGATAGGCGACTTTTCAGGATTGACTGTAGCAGCATATGAATCAGAACTGGAATCCCTTGGACTCAAGGTGGTCCTTGCCGGAGACACATTACGTACTGACAATGTGGTCGATGTGAACCCGAATGTGGGAAGGTCAGTTCCTTACGGAAGCACAGTTCAGATACTTGGTGAGCCTGAGTCTGAAGAACCGATACCTGAGCCAACTGCAGCACCAACAACTCAGCCTTGATAAGCATAATAACTGGGCAGCCGCTTGCGGCTGCCTTTTTGAACAGCATTATGCCTGGAACGATACAGTAAGGGATGCTGAGATATAAATTGTGGAATTAAGAGTGATTGAAGGATATAATTAAGGGAGGGGCAGGAAGGGCAGGATGCCTAGCCCAAATAAATCACGGGACCGGTGCCATGGAAGGATTGATTATAAAGGGAATAGGCGGCTTTTACTACGTAAGCACTGAAGGCGGTGTAGTCGAATGCAAGGCCAAGGGAATATTCAGGCTGAGGAATGTGACCCCTATGGTAGGTGACAAGGTCATAATCGAGGTTGAGAGGGATTCAAATGTGATCTCTGAGATACTTCCGAGGTCGTCTGAGCTTGAGAGGCCAATGGTTGCAAATGTCACTCAGGCCTTTGTCGTGTCAGCAATGAGGAATCCGGACATAAACGAGGAGCTCCTCATGAAGTTCATTGTCATGCTCGAAAAATCCAATATAACTCCAGTGCTTGTTTTCAACAAGGTTGACCTGTCGTATGAGGGGCAGATGGAAGAGCTCAGGGAACTGTTCATGGGTACGGGCTACAGGCTGCTGTTCATCGGTGCTAAAGAGGGAAAGGACTTTGATGTGATCCTCAGGGAGCTTCCCGGTAACATCACCGTGTTCTGCGGACCTTCGGGAGCTGGAAAGTCTACCATGCTGAACCGTATACTCGGTAAGGAGCACATGGAGACTGGAGTGGTGTCTGTAAGGCTCAAAAGGGGAAAGCATACCACAAGGCACAGTGAGCTTGTAAATGTGAATGATGGCTTTGTAGTGGATACTCCAGGATTCTCATCTATCGAGCTTTCGATGGAAACTGACGAGCTGAAGGATTATTTCCCTGAATTCCACCAGCATGAGGGGAACTGCAGGTTTACCGGATGTTCCCATAACAAGGAACCGGGCTGCAGCGTAAAAGAAGCTGTGGGCAAGACTATTTCTGAAAAAAGATACAACTATTATCTGAGATTCTTGAATGAACTTATGGAGGTAAACAAGAAAAAATGGTCAAGATAGCACCATCATTATTATCAGCAGACTTCGCAAACCTGGGACGGGACATCGAGACAACTGAGACAGCAGGGGCTGACTGGATACATATCGATGTCATGGACGGATCCTTTGTCCCGAACATAAGCTTCGGGCTTCCTGTGATCAAGGCGATAAGGCCGCTTACCAAGCTCACGTTTGATGTGCACCTCATGATAATGGAGCCCTCGAATTTCTTCGAGGCATTCGCTGAAGCAGGAGCCGACCTCATCAATTTCCACTATGAGGCGGAGAAACATGTCGACAGGGCGATACACAGGATAAAGGGCCTTGGGGTGATGGCAGGAATAACGCTTAATCCTGCAACGCCTGTTTCCGTATTGAAGCATGTCCTTCCTGACTTGGACCTTGTTCTCATAATGTCAGTGAATCCCGGATTCGGAGGCCAGTCCTTCATTCCGTACGCGCTGGACAAGGTCAGGGAGCTCAGGCAAATGGCGGATGTTCTCAATCCCTCACTCATGATCGAGATAGACGGAGGGATAGGAGAGAATAACATCAGGGCAGCTGCCGAGGCAGGTGCGGATGTCATTGTGGCGGGATCGGCGGTTTACAGGAACAACGAGATATCGGAGAACATGATGAAGCTGAGGAAAGCCCTCAGATGAAGGCAATTATAGTCTCTGGAGGGGAAAGTCCAAAGAGGGAGCTCTTCACCTCATATGTTGAACCGGGAGATGTGATAATCGCAGCGGACAGTGGAGGAGAATTCCTGAAGGAGATTGGCATCATGCCTGACGTGCTTCTTGGTGACTTCGATTCTCTCAGCGAAGAAACCCTTGAATACCTCAAGGGCAGGTGCGAAATCATCAGGTTCGATGCGGTCAAGGATTTCACGGACACCGAAGCGGCATACCTGAAGGCGAGGGAATACTCGCCTGAATCCTACCTGTTCTTCGGCTGCACCGGTGTGAGGCTCGACCACTTCCTGGGAAACCTGGGGCTTCTTGAGGAGGCACTCAGTGAAGGGAAGGAAGCCTTCATTATCGACGGCTACAACAAGATCGGATTGATGAACAGACCAGGAGTCATCACCAGGGACTTCGGGGACTTCATATCTTTCCAGGCCTTCAGGGGCGATGTGGAGGGCTTTACCATCAAAGGGGCAAGATATCCTCTGCATGACTACAGGCTCAGGATGGGGGACCCCAGGACCGTCTCGAACGAGTTTGTCGGGGATACAATGGAGGTTTCATTCAAAAGCGGAATTGTGATCGTCATGAAGTCAAGGGACTGAAAAAAGGACGTTAGAAAACCCAGGGAAATTAATCCCTGGGTTTTCTAACGGATGATTTATCCAGTCAATCTTTAATTATATCGCACGCTCAACCTTGCCAGAACGCAAGCATCTTGTACATACGACAACTCTCTGTGGAGTTCCGTCGACAATAGCTCTAACCTTCTGTAGATTTGGGGCCCACTTTCTAAGTGACTGCCTGTGTGAGTGTGAGTAAGATTTTCCTGATATGACACCCTTGTTGCATACTTCGCATACTCTTGCCATCAGATTTACACCTCCTCCATGAGAGTTTATGAAATCGAAAACTAATATCCCGATTGGAACAAATAACATTCTAACATAACGGCGGACTTGTTTGCAACATAATTTTCCGTGTACATTAGCTTATCTTGAAGTTACAATGAAAATATAATATTATATAAGATGAATTCAGTCAAGGAGGGAGTAAATTGATAGGATTAACCAACAGCAACGGCAACATAACCTACTCAGACGAGGTGATCGCCAAGATAGTCGGTCTTTCCACTATGGAATGCTATGGTGTCGTGGGCATGGCCTCCAAGAATACAGCTGACGGACTATGGGAACTGATCAAGGTAGAGCACCTTAACAAGGGCGTCAAGATAAACTACAAGAACAACGAGCTTTCCATAGACCTTTTCGTGGTTGTAGAGTATGGCACTAAGATATCCGTTATCGCCGGAAACATAATACAGAAGGTAAGGTACAACGTTGAGAACCATACAGGTCTCAAGGTAGCGAACATAACAGTAAATATCGAGGGTATAAGGTTCTAGGACCAATTCTTAAAAAAACCTGACTTTTCGGTAATTGGTATTTAAATATGTACTATTATGGAAGAATATGATTCTTGGACTTCAGGCAAGGCAGAAACAGTATTGATATAAAGAGATTTGTAAAAGCTGGACATTCCCTATGTTGTCCATTTTTACGGGAGGTTATTTTCAGATGAAATACAGCAAGATCAATGGACAGCAATTTATAAGCATGGTCATCAACGCCAGTGCGAAACTGGAGGATGAGAAGGCATATGTTGATTCGCTCAATGTCTTTCCGGTTCCGGATGGAGACACAGGCACCAACATGTCCATGACATTCCGGGCGGCAGTCAGGGAAGTTGAAGGGCACAAGTCCACGAACATCGGAGAAGTGTCCAAGACACTTGCGAAGGGTGCCCTTATGGGAGCAAGAGGGAATTCAGGAGTCATACTCTCCCAGATATTCCGAGGGATTGCAAAAGGACTTGAGGGCAAAGATGAAGTTAATCCGTTTGAACTGACGCTTAGCTTCATAGAAGGTTCCAAGTCAGCATACAGGGCGGTCATGAGACCGACAGAGGGGACGATACTGACAGTCATAAGGGAAGTTGGAGAGAAGGCTGTAGAGCTGCACACTGATGACTGTACCGAGCTGATGAGGAATATCGTTGAGATTTCAAAGGACACGCTTGAAAGGACACCTGAGATGCTACCTCAGCTTAAGGCTGCAAAGGTAGTCGATTCAGGCGGAATGGGACTTGTTGTAATACTTCAGGGTATGTATGAGGCACTTTCAGGAGAGATGACCGAGAGAAAGACAGAAGAGAAGGCACCTGCAGAAAGCTATGTGGCAGCAAGGGACACACATACAGAGATAACCTTCGGATACTGCACTGAGTTCATAATTCTGGCTGAGCCGGACAATGGCGCTTTCAGGGAATATCTTGAAACAATGGGAGACTCGATCGTATACGTAGGCTACGATGACATCATCAAGGTCCACATCCATACTGATGAACCAGGACTTGTTCTTGCAGAAGCAGGAAAGCTGGGTGAGCTTACAAAGATAAAGATAGAGAACATGAGAGAACAGCACAGGAACCTACAGGATGTCCCGGAAACCGTGGGTCACGGGGAGAATCCTGCAGCTCTGGAAGATACTGAGGCTGAGGCAAAGAAGTATGGCTTCATTTCCGTATCTGTCGGAGAAGGGCTCAAGGCTGCGTTCCTTGACCTGGGTGCGGATGTGATAATTGAAGGCGGACAGACAATGAATCCTTCTACAGAGGATATCGTGAAGGCTGTAGAAAGTCTTAATGCGGAACATATCTTCATTCTGCCGAACAACAAGAACATAATCATGGCGGCAAACCAGGCAAGTGAAATTTCGCACAAGGACGTGCATGTAATAGCAACAAAGACGATTCCACAGGGTATAACGGCATTGACTGCATTCAATCCTGAATCAGAGCTTGATGCTAACATCAGGTCAATGACAGGCAGCCTCAAAGAGGTTAAGTCAGGTTCTGTCACCTATGCGGTGAGGGACACTGAGATAGATGGAATCGAAATCAGGCAGGGGGACTACCTGGGACTTCTCGACAACAAGATCGTCGAGGTTGAAAGGGACCTATACCAGCTCACTGAAGCCCTTATCGAAAGGATGGTTGACGAGCACAGCTCGGCGCTCACGGTATTCTACGGCAGCGATGCAGCTGAAGAGGAAGTCCAGGCGTTCATGGAAAAGCTCGAAGAGAAGTACGGGGACCTTGATGTCATGAGCCTGGCTGGAAAGCAGCCGCTCTACTACTTCATAATCTCCGTAGAATAATGACATTACACAGGAAGGCTTGGCCTTCCTTCTTTGCATGGAGGAAACATGGAAGTTCATGACCCGGTGATGACGCTCAAGGGCGTCGGTGAAAAAACTGCTGAGAAGCTCGAAGAAATGGGGATCAGGACCATACTTGACCTTATTCTCCATTTTCCGAGAGGTTATGAAAAACTATCGGATGCATGCGAGTCGTCGTTCAACGGACAGGATAAGTCGGTGGTCGAAGCCGAGCTTGTAAAAATAGGCAGGCCGGTGAAGCTCAGGAAGGGTCTTGCAATGGTCAGCGCTTCCTTCAGGTCCGAATTCGGGGACATCAGGGCGACCTGGTTCAACATGCCTTACATTTCGAGCAACTACACTGTCGGCAGTACTTACCACCTGGCAGGAAAGTTCGTGCGTAAGGGAAAAGGGCTTGAAGTGGTGAATCCTTCAACAGTAAGGGAAGTCGTGGAGATAACACCTATCTATCCGCAGGCTGAAGGGGTCACAGGAAACCTCATAAGGAAGCTCATAAGGCAGGTACTGGATTCGGTGATTATCAACGAGAACCTGCCCGGGGATATACTCGCTGAGGAGAAGCTCATGGAGCTGGACAAGGCCGTCAGGACTGTCCACTTCCCGGATAATGACAAGGACCTTTCTGAAGCGCTCGAAAGGCTCAGGTTCCAGGAGATGTTCTCCTATTCCCTTAAGATAATGATCGCCAGGAACCGAAGGAAGGATGCGGCGAACGGGATTGCATTCAGGATGAGCGGAAGGCTCGCCGAATTCAAGGAAAGCATTCCGTACGAACTGACCAGGGCGCAGTCAAGGTGTATCCGCGAAATACTCCTTGACGAGAAGCGGCCCTATCCGATGAACAGGCTCCTCCAGGGCGATGTGGGATCGGGAAAGACCATAGTGGCTCTGACTGCCCTTTTCAATGTCGTCGAGAACGGGTACCAGGGTGCTCTTATGGTACCGACGGAGATCCTTGCATCCCAGCACAGGGATGAGGCAGAATCTCTCCTTTCGGCCTTCGGGACAAGGATCGAGGTCCTGACAGGCTCTACGAAAAAGAAGGAGGCTGACAGGATAAAGAAGGACCTTGCTGATGGGACCCCGATGATAATCATCGGCACGCATGCGTTGCTTGAGGAAAGCGTGTCTATTCCTAAGCTTGGCCTAGCGGTAACTGATGAGCAGCACAGGTTCGGGGTCAACCAGCGTGCCAGGCTTATAGGGAAGGGTCAGGAGATTGACGTGCTAGTCATGTCGGCAACACCGATTCCAAGGACCATGGCTCTTGCCCTCTATTCGGACCTGGACGTCTCAACGATCGATGAACTGCCTCCTGGACGAAAGAATATCAAAACGATGCTGTTTTCCGAAGAAAGAAGGAAGCAGTGCTACAGCAAGGTCATCGAGGAGATAAGAAGCGGAAGGCAGGCTTATATCGTAACACCGCTCATAGATGAGGATTCGGAGCTTGAGGCAAGTTCCGTGGAAGGGCTTTTCACAGAACTCTCCGAAGGGATGATGAAGGGCATACCAATGGGGATGCTTCATGGCAGGATGAGGGGTGCTGAAAAGGACAGGGTCATGAAGGCATTCAAGAACGGTGAGCTGAAGGCACTCGTCTCCACCACGGTCATCGAGGTCGGGGTCAATGTAGGGAACGCCACTGTGATGCTCATAGAGAACGCAGAAAGGTTCGGCCTCGCCCAGCTTCATCAGCTGAGGGGAAGGGTAGGAAGAGGGGCGCACCAGTCATGGTGCCTGATGGTATCGAAGATGAGCTCCGAGGAGACCAGGACGAGGCTTGAGACCCTTGTAAGAAGCAATGACGGATTCTTCATAGCAGAGGAGGATATGAAGCAGCGAGGGACCGGCCAGCTGTTTGGAGTAAGCCAGTCCGGAGGGTCAGGTCTTTCGATTTCGGACCTGGCAAGGGACTACGCCATCTTCACGAGGGCAGGAAAGTTCGCTTCAAGGGTATTCCATGAGGAGAATGATGAATATAGGAGGGTTAAGGCCGAATTCACACGGAAGTTAGAGGATTCCCTGGAATTCATATGCCTTAACTGACAGGAGGAACAGATGAGGATAATAGCTGGAAGCGCGAAGGGCAGAAAACTTCTGTCACCGCACAATCAAGGAAGGATAACCGAGAAGGGCGACATCAATGCAACAAGACCGACGCTTGACAGGGTGAAGGAATCCATGTTCAGCATAATAAGCGGGAAGATACTTGATGCAAGGGTGCTTGACATGTTTTCCGGTACGGGAAGCCTTGGACTCGAAAGCATAAGCAGAGGTGCAGGAAGTGCCGTAATGGTCGAAAAATCGAGGGAAACATATGATATACTCACAAAAAACGTGGAAAATCTGGGGTTTTCGGGAAAATCAACCGCCATCCTCTCAGATTCATATGAATATTGCAAAAAAGCAGGGTATAAGGGCGATGTTTTTGATATAATATTTGTGGACCCTCCGTATCTGAACAATATGGTGAAAACATCAGTCCTCATGATCGAGGAGCTAGGGCTCCTTTCATCTGACGGAGTGATAGTATCAAAATATGACATATCCGAGGATATATACGAACCGGAAGGAAGCCTTGAATTAGTGGACAGGAGAAAGTACGGCAAGACCGTCCTTGCCTTCTACCAGCATCGAAAGGAGCATGTATGACAACAGCTGTATACCCAGGCAGTTTCGATCCAATGACAAACGGTCACCTTGATATAATGCTGAGGTCCATGAGGATCTTTGACAGAGTGATTGTCGCTGTGCTTAACAACATCGACAAGAGGTGCATGTTCACTGTAGAAGAAAGATTGGCGATGATAAAGAAAGTGGTCGGCAATTATGATAATATTGAAGTGAAGAGTTTCGAAGGATTGCTGGTTGATTTCCTCAAGGTAGAAGGGGCTGATGTCATAGTCAAGGGACTTAGGGGAGTCGCTGACTTCGACTATGAGATACAGATGGCCCATACCAACAAGAAGCTTTCGCAGGATATTGATACAGTGCTGCTCATGACGGAACCGTGCAATTCATATATCAGCTCATCAAACATAAAGCAGATAGTACATTTCGAGGGAGATATCAGCGGCCTGGTTCCTGATGAACTTCTTGAAGAGATATATGCCAAGGAAAGAAAGAACAGGGGGATTTGATATGAATGAAAGTTATGGGGTAACCTCAAAGAAAATCGAGATAACGAGTCTTGTAGAAGTTCTGCAGGAGATTGTCGAGGACGGTCAGAAGGTATTCTTCAGCAAGAAGGTAATGGTGGACAAGGATGAGCTCACTTCAGTCCTTGATGAGCTTACACAGGCGCTTCCTGAAGACCTGAGGACAGCACAGTGGGTGCTTTCTGAAAAGGACAGGATCCTAAACGAGGCCAGGAGTGAGTATGAAAGGTCCAAGGCTGAGGTGGCTGAGCTCATGAAGGCGAAGCTTGACAACCATGACCTTGTGAAGGAAGCCGAAGTCAGGGCCAAGGAGATAATCGCGAAGGCCCAGTCAGATGCTAAGATGGTAAGGCTGTCTGCAAGGGATTATGCGGACAATCTTCTTACTGACCTCGAGAAGGAGCTCCAGTCCAAGAACAGCGAGATGATGGTAAGCCTCAAGAAGCTGTTCGAAGGATTCATATCGGACTACAACAGGGACATAACAGGAACTGCGGCAGTCGTGAGGGAAAATATCAAGGAACTCAGGGAAATGAAATAGACAGCAAGAAGGCTCGCAAGCATCCTAAGACAGGTGCTGGGAGCCTTGCTTTTTGTCATATGTAGCCCTTGAAATCCCACGAATCGTCATAATCCCTGCAAAGCAGTCCATAGACCTTTGATGCCTTTGAATCAAGTGTCTGGTATTCGTCGGTTTCCTTTCCGAAGTTATGGATGAGCCTGATTTCAGTATCCTTCCTTATGGAAGCAAGGAACTCGTTCCCTCTAGGAGTCGACTCGAGGATCTTGACTGAACCCGGAGCACCCCTCCTCAGGCTGTCAAGGTCGCACCTGTCGAAAGACAGGAGGAACTGCATGAGTATCCTCGATATCCTTGTATGGGTATATCGCCTTGTCTTGACAGCCTCAATGAAACCAATAACTCCAACCGAACCTATGAGGTGTGAATGGGCTGCCATGCGCTCACCAAGACCGCCGGCAGCATCCGGGAGGCTTGAAAGGCGGTCTCCATCTACAGTCAGCCTGTACAGGAGCAGGTCCCTGCAGCTCTCGAGGGTGACCATCGAATATCCTGATGAGACAAGACTCGCAAGCTCGTCCCCGGAACTTGACGGGAGCAGTCCTTCTGCAGTACCGCCCTCAAGGAGAAGCTTCCTTATCCCTGTGGCTGACGGAAGCGACTTCCCAAGGTCTTCATCATGGTAGCCGGCTCCCTGCCTCCTGATCGTAAACGGTTCGATGGATGAGGCTGTCTTTCGGAGTGCCTTCAGATACTCAACTCCAAGAATGTTGTTGGGGCTTGAAAGAACACCTTGAGGAATATCCGGAAGCATAGCTTCGAGGGCCTTTGACCTTGCTCCTGGAAATGACTGCCCGAGGTCAAGGTGTTTCCTTAGAAGTAATCTGTACTCATCAGGTTCCTCAGAGACGATTTCTGCGATCCTTGAAAGGGTATCTAAGTCTCCGGCTTCTGAGCCGAAGGAAAGCATCTTGATTCCATGAAGGCTGTTCAGGATGTCGACCGAGCCACGTGCGAAGAATTCAGCCGATGAGAGCGCATATACCGAAGGCAGCTCGAGCACCAGGTCTACCCCGCCAAGGACTGCCATATGGGCTCTTCGGTACTTGTCAAACAGTGCAGGCGCTCCGCGCTGCACGAAGTTCCCTGACATCAGTGCGATGACGTGGGTCGCACCATTTTTCCGTGTCTCTTCAACCTGGTAAGCATGCCCCTTGTGGAATGGATTATATTCAGCGATTATGGCGCAAGGTCTCATGATGTAACCTCCAATCTATTATAAAGTATATTTTACTGCATTTACCTTGAAATGCACACATTGAAAGTTGTATCATATTAAGAGGTAAACACGAAAGGAGAAAATTTTATGGATTTTATGTCAAAAATGAAGGAAATGGCCAAAAGCGACATACAGAGAATAGTCCTGCCGGAAGGCGAAGAGGAAAGGAATCTCACCGCTGCCGCTGAAATCAATGCTGAGAAGATAGCGGAGGTCATACTTGTAGGAAACGGGGAAGTCATCAGGGAGAAGGCCGAGAAGCTGGGACTGAACATAGAAGGGATCGAGATACAGGACCCTGCGAAGTCTGAGAAAACCGCAGAATATGTCAGGGAATTCTACGAGCTCAGGAAATCAAAGGGTGTGACTGAAGAGATAGCTGCAAAGACCATGCTGGACCCGATGTATTTCGGTACCATGATGGTCAAGAAGGACGATGCCCAGGGAATGGTATCAGGCGCCATACATACGACCGGTGACCTTTTGAGGCCGGGTCTCCAGATAGTGAAGACCGCTCCTGGAATAAGCGTCGTTTCATCATTCTTCGTAATGCTTCTTGAAGACGAGAGCTACGGCAAGGAAGGCATGATGCTGTTTGCAGACTGTGCTGTCAATCCGAATCCGAATGAGGATGAGCTTGCAGCGATCGCGATCTCTACAGCAGATACGGCGAAGAAGCTTTGCGGAATGGACCCGAAGGTTGCGATGCTTTCGTTCTCGACAATGGGAAGCGCAAAGCACGAGCTTGTTACCAAGGTCCAGAATGCTGTAAAGAAGGCGAACGAGCTGAGACCTGACCTTGCTATAGAAGGCGAGCTTCAGGCTGATGCTGCCCTTGTTGCAAAGGTAGGTAAGCAGAAGGCTCCAAACTCGAAGGTTGCTGGAGAGGCAAATGTCCTCGTATTCCCTGACCTCCAGGCTGGAAACATAGGGTACAAGCTCGTACAGAGGCTTGCAGGAGCAGAAGCCATAGGACCGATATGCCAGGGCTTTGCAAAGCCGATAAATGACCTTTCAAGAGGCTGCAGCGCCGAGGACATAGTGAATGTCGTGGCAATAACAGCTGTTCAGGCACAGGCACAGAAATAGCTTTCAATTAAATAAATATATATAGCTAAAAGGCAGGAGGAAACCAATGAAAGTACTTGTAATCAATTGCGGAAGCTCATCCCTCAAGTATCAGCTGATCGACATGGACAATGAAAACGCCCTTGCGAACGGTCTTGTAGAAAGAATCGGGATTGAAGGCTCAAAGCTCACTCAGAAGGTGGATGGAAGGGATAAGTATGTACTGTCCGTTCCAATGAAGGACCACAAGGATGCTATCAAGCATGTCCTTGACACACTCACAGACGGCACTAACGGCGTCATCGCTTCAATGGATGAGATCGGTGCTGTTGGACACAGGGTTGTCCATGGTGGAGAAAAGTATGCTGATTCCGTCATCATCAATGACGAGGTCATGAAGGACCTTGTTGACTTCTCGGCTCTCGCACCGCTGCACAATCCGCCGAACATAATAGGAATAAGGGCCTGCCAGACGCTTATGCCTGACACGAAGATGGTTGCGGTATTCGATACGGCATTCCATCAGACCATGCCGGAAAAGGCTTTCCTCTATGGACTTCCTTATGAGATGTACAAGGAAAACCATATAAGGAAGTACGGCTTCCACGGAACAAGCCACAAATATGTCTCATACAGGACTGCTGAGATACTGGGCAGGGATGTAAAGGACCTCAAGATAGTCACATGCCATCTTGGAAACGGCGCATCTGTTGCAGCTGTACACAACGGCAAGTCAGTTGACACTTCGATGGGCTTCACTCCGCTTGAAGGTCTCCTCATGGGAACAAGATGCGGAGACATAGACCCTGCGATAATCCCTTACCTCATGAAGGAGTACAACTACTCCTACGATGAAGTTCTGGACATCATGAACAAGAAGTCGGGTGTGCTTGGACTCTCAGGCGTATCTTCAGACTTCAGGGACATTGAGGTTGCAGCTGACGGCGGCAACAACAGGGCGAACCTTGCCCTTGATGTGTTCTACTACAGGGTCAAGAAGTACATAGGATATTTCGTGGCAGCCATGAACGGAATAGATGCCCTCGTATTCACTGCAGGTCTCGGAGAGAATGCCCCTGAAGCCAGGGAGGCTATAGCATCTGACCTTGAGTACCTTGGAATCAACCTTGACAGGGCTAAGAACAAGGTAAGAGGAAAAGAGACAGTAGTATCCACTGACGACTCCAAAGTGAAGGTCCTTGTAGTTCCTACTAACGAGGAGCTCATGATAGCAAGAGACACATTGGCATTGGTAAAATAGTGAAATAATGCAGCCGGACCACTTCATTTGGTCCGGCTGTCTTATCTTATTCAGGTTTGATCGGTTCGGTCTATTCTCCGTAAATGGTGACCTTCTCGTCCTTCATGACTGACCTCAGCCATTCAAGGGATTCCTTTACAGATTTCTCATCCGCATCGTACTTTTCTGCGGTTTCCACATAGTCGCTCCCTATCGGCAATATCTTGTAGTCGGCATTCTCTTCGACGCCTGTAAGGCTTATCCATGTGGGAATGTATTCGGCCTTCATGATCGCTATATTGCCATCCTCATCCTTATCGAGTGTCACTCTCGCAACCATTCCGGTTTCTGTTCCCTTTATCTCAAGGATATCGAACCTCTGGTTGGAAAGGAAGTTTCCCATGGAGTAGGCGACAAGGCCTTCATGCTTTCCATCGGATGACTTGAGGAATTCCATGGACTGGACTAGGTGAGGGTGTGAACCGAGTATCAGGTCGACTCCTTCATCAACAAGCTTCCTTGCGAGCTTCTTCTGGTAGCTGTTTGGCTCCTTCTGGTACTCCGTACCCCAGTGCAGTATGATTGTGATGAACTCACAGCCTTCCTGCTTCATCTTTTCAATCTGGACCCTGATCTTTTCGAAGGAGGAATCCACGCTGGTAGTGTCTATGATGTTCAGCTGGCTTCCCATGCCCTCAGTCGGTATGTTGTTGATGTATGAACCGCTGCTGTTGAAGTATCCGCATGTGTATGCTGCTATCCCGAACTTCATGTCCTTTACCGTTCGGACTACATACTTGACGTCATTCTTGTTCCTGTATGTGCCTACAGAGGTGAGACCTCTTTCGTCTAGCTCATCCAGAGTAGCGAGGACACCTGCCTTGCCGGTATCCATTGTGTGGTTGTTGATCGTTGAAATGATATCGAAGCCAGCTGATTTTATTGCATCGAGCAGCTCCGGGGGTGAGTTGAAGCGCGGGTAGGTGGATGGCTTCCTGCTTGCGAGTATGGTGGTTTCCAGGTTAGCAAACGACAGGTCCGAATCCCCTATGATGTCCTTTATGAAAATGAAGTTATCATTGAAGTCGTACGTCCCTTCTCCAGTCTTCTGGGCGACAAGCTGAGGATAATGGACCATGATGTCGCCGACAGCAGTGATGACCACCGTGTTGTCAGGCTCAGGGGGTTCTGGCGGGACTGAAGGTGACGAAGGTTTTACTGGAGCCGTAGGGGACGTTGCCGCAGTCGGTTCGGCGGAGCCTGCTGCAGGCTCAAAGAATCCGCAGGAGGATAGAAGCAGCATCGGGAGCAGTGCCCATGGGATCGCTTTTTTGACGTTTCTGGCTATTTTACTCACCGTCCTATACAATTATCCCCTTAATTATATCTTCACTTCAGCCATAAAAAAGTACAAAAAGGTAAAAAATGGAGCTCCCTCTTCACAAATCCATGGATTGGTATATAATCGAGGTACGGAGAGAATAGGGAACACGAAATGAAGCATTCGTGAAAAAGCAGAACAAGCCGGTTGGTTTGAAAATGCTTGACTTTTTAACTCCGAATAAATATAATAATACGTGTTTGCTCACAAGGGCAAAACTTTATCCTTTTGGCACCATCCTACTCACACAGGATGCCTGAGGATGAAGATCTAGGAGTAGATATGCTTATATCACTGCGTGATATCAACAAGACCGGTATAACAAGGATTGTGGAATTTGCCATATCGGCAAGCCAGCTTGTTTTCAACAATGAGGAGATCAGGACTCTTGAACCGATAAAGGTCACCGGCACGGTCGATGTGGCCGAAGGGGTTGCGGCTGTTAAGCTGACCGCGACGACCAGACTGTCGGAGACATGTTCAAGATGTTTGGAAGAATTTGAAAGGGATCTCGTAGTCGAAATAGACGAAAAGATCGCAGAAGGCGGAGAAGAAGAAGAGGGACTTGTGCCTGTCCAGGAAGGCGGATTTATTGACCTCAGGGATGTTGTTCTGAACAGCATCTATATCTCGATGCCCATAAAAGTCCTATGCAAAGAGGACTGTAAAGGCCTTTGCCAGAGCTGCGGAACCAACCTCAACGTAAGTGAGTGCGATTGTGCATCCATAGATGAGGATCCGAGGCTATCGGCTCTCAAGGACATTTTCAAGGAGGTGTAACAATGGGAAATCCAGCTAGAAAGTTTTCTAAAGGCAGAAGAGACAGGAGAAGGGCTCAGACCTTCACACTCGCGGCTCCAGGACTCGTAGAGTGCCCGCAGTGCCATGAGAAGAAGCTCCCCCACAGAGTCTGCAAGGCATGCGGATACTACGACGGTAAGGAAGTAGTAGCTGTAGAGGCTGAATAGACATTTTTGTGATGTTTTAGAATGTCAATAAGCTAGTCAGGGAATCGTTTTACCGGTCCCCATGGCTGGCTTTTTTGTTTTTTCATATGAATGACATGTATGTCTTACTATTGCAATATGTTATAATTGCGGCAGTAAGAATATTTTAAGTGGAGGTACCATATGAGGATAGCGGTAGACGGAATGGGTGGAGACCACGCTCCACAGGAAGTGGTGGCGGGTACGATCCAGGCAGTCAATGAATATGGTGTGAATGTCGTGATAACAGGTCCTAAGGAGAAGATAGAGGCTGAGCTTGCAAAGTATCAGTTTGACAAGACAAAGGTCGAGATATTGGATGCGAGGGAAGTCATCAGCCTTGATGAAGCGCCGGTGATCGCCTTGAGAAGGAAGAAGGATTCATCCTTAAGGAGAGCCTTCGACCTGGTCAGGGAAGGAAAGGCAGACGCCGTGGTCTCAGCAGGGTCAACCGGAGCTCTTCTTGCAGGAGGTCTCCTTATCATAGGCAGGATAAAGGGAATCGACAGGGCTGCGCTTGCCGCCCTCATACCTGGAAAGAACGGCAGGTTCATGGTGATAGACCTCGGAGCGAATGCAGATGTCAAGCCATACAATCTGGTTGAGTTTGCCAGGATGGGAAGGGTTTATTTTGAAAGCGTACTTGGCTTCGTCAAACCGAAGGTAGGGCTGATCAATATCGGTGCAGAGGAAGAAAAGGGAAATGAGCTGACAAAAGAGGCATATCAGCTACTGAAGGCTGACACTACCATCAACTTCATAGGTAATGTGGAGCCGAGGGAAGTGACGGATGGTGATGTACAGATACTGGTCTGTGATGGATTCACAGGCAATACGATACTCAAGATGTACGAAGGTGTCGTAAAGAACCTTATGTCCATGATAAAGGAAGCGATGATGTCAACGACAAGGGGAAAGGTAGGAGGACTTTTGGTCAAGCCTTCTCTGAAGGAGTTCATGGCTAAGCACGACTACAAGGAAGAAGGTGGAGCTGCACTTCTTGGTGTGGACGGGCTGGTAATAAAGGCGCATGGAAGTTCGGACGCAAGAGCATACAAAAATGCGCTTAGACAGGCGAAAAAGCTTTATGACAGAGGCTTCCTTAAAATTTACAAGGAAAACATGGCAAAAGAACAGTAGGATTATGTTGCATTAAACCGGGGATTCCACTATTATACAATCTATGGAGGTGATTTTAATGTTTGAAAAAGTAAGGGCAATAATTGCAGACAAGCTCAGTCTGAACGAAGACGAGATCACAATGGACTCGACCTTCGAGGATCTTGGTGCTGATTCACTTGACATAGTCGAGCTGGTCATGGCGCTTGAAGAGGAGTTTGACGTAGAGATAGCCGACGAGCAGGCGGAGAACGCCAAGAAGGTCGGAGATGTTGTCAATTATCTTAAGACGCTCACCGGAGAAGATTAGATGATTTGAAATCCCGTATCCAGCGTGCTGTATACGGGATTTTGTTTTTTCTGTATAATGTAAAGGATCATAAGTTTATTCCTGAGGCTGCAATATAAGGCAGCTTGAGGAATAAACTTCATAAAGGAGATGAATTTATGGAGTTTGAAAAGACCATAGGTGTCGAATTCACTGACAAGAAGCTCATTGAGACCGCACTTACACACTCATCCTTTGCCAATCAGCACAAGAATATGGATTACAATGAGAAGCTTGAGTTTCTTGGAGATGCTGTCCTGCAACTTTGCATTACCGAAATGCTCTACTCAGAGTTCGTTGAAAAGTCCGAGGGGGAGCTGACGAAGCTCAGGGCACTGATCGTATGCGAGAGCTCACTTCATGAGGTTGCAAGGGCCCTTGACCTCGGCAGGCATATGAGGATGAGCAGAGGTGAGGAACAGACTGGCGGACGGACCAGACCCTCGCTGCTTTCTGATGCAGTGGAAGCGGTAATAGCAGCCATATACCTGGACAAGGGAATGGAGGAAGCAAGGGGTTTCGTCGCCAGGAATTTCCGCAGCCTCATCGAGATGGCTGGAAGGAATGAGATAGTCTTTGACTACAAGACGAGACTTCAGGAGATACTTCAGGAAAATGGAGATGTGGACATAAGGTATGACATGGTTAAGTTCGAGGGGCCACCTCACAGAAGGAAATTCTTTTCCAAGGTAGTCATAGATGACATTACCATGGGACGGGGAGAGGGCTTTTCGAAAAAGGAGTCCGAGCAGACCGCTGCAAGGGATGCACTGGAGAAGCTTGTAAGACCGGAGGATTTCGATGCGTAGACATGTCATCATACCCATATTCATACCGCACGTTGGCTGTCCGCATGACTGCGTATTCTGCAACCAGGCAAAGATAACCGGTGTACTCAGGGAAGAGTATGACAGCATAGACGCAGGGTATGTCAGGAGGATCGTGAAGGACTACCTTCTGACGATCGACAGGGACAATACTGAGCTGGAGGTGTCATTCTTCGGAGGAACCTTCACTGCCTTAGACATAAGGAAACAGAGGGAGCTTCTTTCGGTGACAAGGGAACTCAAGGAAAATGGCATCATAGACAGGATAAGGCTTTCAACAAGGCCTGACTATATCAACCTGTTCATTCTTTCGCACCTCAAGGAGCATCTTGTGGACATCATTGAACTTGGAGTGCAGTCCCTGTCAGAGGATGTCCTTGCGGCGTCGAAAAGAGGGTACAGCCCCAGGGTTGTGGAGGATGCAAGCAGAATGATAAGGTCATTCGGCTTCACTCTCGGACACCAGCTCATGACAGGGCTTCCTCTCGACAATGAGGAAAAGGACCTGTTCTCCGTCAGGGAAAGCATAAGGATGAAACCTGACATTGCAAGGATCTACCCTGCACTTGTAATAAGGGACACTGAGATGGCTGACCTGTACCTTGCAGGGAGCTATGAGCCTTATACACTTGACAGGGCAGTTGCAGTCACATCAAGGATGCTCGTCGAGTATGAGAATGCCGGAGTGAATGTTATAAGGGTCGGGTTGCAGCCTACGTCTGACATTGCACCAGGGAGAGATGTCCTTGCCGGACCTTACCACCCTGCGATCAGGGAGCTCTGTGAAAGCTATGCCATGTGCAGGAAGATCGAGGATGCAGGATTTGACAGGGTGACTGTGAGGATAGGCAGGAGGGACCTGTCGAAGCTTTATGCCGGAGGAAAGAGATATTTTACAAGGCTTTCAGAGAAGGTGGAAGTAAGAGTCGAGACAATTGACAGCGAACAGAAGGGGATATTTGAAATCATCCCTTTTGACGGAGGAGGAACAAATGTATCTTAAATCAATAGAGATAAGAGGCTTCAAGTCCTTCGCCGACAGGACCCATCTTGATTTCAGGGAAGGGATCACTGCGGTTGTGGGCCCGAACGGAAGCGGAAAGTCGAACATCTCTGATGCAGTCAGGTGGGTCCTTGGAGAACAGAGTGTTAAAAGCTTGAGAGGCGGTAAGATGGAGGATGTCATATTCTCTGGTACTGAGTTCCGTAAGCCGCTAGGCTTCGCTGAAGTCACCCTCGTGCTTGACAACTCATCAAGGAGCCTGCCGGTTGCATTTACTGAGGTGAGCGTCACAAGGAGGCTGTACAGGTCCGGAGACAGTGAATACCTCATCAACAACAACCAATGCAGGCTTCGGGATATCCACGAGATGTTCATGGATACTGGAATAGGTAAGGAAGGATATTCACTCATCGGTCAGGGAAAGATAGAGGCAATACTGTCAGGCAAGATGGAGGACAGGAGAGCGCTTCTTGAAGAAGCAGCCGGAATAGTAAAGTACAAGTCGAGGAAGGAGGAGGCTGAAAAGAAGCTTGCCAACACCGACCTGAACCTGCTGAGGGTTACCGACATACTTACAACCTACGAGGAAAGGATAGGCCCACTTGGACGTGAAAAGGAGAAGGCTGAAAAGTTCCTTGTCCTTTCTGCGGAGAACAGGGAGATCCTGATATCTCTCATAATGTCAGACCTTGATGAAATGCAGGGTGATGAGGCAAAGTTGTCAGCTGAATCTGATGCGGCAGAGATAAGATTCAATGATGCACTGAGGGAAAAGGATGAGATTTCTGCAAGGAAGGTATCCATTGAAGCTGAAATGGAAAGGAAGGCGGAGATCCAATCAGCCCTGAAGGAAGAATTCTTCATGAAGAGAGGTCAGGCTGAGGCGGTGGAAAAGGACAGGCAGATGTCTGAAGCCGCAAGAGCAGACAAGGAGAAGCTCAGGGACAGGAGCTTGAGCCTGAAGAAAGCTTCAAGGGAAAGATGCGAGACTGAAAAGGCAGCACTTTCGGGCCTGAAGGAAGAGCTTGAATCAGGAAGAGGGGAAAGGGAGTCAGTAGGGAGGATCCTCTCAGAAAAGAGGGCAGATCTTTCACGGATGGAGGAGTACCTGAAGTCCAGCGAGGAAGAACAGAAGGGTCTCAAGGACGAGGATGAGGATTCCGATGTCAAGCTTAACAGCCTCAGGAAAGAAGAGATGAGGCTCCGTGGCGATATAGCTGGTATAGCCGGCAGGATAGAGGACGGCAAATCTGCTCTTGCAGGCTACAGGGCATCAACAGAGATGAACATTTCCGCAAAGGCCGATGTCGAGGCGGAAATAGCTTCACTTGAGGCTGAAAAGGGGAAAAAGGAAGCTGAGCTTGCAGTACTCAGGAAGGAATCGGAAGAAGGCCGAAAGGTACTTGAGGACAGTGATTCAAGGGTAAGGTCCCTCTCAGAGGAGATAAGGGCATCCGAATCCCAGATCAGACTTCTGAAGAACCTTGAGGAACATTTCGAGGGATATTCAAGGTCCGTCAAGCTTCTTATGGAGCATCTTAAGTCAGGCAACAGCAAGAGGCTGGGCAGGATAAGGCTTGTGGGAGACGTGATACGCCCTGTCAAGGGATACGAGTCAGCCCTGGAGACCGCACTTGGAGCAGCTGTATCAAACATTATCACAGATGACGAGAATATTGCCAAGGAGCTCATAGGCGTCCTCAGGGAGAAGAACTTCGGAAGGGCAACATTCCTTCCCAGGAATGTTATGAAGGGGACCCGGGTGAAGCCGCCTCAACTGAAGAAGGGAAGAATACTTGGAAACATCCTGGATTTCCTTGAGGTCGAGGAAGGTTACTCAAATATCGCAGAGAATCTTCTTGGAAGGGTGTTCATATCAGAGAACATTGACCATGCCACATCAGCAGCCCGGGAAATGGGATACCAGTATAGGATAGTCACTCTTTCAGGGGATGTTGTCAATGCCGGCGGTTCCATGACCGGTGGAAGCGCTGCAGGCAAGAATTCTGGTCTGTTCTCGAGAAAGACCCAGCTTGCAGACCTTGCAGAAGGACTTTCAGACCTCAGGAAAAGCCGTGAGGAAGCCAGCTCAGCGAGGCAGGAAAAGGCCAGGGCGCTGGAAGAAAGAGGAAAGGCCGAAAGGGAGCTTTCCTATGCTGTATCACTCCTTGAAATAGAGATCGCAAAGAAAAAGGAAAGGGCTGAGGTGTTTGGAGCTGACGTAAGAAGGCTGCACTCGGTATTGGCCGAGTCGGAGATGTCAGTAAGGTCAAGGCAGGAAGAATTGGATTCCCTTGTGGAAATGTTAAACGAGATCGAAATGAGGCTTTCCTCCTTCCAGGAGGAGAGGGGACGGAACAGACAGCAGCAGAGGGACCTCAAGGAGATGAGGACTGAAGCCTTCAGGGCATATGACGCCCTGAAGGAAGAGATAACTGGCATAATGGTAACTGAAGGAAGACTTCTAGAGGTCTGGAATGCAAAAGAGGAAGACGTCCACCGAAGGGAGGAGCTCATAAGCTCCCTGCTTGAAGAGGAAAGGATGCACGAGGCAGAGGAAAAAGAGGCTGAAAGCTCGATTGCTGAGCTTGAAGATAAGCTCCTGAGGCTGAAGTCTGAAAAGGAAGGGCTCGACTCGTTCCTTACCGCACGTGAGGCTGAGCTTGACAGGATATCCATGGATGAGGTAAGGGACAAGGCATCCCTCAGGGAAATAAGCGGTGCCCTTGCAACGATTGAAGAAGAATACCATGTTCTTGACAAGGACCTGATGAGGAAGAAGGATGCACTTGAGAAGCTTAAGGGTGAGCGGATATCGCTCGTCAACAGGATCAACGACGAGCTCGACATGACACTCGCACAGGCAAGGGATGAGATGGTAGAGCTTACTGACAAGGATGCCGCCAGGAAGAGGCTGAACCAGCTGAGAAAGGAGATTTCAAGCCTTGGCTCGGTAAATACGGCAGCTATTGAGGAATTCCGTGAAGTAAGCATACACAGGGATTTCCTGACTGCACAGAGAAAAGACCTCGAGGATGCCAAGTCTGAGCTGAAGGAGCTCATTGCGGACATGACGCTCAGGATGAGGATAATGTTCCAGGAAAACTTCAAGGTAATGAGCGAAAACTTCGAGGATACCTTCAGAAGGCTCTTTTCCGGCGGGCATGCGAAGCTAATCCTGGGAGAAGGGGATGTGCTGGAAGCGCCAATTGAGATCAGTGTCCAGCCGCCTGGCAAAAAGCTCCAGAACATAACACTCATGTCAGGTGGGGAAAAGGTCCTTTCAGCCATAGCGCTGACGTTCGCAATCCTCAGGATGAAGCCTACGCCGTTTTGCATACTCGATGAGATCGAGGCTGCTCTTGATGAGGCCAATGTAGCGAGGTTCTCAGCATTCCTTCGAGAATTTGCACTTGAGACCCAGTTCATACTCATAACACACAGGAAGGGTACCATGGAGGCATCGGACGTGCTTTATGGCGTGACCATGGAAGAAAAGGGAGTGTCAAAGATAGTTTCACTGGACCTCTCTCAAGAAAGGAGAAAACGAGAAATTGGGTAGCTTATTCGACAAACTCAAGGAAGGCCTTGCAAAGACCAGAGACAGCCTTACAGATAAGTTCAATGAGGTCTTCGGCCTCGCTGTCACTATAGATGACGACCTTTATGACGAGCTTGAGGAAGTTCTCATAACCTCGGATGTTGGATATGAGACCTCTGTGGATATCATAGAAAGGCTGAAGAAAAAGGTGAGGACTGAGCATATCAGCGATGTTGCCCTCCTGAAGGATGCAATGAGGGATGTCCTTGCTGAATACATGGAATCTGAGGAGCCGTTTGATACCACAGGTCCAATGGTCATACTCGTCATCGGGGTAAACGGGGTAGGCAAAACGACCTCGATAGGTAAGCTTGCCCACAAATACAGGGCAGATGGCAAGAAGGTGATACTGGCAGCCGCTGACACCTTCAGGGCAGCTGCGATAGACCAGCTTGAGATATGGGCAAAGAGGGCCGGAGTGGAGATAGTAAAGCATCAGGAGGGTTCAGACCCTGCCGCTGTGGTGTTTGACGCCGTGCAGGCATTCAAGGCGCGAAAGGCAGACGTGCTTATCTGCGACACAGCGGGAAGGCTCCATAACAAGAAGAACCTGATGAACGAGCTTGAGAAGATAAACAGGGTAATCGACAGGGAGATTGGGGATGCCAGGAAATACTCCATGATAGTCCTCGACGGAACCACTGGTCAGAATGCCATAGTACAGGCGAGGGAGTTCAAGTCGGTTACGAACCTGGACGGAATAATCCTGACCAAGCTGGATGGTACGGCAAAGGGCGGAGTCGTGTTTTCAATAAAGCAGACTCTTGACCTTCCGGTCCTCTACATCGGAGTCGGAGAGGGTATAGACGACCTGCAGGAATTTGATCCCAAGGCCTTTGCTCAGGTTGTCATTTAGGTTGGTACTGAGGAATTGTTTTTAATTGTTTGCACCCTGTTAAGTAAAAATACTTGACAGGGTGTTTGCCCTTTGTTAGTATTGTTAATGTGAGTAGGTGAGGTTATGGAAAACAGAATGGAAATATCCTTGTTGATGGATCATTACGGGGTTCTCCTGACGGAAAAACAGAGAAGTATCATGTCAATGTACTATGATATGGACCTGTCGCTGTCGGAAATCGCGGAAAATCAGGATACAAGCAGGCAGGCCATCCATGACCTTATAAAGAGATGCATCAGGATACTTGAGGATTACGAAGGCAAGCTTAGCCTTATGAGGTCCTCGCAGGAGTCTGAAAGGACAAAGGAAAGGATCATGATGGTTCTCGGTGAAAGCTGCCTGAAAGATGACAATACGCTTCTCCAGGAGATCAGAGGTCTTCTGGGAGAAATTTAAGGAGGGATCGCATGGCATTTGACGGATTGGCCGAAAGGCTCCAGGAAACCTTCAAGAAGCTGAGGGGAAAAGGGAAGCTTACGGAAAAGGACATCAAGGACGCCATGAGGGAGGTCCGCCTTGCCCTTCTTGAAGCAGACGTTAACTTCAAGGTCGTAAAAAGCTTTGTAGCCAAGGTCAGCGAGAAGGCGATGGGCACTGAGGTCCTGGAAAGCCTCACGCCCGGACAGCAGGTCGTGAAGATCGTACATGATGAGCTTGCTGCTCTCATGGGTGGCGCGGAAGCGAAGCTTAACTTCGACCCGTCCATCACCGTATTCATGCTTGTGGGCCTTCAGGGAGCGGGTAAGACAACCATGGCAGGCAAGCTCGCGCTTTATCTAAGGAAGCGCAACAGGAAACCCCTGCTTGCGGCCTGCGACATCTACAGGCCGGCTGCCATAAAGCAGCTGCAGGTAGTTGGAAAGCAGATAGACATACCGGTATTCACACTTGGTGACAAGACGAATCCGGTGGATATCGCGAAGGCAGCCATGGAACACGCAAGAAAGGAAGGCCGCGATGTGGTCATTCTGGATACTGCGGGCAGACTCCATATCGATGAAGCACTGATGCTTGAGCTGAAGAACATCAAAGCAGCGGTCAATCCCAGGGAGATACTCCTTGTGGTCGACTCCATGACAGGTCAGGATGCGGTGAACGTCGCGGAAAACTTCAATACCATACTGGACATATCCGGTGTCATAGTAACCAAGCTTGACGGAGACACAAGAGGCGGTGCAGCGCTTTCCATAAGGGAAGTGACAGGCAAGCCTATAAAATTCTCCGGTACCGGAGAAAAGATGTCTGACATCGAGGTCTTCCATCCTGAGAGGATGGCAGGTAGGATACTCGGAATGGGCGATGTCATGTCTCTCATCGAAAAGGCGCAGAGCGCCATAGATGAGAAGGAGGCAAGGGAACTTGGCTCCAGGATGATGACTAAGGAATTCAATTTCGAGGACTACATGAATGCCATGGCTCAGATGAAGAAGCTGGGACCGCTGAACAAGCTGCTTGAAATGATCCCGGGAATGAACTCCCAGGAGATGAAGGGGCTTGACCTGTCGGACAGCGAGAAGGAAATGGCGAAGACTGAATGCATAATACAGTCTATGACACAGAAGGAAAGAAGAAACCCGAAACTTCTGGACAATCCGTCCAGGAAGAGAAGGATAGCTAAGGGATCAGGCACTACGGTGCAGGATGTCAACAAGCTCCTGAAGGGTTTCGAGAACATGAAGAAGATGATGAAGCAAATGGGTTCGATGCAGAAGAATCCAAAGAAGGGAATGTTCGGCAAGATGCCGTTCTAACCCCAATAAATACGGAGGTGAAATCAAATGGCAGTAAAGATAAGACTTAGAAGAATGGGTTCAAAGAAGGCACCATTCTACAGACTGGTTGTTGCGGACTCAAAGAGCCCAAGAGACGGAAAGTTCATCGAGGAGCTTGGATACTATGATCCTACAACTGAGCCAAGCACAGTAAAGATCGACGCTGAGAAGGCTGCAGGCTGGCTCAACAAGGGCGCACAGCCTACAGAGGTCGTAGCAAGACTTTTCAACAAGGCTGGAATAACGAAGTAGACGAGGAGGAAGGGCAATGAAGGAACTGGTAGAGTTCATCGCCAAGGAACTTGTCGACTTCCCTGAAAAGGTCTCAGTAAGCGAAGTCGAAAAGGAAGGCCAGACAGTCATAGAACTGAGGGTAGCCGAAGAAGACATGGGAAAGGTCATTGGAAAGCAGGGCAGGATTGCCAAGGCTATCAGGACTGTTGTCAAGGCGGCTTCGATGAAAGAGAACAAGAAAGTACAGGTCGAGATACTGTAGTTTTGACTTTAGAGCCTACTTGCATTTGTAAGTAGGCTTTTTTAGAGGTAAGGAATGAAGGAATATTTAACTATCGGAGAAATAACAAAACCCCATGGAGTCGTGGGAGAGGTCAAGGTGTTCCCTCTGACCGATGACCTGGAAAGGTTCAGAAACCTTAAGAATGTCCTGATCGACGGCAAAGAGGTGAAAGTCCTCGAGGTCAAGCTTCTTACCGACAGGGCAGTGCTCAAGCTCGACGGGATAAACACCGTGGAGGCAGCTGACAGGCTAAGGGGCAAGACCCTGGAAGTCAGAAGGAAGGATGCAGTAAAGCTAGAGAAGGATGCGTATTTCGTTGAAGACCTCAAGGGCTGCAGGGTATTTGACACTGAAGGGAAGGACCTTGGGGAGATATATGATGTTATAGCGACAGGCTCCAATGACGTATACTGGATAAGGGAACCGAAGGAACTTCTCATACCTGCATTAAAGACCATTGTAAAGGAAGTTGACGTCGAATCTCTCAGGGTAGTGATAGCACCTGTCAGGGAGTGGTCCTATGAGGATTGATATTCTCACCCTTTTTCCGGAAATGTTCAGGATATTCGATGAAAGCATCATCGGAAGGGCAAAGTCAAAGGGCCTCTTTGAGATCAATGCCGTGAACATAAGGGAATACACGCTGGACAAGCATAAGAGCGTTGATGATGCTCCTTATGGAGGAGGAAGCGGAATGGTGATGACTCCGCAGCCCCTTTTCGATTCTATCGCCCATGTGAAGGAAAAGAACGGCGGGAAGGTGATCTTCCTGGGGCCAAAAGGAAGGAAGTTCGACCAGAGGCTTGCCGAGGAGCTCTCCAGGGAAAACGAGCTTGTCTTCCTTTGCGGTCACTACGAGGGTATCGACGAGAGGGCGTACAGCGTCATAGACATGGAGGTGTCAATCGGTGACTTCATACTTACCGGTGGAGAGATGGCAGCGATCCCTATTATCGACAGCATCCTGAGGCTTCTGCCAGGGGTACTCGGAAAGGACGAATCCTCCCAGGAGGAATCATTCACCGAAGACCTGCTTGAGTACCCTCACTACACGAGACCCGAGGATTTCAGAGGCATGAAGGTGCCTGAAATACTCCTGTCAGGTCATCATGAGAATATCAGGCAATGGAGAAGGTACATGATGCTGAAGGCAACCAGGGAGAAACGGCCAGACCTGTACAGAAGGCACGTGCTTTCAAGAGATGACCAGAAGATCCTCAAAAAATTCGAGGAACAGAAGTGAACCAGGTAATAATCTCCAACAGAACAATCTCTCGAGGAATATCAAGGCAACATTTGAAAATTTGTTGCATATGTTGATTACTTTATGTTAAAATATAGTTTGTGCTAGTACGGGCGGTCCTCTTGGATTCATTTCCTATGAACGTCAATTTAATCTTATAGGAGGGAATGCACATGAATGAACTGATAAAGGCTATCGAAGCCGAGCAGCTCAGAGGAGAAGCTCTTCCTGAGTTCAACGTCGGAGACACTGTAAAGGTCCACGTAAGGATCAAGGAAGGCGCCAGGGAGAGAGTACAGATCTTCGAAGGAACTGTTACAAAGATCCAGAATGGCGGAGCAAGAGAGAACTTCACGGTAAGAAGGCTCGCTTACGGAGTAGGCGTCGAGAAGACGTTCCCAGTCAATGCACCTTCAGTTGAGAAGGTTGAAGTGGTCAGGTACGGCAGGGTCAGAAGGGCTAAGCTGTTCTACCTCAGAGACAGGGTCGGAAAGGCCGCTAAGGTCAAGGAAGCAAGATAATCCGGATGAAAAAGAGACCTTGGTCTCTTTTTTGTTTATGCGCAGATAGAAAGGAAGTGATGGCATGGCAATTAACTGGTTCCCGGGCCATATGGTCAAGACAAGAAGGGAGATTGAGGAAAATCTCAAGCTGGTCGACGCTGTGATAGAGATCAGGGATGCAAGGATCGTCAGGTCCTCAAAGAATCCTCAGGTAGACAAGATAATAAAGAACAAACCGAGGCTTGTACTCCTGAACAAGGCTGATATAGCCGAAAGCTCAGTCACCAGAAGGTGGATAAGGAAGCTTGAGAATGATACGACAAGGGTCCTTGAAGTGAACTCCCTTACCGGACAGGGACTTAATTCCATAAAGCCTGCACTTACTGAGCTTCTCCATGAAAAGCTGGAGAGGAGCAAGAACAGGGGGATAGTCAATTACACCATGCGTGTCATGGTTGTAGGCATACCAAATGTCGGAAAATCCTCATTCATCAACAAGATGGCAAAGGCTTCGATTGCAAAGGTAGGCGACAGGCCTGGCGTAACCAAGAACAAGCAGTGGATTAAAACAAAGGATGGAATCGAGCTCCTCGATACACCTGGAATACTATGGCCGAAGTTCGAGGATGAGAAGACATCCCTTCACCTGGCATTCACTGGTGCCATCAAGGATGAGATCATGGATATCGAGACACTTGCCCTGAGGCTTGTGGAGAGGCTTTCAAGCCATTACGGTGACAGGCTGGTAGAGAGGTATAAGATTGATTCGGTTTCAGAGGACCCGTTGGAGACGCTCGAGAATATAGCAAGGAAGCGCGGCTGTATAATGTCAAAGGGTGAAATTGACTACAACAGGGTTGCTGTGATGCTGCTTGATGAGTTCAGGGGAAACAAGCTTGGCAACATAACCCTCGAGTGGCCGGAGGAAGAGGATGAACAGGATGAGTGATGGAATAGGCACCATGAAGGCTTCTGAAGTCTCAAGGTTCGTGAAGGAAAACCTCAGTCAGCTGCTTGAGGAAAGGGACTACTGGCTGCATGTCCTTGGCAGTGATACCAGGTCTTCAGTGAGGGCCCTCTGCAGCTCCATAACAAGGGAAGAGAACAGGATTTCTGCGGAAATTGCACGTGTAAGGGCTCTATATGACTTTGACGCTAAGTTTGGCAATCTTGTGGCAGGTGTCGATGAAGTTGGAAGGGGTCCCCTTGCCGGACCAATAGTCGGTGCCGCGGTAGTACTCAGGACGGACAGTTTGGATAGTTCCCTGATACTTGAGATAAATGACTCGAAGAAGCTTTCAAGGAAGAAGAGGGAAGAACTTTTCGAGAAAATCATGGAACAGGCTGAAGCCTATGCAATCTATGAGATGAGCAACCTTGACATTGACAGGGTCGGTATATCCTATTGCAACCATGAGGTGTTCAGGGGGTCATTGAGGCAGATTCCGATAAAGGTAGACATGGTGCTTTCTGACGGATATCCCATAAAGGACTTCCGAGGAAGGAACACCCCTGTCATAAAGGGAGATACGAAGAGCGCAGCGATAGCTTGTGCTTCGATAATTGCTAAGGTCCACAGGGACAGGATAATGGAGAACATACACCAGTACTATCCTGATTATGGCTTCGATTCAAACGTGGGCTACGGGAGTCAGGTGCATATAGATGCGCTGAAAAGGCTGGGTCCCTGTCCGATCCACAGGATGAGCTTCCTGACATCCATACTTGAAAAAACAACATGAATGAATAAGGATACCTCCTGAAGGCATAATGGATATATCATGCTTGCAGGAGGTATGTTCATGGACAGGGAATCCGCAAGGTCTCTAGACAGAGGTATACGGCTATCGATCGCTCTGTCGTCAGTCCCTTATGCTGAGAAGGAAAGGCTCATAATGGAGGGCCGTGCCCCATACCTGGGAAGGTCAGGCGTGAGGGACTATCAGGATGCTCTGGATATGATAACGAAGGCTGGAGCAAAGGTAGCTGCAGTGGGTGATTCAGAATATCCAGAGCAGCTTTACAGGATGGAATCCCCTCCCATGGTCCTGTACTACAGGGGGGACCTTTCACTCCTTTACAGGCCATGTATCGCGATAGTCGGTTCAAGGGACTGCTCAGAATATGGAAGGTTTGCAGCAAGGGCGACATCCTCCGCGGTGTCGCGGCTGGGAGCCTGTGTTGTGTCAGGAGGTGCGAGGGGAGTGGACTCTGAAGCACACCTCGCAGCTTTATATAATGAAGGGAAAACAGCGTGCATACTTGGCTGTGGTGTGGATGTAGCCTATCCGTCCGAAAACAGGAGGCTCTTCAGTCTGATTGCTGAAAATGGAGTGCTGTTAAGCGAATATCCCCCCGGATTCAAGCCGAAAAAATGGACCTTCCCAATGAGGAACAGGATAATTGCGGCCTTGGCTTCAGCTGTGGTTGTTGCTGAGGCCAGGGAGAAGAGCGGAAGCCTTCATACAGCGGCATATGCGGAGGAGTGGAACAGGAGGGTTTATGCGGTTCCAGGAGACATCAGAAGTGAAGGTTCGAAGGGAGTCCATCAGCTGATACAGATGGGTGCAAGGCTTCTGTCTCATCCTTCTGAGCTCGTCCTGGACATGATTTCAGCTGACCCGGGATGTGTGGGCTGGAGACTGGAGGACTTAGGGCTTCTGGGAATCCCTGTCGAAAAGTCCTTCCTTTCAAGGATCACCGGATTGAAGCAGGAAACCTTCGAAAGCAATATACAGATGACTGATAAGCCCTTCATTGTAGAATCAGCTGGAGATTCCAGAATAATTTTCAGAAAAAGATAATGCCATATTTTTGACAATTTTGAAACCATGGTATAGAATATGGAATAAATTGCGATATTCCGATATCGCTAGCAAACTTGCTGTCGTAAATGCCATGGACAGGACAAAGGGGAAACGAATGAGCCAGAAACTCGTCATAGTTGAATCACCGGCGAAAGCCAAGACCATAAAGAAATATCTGGGCAAGGACTATGTCGTCGAAGCGTCCATGGGACATATCAGGGATCTCCCTAAGAGTCAGCTTGGAGTGAATGTAGACAATAATTTCGAGCCGAAGTACATAACGATCAGGGGTAAGGGTGATCTGATCGACACCCTGAAGAAGCAGGCAAAGAAGTCAGACATCGTATATCTCGCAACTGACCCTGACCGTGAAGGTGAGGCCATAAGCTATCATCTTGCCGAGATCCTGAAGCTTGATCCGAAGCAGAAGGTAAGGATCGAGTTCAATGAGATCACCAAGGATGCAGTAAAGAATTCCATAAAGCATGCAAGGCCGATAAACGAGGACCTTTTCGATGCCCAGCAGGCCAGAAGGATCCTTGACAGGCTTGTGGGATATGAGATAAGCCCGATACTATGGAAAAATGTCAAATGGGGCCTAAGTGCAGGCAGGGTGCAATCCGCTGCTCTGAAGCTCATTTGCGACAGGGAGACTGAGATTGGGAACTTTGAAAGCCGGGAGTACTGGACTATTGATGCTCTTCTGGCGAAAGCTGCAAAGAAGATCAGGACAAGGCTTTCCACAAAGGATGGCAAGAAGGTCGAGATTTCAAATGCGAAGGAAGCCGAGGCTATCACAAAGGAGCTTGAAAAAGGCGAATTCAGGGTAAAAAGCCTTAAGAAGGGTCAGAAGGCAAAGAATCCGCTTCCGCCATTCATAACCTCCACCCTCCAGCAGGAAGCATCAAGAAGACTTAACTTCCAGACAAAAAGGACTATGGGAATCGCCCAGAGGCTTTATGAGGGAGTCGATGTCAAGGGTCATGGAACTGTAGGGCTCATAACATACATGAGAACTGATTCAGTTAGGGTATCAAATGAGGCTCAGGCCATGGCAAGGGAGTTCATACTGGATGCCTTCGGTCCTGAATACTACCCTGCAGTCCCCAAGACGTACAAGGGTAAGAAGGGCGCCCAGGATGCGCATGAAGCGATAAGGCCATCCAATGTTTCGCTTACACCTGATGTGGTTAAGGGAAGCCTGAAGGATGAAGAACTGAAGCTTTACAGACTGATTTGGGAAAGGTTCCTGGCAAGCCAGATGGAATCTGCAAAGATAGATACAGTAAGCCTTGAGGTTGAAAACGGCAGCTATACCCTGAGGGCAAGCGGCTCATCTGTCGCGTTCGATGGCTTCATGAAGCTGTATGAATACAAGAACGATGATGAGGAAGAGAATACCATGATCCCTGACCTTGCTGAAGGAGATATCCTGAAAAGGGAAAAGGTGCTGCCTGAACAGCACTTTACGCAGCCGCCTCCAAGGTTCACTGAGGCTTCGTTCGTTAAGACCCTGGAGGAAATGGGGATCGGAAGACCTTCTACATATGCACCTACCATATCGACACTTCTCGACAGGCAGTATGTTGAAAGGGAGAAGAAGAACCTTCTTCCGACTGAGCTTGGCAAGATAGTCAACTCGATAATGTCAGAGCATTTCAAGGATGTTGTCGATGTTGAATTCACTGCCTCCATAGAGGAGAAGCTGGACCTTATAGAGGAAGGCGGAACAAAGTGGACTGATGTGGTTGAAAGCTTCTACATTCCACTGAAAAAGGATATTGAGGAAGCTGAGAGCAAGGTGTCCAAGATCACAATAGAGGATGAGGTCACCGATGAAATATGCGAAAAATGCGGAAAGCACTTCGTTATAAAGAACGGCCGGTTTGGCAAGTTCCTCGCTTGTTCGGGCTACCCTGAATGTACCAACACTAAACCTATAGTTGAAAAACTGGATGTTCCATGCCCTAAATGCAGCGTTGGTGAAGTGCTCGCAAGAAAATCCAGGAAGGGCAGGCGGTTCTACGGCTGTTCAAGATATCCTGAATGTGACTTTGTCAGCTGGTATGAGCCGGTCAAGGAAAAGTGCGCGGTTTGCGGTGGATTGCAGTACAAGAAATACACCAAGAAGGATGGGGCATATCTCGAATGCTCCGTTGAGACCTGCAAGAACAAGGTGAAGTTGGAGAAGTAAGGAATAGGACGGGTTAACCGTCCTATTTTTGTGCACAAAATTTGACGCAAGAGTTAATTCGTACTTCATCTGAACAATTCCAAATTTTTGGATAGTGAATGAATATTACTGAAAATCAAGGCCAATATAAAATAATGCATTGTATATTATTTGATAATATGTTATTATTTTTAAGGAATCTAGAATAATTCTAAATTTTCTAATTATTGTAAATCATGAGATTTGTTTGAGGAGGTCCCACATGTCACTGCTAAACAAAACAAGGAAGCTCAACAAGATCCTTCAGAAATCAGGTACCGATCCCGTAGTTTTTGACGACATCTGCCATATCCTTAGCGAAGAGCTTGAATCAGATGTCTATGTCGTATCAAGAAGGGGCAAGATACTTGGTCTCAATCTCAGGAATGCCTTCACAACAAATGATGAGTTCTCATACATTCTGGATGAGAAAAGGTTCAGCGAATCGTACAATGAAACTCTTCTCAAGGTTAGCGAGACTCTTTCGAATCTCGAACCCGGCGACAGGGAAGTTCTGAACTTCGAGAAGGAGTACGACAATCAGTCGAAGTATACGACCATAGTACCTATAAACGGAAACAGAGAAAGACTCGGAACTCTCATACTTGTAAGTATCCTTGCGCCGTTCGATGACGACGACCTTGTACTTGCAGAGTATTCAGCAACCATAATAGGTCTTGAGATACTGAGGTCAAAGCAGATAGAGATCGAAGAGGACCTGAGGAAGACAGCAGTTGTCGAGCTTGCGATCGATACTCTTTCCTACAGTGAGAGGGAAGCGGTAAACCACATATTCAGGGAGCTGGACGGCAATGAAGGACTCCTCGTTGCATCCAGGATTGCAGACAAGGTCGGAATAACCAGGTCGGTAATCGTCAATGCGCTCAGGAAATTTGAAAGCGCTGGTGTAATAAAGTCCAGGTCGCTTGGGATGAAGGGTACCAGGATCACTATCCTGAATGACAAGCTTCTTGACAGGCTTGGGATTGACAAGAAATAAGGAATGACTCTGATCGTCTGATCGTAAAGCCCGGCCTGAAGCAATCTTCGGCCGGGCTTGAAGCCTCAGGAGGTGGAACTGGATGAGGATATTCACCATCGGGTCAAACAGGAAGTCCGCTGAAACCTTTTTTGAACTGCTTCGCAACCATGATGTAAGGTTTCTTCTGGACATAAGGCTCAGGAACACTTCACAGCTTGCCGGATTTGCCAAGGGTGATGACCTTAGATACTTTACTGAAGAGCTGCTTGGTATAGGATACAGGCATGATGTCAGGTTCGCACCTGATGAAGGTCTGTTTGAAGACCGGAAAGCAAAAAAACTGAGCATGGAGCAGTTTGGGCTTAAGTTTCGTGAGACCCTTGGTGAAAGGGACATGAAGCAGGTACTCATCGATGAGTATGCAGGGATGATGGATGGGATATGCCTTCTCTGCAGCGAAGAGGATCACAGGGAGTGTCATCGCAGCGTAGTTGCAGACTATATTGCTGAAATATTTGAAGGATCTGAGGTCGTAAATCTCTGAAGAAGTCAATCTGACGTATTGTCGGCATATTTCAGCTAATTTTCCCCGATGCAATTTCACTGGACATTCACTGGACTTGCCTATTGCGAGACTTAGGTGCATATGGTACAATACTTGAGGATAAAAATAAACACACGTCCTGATTTTAGTAATGGTGCCTTGGAAGAGGTTCTACTTAAAGATGATGGCCGTGGAAGTTAAAAAACCAGGAGGTAACAAAAAATGGCAGTAATTTCAATGAAGCAGCTCCTCGAGGCTGGAGTCCATTTCGGACACCAGACAAGGAGATGGAACCCCAAAATGGCTCCGTACATTTTCACAGAGAGGAACGGGATCTACATAATAGACCTGCAGAAGACTGTGAAGAAGGTTGACGAGGCTTATAACTTCGTTAAGGAAGTCGCAGCTGAAGGCAAGGACATTCTTTTCGTTGGAACAAAGAAGCAGGCACAGGAAGCTATACAGGAAGAGGCAGCAAGGGCAGGAATGCACTTCGTCAACAACAGATGGCTCGGTGGAATGCTCACAAACTTCAACACTATAAAGACAAGAATAGGAAGGCTTGAGTCACTCAAGAAGATGCAGGAGGATGGAACCTTCGAAGTTCTTCCAAAGAAGGAAGTTGCTGCACTTGTTGCAGAAATGGATAAGCTCGAGAAGAACCTTGGCGGAATAAAGAACATGAACTCCAAGAATATCGGAGCAATGTTCGTTGTTGACCCAAGGAAGGAAAGAATCGCCATAGCGGAAGCCAAGACTCTTGGAATTCCAATAGTTGCAATTGTCGACACAAACTGTGATCCGGACGAGATAGACTATGTCATCCCTGGAAACGACGATGCAATAAGGGCTGTCAAGCTTATCACAGGCAGACTGGCAGATGCCATAATAGAAGCTAGGCAGGGAGAAGATCAGGCCGAGTAAAACGAAAAAAGGTAGGTGGATTTTCCATTTACCTTTTATATTAGTACCGGATATTTTAATGGACAAAAAAAGAAATTAGTCAGGAGGCAAATAAATGATTAGTGCACAGGCAGTAAAAGAGCTCAGAGACATGACCGGAGCAGGAATGATGGACTGCAAGAAGGCCCTTACTGAAGCAAACGGAGACATGGAGAAGGCAGTTGAGGTTTTGAGGGAGAGAGGACTTGCGGCAGCAGCGAAGAAATCCGGAAGGATCGCAGCTGAAGGTGTAGTCGCTACATACGTATCTGAAGACAAAAAGAGCGCAGCAATGGTAGAGTTCAACTGTGAAACTGACTTCGTTTCAGCTAACGAAGCATTCTCAGGACTTGCCAATGAGATAGCCGCTCTTGTGGCAAAGAACGAGGTGTCAAGCATAGAAGACGTTAAGGCACTCACACTTGGAGAGGCAACTGTACAGGACGCTGTAACAGCTCTTATCGCCAAGCTCGGTGAGAACATGAGCCTCAGGAGATATGTCAAGATCGAAGCCAAGGATGGTGTTGTTGCATCATACATCCACATGGGCGGAAAGATAGGCGTGCTTGTAGAGACTGCTTCAGAGAATGCGACTGATGAGGTTGCCAACGTGGCAAGGGATGTTGCTATGCATGTTGCAGCCCTTAACCCAAAATACCTTGACAAGACCTCTGTTGATGCAGAAACGATTGAAAAGGAAAAGGAAATCTACAGGGTACAGGCCCTCAATGAAGGCAAGCCTGCAAACATAGTTGAGAAGATGGTGCTTGGAAGAGTGCAGAAGTTCCTCAAGGAAGTATGTCTTGTAGAGCAGCAGTTCGTCAAGAACCCTGACCTTACAATCACAGGATACCTCAAGGAAGAGTCAAAGAAACTCGGAAGCATAGCAATAAAGAGCTTTGCAAGATTTGAAAAGGGTGAAGGCATAGAGAAGGAAGAAGTTGATTTCGCAGCTGAAGTTGCGGCTCAGATGAAGAAGTAACAGGAACCTTGCCTTTAGTGAAAGAGTAACATCAAAAGAGAACACCCTGTGTTCTCTTTTTTTCAAAATGTTGATAGAATGTAATTAGATTACATCCAAGCGGAGGATAAAAATGAGCGAGTGCAAATACAAAAGGGTCATGCTGAAGCTTTCAGGTGAAGCCATGGCAGGAAAGAACGGGTTCGGGATAGATTTCGAGGTGGCAAAGAGGATAGCAACTGAAATCAAGGAGCTCGTCGACATGGGGGTCCAGGTTGGTGCGGTCATTGGTGCCGGCAACATATGGAGAGGCAGAGAAGGCGGAGGCATGGACAGGGCTACTGCAGACTACATGGGAATGTTGGCAACATGCATAAACGCACTGGCGCTGCAGAACTCGCTTGAGGACCTGGGGATTGAGACAAGAGTCCAGTCTGCAATCGAGATGAAGGAAATCGCTGAACCATATATAAGAAGAAGGGCCATAAGGCACCTTGAAAAGGGCAGGGTCGTGATTTTTGCGGCAGGCTCAGGGAACCCTTATTTCACAACTGATACGGCAGCGGCCTTAAGGGCTGCCGAGATTGAGGCGGAATGCATACTTCTTGCCAAAAAGGTTGACGGGGTATATGACAAGGATCCTAATAAGTTTGACGATGCCATAAAATTCGACACCCTTGACTACAAGCAGGTCATCGAGCTCGGCCTTACTGTAATGGATTCGACAGCCATAACCCTTTGCATGGACAACGACATTCCGATAATAGTATTCGCCCTTGATGAAGCTGGAAATATAAGGAAGGCTGCAACCGGAGAGGAATATGGCACGATAATCGACAACTTTGCAAAGGAAGCTGCTGAAGACTGCCAATGATTGAAATCATTTAGTTTAAATAATCTGAATCGGAGGAATGGAAATGATAAAGGATATCATCAAAACTGCTGAAGAGAAAATGACCAAGTCGATACATGTTCTTGAATCCGACTTGGCTACAATGAAGGCCGGAAGGGCCAATCCAACGATGCTTGACCGTATCGAGGTTGAATACTACGGAGGCATGGTGCCAATAAACCAGGTCGGAAACGTATCCGCGCCGGAACCCAGGGTGCTGATGATAACTCCATGGGACAAGAAGGCCCTGAAAGCAATAGAGAAGGCCATACAGAAGTCCGACCTCAACATCAACCCTTCAAATGACGGATCTGTAATAAGGCTTGTCGTTCCTGAACTTACCAAGGAGACCAGGCTTAATCTGGTGAAGATGGTAAAGAAGCACGGGGAAGAGTGCAAGGTTGCTGTCAGGTCCATAAGAAGAGATGCAATTGAAAAGATCAAAGGTCTGAAGAAGTCCGATATTTCAGAGGATGAGATCAAGAAGGGCGAAGAGGATATGCAGAAGAAGACTGACGCTTTCGTAAAGAAGATCGATGAAATGCTTGAAAGAAAAGAGAAGGAAATCATGACCGTCTGATGATTCTCCTTTCGAAAGGTAGATCAAATGTTTAATTTTTTCGGGAAAAAACAGGAAGAGGTTCCTAAGGTCGCTGAACCTTCCCTGGACATGGGAAGGATTCCGGGACATATTGGGATTATAATGGACGGCAACGGCAGGTGGGCAAAAGAGAGGAATCTTCCTAGAACCATGGGTCACAGGGCTGGAGTGGAGACGATCAGACGGATCCTGAAGGAATGCGAGAGACTGGGAGTAAGACACCTGACTCTTTACGCATTTTCGACAGAGAACTGGAAAAGACCTAAGGATGAGGTAGGAGCTCTAATGACCCTTCTGGTAGAATACCTGAAGGGCGAGATTTCTGAACTGCACAGGAATAATGTGGCAGTCGACTTCATCGGAAACATATCCCGTCTGCCGGAAGCGGCAAGGACAGCCCTTCTGGATGCGAAGGAAAAGACAATCGGAAATACAGGTGTTAGGATGCACCTGGCACTCAACTACGGTGGACGTGAGGAAATCGTATCAGCCGTAAGGAGGATCATGGACGAGGCTTCAAAGGGAACCATATCATCAGACGATATGGATGAGGAGAAATTCAAGGACTACCTGTACACCTCGGGGATCCCAGATCCTGAACTGATAATCAGGCCAAGCGGAGAATTGAGGTTATCCAATTTCCTCCTGTATCAGGGAGCGTACTCGGAGCTTTGGTTTTCAAGCATAAATTGGCCTGACTTCTCGGAGAAGGACCTCAGGCAGGCAATCTCTGACTATCAGTCAAGGGACAGAAGGTTTGGAGGGATAATGAATGAATAGCAGGTATCTGGGAGCTTTGACCCTCATACCTGTCCTGGTCATGGTGTTCCTTGGAGGCTGGCCTCTTAAGATTATTGTCTCGCTGCTTGCAGCCCGGGCCTTGTTCGAATTCTATTCTGTGACACGGAAGAAGGGATTCAGGCCTTCACAGGTGCTGGGATACATTCTTCTGGCAGCGTATCTTGCGATCCTCATATCCGGTGGAGATGCGTTCGGCAGCCTCGGGACAATAATAGTCGCAGGAACCGCTGTTGGTTTCATGATGATGGTATTCAGTGAAGGGTTCGACCTTTCGGACCTGTCAATAACGATAACCGGATTCATATATTCCGGTGTCCTCTTCGGCTACCTGATACTCCTTGATAGCCTTGATAATGGACTCATTATGGTATATACGGTGTTCATAATATCCTGGGTATGCGATACGTTCGCGTATTATACAGGAAGATTCTTCGGTAAGCACAAGCTGATTGAAAGGGTAAGCCCCAAGAAAACAGTCGAAGGTGCTTTGGGAGGTGCAGCAGCAGGAGCGCTTGGTGCACTGGCTGTCGGGATTGCAACGGCATCCTCTACCGGAATCGAGCCTTTGCATTTCCTTGCAATGGGACTATTGGGAGCTGTTCTCGGACAGGTTGGAGACCTTGCCGCTTCTGCGGTCAAGAGATATGCAGGAGAAAAGGATTATCCTAAGGTCATACCGGGACATGGTGGTGTCCTTGACAGGTTTGACTCGATAATGTTCGTTGCGATGATGGTCTTCTTCTATAACCAGTATTTCATCCGCTGAATTGGCGGGGTCTGCGGCATATAAGCCTCAGACCCCGCTTTCTGCGCCATTCCTATATATAGGTAATCGCACCGGTATTGCCGGCGCTGGGATAAGTATGGAAATTGCAAACCAATTCTAACCCAATTATTATTAAGGCGCATCCCGCCTGATACAATTTATCATAATTAGTTCATAAACAGTTTATACAATATATATTGATTAATTCATGCTATAAAACTATTATATAATCAAAGAGATACAAAGGCGGGCAAGTCTATATATTTGGAGGTGAATATCATGAAGAAGGATCCAAAGACCAAGATCCTGTTTACTCTTCCAGTAGACCTTAAGGAAGAACTGCTCAAGGAAGCTGAAAAGGAAAACAGATCACTGAACAACTACATACTAACCCTTCTGATAAAGAGAACAACGTAGTGCGGCAGGAAGGACACATCAACATTAATATTGTATAATAAAAGAGCGAAAGCTCTTTTTTCTACGTAATAGATAATATCTCCGTAAGGATTATTTCAGCATGATGAATTAAAATGGGAGCAGAGAGATGTGGTTCTGCCCCGGATTGGAGTGCAATGTGAAGAACATATCCATAATAGGAGCATCAGGCTCCATAGGGACACAGACTTTGGAAGTGCTGAGAAGCGAGAAGGAAATAAAGCTTGTAGGTGCATCGGTGCACTCAAACCTTATGGTGCTGAGGTCCATGATAGAGGAATTTTGTGTCATGAATGTTGCAGTGACTGACCTGAAGGTCCGTGATGATGCAGAGCTCATGCTGTCAACGATGGGATACGGGGGAACTGTACATTATGGAGCTGAAGGACTGGAGGCTATTGCAACACTTGATGAGGCACAGGTTGTCGTCACATCGATAGTGGGCATGGCCGGGCTCACGCCGACAATAAAGGCCATCGAAAAGGGAAAGGACATTGCGCTTGCTAACAAGGAGACTTTGGTTGCAGCCGGAGGCTTAGTGACTGACCTTGCCCGTGAGAAGGGTGTAATGATCCTTCCTGTCGACTCGGAGCACTCGGCAATATTCCAGAGCCTCAGGGCAGGGAATCATTCCGAGTTAAGGAAGATTCTCCTTACCGCTTCAGGAGGACCTTTCAGGGGAAAGGACAGGCAGTTTCTTTCGAAGGTTACCAAGGAGATGGCTCTGAAGCACCCGAACTGGGCCATGGGAGCCAAGATCACAATTGATTCGTCGACCCTCATGAACAAGGGGCTTGAGGTAATTGAGGCAAAATGGCTTTTTGATGTGGATTATGATGATATCGAGGTGTATGTGCATCCGGAGAGCATCATCCACTCAATGGTGGAGTTTTGTGACAACAGCATAATAGCGCAGCTCGGAACCCCTGACATGACACTTCCGATTCAGTATGCGCTTAATTACCCTGATAGGCATGAGGCCGTTGCAGGCAGGCTTGACCTCTTCAAGGCAGGCAGGCTCACGTTCGAGAAACCTGACAGGGAGACCTTCGAGGCCCTGGACATGGCCTACGAGGCAGGAAGGGCCGGAGGGATAATGACTGCCGTCCTGAACTCAGCAAACGAGGAAGCTGTTGACCTGTTCCTGAAGGATAGGATAGGATATCTGGATATTACAAGGATCATAGGCGAATGCCTGAGAAGATTCGACCAAAGGATTACGCCGACGCTTGGCAATATCCTGGAAGCCGACAGGGAAGTGCGGGCTTACGCAAGATCCATGGCAAAGGGATAGGATCCCAAGTGAAACAAGAGGTGTAAAATGGAACTGTTATTATCAATATTCGCGTTCGGACTGCTGGTGCTCGGACATGAGCTCGGACATTTCGCGCTGGCAAAAATGAATGGAGTCAGGGTCCTTGAATTCTCCATAGGGATGGGTCCGAGACTTCTCAAATGGGAGAGGAATGAAACCACGTATTCCCTTAAGGCCCTGCCTATAGGTGGATCTGTCAGGATGTACGGTGAAACTGATGAGGAAGTCGGGGAAGGGTCATTCCTTTCAAAGAACCCGCTAAGGAAAATGAGTGTTATCGCTGCAGGCCCCCTGATGAACCTTGTAATGGCGCTTGTAATCCTGTTTGTGATATCCCTGAACCTGGGATTTGCAGGCACTTCGATCAGGGAGGTCATACCGGGTTCTCCCGCTGAGGCGGCAGGAATAAGGCCTGGCGATGAGATCGTTGAGATCAACGGGCAGAGGACCTATACGTTCGAGGACATAACCACATACATCGCCTTCAACGGGGGAGATGAACTGGAGGTGATCGTAAGGACAGGAGATACCGACAGGGTTCTCAGCATCGTACCCATGAAGGATGAAACGGGAAGGTCGATCATAGGGATCGCACCAAACTATGTGGAAAAACCAGGAATACTTGAATCTGTTTCAAGCAGCTTCAGGAAGGCGCTGTCACTTGTCAACCAGACCATATTCTCATTGAAGGTGTTGTTTGGAGGTCAGGCGAGCCTTAATGACTTCGGAGGTCCTGTGACCATATTCAGGGTATCCACAGAAGCTGCCAAAGTGTCATTGTGGAATCTGGCAAGCTTCGCTGCATTCCTGAGTGTCAACCTTGCTGTGCTTAACCTCATTCCTTTCCCGGCGCTGGACGGAGGATGGCTGCTCATACTTCTTGTTGAGCTTGTTACAAAGAAGAAGCTGCCTGAAAAATTTGTCGGAATATGGAATACCATTGGATTTGTGGTCCTCATGTCGTTTATGGCGCTCATAACGTTCAAGGACCTGTTCTTCCCGGTACAGCTGTAAGGAGAAGCAAATGGAAAGAGTGCAAACAAGAAAGATAAAGGTTGGAAATACGTTCATTGGCGGAGATTCGAAGGTTACGGTTCAGTCGATGACGAACACTGATACAAGGGATCCGGAGGCTACACTTGCCCAGATAAGGGCTCTTATGGTAGCCGGCTGCGAAATTGCAAGGGTTGCAGTCCCTGACATGGAGGCTGCGGATGCCCTTGCCAGGATTACTCCGCTAATACCGATACCTGTTGTCGCGGACATACATTTCGACTACAGGCTGGCGATAAGGTCCATTGAAAATGGGATCTCAAAGCTAAGGATAAATCCCGGAAACATCGGGGGAAGGGACAAGATCAGGCTCCTTGCGGACATGTGCAGTGAAAAGTCGATCCCCATAAGGATTGGTGTGAATTCCGGATCACTTGAGAAGGACATACTTGAGAAATATGGCAAAGTGACACCTGAAGCTTTGGTTGAAAGTGCGATAAGGAATGTTGAGCTTCTTGATGAGGCGAATTTCAACGATATCATAATATCGATAAAGTCATCCGATGTCCTTACAATGATGGAAAGCTACAGATTGCTTTCGAAGAAGGTAGACTATCCTCTTCACCTTGGTGTGACTGAAGCAGGCACACTCTGGAGAGGGACCATAAAGAGCTCGATTGGAATCGGCGGCCTTCTTTCGGAGGGCATAGGCGATACCATAAGGGTTTCGCTTACAGGAGACCCGATCGAGGAGATCAAGGCAGGAAGAGAAATACTCAAGGCTACAGGACATCTCAAGGAAGGCATTGAATTCGTATCATGCCCGACCTGCGGAAGGACTCAGATAGACCTTATTGGGATTGCAAATCAGGTTGAGGAAGCCCTCAAGGATTCCAAGAAGCATATCAAGGTGGCTGTAATGGGCTGCGTTGTAAACGGACCGGGCGAAGCCAGGGAAGCTGACATCGGTATTGCCGGCGGCAATGGGGTTGGCCTCATATTCAAGAAAGGCATGATAATAAGGAAGGTCAGCGAAGCCGAGCTTGTACCCGCACTTCTTGCGGAGATCGAGAAGCTGTAGGGATTTTCCATGAATCTTGCATTCACAGGGAAGGTGGATTTCATTTGGACATAATACACAGCCTGTCAGGCGAAAACAGCCTGAAAAACTATGATATCGACGGAGTGCTGAAGGTCGAGTACCTTTCCAAGTCGAAGGCCTTCAGGGTATTCCTGAGGTCTTCTTCCCTTTTGGACCCTTCCGTCAGGGAACCCATAGGCGGGTTCCTTTCAAAAGCCTTCAGCTTTGAGGGTGATGTGAAGGTTGTCGATATCCTCAGGGACCCAGCTTCAGGAGTAAAGGACAGGATCATAGGCATGTTCCTGAGCGATCCTCTTACAATGAGCTTCATCAAGGACTCGAAGGTCGTCGAGGGTGAGGGCAGGATCACCATAAGCCACTACAGCGACATCTTCATGAAGAGCTTCAAATCCAAGGAACAGGACAAGCTCATGAAGAGGTACATGAAGGAATATTACGGGAAGGACGTAAACATTGAGCTCAAATACACACCGGAGACTACTCCTGTTAAGGATGAAAGCGAGCTTTTGCCTGGCCCTGAGCTCATTCAGGGAATTAAAGCTGTTTCCGCTCCTGTATTCAGGGAGCCGAAGGAAGATAAGGAAAGCAAGGATAACAAGTCTGACAGCGGAGAGGTATTCGGAAAGAGGATAAAGGAGCCTGTCACAGCCATAAGCGAACTTGATGACAACTCAGGGATATCAGTAATCTGCGGAGAAGTGTTCAAGCTCGAGGACAAGGAGCTGAGGAGCGGCAAGACCCTCAAGATGATATATGTCACCGATGGCACAAGCTCGCTTCCGGCAAAGCTTTTCCTGAAGAAGGATGAGACAGTTGAAGGCCTTAAGGAAGGCAGCTACATGAAGCTCCGAGGGAATGTGGCGGTTGACCTCTACAGCAAGGAGTTGACCATGATGGTCAAGGACATAAACAGGATGGAGAAGGCGAAACGTGAGGACAGGAGCAAACTCAAGAGGATAGAGCTCCACGCCCACAGCTCCATGAGTGCCCTGGATGCAACCGTCCCTGTCTCGAGGCTCATGGAGGCGGCGAAGGACTTCGGTCACCCTGCCTTTGCAATAACAGACCATGGAGTGGTACAGGCATACCCTGAAGCGATGGATGCGGCGAAGAAGCTGGGGATCAAGATGATCTACGGCATGGAGGCCTATGTGGTGAATGATGCAATGGACATAGCCTCGGGTCTCGTGGAGGAACATGGAAGGTACGTGGTGTTCGATATAGAGACCACAGGATTCTCAAGCCAGAATGACAGGATTATTGAAATAGGTGCCGTGAAGCTGGTCGATGGAGAAGTGGTTGACAGGTTCTCCACATTCGTCGACCCTGAGGTGCCGGTACCCTACAAGATAACTGAACTGACAGGGATAAGGGACTCCATGGTGATGGGGCAGCCGAAGATAAGGGACGTGATTCCCAAGTTCCTTGAATTCATCGGGGATTCAATTCTTGTGGCGCACAACGCATACTTCGACGTCGGATTCATAAGGAAGAACGCTAAGGATATCGGCCTTGCCTTCAATAATCCTATTGTGGATACAGTACCCATGGCAAGGTTCCTTTACAGGGAGCTGAAGAGGCACAGGCTGGACGTCATAGCCAAGCACCTCGGGATAAACATGGGAAGCCATCACAGGGCTGTAGACGATGCAATGACCACCGTCGAGATACTCAAAAGGTCGTTCAAGAAGATGGAGGATATGGGAATAAGCTCCCTTGCCGAGCTCAATATGCGAAACAGGAAGGAAGCGGATGTGACAAAGCTTCCGATGTACCATGCGACGATACTGGTCAGGAACCAGGAGGGCCTCAAGAGCCTTTACCAGATGGTTTCATCTTCCCATCTGGAGACCTTCTTCAAGAAGCCGAGGATAAAAAAGTCCATGCTCCAGGAAAAGAGGGAAGGTCTGCTGATTGGCTCCGCATGCTCCAACTCGGAGCTTATGAGGTATATCCTTGAGGGAAGGACCGAGGAGGAGATCGAGGAGGCTGCAGACTTCTATGACTACCTTGAGGTCCAGCCGGAGGGTAACAGCACACATCTCTTCAAGGATGGAAGGATAAGGGACAGGGAACAGCTGAGGAGCCTTACCAGGAGGATGATCTCCCTCGGTGAAAAGCTCGGCAAGCTGGTGGTCGCCACCGGTGACGTCCATTATGTGGACAGGGATGAGAAGATTTACAGGGAGATAATAGTAGCTTCGCAGTCCTTCAGTGATTCTGATACGGATGTCGACCTCCATTTCAGGACGACAGACGAGATGCTCTCTGAGTTCTCATACCTGGGCAGGGAAAAGGCAGAGGAACTTGTGGTACACAATACCCATAAGGTTGCGGACATGATAGGGGATGTGCTTCCGATCCCAAAGGGAACTTTCCCGCCGAAAATAGAGGGTGCCGATGAAGAGATAAGGACGATGACCATGGACAAGGCACATGAGCTGTATGGCGATGTGCTCCCTGAGATCGTGAAGAGCAGGGTGGACAAGGAGCTTAACAGCATTATCTCAAACGGCTATGCCGTGCTCTACCTTATTGCACACAAGCTGGTCGCGAAGTCACTTTCCGACGGATACCTGGTAGGGTCAAGAGGTTCTGTAGGCTCATCACTGGTAGCTACCTTCACAGGCATAACAGAGGTCAACGGACTGCCTCCCCACTACAGGTGCGGAAGCTGCAGGCACTCCGAGTTCATATCGGACAACAGCGTCAGCAGCGGTGCCGACCTGCCTGAAAAGGATTGTCCGGTCTGTGGTGTCAAGCTTGTAAGGGACGGCCATGACATACCCTTCGAGACCTTCCTCGGCTTCGAGGGTGACAAGGAGCCGGATATAGACCTTAACTTTTCCGGAGAGTATCAGGGTGTGGTGCACAAGTATACCGAGGAGCTTTTTGGAAAGGGATACGTATTCAAGGCAGGCACCATCGGAACAGTGGCGGACAAGACAGCGTATGGATATGTGAAGAAGTACTACGAGGAAAAGGAAGTCAATCTTCCAGGAGCTGAAATAGAAAGGCTCGCAAAGGGACTGACGGGCGTAAAGAGGACAACAGGGCAGCATCCTGGCGGAATCATGGTTGTTCCGAGGGACAATGACATACACAACTTCACTCCGATCCAGAGGCCTGCTGATGACAATGAATCTGATGTAACGACTACGCATTTCGACTATCACTCGATTTCGGGAAGGCTATTGAAGCTTGACATACTGGGTCATGACGACCCGACAGTACTTAGGATGCTACAGGACCTGACGGGGATCGACCCCAAGAGTCTGCCCCTGAACGACCCGAAGGTGCTTTCGCTTTTCCTGGGTACGGATGCCCTGGGAGTGACACCTGAGGAGCTTGGTGTTGCCCTGGGATGCCTCGGCCTTCCGGAATTCGGTACCAAGTTCGTAAGGGGCATGCTCCAGGACACGAAGCCAAGATCCTTCGCCGACCTGGTGAGGATATCCGGGCTTTCACATGGTACTGACGTATGGCTGAACAATGCGCAGTTCTACATCAAGAACGGCGACACCACGCTTTCAGACTGCATAAGCACAAGGGATGACATCATGGTCTACCTCATCTACAAGGGACTTCCTCCGAAGACAGCCTTCAACATAATGGAGAAGGTAAGGAAGGGAAAAGGCCTGACAGACGAGTTCGAAGCAGTCATGAGGGAACATGATGTCCCGGAATGGTATATCGAATCATGCAAGAAGATCAAGTATATGTTCCCCAAGGGTCATGCGGTGGCTTATGTCATGATGGCCATGAGGATAGCCTGGTTCAAGGTCTACAAGCCGCTGGCATACTACTGCGCATATTTCAGTGTTAGGGCTGAGGACTTTGACGCAGGGCTGATCCTCAAGGGAGAGGACACTGTAAGGACAAGGCTTGAGGAGCTGTACGCACTTGGAAATGCAGCCAGCAACAAGGAGAAGAACCTCATCACAGTACTTGAGCTTGCATACGAGCTATATAAGAGAGGCCTGAGATTCAAGGGCATTGACCTGTACAAGTCAGATGGAACAAGATTCCTGATCGAGGACGGGGAGGTCAGGCCGCCGATAAACGCACTTGTGGGAGTCGGAGCCAACGCAGCCGCCAGCATATGTGAAGAGGCTAAGAAGGGTGAGTTCATATCCAAGGAAGACCTAAGGTCGCGATGCAGGGTGTCCAGGACAGTCATTGAGACCCTTGATGAAAGCGGAGCACTGGAAGGACTGAGCGACACCAACCAGATATCCTTATTTAGTCTATAATCCTTGATATCGCCGGGATTATGTGATAATATGATAAGGGACAATATACGAAGCGGAAAGAGTGGGCGAAACCCGCTCTTTCATTTTGTACGCGGCATATGCCGCTTTTGGCATTGGTAATGACTGGAGGTGGAAGGATTGGAAAGGCTTGAAGGAATCAAGGATTACCTTGAGAAAGAAATCAATGGGCTGGGATACGGGCTCTATCACCTGGAATATGTCAGGGAAATGGGGCAGCAATATCTGAGGTTCTACATTGAGAAGGACGGAGGGATCACTCTGGAGGACTGCGAAAAGGTCTCGAGAAGGATGTCTGACATTCTTGATGAAAAGGACCCGATTGAAGAGGAGTACTTCCTCGAAGTATCATCACCTGGTATCTTCAGGTACCTGTTCACCGACAAGCACCTGAGGGAAGCTGTAGGTTTGAAGGTGCTTGTAAAGACGAAGAAACCTGTCGATGGGGCGAAGAGCAGAAAAGGGATTCTCATCTCAGCAGGAGAGGAGACGCTTGAACTCAAGACAGAGAAGGGCAATGTCGTAATACCGAGAAACATCATAAAATCAGTGAATCTGGAAGAGGATATATAAGGAGGATAAAATGGCAAAAGAGGAAGTCAGGAAAAAAGATGAGGTGATCCTCGCCCTCAAGGCAATTGTTGCAGAGAAAGGCATAAGCGAGGCACTGCTCTTCGAGACCCTGGAGGATGCGCTTATAGCAGCGTACAAGAAAAACTATGCGAATCAGGGATCACCGAATGTCAGGGTGTCGATCGACAGGGAGACAGGGGAGATCAAGGTTTTCGCACTGAGGGAAGTAGTTGAGGAATCGTTTGATGATGCTGAGGAGATCTCACTGGAGGAAGCCCAGGCAATAAATGCAAAGTACGAGATCGGCGATTTTGTCGAGAATGAGGTTACTCCTGCCAACTTCGCGAGGGTTGCAGCTCAGAGTGCAAAGCAGATAGTCACTCAGAGGATAAAGGAAGCTGAGAGGAACATCCTCTACAGCGAATATTCTGAAAAGGAATATGACCTTATAACAGGGATCGTACAGAGGAAGGACAAGGGCAATGTATATATTGACCTTGGCAAGACTGAGACAGTTCTCGGCCCGACAGAGCAGATACCTGGAGAGACCTATGAGTTCAACGAGAGGATCCAGCTTTATATAGTTGAGGTAAAGCAGAATCCAAAGGGACCCATGATCGCGGTGTCAAGGACACATCCGGGACTTGTGAAGAGGCTTTTCGAGAGGGAAGTTCCTGAAATATTCGATGGAACAGTTGAGATCAAATCGATATCGAGGGAAGCAGGATCGAGGACCAAGATAGCTGTATACTCAAAGGACCCGGAAGTTGATCCGATGGGAGCATGCGTCGGACCTAAGGGAACACGAGTCCAGAACATAGTAAGAGAGCTTCGAAACGAGAAGATCGACATAATCAAGTGGTCGAAGGACCCTGCGGAATATATTGCTAATGCACTGAGCCCTGCAAAGGTCGTAGACGTGCATGTGGATGAGAATTCCAATTCCTGCAAGGTGCTCGTTGATGAGAACCAGCTGTCGCTTGCCATCGGCAAGGAAGGCCAGAACGTAAGGCTGGCTGCGAAGCTGACAGGCTGGAAGATAGACATTAAGAGCAAGAGGGACGAGTGGGAGCAGGTCAAGGCCTGATTCAATGAAGCCCGTAAGTGAGGTGTTTCCATGAAAACAAAGAAAGTACCAATGAGGATGTGCACCGGATGCATGGAGATGAAACCGAAAAAGGACCTTATAAGAGTTGTAAGGTCAAGCGAGGGTGAAATTTCCATCGACATGAAGGGCAAGAAACCCGGAAGGGGAGCGTATGTCTGCAGGGATGAAGCCTGCCTTAAGCTTGCGTTCAAATCAAAGAGGCTGTCGAAGAATCTTGAGGCTGAGATAAGCGAAGAGATATTTGCAGCTCTAAACGAGGCGATCAAAGGTGAGTAGGTTTTTATCGTTTCTGGGCATAACAAGAAAATCCGGCAATGCTGTCCTCGGGTACAACAAGAACGAGGAAACACTGAGGACAGGCAGACTGCATCTTCTGATAGTATCAAAGGATGCCGCACAGAATACCAAGGAAAAGTTTGTAAAACTTGCCGGCGAAGCCGGAGTGCCCCTGATAGAGGATTTCACTCCATACGAACTTGGACAGGCGCTTGGAATGGACGAAATAGCCGTGGTCGGCATAAAGGACGCTAAGATGGCTGCAAAGCTGCTTTCGATAGCCGGACAAGGCCAGGAGAACAATAAATAACGGAGGTGGTCCTATTGTCAAAAATAAGAGTTTATGAACTCGCAAAAGAGCTGGACATAACCAGCAAGGAACTGATCACAATACTGAAGGACGAGTTTGGAATAGAGGTCAAGAACCATATGAGTGTTGTCGAGGATGAAGATGCTGCACTCATTAAGGAGCTTCTGACCGGAAAGACAGAAACAACTGCTGCAGTCGAGACTGCGGTTGCGGATGAGAAGAAGACCCCATCGATAGTTGAGGTCTACGAGGAGATACTCTCCGAGGAAGTCAACAAGCCTGTCATCAAGCCAAAGAAAAAGGGCAGGAGAGATGAAAAGGATGAGTCTGAAGGAACTTCAGCAGCTGATTCCATTGAAATCGGTGATTTCATAACAGTCAAGGATTTTGCTGATAAGCTTGGGAAGCCTGTTAATGAAGTCATCAAGGCGCTCATATTCAGCGGAGTAATGGCCGGAATAAACCAGGAGATCGACTTTGAGACTGCTGCAAAGGCAGCTGCAAAGCTCAGCGTGTCGATAAAGAAATCCAAGGAAGAGTCCCTGGGAATCGAAGAGGATGAAGCTGAAGACCTGGAAGACATGAATCTTGTCAAGAGACCTCCGATAGTCACAGTAATGGGACACGTAGACCATGGCAAGACATCACTGCTCGATGCCATAAGGAAGGCCAAGGTAACTGAATCAGAGGCTGGCGGAATCACACAGCATATCGGTGCATACACGATAACGCTCAACGGTGAGAAGATAACCTTCCTCGACACACCTGGTCATGAGGCGTTCACTGCCATGAGAGCCAGGGGAGCACAGATAACTGACATTGTCATCCTTGTTGTCGCTGCAGACGATGGAATCATGCCTCAGACTGAGGAAGCGATAAACCACTGCAAGGCTGCGAATGTGCCTATAGTTGTTGCAATCAACAAGATTGACAAGCCAGGCGCCAATATCGAGAAGGTAAAGCAGGAGCTTACAGAGTACGGGCTGGTATCTGAGGAGTGGGGTGGAGACACCATATGCGTTCCAGTATCAGCAAAGGCAAAGATCGGTATAGATGACTTGCTTGAGATGGTCCTCCTGACAGCTGAAATGAAGGAGCTCAAGGCGGACTCCAACAGAAGGGCTACCGGAACAGTCATAGAATCGAAGCTTGACAAGGGAAGAGGTCCGCTTGCGACACTGCTCGTTCAGAAGGGTACTCTCAACGTTGGAGATTCCATACTTGTCGGATCGACATATGGCAGGATAAGGGCGATGTTCGATGACAAGCAGAAGAAGATAAAGAGTGCCGGTCCTTCAATACCTGTGGAGGTCCTTGGACTATCAGATGTTCCTGTCGCAGGGGACAAGTTCCATGAAGTCAAGGATGAGAAGACCGCGAGAGGAATGGCCGAAGCCAGGAAGATCAAGGAAAGAAGCCAGCTCCAGAGCTCAGTGAGGGTATCCCTTGAGGATCTGTACAGCCAGGTCAAGGAAGGAAAGATCCAGGAGCTTCCGATAATAATCAAGGCGGATGTGCAGGGATCGATAGAAGCCCTCAAGGGATCGCTAGAAAAGCTCTCTACCGATGAGATCAAGGTAAGGGTGATACATAACGGAGTAGGAGCCATCACAGAGACTGACATATCGCTTGCGACCGCATCCAACGCAATAGTCATCGGCTTCAACGTAAGACCCGACAACAATGCGGCGGCACTTGCCGAGAAGGAAAAGGTCGATGTGAAGACCTACAGGATAATATACAATGCGGTCGATGACATAAGGGCTGCAATGATTGGAATGCTGATGCCAGACATCAAGGAAGTGATCCAGGGAAGGGTCGAGGTCAGGGCTACCTACAAGGTATCTGCAATCGGCACGATTGCCGGAGCCTATGTGCTTTCAGGCAAGATAACACGAAACTCAGAGATAAGGCTCATAAGGAACGGCATAATACTTGTCGAGACCAAGCTTGCATCTCTCAAGAGATTCAAGGATGATGTGAAGGAAGTCGCTGCAGGATACGAATGCGGACTTTCCATAGAGAAGTTCAACGACATCAGGGAAGGCGACATAATCGAGGCTTTCGTGATGGAGGAAGTCAAGAGGAACAAGCTGTAGGAAGGAGGTTTTCCGATGGCAAGATACAGATCCGGAAGGATCAACGAGGAAATGAAAAAGGAACTGGCATCGCTCATCATGACAGATATCAAGGACCCAAGGCTTACTGCCATGGTCAGCATAACTGAAGTGGAGGTCACCAAGGACCTGAGCTATGCCAAGGTATATGTGAGCATATTCGGCAGCGAGAAGGAAAAGTCAGACAGCCTTGAGGCGATCAAGAACGCTTCAAGCTTCCTGAGAAGAGAGATCGGCAGAAGGATGAACCTCAGGCATACGCCTGAATTGGTCATAATGCTTGATACAACCATTGACAGGGGTATGCACATAGACGACCTGATAAGGCGGATCTCAACAGACAAGGATGACAAGAATGGGACTACTTGAAATAGCCAGGCTCATAATTGAAAAGGATAATATTGCAGTCGTGACCCACGTCGCCCCTGATGGGGATGCCGTGGGCTGCACGCTTGCTATGGTTGAGGGCCTTAGGTCCCTTGGCAAGAATGCCGTGGTGATCTCAAGGGACAGGGCTCCCGACAATCTGACATTTCTCAAACTCTACGATGAATATACTGGAACCAGCCCCAAGATACCCAAGGAGGCAGGACTGCTTATAGCGCTTGACTGCGGAAACCTTGACAGGCTTTCGCTGGACCTTGACTCTGTAGGGACTGTACCGGTCATTAACATCGACCATCATATGTCAAACGACATGTATGGTATTGAGAACCATGTCGATACCAAGGCATCCGCAACAGCGGAAATTGTCTACAGGCTGCTCGGGCTCATGGGCGTTACAATAACCAAGAGCATCGCAGAGAGCCTTTATGCCGGGATTGTTGCAGACTGCGGATCATTCAGCTTTGAGTCTACAACCGGCGAGACACATATCATAGCCAAGGAGCTTATGGAGACTGGAATTGATTTTCCGATGATTCACAGGATACTCTTCAAGACAAGGGATTTCGCAAGGCTCAAGCTCATGGGCAAGGCCCTGCAGTCACTCGAGGAGCGTATGGATGGCTTTGTGACGTTCATGTATCTCAATGCAGAGGACTTCAACAGCCTTTCTATCTCTGACAGGGACTCAGGGGACATCGTTAACTACGGGCTTGAATCGAAGACATGCGATGTGTCAGTGCTTCTCAAGGAGGCTGAAGGGTTCTTCAGGGTAAGCATCAGGACAAAATCACTCCTTGATGCAAGAGCCATATGCGAGGCGTTTGGCGGCGGCGGACATGTTCGCGCTGCCGGTGGTAATATCAAGGCTGCGGACGTTGAAGATGCCAAAAGGCAGATTCTTATGATAGTGGAAAGGATGCTGCCTGATGGACGGTGTGATTAACATATTCAAGCAAAAAGGGGAAACCTCATTCAAGTGCGTATCGAGAGTCAGGAAGGCCCTGAATGTAAAAAAGGCAGGCCATACCGGAACTCTTGACCCTGAGGCTGAAGGAGTCCTGCCCATATGCGTTGGAAGGGCTACCAAGCTTGTAGACCATATAATGGGTAAAGAAAAGACCTATGTGGCAGGCTTCGAGCTTGGATTGGTTTCTGACACCCTGGATGCCTTTGGTGAGGTAACGGCAACTTATGCTGTGATACCACCGGAGGATGAAGTCAAAAAAACATTTGCAAAACATATCGGGAAAACCCTCCAGACTCCGCCTATGTACTCCGCCTTGAAAAAGGATGGGGTAAGGCTTTATGAGCTTGCAAGGAATGGCATTGAGATCGAAAGGGAAGCCCGTGAAATAGAGATAACATCGATAGAACTTCTCTCCTTCGATGGGAGAAAGGGTTCTGTAAGGGTTGACTGTGGAAAGGGCACTTACATAAGGAGCCTCATAGATGACGTCGGAAGGGAGCTTTCCTGCGGTGCCATCATGACAAGCCTTATGAGGGAACGGACAGGCCCGTTCTCCCTGGAGAATTCAGTTACAGTGGAAGTTCTTGCAGATGAACCGGAAAAGCACCTGATCCCCATGGAGGAAGTCCTGTCAGAATATGACAGCCTGATTATTCCGGAAGGCTTCAGGAAGCTTCTTGTCAATGGAGTTAAGATCAGGGACACCAGAGTGACAGGCATGGCAAAGGCTGGAACATACAGGGTCTATTCGGAGGAAGGGGTATTCCTCGGTCTCGGAGAACGCCTTGAAGATTTCTTCTACCTGAAGCTCAATCTAGTGTGAGGTTGAAAATGATAGTAATAGATGAGACATACAAGGGAGAACTGAATGAGGGGACATACATCGCCCTGGGAAGCTTTGACGGGCTTCACATGGGACACATGTCGCTGATAAACAGGGTAGTGGATGAAGCGCTTGCAGACGGGGTCAAGAGCATGGTTTACACATTCAAGAACCATCCTCTGACAGTCGCCAAGCCTGAAGCAGTACCGAAGCTCCTTATGGACAACGAGCAGAAGCTTCATCTTCTTGAAAGCTCGGGTATAGATGTAACGGCTATGATTTCTTTCACGAAGGGTTACATGATGACCGGACCTGAAGAATTCATAACCATGCTCATGGACAAGTACAATGCCAAAGGCATCGTTGTTGGCTTCAACTACAAGTTCGGCTACAAGAACAGGGGGAACGTGGATTCCCTTAGGGAGCTTTCCCATAAGTATGGCTTCAAGCTGATGGTTCTTGAAGCTGCAAAAATGGATGAGGCAGTCATAAGCTCAACAAGGATCAGAGACCTGATCATAAACGGACATGTCAAAGACGCAAACACCATGCTTTTCGAGCCCTTCATGCTGAGGGGGACCGTCGTAGGCGGCCGCAAGATAGGAAGGAAAATTGGCTTCCCCACTGCGAACATGACCTATGACAACAAGTACCTGATACCCAAGATAGGAGTCTATTACACCAATATCTGGGTGAGGGGAAAGCTGCACAGGGGAATAAGCTCCGTTGGCTATAACCCAACAATAGACGAAGGCCAGAGGCTTACGATAGAGACCTACATACTGGACTTCAACGAGGACATATATGGCGAAGAGGTCAGGCTCTACTTCATGGAATACATGAGGGGTGAGGTAAAGTTCGAAGGACTGGATGCGCTTATTGCGCAGCTCAACAAGGACAGGGACTACGCCGCTGAAAAAGAATTGGCCCATCTTCTGTAAATAATTTACAGAGTAAGGCGCGTTGTGGTATAATGCAATTTGGAACCAAGTTCTATGATATTAGGATTGCCATCTTTTATCTTGGGCTTAGGGGATTTTAAAATTCAGGAGGAATGAAAAAATGATGGACAAGGCAAGAAAGCAGCAGATCATCGCTGAAAATGCGAGACACGAGGGAGACACAGGCTCACCAGAGGTGCAGATAGCTCTCCTTACCGACAGGATCAACTCTCTCACAGAGCACCTGAAGGAACACAAGAAGGACCACCACTCAAGAAGAGGACTTCTTATGATGGTCGGACAGAGAAGAGGACTTCTCAACTACCTTATGGCTGAGGATATAGAGAGATACAGAACTCTAATAGCAAAGCTTGGAATAAGAAGATAGTTCAGTTTTAATGCCGAGAGCCTGCTTAAGGTAAAGCAGGCTCTTTGTATATCACTTAGCCGGATCATGCAGAGGGAAGCCAATAACCATATCTTTCCAAAATTTTTTAAAAACCAAAGCATACATCAGAGTCTGCATGTTTTGATTTTTAAAAAATTGTGAGGATAAGGTATGGCGGAGCCCGACTGCATCGGTTCGAGAAAAAAACGATTGCAAGGAGGTAAATCATGCATCCAAAAAGAGAATTGCTTGTAGCTGGAAGAAAAATAGGTGTGGAGTTCGGTGAAAACCTGGGAATGCTCTCAGATACCGCGCTGTTCATGAGCTATGGAGAAACTGTAGTGCTTCTGAACACGAACGCATCTGAAAAGCCGAGGGATGGAATAGACTTTTTCCCTTTGTCGGTGGATTATGAAGAAAGAATGTACTCCGTTGGAAAGATCCCTGGCGGATTCATCAAAAGGGAAGGAAGACCAACTGAAAAGGCAATACTTCACGGAAGAGCCATAGACAGGCCGCTCAGGCCACTGTTCCCCAAGGGCTACAGGAATGACGTCCAGGTCATTGCCACGGTGATGTCCGTTGAGACAGACAACCTTCCTGAAATACTCGCCATAAACGCAGCTTCAACAGCACTGCTTCTGTCATCCGTCCCATACACCACTCCGCTCGCCGCAGTCCAGGTAGGACTCATCGACGGAGAGTTCGTGCTTAATCCTACATCAGCTGAAAGGGAACAGTCAAAGATGTTCCTTACTGTCTGTGCGACAGAAGAAAAGGTAATGATGATCGAAGCAGGAGCACAGGAAATAGACGAAGAGACGATGATCAGGGGAATAAACTACGGCTTTGACGCCTGCCAGCCTATAATCAACTTCCAGAAGGAGCTCTGGGCTGAATTCGGAAAGGAAAAGAAGGTCCCTGTACTCTACACACTTAATGAAGAGGTTGAGACTGCAGTAAGAGCCTTCGCTACCGAACCGATGAAGGCTGCCATGCATATAGCTGACAAGGAAGAGAGAGCGAAGGGAATAGATGCTGTAAAGGCTTCAGTTTCCGCAGAATTCTCCGAGAAGTTCCCTGAAAAGAAATATGACATATCAGAAACTCTTTACAACATCCAGAAGGAAGTTGTTAGGGATATGCTCATATTCGAGAAGAAGAGGGTAGACGGCAGAAGGTTTGACGAGATAAGACCACTTGCTGCAGATGTATCCATACTCCCAAGGACTCACGGCTCAGGACTGTTCACAAGAGGAAACACCCAGGTGCTTGCAGTCGCAACCCTCGGTGCCATCGGCGACGAGCAGATACTTGACGGCGTAGGCCAGGAAGAGTCCAAGAGATTCATACACCACTACAATTTCCCATCGTACTCCGTTGGAGAGACCAGGCCTATGAGAGGTCCTGGAAGAAGGGAAATCGGACATGGAGCACTTGCCGAGAAGGCGCTTGAGCCGCTCATACCGGACGAGGAGACCTTCCCGTACACTATAAGGCTTGTATCTGAGGTCCTTTCATCGAACGGATCCACTTCACAGGCTTCAGTGTGTGCATCAACACTTGCCCTTCAGGATGCCGGTGTGCCGATAAAGAGGCCTTGTGCCGGAATAGCAATGGGACTCTTCACAACTGACGACCTTGCACTTGAGGAAGTAATCACTGACATCCAGGGAGTCGAAGACTTCTTCGGAGACATGGACTTCAAGGTAGCAGGAACCACAGAAGGAATCACTGCGATCCAGGTTGACACCAAGCTTCACGGACTTTCAGAGTACTGCATAAGGACCGCTATTGAAAAGGCGAAGACTGCAAGACTTGAGATCCTCAAGGTGATGGAAGGCGCAATAAAGGAATCCAGACCGGAAGTTTCGAAGTACGCTCCTAAGATATTCATAATCAGGATCGACCCTGAGAAGATAAGGGACGTTATCGGATCAGGCGGAAAGACAATCAACAAGATAATCGCGGAGACTGGAGTAAAGATAGACATTGAGGATGACGGAAAGGTATTCGTCGGAGCCCAGGATATCGAAAAGGCCAAGGAAGCGATAAGGATCATCGAGGGTATCACAAAGGATGTAGTACCGGGTGAGCTCTATCTTGGAAAGGTCACCAAGATCACAACCTTCGGATGCTTTGTTGAGATACTTCCAAACAAGGAAGGACTTGTACATGTATCCAAGCTTGACCTCAAGAGGGTTGAGAAGGTTGAGGATATCGTTGCTGTAGGTGACGAGATACTCGTAAAGGTCACTGAGATTGACAACCAGGGAAGGATAAACCTTTCAAGAAGGGACGCTTTGCATGACCTCGAGAAGAAGGAAAAGGAAGCGAAGGAAAAGGAAGCCTCAGAGAGCAAATAGCAAAAAGAGCGGACCGCGAAAGCGGTCCGTTTTGCGTTCAGCAAATTCAGTTCACATAGACTGTAGTTCCGTATGGCATGTTGTCATAGATGAATTTCGCATTAGCCAGGGATACCCTTACACAACCCTTTGACAGGTACATACCAAGCCTGCCGTCAACAAGGTTCAGGTCCCAGTCGTAGACTACGGAGTGGATCAGGAAATTCCCGTAGAACTGGGTGTAGTATCTGCATATCCATTCCTCATGGTCAGGGACTGTGAAGTATCCGCCCTTTCCTATGACGGAGAAGGTTCCCTTGATTGTAGGTGTTGACGGCTTGCCTACAGTGCACCTCATGTCCTTTATAAGCTTCCAGCTGCCAGCTGATCCCTGGAATATGTACAAGTGTGTTGTAGGAGTGCTGACCCAGATGAGATACTCTGATGGGCTGGACAACCCCTTGTTGTTCACGAAGGTCTCGGCTTTTGATGCTGATAGCGATGTGGCTGCCGGAGGTCCCGAGTACCTGGTCTTTGATGTTGGTTCAAGTGCAAGCTTCTGATATGTGGCGCCATCTGCGACTCCGGTCACTGGTATACCGTTCCTCTTCTGGAAGTCCTTGAGGGCCCAAAGTGTTGCATTACCGAAGATCCCATCCAAAACCAACCTGTAGTTGAACCTGTTAAGATAAACCTGAAGCTCCAGGACTTCATCACCCCTTGCACCCTTCGTAAGAGGAAGCTCTGAGGAAGGTCCTGGGAACCTGGTGGAATCCGTAGGTTCAAGGCTGAGCTTTTCGAGGGTCATGGCATCAGCGACACCTGTGACCGGAAGATTGTTCCTGTTCTGGAAATCCCTTACCGCCCATTGGGTAATGAGGCCGAAGTCACCGTCAATGGAGAGCTTGTACCCGAAAACAGTAAGACGGGTCTGTATGTCCTTGACGATCTGTCCATGGGTACCAACGCCGTATGTGACTGGAGGCACAGGTACTTCCGGAGCGGGTGGAACCTCTTCAACAGGTTCAGATGGAGTGTCTGGAACTGTCGGCTCAGTCGGAACAGTTGGTGTTACAGGAGCTGTCGGTTCAGCAGGAACTGTTGGTTCAACTGGCTTCCCTGAAGGTTCTGTTGGTTTTATGACTGGAACTGTTTCTGATGGAACAGCTGGAGTTGCCGTAGGATCCGTTTGCGTTGGAACTGTTACAGGATCGGTAGTTGTAGGAACAGCAGGTCCAGGTGAGCTGCAGCCGATAAGAGCATAGAAAAGTACCGGAACAAGCAAGCTGAAAGCTATAAGATGTTTAGTGCCTTTCATTCTAATCACCCCAGGCATAATACTTGACCTCTGGTGCAAAATCCTGAAGCAGAGCACAGTCATGTCCTTCCCTTCAAACTCATTGTACATTGATATTTTCTCAAATGGATTACATATTAATTAAACAGGAGGGTTAAATTCTCAGTTTAATATTACATAATAAATAATATGGACTTTGAAATATTGTCTGCCTGCTGGTGGGACAATGCCGGTATTTTGACCTGACAAGCAATAAGGAGCCCGGAAGGCTCCTTATTGACTGGTTTCCGTTGCTATCCTTCACAGAAGACCTTGAGGTTCTCCAAAGTGTGGACAAGGTCATTGTCTTTTACCTTTTCGATGAGAAGCTTGTCGGCGATCCTTCCGATGATCCCTGCAGGAAGGGTGTATTCCAGCTCAATCTCAACTTCAGTTCCGCCGTCTCTTGCAGTGTAGGTGAAAATCTGTTTGCCGGTGATGTTGCCCTTTATAAGGCCTGCCCATCTGCACAGTTCTGGTGATGAAAGGTCCTCTGTGACCTCAACGATTGTAGGGACGTGCATTCCGAACAGGTTATACATTGAATGGATGACTGACCCGACTCCGCCGTCGCCCTTCTCAAGCTTTATCTCGCTAAGGTTTGCATACCACTGTCCCCATTTTAGGGGATCCCTCGCAAATGCATAGATCTTCTCAGGTGTTGCCTTGATGAAAAGGCTCTTCTTGTTGATATGCATGGTACACTCCTTTCCATGCCATGCTGGCATGACAGATGCAGAATTTAAAGGAAAAGCAGAAAATGCGCAAATGCATGTAAATTTGCCGAAACCTGTCAATGTTTCCAATTTAAATATACATGCATATGATTTCATAGGTTTATACAGGTTGTAAAATTTCTGTAATCTAGAGGTATTTGACAGAAGGATTATTAGTGAGGGATGAATTGGATTCTGCAAACTGTTCATGTATTTGTTTATATGTATATGGTATGATGAAAATGTCAGGAAGGGGGATTTTACTATGGTTACGATCAATGATATCGCGAGACTCGCGGGAGTTGCGAAGAGCACCGTATCAAGGTATCTGAACGGTGGGTCTGTAAGTGCGAAGACCAAGGAAAAGCTGGACAGGATAATCGCGGAAACTGAATATACACCAAATGCATTCGCGCAGAGCCTTAAGTCCAAGAAGCCCAGCATGATCGGAATAATAATCCCCAGGCTTAATTCATATGCAACCAATGAAATCCTGTCAAGCATAGACGAAGAACTCAGGAATAAGCAGTATCAGCTTCTGATCACCAATACTAATCAGGATATTGGCAGGGAGATAGAGAATATCAATACCCTCTCCAGACAGAAGGTGGCTGGCATCATAATCCTTGCAACGGTCATAACTCCTGCACACATGAAGGCGATCAGGAGCTCAGGGCTTCCTGTCATATTCCTCGGGCAGAAGGCCAGGGACTCCTATTCGATAGTGCATGATGAGGTTGAAGCTGGCAGGAGCATTGGACAGCATGCAATTGACCTTGGACATAAGAAGATACTTTATGTTACTGTCTTCGAGGATGATGTGGCTGTAGGGCAGCTAAGGAAGAAAGGGGTGCTGGATATCCTGACAGAGCACAAGGACATTGAAGTCAAGGTAATTACAAGCGACTTCAATTATCAGAAGGCATATGAGCAGGCTCTTTCGTACCTTCCGAAAAGTGATGCAACATACTGCATCTGCGCGACAGACAACATCGCGCTTGCCGTATACAAGGCTGCTTTGACACTTGGGAAAAAGGTTCCATCGGATATATCAATTTCAGGCTTTGGGGGATATGACATTACAAACCTTGTGACACCTTCGATAACCACCGTGAAGTATCACTACAAGGAGATGGGCAGGATAGCGGTGGAGAATATGATCAGACTTATTGATGGAGAAGAGGTGCTTAAATGCATAACCCTTGGAAATGAATTCCTGCCAAAGGAATCTACCGCAAAACTATAGATGTTGGTATGCTAACCGTGATTTAGGATCGCGGTTTTTATTTTTATTTGCAAATGGTCGCTGAAAGCGGGAGCGGATCAGGGGTCAGATGATTATGGAAGTGACCGAACCGGTTCCGAAGACGAATCAATCATTGCTTCATCTTGGTTTTTAGTTTGCTATTTGATGAAGGCTCAATTCAAAACAAATTAATACTTTAACAATCATCTGAGATATTTTGATGAAAATGCTAATTCGGAAAGCAAGGCTTTACTTTCCGGGAATATACGTTTACAATGGCATTAAATAGAACCGGTTCCAAAGACAAAACAAAAAGCAAGGAAGCTGAACCAAAACTTAAGATATTAAAACCCGTTGGTATGAAAAGAGTATGGATGCATTTATGATTAAGTGTTTCATTAAGTCAACTGTAATAAGTTAATTAAGTTGCAAAAGTATTGGAAATTACGGAACCGGTGCCTGTGAGTGATGACTGCGTTTTACCCTGATCCACGAGGAGGAAATGTAATGAAGAATGAAAAGACAATCAAGAGCCTGCTGGAAGCAATCGGAGGAATCGACAACGTAAAGAACTTTGAAAACTGTGCCACACGTCTGAGGATAATACTCAAGGACAATGCTCTTGTAGACAAGGAGAAGGCGGAGAACGTACCAGGAAGCAAGGGTTATTTCTTTAATACAGGACAGCACCAGTTCATATTCGGTACCGGAAAGGTAAATGAGGTGTTCCAGGATTTCAAGGAATACACAAGCCTTGATGCATCGGACTTCAAGGGTGATGTGTACGCAAACATGAATCTGGGACAGAAGATTGTAAGGACTCTTGCAGACATACTGATACCGCTCATACCGGCACTTGTAACTACAGGACTCCTGATGGGAGTAAGGGGTCTTCTGCTTGAACTGGGAGTGGAGTTCGGTTCTACCGGACTCAGCATATTCCAGATGCTTACAGATACGGCATTCGCATTCCTTCCTGTCCTCATAACATATAGCGCTACGAAGAAATTCGGAGGCAATCCGATAATAGGTATTGTCGTAGGTCTCATGATGGTAGCTCCGCAGCTTCCAAATGCATGGGTTGTAGCAGGCGGAGGGGCAGAGCCGCTTTATGTTAGCCTCATTGGACTCAGCATACCTCTTGTTGGCTATCAGGGATCGATCATACCGGCAATACTCGCAGGTCTCCTAGTATCTAAGATCGAGAAGAAGCTCAGGACCTTCGTACCGCAGATGATAGACCTTGTAGTGACACCTTTCTTCACACTTACGATCACCATTTTCCTGATGCTCTTCATTCTCGGACCTGTAACTCATCAGCTTGAAGTGGCGGTCACTGATTTCATAATTGTTCTCATTGAAGCACCTTTGGGAATAGGATACATAATATACGGAGCGCTGCAGCAGCTTGTTGTCATAACAGGACTGCACCACTCACTCAGCATCATAGAGCTGCAGCTTCTGGCTGACACTGGAAAGAATGTACTCAATCCGCTTGGAACAGCAAGCATGGCTGGCCAGTTCGGAGCAGCGATCGCAGCTGCGATGCTCATGACAAACAAGCTTAAGAAGAGCAATGCGCTTTCATCTACAACATCAACGCTGTTTGGAATCACAGAGCCTCTGCTGTTTGGCGTAAACCTTAGAAGCACCAGGATATTCGTATCAGGAATGGCTGGAGGAGCACTTGGCGGACTTGTGACATACATCCTCGGACTCAAGGCGACTGGAATGGGTATAACCTTCATACCTGGACTCCTACTTTACACAGGAAGCTCGGCAAGCCTTATCCAGTACATTATTGTGATCGCTGTGGCCTTCATCACCGGATTCGTCCTGGTGAAGGTCCAGTCTAGGAAGATAGCTTCAGATATCAACCAGTAATATTGAAAGCAGCAGGGCGTCCTTAAGAGGATGCCCTGTTGGAGAAGGAGGGTCCATATGGGACTTGAGGCAAACAAATCAATGGAATACCATGTGCTGCCACCAAAGGGTCTCCTGAATGACCCGAACGGGCTGATATGCTATAAGGGCATATATCATGTGTTCTTCCAATGGAATCCCCATGGCACAGACCATGGATTCAAATATTGGGGTCATGCGACATCAAGGGACCTTGTGAACTACGAATACCATGATGCGGCTCTTGAGCCTGTAGACTGGTTCGATAAAAATGGATGCTACTCAGGAAGTTCCATCGAGCACGATGGGAAGCTGTATCTGTTCTATACAGGAAATGTGAAAAGCGATGAAGGCATTCGTACAAACTACCAGTGCGCTGCCGTATCAGAAGATGGAATGAGCTTCAGGAAGATCGGACCGGTAACAAGGCATCCCGAAGGATATACTCAGCACATGAGGGACCCGAAGGTGATGAAGGGTGAGGATGGATCGTTCTATATGGTCCTCGGTGCGCAGAGGGACGACCTTACCGGTGATACTGTAGCATACAGGTCAGCTGACCTTATCACATGGGAGTTCCTTGGGTCGATAATGTCAGTCAGGGAAAAGCTTGGCTACATGTGGGAATGCCCTGACCTTTTGAGGCTTGAGGGCAAGGATGTGTTCGTGTTCTCGCCACAGGGTCTTGAACCGGAAGGCGACAGATTCAACAACATATTCCAGACAGGCTACTACACAGGATGCTTCCAAGGTGGCAGATTCCACTGGGACGGTCAGCCCTTCGAGGAGATGGACAAGGGCTTTGAGTTCTATGCTCCGCAAACCTTCGTGGATGGACGTGGAAGGACGATACTCTTTGGATGGATGGGCACAATGCCGTCAGAGATGGAAGCAGCCATGCCTACAGTCAGGGAAGGGTGGATTCACCACCTTACACTGCCGAGGGTCATCAGCTTTGAAGGTGGAAAGCTTATCCAGACGCCTGTTGAGGAGCTAGTGGGACTAAGATGTGAAAAGGAAGAGAAGCATGGCAGAAGTATGGACCTTGATATTCCTGACAGGGCATATGAGTTGAACATCAAAATCAAGGGTCCTTTAGATACCTTTGGTCTTGTATATCGGAACGAGGTACGGCTAAGTTTCGAATCAACTGAAAGAAGGTTTACGGTAGAAAGGACTAACTGGGCAACTTCACTCCGTGAAGTAAGAGGTGTGAAGCTGGATGGAGCCCTTGAGAGCATAACAATCTATACTGAAGAGACCTCCATGGAAATATTCATAAACGGAGGAGAAGAGGTGTTCTCCCTCCGATACTTTGCAAAGGATGAAGACAGGAACATATCGATGGAAATAGAAGGCGCTGAAGCTGGTATTGAAGCAGTATCATACAGGCTGGAATCAGGCAGGGAATAGTTAAAGGCGGAAGCTCTTATGGAGCCTCCGCCTTTAAACTATTCCAAGTATTCATCAATAAGCGGGATCATTTTCTGGGTCCTTGTTTCCATGATCCCCTTGTCTGTTATCTTGATTTCAGGTGATACAGGGAGTGACAGGGTCGAGAATGACATGATCTCATTCGTGTTGTCGTACCCAAGCCTTCTCATGGCTTCCCTGACTTCCTGAAGGCTTTTTCCAAGCTCTTCGATTGGGGACAGGCTCACTATTCCTCCGACTTCAAGTCTTGCTTCGGCAGTGACTCTGCCATTTTCCACAACCACATAGCCGCCCTTGATGTCAAGGAGCCTGTTCTGGGCGATTGCCATGTACTTCCTGCTTGTTCCCATTACCATTACATTGTGGTGGTCATGGGCCCAGGTGGTTGCGATCGCACCTCTTCCGCTTATGGCATTCTCTACCAGTCCATAAGCCGTATCTCCTGTTTTTCCGTATCTTTCCATGACAGCAATGAGTGCTGAGCCAGATGATTCCCAGTCGAGGATGCCGTTTGAAATCGTGACCTTCTTCTGGATCCTCGAGGTGAAGGTGCCTGCCTTCTGGATCGCGATGCAGTTGACAAGAGCTGTCCCGGTTCCCGATGCATTTATCGTGAAGTCTGCTGCAGCTGCCCGCCTGCACATTATCGAGTCAAGGAACCTTTCAGGGAAGCTGTGTGTGTGGCTTCCTGCACTAACCTTCCCGACTTCTTTGCCTTTCTTGAATACCTTATGTATCCTGAAGCCCTCAAGGTCTTCGAGGAATATGAAGTCAGCGAGCTTTCCCGGAGCAATGGAGCCTCTGTCCCTTAGTCCCATGCGCCTTGCTGGGGTATAGGTAGAGGCATAGACAGCCTTTTCTGCAGGAAGTCCGAATGCTATCGCTTTCCTTACGATCCTGTCAAGGTGTCCTGTCAGAAGCTTGTCTGCCATGACATCGTCGGTTATAAGGGCGAAATGCTCATAGAAGCTGTTCTCAACGAGTACCCTGATATTCTCTTCTGTTATGGATTTTTCCTGGATCTCCAAAAACATTCCGTTTGAGATCTTTTCGCTGATCGACTCAGGTGACTGCTGTGTGTGGTCCGCATCTATTCCGTGGTATAGGAACCTGGAGAGGTCAAGTCCTGTTACCCTTGGACAGTGTCCCTCGATTGCAAGGGTGGGTTTTATTTCATTGCAGAGCCTTATGATCCTGTTGGAAAGGGATTCCTCGTCAGTCACTATGTCCTTGAAGTTCATGACTTCACCAAGGCATAGGACCCTTGGGTCCTCAAGGAGAACTCTTATCTCATGAATGCCGATCTCTCCGCCTGTGGTTTCAAGTATTTTGCTTGTGGACGGCACTGAGCTTGGTATCCCGTAGAAGATGTCGAGAAGTGTCTCCTCCTCCATGAATGCCCGGATTCCTTCGATACCGAAGACATTGGCAATTTCGTGAGGGTCTGCGACCACCGTCGTGACACCATGTGGAAGTACAGCATCAGAAAAGATGCCTGGTACTGTCATGGAGCTTTCGATGTGCATGTGTATGTCGATAAGCCCCGGTATCATGTGCATCCCTTTGGCATCTATCCTGACAATAGCAGAAAGGCCCTCTTCGGGGCCTTCTGATATGTGCAGGAATCTGCCGTCCTTTATGTACACTGACTTCTCAGTGAAGCTGTGGGTGAAGGCGTTGTACACCTTCGCATTTTCTATTAATAGGTCGACCGTTGATTCCATGGATTCACCTAGTTGTTGAGGGTCTTGTTCCAGGTATCGACCCATCCTGAAAGGATCGGATTTACGAATGAGTAGTCTATGGTCTTTGCATTCTTTGCCACATCGCCATAAGTCTTGTTCTTTGCAGTCTCAGCGTCAAGTACGACTCCTGAATTTACAGGTGCTTCGTTGAGTGACTTGGCTGTAACAGTCTGAAGTTCCTGGCTTATTCTCCAGTTGATGAACTTGTAGGCAAGCTCCTTGTTCTTGGAGTTTACGTTGATGTCGATGGTGTTGAAGTTCGCATAAGTGCCTGAAGCCGGAACAACATATTCAACTGCAGGGTCTGCTGCCGATATTATCGGAATCGCGAAGTCTCCGACTACTGCTACCGCAATTTCACCGGATTTGAACATGTTTGCGAGGTCTGATGACTTGGCATATGTCTTCACTATGTTCGGCTTGAGTTCAGAAAGAGCCTCGAAGCCTGCAGCTCCGTCGTCAGTCTTGATGTCAACGCCCTTGTAGTCGCTTGCGACATGAACCATTGCAGGTCCGAAGGTTGTAGCTATGTCTGGTATGGATATCTTTCCTGCAAGTGAAGGATCCCAAAGGTCTTCCCATGAATCGATCTCCATGCCTGCAGCTTCCTTGTTGTAGATTATGCCGATGCTGTTGATGGTGTAGGCCGGGCCGAATCCCTTGTCAGTTATTCCCTTTGTGCTCTCTATGAGCTTTGCCGCATTAGGTATCTTTGAATAGTCGATCTTCTCGAAGAGACCCTTCGCATAGCCTTTTGCCGCGGTTGCCTGTGACAACTCGATGAGGTCTACGCCTGCTGCCGGATTTGACTCAAGCTTGGTGTACCTCTCTGATGTAGTTCCTGTCTCGACGATGATCTCTACGTTGTTGGCCTTCTCGAAAGGCTCATAGATATCCCTTGTCACGATATCCTCGCTGAGTCCGAAGGTCGATATTACAAGCTTTGTAGGCTCCTCGACCTTCTTTGCGCATCCTGCGAGCACTGTTACTGTAAGGGCAGCGGTCATTACGATTGCTAGTACCTTTTTCATTGTTAACTCCTTTTTTCTGGTCAAACCAGTATTATTTTATTTGATGGAAGATTAAGCAGAAGCTCAACTCCCGGTTCTTTGACATTTTCGTCAGGCCCGTTGACTATGATTTTACCAAGTGCGGTTTCAACCTCATACTGGTAGCTCTTGCCGAGGAAGGTCCTGACTTGAACCTTGCCAGTAATCATATTGGCTGTTTTTTCAGATGACGCTTCAAGGATCTCGATGTCATCAGGCCTTATGGTACCGAGTACCGGGCCAGCTGAAGACTCTTCTGCCTTGAACAGGCTTCCGTCCTTCGCCCTGAACATTCCGCTTTCTGCAGGCTCAAGCTCTATGAAGTTCTCGAAGCCTATGAACCTTGCAACGAATTCTGTGGCCGGCTTCTTGTAGATGTTCTCGGGAGTGTCATACTGTTCGATGACCCCCTTGTTCATTACTGCCACCTTGTCCGAGATGGAGAAGCATTCCTCCTGGTCATGGGTGACGAATACTGACGTTATGCCCAGCTCCTTCTGTATCCTCTTGATCTCAACCCTCATTCCTACCCTGAGCTTGGCGTCAAGGTTTGAGAGTGGCTCGTCAAGGAGGAGAAGCTTTGGTTCTATGACAAGGGCTCTCGCAAGTGCGACCCTCTGTCTCTGACCGCCTGAAAGCTGCCTTGGGTACCTGTCTGCAAATTCCGAGAGATGAGTCGAATCGAGGATGGCATTTACCTTCCTGTCAACTGTCTCGGGACTTTCCTTCCTCAGCTTCAATCCGAAGGCTATGTTTTCCTTGACCGTCAGATGGGGGAAGAGGGCGTAGCTCTGGAAAACCAGTCCGAAGTTCCTCTTGTGTACAGGTATCTTGGTCATGTCTTCACCTGCGACTGTAAGGGTTCCTTCCGAAGGCTCTATGAGTCCTGCGATTACCCTAAGGGTGGTTGTCTTTCCGCAGCCGCTGGGGCCGAGGAGGGAAACGAGCTCACCCTTGTTTATTGAAAGGTTCAGTTCCTGGAGTATCCTTGTTTTCTTGTCGTAGGTGACTCCTATGTTCTTAAGATCCAAAAATGACATTCGAAAGCCTCCTATTTGTTGACCGCTGAGATTCCCATCGTCTTTTCGATGAGGAACATCAGGACTACAGTGCCTGCCATAAGCAGCACTGACACAGCTGAAACGGTCGGGTCGTAATAATATTCGATGTAGTTCATGAGTGCTGCGGGCAGCGTCCTTACTCCTGGTCCCGACAGGAACATGGAAACAGGTATGTTGTTGAAGGAGTTGATGAACGCGAGCATGAATGCGGCAAATATGGCAGAGGTGAGGTTTGGAAGGACGACCTTCATGAATGCCTTGAGCTTTCCGCATCCAAGGGTCCATGCGACCTCCTCTATGGAAAAGTCGAACTGTTCAAGGCTTGACCCCACGACCCTTATGACATAAGGGACGGATATGAGGAAGTGTCCAAGCAGAAGCCCTGAATAAACCTCGATTCCAAGTGATACGACTATGAACTGATAGAGCGAGTAGCCAACAACGACTCCGGGAACTATCGTCGGAGACAGGAAGAAGCTCTTGATCCTGCTTTTTCCGGGAACTTCAGACCTTGAAAGGGCGTATGCTGCCGGAATCCCGATGATCAGTGCCAGTATGGTAGCTGCGAGACCTATCTGAAGGCTCAATGTGAAGCCAGATACGAAGGTCCTTGAAGCGAATATGTTGCCGTACCATTTAAGCGTGAATCCCTTTATTGGGAATTCTATTGTTGAACCTTCACCGAAGGAAGTCACAATGATTATCGCCAGCGGTATGAACATGAACATGAATACAAGGAAGGAGAATGCTGTAAGGAGCCTGTTCTTTCTCATTAAGCACCCCTCCTGTCAAGTCTCTCAGCAAGGGTGTTAAGCAGCTTCATGACTATCAGAGTGGAAAATATCATGATTGCAGCGACTATGCCTGCACCATTCCAGTCTCCAAGTGTCATTGCCTTCTGGTAGATGAAGGTCGCGAGCATCATGTTCTTGTTTCCTCCAAGAAGCTGAGGTGTGGTATAGGCAGTCATGGCGCCTGTGAATACAAGGACGCTTCCGACAAGTATCCCAGGCATGCTCAGCGGAAGGATGACCTTCATGAACACCTTGCCGCGACCTGCACCGAGAGTCTCTGCAGCCTCGACGACCTCAGGCTCGATGTTTTCCATTACACCCACAAGGGTGATTATCATTATAGGAAGGAACAGGTATACGGTACCAACCAGAATTGAAAACTCGGTGTATAGCATTGTTATCGGTGCAGATACAACTCCAGAAGCAACCAGAAGGTTGTTTAGCACACCGTTCTTTCCCAGTATGTTTATCCATGCGAAGCTTCTCACCACTGAATTGGTCAGCATCGGGAACATTGAGAGTGCCATAAGGAAGCTTCTCATGCTCTTTTTTGTCCTTGAGATGTAGTATGAGGTGGGAACTCCCAGCAGTATGCATACCACAGAAGCTATTGCGGATATCCTTAGGGTCCTTGCAAGTATCTTCAGGTTGAACTCATCCTTGAAAAAGGCAATGTAGCCCTCGAACGTGATTCCGCCGACATAAATTGTGGGCCATAGAATGCTCACAAGAGGCAGCACAAGGAAAAGTGACAGAAGTACGAGTCCGGGAGCAAGGAAAAACAAAGCGTTTCGTTTGTTCATCAAAATTCCTCCGGTAAATTGTCATTAACGAATAGGATTTACAATGTGCACCAGAATCAACTTCATAGTCAGCCCTGATACACATGGTATTATATCTGATTCCGAATCAAAAGACAAACAATTAGCGCGAAAATCTGAAGAAAATTCGTGTTATGAGAGTATCTGATATTATCGTCGAGTACGGATATTTCGCTTTCATATCATTTAAGTTATTGTTTTCTGACCCGGAATAATCCCGAAAGTGCGGCGCTGTTTCTTCCGAAGACTCACCTGTCATGATTAAATGCCGCAACAGGCCTTATTCCATTTCAAATAATCTTGAATATATGCTAAAATTATACTCATGATAGGCGGCTATACATCCGCCGCAGGAAGGAGGGGTCCATTTGAAGGAAGCTGCAAGGAAGCCTGCTGCCAGGACAAGCGCCAAGACGAATGCGAAGGCTTCGACTGCCAAAAGAAGCGGAACCCGAAAGACATCTGGGAAGGCTGCAGCAAAGAAGAAGGATGACATATTCGGAGGAGAGATTCTTGGCCTTGCCCTGACGGGTACTGGCATATTCATAGGAGTGACACTATTTTCCGGAAATTCAGGAGTTCTCGGCAAAACCATAGGTGAAGCTGTATTCGCTGCGTTCGGAATTACTGCATACACTGTGCCTTTTCTGTTCCTTTTGTCAGGTGTTTCACTGATACTGAGAAGGCCTGGTATCTTTTCAAACAAGAGGACCTATGGTGCCATGCTGCTCCTGGCGACTGTTGCGATGATCATGTCACTCAACAGGATGGAGAGCATCCATTCTTCGGGTTTCTTTGCAACAATGAAGAATCTCCTTAACATTGAAGACAGGAATCACGGAGGCATACTGGGCCTGGTTTTCGCTACTCCTCTATACAGACTGATCGGGCCGGTAGGAGCATACATCGTCGCAGGGTGCCTTGCCATTTTGTCCGGAGTGCTGATCTTCAACACTACAGTCTATGACTCATTGAAGAAGGGCAACCAGGTTAGGCTTGCAACCAAAGACATGATGATGAAGAGGACCCTTAACAAGGAAGTCAAGGGTGCGGGGAAGCTTGAGGAAGAGAAGCGCATAGAAGAGAAGATGAAGATCCTCGACATAATGAAGAAGGGTGAGGAACCTAAGGCAGAGGTCATAAGCGAGGTAAAGCCAGACCTCATCCAGCCCGATCCTGAGCGGTTCCAGAAGAGCCCTTTCATAAATGTGCTTGAGGAGAAGATCCAGAAGGAAGAAGCGAGGGCTGAAGAAAAGAAGCCTGAGATAATAATTCAAACCGCACCTGTAGAGGTGGTACTCCATGAAGAGCACGAAGAGATAGAGGAAGACCTTGAGGACCTGGTGCCTCTAAAGGGGCAGCAGATCGACATCGACATAGAGAGTGTCGGAATAAAGGAAAAGCCAAAGCCGAGGTACCATTACCCCGAGATCGGGCTGCTTAAGGAAAACATCAAGGGAATGCTTGAACGGGAGGACATGACTGAGATAAGGGACAATGCCAGGAAGCTTGAGGAGACGCTCATGAGCTTCGGGGTAGAGGCACATGTCATTAACGTATCGAAAGGACCTTCTGTCACAAGGTACGAGCTCCAGCCTAAGGCAGGGGTCAAGGTGTCGAGGATAGTGAGCCTTTCCGACGACATAGCACTCGGGCTTGCCGCAAGCGGAGTGAGGATTGAAGCTCCTATTCCTGGAAAGGCCGCGGTGGGAATAGAGATTCCTAACCGCGAGACGACTCCTGTTTACCTCAGGGAAGTCATAGAGTCGAAGGAGTTCCAGAAATCGACCAAGAAGATTGCGGTAGCACTTGGAAAAGATATTTCCGGAGAGAGCATCATAGGCGACCTGACAAAGATGCCCCATGTGCTTATAGCAGGAGCGACTGGATCAGGAAAGTCGGTCTGCATAAATTCCCTGATAATATCGATACTTTACAAGTACAATCCTGACGAGGTCAGACTGCTCATGGTGGACCCGAAGGTCGTCGAGCTGAACGTCTATAATGGAATACCTCATCTGCTGATACCTGTGGTAACAGACCCGAAGAAGGCTGCAGGCGCGCTCAACTGGGCAGTAAATGAGATGACGAGAAGATACCAGAGCTTTGCCGAATATGGCGTGAGGAACATCGAAAGCCATAATGAGCTCGCAAAGAAGAAAAAGGAAATTGCGAAGCTTCCATACATAGTGGTAGTCGTTGACGAGCTTGCGGACCTTATGATGGTGTCTGCCAACGAGGTCGAGGACTATATCGCAAGGCTTGCACAGATGGCCAGGGCTGCAGGGATGCATCTTGTCATAGCTACACAGAGACCTTCAGTCGATGTCATCACCGGAGTCATAAAGGCTAACATACCTTCAAGGATATCCTTCGCTGTCTCCAGTTCGATAGACTCGAGGACTATCCTCGATTCAGGCGGAGCTGAAAAGCTTCTTGGTAAAGGAGACATGCTTTACTATCCTGTCGGGGAACAGAAGCCCAAGAGAGTCCAGGGCGCTTTCATCTCTGAAGAGGAGGTTGAAGCCATAGTGGCGAGGATAAAGGTTCCTGATTCGGAGCTGTCATATAGCGAGGAGATCATCAACCATATCGAGAAGGGCAGAGAGGACGGAGAGTCCGAGGAAGACGGAGACGAGCTCTTCGATGAGGCTGTGAAGGTAGTGGTCGAATATCAGCAGGCATCCACCTCATTCCTTCAGAGAAGGATGAGGATAGGTTACAACAGGGCCGCCAGGATAATGGACCAGCTGGAGGAGAGAGGCGTAATATCCGGCAAGGATGGAGCCAAACCAAGGCAGATACTATACAAGAATACAGATATTTAGGTCCGGGATCAGCAGACCCGAACGGATGGAGATGTTTTATGAATTTACCAAACAAGATAACGGTATTCAGGATGGTACTCGTGCCTTTTTTCCTGCTACTGGTTGCCGTTGATGCGATACCGTTCAACTTTACAATAGCTGCGGTAATTTTCATCGTAGCTTCTATTACCGACCACATTGACGGTCATCTTGCAAGAAAATACAACCTTGTCACAGACTTCGGGAAGCTTATGGATCCTCTCGCTGACAAGATACTTGTCACATCCGCGCTAATCGCGCTCGTTGAGTTCGGTGAGATCAGCACATGGATGGTGGTCGTCATAATCGCGAGGGAATTTGCAGTATCTGGACTCAGGTCCATAGCCGCAGGGGATGGCAAGGTCATCGCCGCGAGCTTCTGGGGAAAGGTGAAGACTACAACCCAGATGATAGCAATCATAGGATTCCTCCTGAAGCTTATCGGGGAAAGGGAAGAATACATGATGAAGGTATTTGAAGCGATGCCCTTCCTTGACGGATTCTTCGGCATAGTGCCGATGGCAGCTATGTATCTTGCGGTCTTCTTTACGCTCATGTCGGGGGTCGACTATTTCGTAAAGGGATGGAAGTACATAGATTCCAATAAATAAAGAATCGTGAGATGTTACCATTTTGAGAAAAACCGTCTTCCTTTTTACAAAAAGAAGAACAAAGAGATAACATTGGCTGAATAATGCCCAGGCTTTGTTGACTTCAAGCCCCTTTGGAAATAAGATTCAGGTATGGGAATATCCTGATAAGATATTTGAATATGTTAAATCTAAAGGAGAATCGATATGGATATATTAAGCTGGATAGTAGTTGGCGGACTTGCGGGCTGGATTGCCAGCAAATTCACCGGAAGGGACAGGAGCATGGGAATCGGTGCCAACATACTTGTCGGTATCGGTGGTGCCATCATAGGCGGATGGATCGCAAGATTCCTGAACCTGTCAGGACCTACCGGCATAAACCTCTGGAGCATAGCGGTTTCTGTTGTTGGAGCGATAATACTGATCACAATACTCAAGATGCTTAAGAAATGAATCGAGGACAGCCTGAATGCCCGAAAGGTCTGAAGGCTGTCCTTCCTTGTTATTTCATGCAATTCGCCGGGATTTACGTCTTCTTCTGCAGAAGTATGATGGTTTGTAAAATCATTAAAATTATTTCTTCTTTATAAGTAGATTGGCAAAATTTAAGCGGGATTATTGATATGCATACTATTGAATAATTATTTAATGTGACGTATAATTACTTGGTAAAACATGAAATCTGGGAGGAATAGAATATGAAGAAGAGCATAAAGAGGCTTGTGGCAGCATCAGTTGCAGCCATGGCGATATTCGCAGCTGGCTGCGGAAGCAAGACAACACCAACAACCGCTCCAACTACAGCGCCATCGGAAACTGTTGCCATGTCACCGTCTATGAAGAAGATCAAGGAAAGCGGAAAGCTCATACTTGGAACCAGCGCTGACTACCCACCGTTCGAGTTCCACAAGTCAATAAATGGCAAGGATACGATAGTAGGCTTCGATATCGAGATAGCCAAGGAGATCGCAAAGGATCTTGGAGTTACGCTTGAGATCAAAGACCTGAAGTTTGATGGACTTCTTGCTGCACTTGACCAGGGTACGGTGGACATCGTAATCGCGGGACTTACACCTACTGAAGATAGGGCCAAGAGCGTAGATTTCTCAATCCAGTATTATTCAGCGGACCAGTCAGTTGTAATAAGGGAATCCGACAAAGGCACCCTTACGACAGCCGAGTCGCTTAAAGGAAAGACCATAGCAGTACAGAAGGGTTCTGTGCAGGAAGAGGCTGCCAAGACTGTTGAAGGAGCAACAATCCTTTCACTGGGCAAGATCTCTGACCTGATACTCGCGCTCAAGTCCAAAAGGGCTGATGCGGCTATAATAGAGGCTCCTGTAGCGGAATCAAACGTCAAGGAAAATGCTGACCTTATTATTTCAACCATCACAGTCAAGAAGGATCCGGAAGGAAAGGTTGCTGCATTAAAGAAAGGCTCAGCTGATCTTGTAGCAGAAGTCAACAAGACACTTGAAAGGATCATCGCCGACAAGACCCTTGAGGGATTTATAATTGAAGCCAATAAGCTTGCTGATGAATAAGCCATTTTTATGGTAAAATGATAATGGGAATGTTAGGTGACTGATGCCGCCTAACATTTTTTCAATACACGGTTAAAATGCCGTCAGACTGGAGGAATATCCATTGGATTTTAGTTTCATGTCCGAATACTACCAGTTTTACATTGAAGGTGCCAAGATCACAGTAACTCTCGCATTTTTCACTGTCATTGTAGGATTCATCTTCGGACTTCTGCTTGCTCTTCTCAAGCTTTCGAAGAACAAGCTTCTGAATTTCATAGCAACCGCATACATTGAGTTCATCAGAGGAACTCCGCTGCTCGTCCAGCTGTATATTGTGTTCTATGGTCTTCCGCATCTCGGGATATCCTTTCCCGGACTTACTGCGGGAATAATCGCACTTTCAGTCAACAGTGCGGCATATACCGCCGAAATCATCAGGGCAGGAATACAGGCTGTTGACAAGGGCCAGATGGAAGCGGCAAGGTCCATTGGAATGGGAAAGACCATGTCCATGAGGTATATAATAATACCACAGGCAGTCAAGAATATTCTGCCTGCACTCGGCAACGAGTTCATAACGATAATAAAGGAATCGTCCATAGCATCCATAATTGGTATCAATGAGCTTATGTTCAACGCCGATACCATAAGGGGAAATACATACAAGCCGTTCGAACCGCTTATTGTGGTAGCTGTGGTCTACTTCATTCTGACATTCAGCCTGTCCAAGCTGATGGGCTACTTCGAGAGGAGGATGAGCACAGATGATCGAGGTTAAGGGACTGAGAAAGAGCTTCGGAAAACTGGAAGTCCTGAAGGGAATAGACCTTTCCATCGGGAAAGGCCAGGTCGTTGTTGTCATAGGCCCTTCGGGCTCGGGTAAGAGCACGCTGCTCCGGTGCCTGAACAGGCTTGAAGAACCGACAGGCGGAGAGATCATATTCGAAGGGATATCAATAACGGATAAGAAGACTGACATAGACAAGATACGGCAGAAAATGGGAATGGTATTCCAGCAGTTCAACCTGTTCCCGCACCTGAGCGTCCTTGAGAACATAACAATAGGCCCGAGGAAGCTCAAGGGGCTTTCTCAGGCTGAAGCTGAAAAGGAGGCATATGTCCTTCTTGACAGGGTAGGGCTCAGGGACAAGGCGAACACATACCCGGGGCAGCTTTCAGGCGGACAGAAGCAGAGGATCGCAATCGCCAGGTCACTTGCAATGGGTCCGGATGTAATGCTGTTCGACGAGCCTACATCAGCGCTCGACCCTGAGATGGTCGGTGAGGTTCTTGATGTAATGAGGGAGCTTGCCTTCGACGGGATGACCATGGTAGTTGTAACCCATGAGATGGGTTTTGCCAAGGAGATTGCTGACAGGGTGCTCTTCATGGATGAGGGTGTGGTACTTGAGGATGACTCGCCGGACAAACTTTTCATGAATCCGAAACATCCCAGGACAAAGGATTTCTTATCAAAGGTACTTTAAAATATTTTGCAGTCTGCAGGCTAAATGCCTGCATTTTGCATTTTTATTATGAATAACTATTTAAAACAATAGTATAAATATGCATAAATTCGTGGTTCGGGAAAGCGCGTTCTTCCGCAAGTGGCCAAATGACGGGAATCTCAGGCTAAGTCAGGTTCCGCGGCACTTCATTGGAATATTCAACATTTTGAATCGCATGCTCCCGGCGGCTTCATTGACACGCCTTGAGGAGCCATATCCTGCAAGGGTTCGCAGAGGTTTTCCAGCTGACTTTTTTATATATACAAAAGGGTGAGATAGGGATAAAATAAAATAAACGATAAAAATGCAATTGACATTATAAGTATTCATACTATAATTGCAATTAGCATAAATTTTCATGATGGGAGTGAAGACAATGAAAGTAGCCCTGGTCGGAGCGACCGGATACGGCGGTGTGGAACTTATAAGGCTTCTGCACAATCATCCTGTATTCGAGCTCAATGCCATCTATTCTCATTCCAAGGGGGGAGAATCCATAAGAAGCTATTATCCGCACCTTTCAGGAGCTGTGGAGCTTATCATGGACGATATCGACCCGGAGAAGATAAAGGCCAAATCTGACCTTGTTTTCCTTGCTGTGCCTGCAGGCATATCAAGGGACTGGTCGAAGAAGCTAAGGGATGCAGGACTGAAGGTCGTTGACCTTTCAGGGGACTTCAGGCTTGAGGATGTCGAGGATTACAGGAAATGGTACAAGAAGGATCCGATAGCGAAAGAAGAGCTTGAAGGCGTGGTTTTCGGACTCGCTGACATAGTGAAGGATGAAATAAGGAATGCAGCCTTCATCTCAAATCCGGGATGCTACCCGACAGCGTCGGTGCTTGGACTGTATCCTCTCGCAAAGAACAAGATGATCGTCAGGAACAGCATAGTGATAGACGCAAAATCCGGAGTTACCGGAGCTGGAAGAGGGGCATCAGTTGCCAACCTTTTCTCAGAGATCGATGAAAACCTCAAGATATACAAGGTAAACACACATCAGCATACTCCTGAGATCGAGCAGCAGCTGAACAGATGGGATCCGGAGATAGGGATGATAACCTTCGAGACCCACCTTATCCCTATGAACAGAGGGATCATGGCAACGGAGTACGTTGACCTTAAGTCGCCAATAACCGCGGAGGAGCTCCACAAGCTCTATATGGACACTTACAAGGACGTCAAGTTCGTCAGGGTAAGGCCGCTTGGAGAGTTCCCATCCACGAAGGAAGTGCAGGGTTCGAACTACTGTGACATCGGTGTCTCTGTGAATGAGAGGACCGGCAAGGCCGTAATAGTGTCAGTTATTGACAATCTCGTCAAGGGAGCCGCAGGGCAGGCGATACAGAACGCGAACATCTGGACAGGGCTCGATGAGGCGGAAGGCTTGGACCTGCTGCCGATGTATCCATAAAAGAGTGAAGGAGAGTTTTTAGATGAAATACAACATAAAGCACCTCAAGGAAGGTTCCGTTACAAGCGCAAAGGGCTTCATGGCAGATGGTGTCCACGTAGGCCTAAGGTACAACAAGAAGGATGTCGGAATGATCTATTCCGAGGTTCCTGCAGTTGCAGCAGCGGTATATACGCTGAACAAGTTCATAGCTGCACCCAACATAGTTACAAAGGAAAGCGTTAATGCTGAGAGGACACTTCAGGCAGTCGTAGTCAACAGCGCCTGTGCCAACGCATGTACAGGAAAGCGCGGAATGGACGATGCAGTCATCATGAGAAGGCTCGCAGCAGAAAAGTATGACATCCCCGAGCACTATGTGGGAGTTGCTTCAACTGGAGTAATCGGCGAATTCCTCAACATGGAAAAGATAGCCAAGGGAATAAGGGAAGTTGCGCCTGAGGCTACCACAGAAGGTGCGAAGTCCTTCGAGAAGGCAATAATGACCACTGACCTCATTGAGAAATACACCGGCTATGAGGCTGAGATAGACGGAGTCAAGGTAACCATCGGCGGATGCTGCAAGGGCTCGGGAATGATCCACCCCAACATGGCTACCATGCTCGGATTCATAACCACCGACGCCAATGTGGACAAGGATGCTCTACAGAGGGCATTCTCAAAGATAACAGACATTTCCTTCAACCAGATAACCGTAGACGGTGAGACATCGACCAATGACATGGTCCTTCTCATGGCAAACGGAATGGCGGGAAACAATCTCCTCAGTGAAGATCATCCGCAGTGGGATGTATTCTACACCATGCTGAGGAAGACCTCAGAGGACCTGGCCAAGTCAATAGCCAAGGATGGAGAAGGGGCTACAAAGCTTATCGAGGTCAAGGTCAAGGGAGCTAAGAATGATGCTGATGCAAGGGCCATAAGCAAGAAGATCGTCGGCTCTAGCCTTGTAAAGACAGCGGTTTATGGAAATGACGCCAACTGGGGAAGGATAGTATCCGCTGCAGGTCATTCGACAGCTGACATCGACCCTTCCAAGGTCGATGTCATACTCGGTGACCAGTACATGCTGAAGAACAGCGAGGTACAGCCCTTCGACGAGGAGGCTGCAAAGGAATACCTGAAGAGCGATACGGTATATATCGAGGTCAACTTCCACCTGGGAAAAGGCGAAGCCACTGCCTGGGGATGCGACCTGACATACAAGTACATTGAAATCAACGCAAGCTACAGGTCATAGGAGGCATCGGGATGGGAACAGTTGTACTCAAGTGCGGCGGCAGCGTCGCGGACGAACTGGGGGCAGGCTTCTTCCAGAGCATCAAGGAGCTTCTTGCTTCAGGATTCAAGGTCCTTCTTGTGCATGGCGGAGGGCCTGACATAACCTCATATCTCAAGGAGAAGGGAATAGAGACGAAATTCGTGGACGGACTTAGGTTCACTGATGATGAAGTCCTTTCTGCAGTGGAGGTAATGCTCGCAGGCAAGACCAACAGGCAGATAGTAAAGCTTCTTAAGGCTAACGGCATACCTGCCATAGGTATACAGGGACCGGACAGCTGCTTCAGGGCTGAGCTTATCGACAGGGACAGATATGGACTTGTCGGTGCAATGACAGGGGCTGAGACAGGTGTGCTCATGCACCTTCTCGACCTTGGTCTCGTACCGGTTGTTACGCCTCTTGCAGAGGGGCCGACAGGAGAGCACCTTAATGTCAACGCAGACAGTGCAGCGGCCTACGCTGCAATAGCTCTGAAGGCTGAAGAGCTGCTTTTCGTGACCAACGTCAAGGGCATAATGAAGGATGGTGTCGTTCTCGAAAGCACGACAAAATCTGATATAGACAGCATGATCGAAGACGGGACCATATATGGCGGAATGATCCCCAAGGTAAAGGGAGCCCTGAACGCTCTTGAGAGCGGAATCGGTGCGGTAAGGATCGTGTCCGGTCAGGATGCGGTGTGGAGCAGCGGCAGCTTCTCCGGAACAGCAATCAAGAAGGAGGAGATGTAATGTCCTATCTATATCCGACCTACGCAAGGTATTCTATAAGGCCCAAAGAAGGCAAGGGGTCTTACATAATAACAGAGGACGGGGAGAAATACCTCGACTACATAGCAGGCATAGCAGTCCTCAACCTGGGTCACAGGCCTGATAACGTTGAGGAAGCTGTGATCAATCAGGTGAAGACACTCTGGCACATGTCGAACCTTTTCCCAAGCGACCTTCAGGAAAGGGTTGCAAAGAGGCTCACTGATGCATCACACTTCACAAGGGCTTTCTTCTGCAACAGCGGAGCTGAAGCAAACGAGGCTGCAATAAAGCTCTCAAGGAAGTTCACAGGAAGGAGCAAGTTCATAACCTTCAAGCAGAGCTTCCACGGAAGGACCTTTGCGACAATGTCCGCAACAGGACAGGACAAGATAAAGAAAGGCTATGGAGAAATGCTCGGAACCTTCGTGCACATTCCATACAACCAGCCTGAGATACTCAAGGACTACATCGATGAAGAGACAGCAGGAGTGATAGTCGAGACTGTGCAGGGAGAAGGCGGCATCCTTGTAGCCAAGGATGAGTTCCTCAAGGAAATCGAGAGGCTCTGCAGGGAAAAGGGAGCGATGTTCATAGTTGATGATGTCCAGGCCGGGATCGGCAGGACAGGCAAAGCATTCAGCTTCCAGAACTATGATGTCAAACCGGACCTTGTCACACTTGCAAAGGGTCTCGGCAACGGGTTGCCGGTAGGAGCCCTGCTCGGTGATGAAAGGTTCCTGGAGGTCTTCGGACCAGGAACACACGGAACCACATTCGGCGGCAACTACATAGCGATGGCATCAGCAGAAGAGGTACTGAAGACAATATTCCAGGAGGATTTCCTGAAGTCAGTTGCTGAAAAGGGAGAATATCTCATGGGTAGGCTCCGTGAAGTCCTGAAGGACAGCAAGGAAGTCGTTGAAGTAAGAGGCAAAGGCCTTCTTATCGGAATAGAGATCAACACCCCGGTAGCGGACAAGATAGCAAGGATCCATGAGAACAGGCTCCTTGTGCTTCCTGCAGGAACTGCAGTCGTAAGGATACTCCCTCCTCTGAACACAACATATGAGGAGATGGATGAGGCCATAGAGAAGATCAGGAAGTCATTCGATTAGGATAGGTGAAGATATGAGCAGGAGCCCCATGCGAAAAGCATGAGGCTCCCTTTTTTTGTATCCATTCCTGACCGATGGTCATATCTGCCTGATTGAATTTTTTATGAATCCAAGGAAATCAGCCGATGTTCCCCTGAAGTCGGGCTCAGGGCCCTTGATATCCCCAGGAACCATGTTGTCTGTGACCAGATATGTCTTCATACCTAATGCTTTTGGTACCATATCCTCAAGCTCGTCATTTCCGACCATAAGGCATTCCCCTGCAGACTTTCCTAAAGCCTCAAGGATCTCCTCGTAGTATTCGAGGTTAGGCTTGCAGTAGTGGCTGTTATCAAAATTTGTTATGAGCTGGAAATCCTCCCTTGAAAGTCCCGCCCACTCGATCCTGCGAAGCACTGCAGCTTCAGGGAAAACCGGATTCGTTGCGATGGCAAGGGTGTATCCATTTTCCTTCAGTATGGAAACGGCCTCCCTCATGGAATCTGAAGAATATGTCGATTCCTTCACATGCTCGAAGTTCCCGCCATAGTATTCCATGAAGCGCCTTTCGTATTCCGAAACCTGGTCGTGCCCGACCCTTTTGCCCATCTCATCCATGAATACATCACGGTTTGTCCGGCTGCTCTTGTCCTTTACCATTTCAAGGGTGCATTCCCATACCAGTCCGCCAAGCTTCCTTGGATCCATCAGGTCGGAAAACTCTCCCGAGAGTCCCTTGAAATACAGCTCCTGGAACTTCTCAAGGTCCATCGGCAGCAGTGTTCCGTCAAGGTCAAAAAGTATCGTTGTCAAACCGTCCATCATTTTTCTCCTTCGTTACTGTACTCGTATATTATAAGTGCTGTTTCTGTGCTTCCGCTTTTGCTGCGCCTTATTTCTATGATGTCGTCCCTGCCGATCTTATATTGCTTCAGGGCTTTCTCGACCTGTTCATCAAGGTTAGATTCTTTTCCTGTTGCATGTACCAGCTTCGTCCTTCTTGTCATTTTATTGCCCCCCTCGTCGACTGGTAATAAGTGTATGCACGGCTCCCTGTGAAGACAAGGAGGATCCCTATGGAAAGGGCGCCTGCATTGTTCATGGTGTTGATAAGGCTTGAGGCTGCCCCGGAATAGTTGCCGGAGAGTGATTCAAGCATGGTATTGTAAAGACCGCTTCCGGGGACCAGTGGAATGAGTGCTGCCGTCACGAAGCTTGTGACCGGTGTCCTCATTTTCCTTGCCATTATCTCGCCAAACAGCGTAAGGGCTACAGCACCCAGGAGGAAGCTTGTGCTCTCGGTCTGGGTCATTTCAAGGCAGTATGAGTATACTATCCAGCCTATGCCTCCGCCGATAGATGCTGTGACTGCCTTCCTGGGCTCCAGATTGAATATGACGGCGAAGCCCAGTGTGGAGAAGAATGCGTATATGAACTGTAGTAACATGATTCACCGCCTATCTGAAAATAAGGAGACCGAGTCCCGTTCCTACTGCTATCCCGAGTGCAGTAAGTGCGGCTTCGACGAACCTTGCAAGGCCTGAGACATAATCTCCGAAGAGCGTATCCCTTATGGCGTTGGTTATGGCTATGCCTGGCACGAGCAGCATTATGGACCCGAGAAGGACCGTATCGAAGTCGCTTCCGAAGCCGAGGGTCATAAGCCCGTATGAGGCGGCAGAGACGAATGCTCCTGCAAGGATGTTAATGAATATGCCATTAAGCTTGTATGACCTCGAATAGTGCTGTATGAGCCTTGCTCCAGGGGCTACCAGCGCAGCTGCGAAGCCGCTTGCCATGTTTCCGCCGTAAAGCATGGTGAAGCCCGACGCAAGGACCGCTGAGAACAGAAGCTGCATCGGGAGGGAGTATTCCCTGATGTCCTCGATCCTTGCGAGCTCAGTCGAAAGCTCATCAAGTGACACGGGGTTCTCTGCGATGCTCCTTGAAAGTGCATTGACATGGTGCACCTTCTCAAGGTTCGTTGACAGCCTTTTGACCCTGGTGATGAGTGAGACTATCTCGCCGCCCGGTCCGATTATGGATACCATTATCCCTGTGGGCGTGACGAAGCTCTCTGAAAGTCCAACATCATAAGAGTCAAGGATCTTGATTATGGTCTCCTCGACCCTGTATGTCTCACCGCCGCTTTCGAGTATGATCTGACCAGCCCTGGAGGCCAGCCTTATTAGCCTGTTATAGTCCATATGACACCTGCCATCTGTGATTTTCCTAAATACCATTTTAGCACAGCATCTGACAGGTTTGCACATAATAGAGAAATGTGGCATTCACCATTTACAAGGAAAGCGATTATTCCAGAGATTACAAAAGCAAATCTCCCGATATTCATGAATTGAGTGGTGATACCCGTTTTGGTAGATTGAGAAAATAAATTTGCTTTTTAGCGTGAAAAAGCGTGGAAAAGGCGATAATGACGAATATTAAATCAATTTTTTGATTGATTGAACGTAATACTGAGATTATAATGATAAGTATCATAAACTAGGGGGTACGTCATGAAAAGTTTTTATCTGAAAGATGCCGATCCTGAAATTTACTCATATATCGAAGAGGAAGAGGACAGGCAGGAGCACAACATAGAACTCATCGCATCGGAGAACTTCGTTGCCGAGGCAGTAATGGAGGCTATGGGAACAGCGCTTACAAACAAGTATGCCGAAGGATATCCAGGAAAGAGATATTACGGAGGCTGTGAAATAGTCGATAAGGTTGAGACGCTGGCGATCGAAAGGATGAAGACCCTTTTCGGTGCGGAGCATGCCAACGTGCAGCCTCACTCAGGCTCCCAGGCTAATATGGCCGTATACATGGCGATGCTTCAGCCTGGCGACAAGATACTCGGAATGAACCTTTCACATGGCGGACACCTGACTCACGGAAGCCCGGTGAACTTCTCAGGAAAGCTCTACAACTTCATATCCTACGGGGTGTCGAAGGATACTGAGACCATCGACTACGACGCTCTCAGGGAGCAGGCGATAGCCGAGAAGCCTAGGATGATAGTTGCAGGAGCCTCAGCATATTCTAGGGTCATTGACTTCGAGAAGATGGCTGACATATGCAAGGAGGTCGGTGCCTACTTCATGGTGGACATGGCCCACATAGCAGGTCTCATAGCTACTGGTGCACATCCGAGCCCGGTACCGTATGCCGACTTCGTCACTACGACCACCCATAAGACACTGAGAGGACCAAGAGGAGGAGCCATACTCTGCAAGGCACAGTACGCCAAGGACATCGACAAGACGGTGTTCCCCGGTATGCAGGGTGGACCGCTCGAGCATGTCATCGCTGCAAAGGCAGTTTGCTTCAAGCTTGCCATGGAGGATTCCTTCAGGGAGTACATAGACCTTCTTGTCAGGAACTCGAAGTCGCTTGCTGATGCGATGATGAAGAGGGGATTCAGGATCGTATCAGGCGGTACAGACAACCACCTTATACTCGTAGACCTCACCAACAAGGAGATCACTGGCAAGGAATGCGAGAAGCTTCTTGATACCATAGGGATAACCACCAACAAGAATACCATTCCTTTCGAGACGAAGAGCCCGTTCATAACAAGCGGAGTGAGGATGGGAACTGCAGCTGTCACAACCAGGGGCTTCCAGCCTGAGGACATGGACAAGATAGCAGAATTCATAGACTATGCTGTAAACCACAGGGACGACGACCTGTCTGAAGTGAAGCAGAATGTCAGGGACCTGTGTGCAAAGTATCCCCTTTACAAGAAATAGGCAGCAGATAAAAAAATACATGCCAATCGTTAAAATGTAAACAAATAGTAAAACATATGAGGCTCTGCAGCTTTCGGCTATGCAGAGCTTTTATTTCGGGTCTGTGGCATCAAAAAATGGCAGGAGTTAGGTTGACGCATAATTGATTAAATAGTAGAATTGAGACATGTGAAATCAGATAAAAATGGTCGGATTAAAGGAGAATTGGAATGTCAGAGATATTAAGAATTACTGATCTCAAGGCAAGTGTCGATGAAAAGGAAATACTTAAGGGTCTTGACCTTGTCGTTGAAAAGGGTAAGGTCCATGTCATCATGGGTCCTAACGGGGCAGGAAAATCAACACTCGCGGGAGTTGTGATGGGAAACCCAAGGTATCAGGTGACTCAGGGCAAGATAGATTTTGAAGGCGAAGAGATAACGGAAATGCCTGTCAACGAGAGGGCTGTAAAGGGAATATTCCTTTCTTTCCAGGCACCTCAGGAAATACCTGGAATAACTGTTGAGAACTTCCTGAGGACTGCAAAGGCCCAGGTTACCGGAGAAGCGGTAAAGGCCATTGCCTTCAAGAAGGAGCTTTATGCGAAGATGAAGGAGCTTGACATGGACAAGGCCTATGCGTCAAGGTACCTTAACCAGGGCTTCTCCGGCGGAGAGAAGAAAAAGAACGAGATACTCCAGATGTCCGTGCTCAATCCCAAGCTTGCCATCCTTGACGAGACGGATTCAGGGCTTGACGTTGACGCAGTAAGGGTAGTATCAGAAGGAGTCAACAGGTTCAAGAACAGCGAGAACTCTGTCCTTGTGATAACACACCATAACAAGATGCTTGAATACCTCCAGCCAGACGTGGTCCATATCATGGTTGACGGAAGGATCGTAGCGACAGGTGACATTAGCCTCGCCCATGAGATAGAGGAGTTCGGCTTTGACAGGTACAAGCAGGCCGAGAAGGGGGAGTCGGAATGGAAAAAAGAAGTAAAACTAATATAGACGACCTCGACAGGGGCATATATGACGTAAAGAACGAATTCACATACAGCTACAAGTCTGAAGCGGGACTTACGGAAGACATAATCAGGGAAATATCTGCGAAGAAGAACGAACCGGACTGGATGCTCCAGTTCAGGCTCAAGTCCCTTGAGATATACAACAAGCTTGAGGTTCCGCCCTGGGGTCCGGACATTTCGGATCTCAATGTTGACAACATAGTCACATATGTAAAACCTAATGTGGACCTCCAGTCCAGCTGGGAGGAGGTTCCCGACGACATAAAGAAGACCTTCGACCTATTAGGGATTCCTGAGGCGGAGAAGAAGTCACTGGCCGGAGTCGGAGCCCAGTATGACTCAGAGGTGGTTTACCATTCAATCAAGGAAGAACTGGTAGCTCAGGGAGTTGTCTATACGGACTTCGAAAGTGCCTTGAGGGACTACGAGGACATAGTGAAGAAATACTTCATGACACTCATACCTCCGACTGACCACAAGTTCGCAGCCCTTCATGGTGCTGTATGGTCAGGAGGATCCTTCGTGTACGTACCTGAAGGTGTAAGGGTGGATATCCCCCTCCAGTCATATTTCAGGCTGAACGCTCCTGGCTCAGGCCAGTTCGAGCATACGCTGATAATAGTTGAGAAGGGCGCTCACTGCCATTTCATCGAAGGCTGCTCTGCACCGAAGTACTCGGTGAACAACCTGCATGCAGGTGCTGTCGAACTGTTCGTCAAGGAGGGTGCATACCTCAGGTATTCAACCATCGAGAACTGGTCGAAGAACATGTACAACCTCAACACCAAAAGGTCGCTTGTTGACAAGAACGGTACAATAGAATGGGTATCCGGATCCTTCGGCTCAAAGGTCTCAATGCTCTATCCAATGAGCATATTAAGGGGTGAAGGTGCAAAATGCGAATTCACCGGAGTCACCTTCGCAGGCAAGGGCCAGACACTTGATACAGGTGCAAAGGTAGTCCATGCGGCGCCTAACACGACATCAAACATAAACTCGAAATCCATATCAAAGTCCGGCGGAAACGCTGTATACAGGGGACTTCTCAGGGTTGCTCCCAATGCCTATGGCGTAAAGTCCACGGTATCCTGCGAGTCCCTGATGCTTGACTCGATATCAAGCTCAGACACAATACCTGTTATCGACATAGAGAATGACGACATAGATATCGGACACGAGGCTAAGATCGGAAGGATATCCGAGGAAGCCATATTCTACCTGATGAGCAGAGGCATATCCGAGGCTGAAGCCAAGGCCATGATAGTAAGGGGCTTTGTTGAACCGATCTCCAAGGAGCTTCCTCTGGAATACGCCGTGGAGATGAATAACCTTATAACACTTGAGCTTGAAGGTGCGATAGGATAGGAGGGAGAACTTAGAATGAGCGCAATGAAAGAAACATACAACGTACTCCCGAGGATTTCCTTCAGGTGGGTAAAGGCAAACCAGCTTGAACTGGACAGCCTTGAAGTGGATACTTCTGTTCCATACGCATACGGTGCGATAAAGACTACGCTTGATGTCGAGGACCTTAAGGGCCGCGACCTTGACATGCCCGAGCACTTCAAGGGTGTAAATGGAAACATGCTGGCTCTTGCCGACAAGAACAGCAACGCCGGACTTTACATGGAGGTCGAGGAGAACATGTCTGCAAGCGTGGTACTTACCCACAGGCTGCACGCAAAGAATCCAGTCCTCGTTGAAAAGAATGTAATAGTCCTTAAGAAGGGCTCAAAGCTTGACCTTGTCATGGACTACAGCTCTGATGATACTGCTACGTTCTCTGACATACTTAACAAGATCGAGGTGGGCGAAGGCGCTGAACTCAACATAATAAAGGTACAGAGGCTGAATTCCATTTCCAGACATCTTGAATCAAGGTTCTCGAAGGTCGCTGAAAAAGGTAAGGTAAACTTCATATCAGTTGAAATAGGCGGAAAAGAGGCTGTCGTGAACTACATGACAGACCTGTCCGGAGATGAATCGGAAGGATACGTCAAGAATGTATACCTTGGTTTCGGCGAGAGGATACTTGACCTTTCACACCACATGAACCATATCGGAAAGAAGACAGTATCCGACATGATGTTCAAGGGAGCGCTGAAGGATAACTCGAAGAAGGTATTCAGAGGGACCCTTGACTTCAAGAGAGGCTCAACACATTCTCAGGGAAACGAGGAGGAGTTTACGATACTCCTTAGCCCCAAGGTAAAGTCATTTGCCATCCCGCTCCTTCTCTGCAAGGAGGATGATGTCATAGGAAACCATGCTGCAAGCGCAGGACAGATCGATGAAGACAAGCTGTTCTACATAATGTCCAGGGGCTTTTCCGAGGATGAGGCGAAGAAGATGATAGTTGAATCCTATATACGTCCTATTGTGGACCTGATTCCGGTTGAAGAAATAAGAGAGCTTGTCCTCGAAGCGGTGGACAGGGAGATAAGGGGAGAATAGGCTATGAACGTTCGTGAAGATTTCCCGATCCTTGACCTGACAGTAAACGGAAAGAAGCTCGTATACTTCGACAATGCTGCCACAACACAGAGGCCACTTTCCGTCATAGAGGCTGTAAGGAAGTACGACCTTGAGCAGAACGGGAATCCCCACAGGGGATCACATTATCTCAGCATAAAGGCAACGGAGGTATATGAGGGTACCAGGGAGAAGGTGAAGTCATTCATCGGGGCGAAGAGCTCAGATGAGGTCATATTCACCAGGAACACCACTGAGTCCATAAACCTCGTGGCCTACAGCTATGGGATGGAGAATCTCAAGGCTGGAGACAAGATCATCATAACCATAGCCGAGCACCACTCGAACCTTGTGCCCTGGCAGCAGGTGGCAAAGGTGACTGGATCAACACTTCACTACATGTATGTGGATAAGGAAGGCCGGCTGCCTTCATCAGAGCTTGATAAGATAGATGCTGACACGAAGATCGTAGCATGCACGCATATGTCGAATGTCCTTGGAACCATAATGCCTGTGAAGGCAATAATAGACAGGGCCCATTCGGTTGGTGCCGTTGCAGTCATAGACGGAGCACAGTCAGTCCCTCACATGAAGGTAAGCGTAACTGAGCTTGATGCAGACTTCTTCGCGTTCTCCGGACATAAGCTCCTTTCCCAGCTTGGGATAGGTGTGCTATATGGAAAGAAAGAGCTGCTGAAATCAATGAAGCCTTTCCTTTTCGGCGGAGACATGATCGAGTATGTGCATGAGCAGGAAACGTCATTCAACGAGCTGCCCTACAAGTTCGAAGCAGGAACACAGAATGTTGAGGGCGCTGCGTCCCTGTCGGCGGCCATAGACTATATCAATGGCTTGGGCTTTGATAAGATTGCGGAGCAGGAGATGCTTCTTACGGAGCATGCCCTTGAAGGCATGAAGAAGCTGCCGTACATAAACATTGTGGGGCCAAGGGACCTTTCTGAAAGGGGAGCTGTAATAAGCTTCACCGTGGAGGGCGTACATCCACACGATGTGGCGACCATCCTTGACAGCTATGGCATAGCTGTAAGGGCAGGGCACCACTGTGCCCAGCCACTCATGAGGTACCTGGGAATCCAGGCGTCCAACAGGGCATCCTTCTGCTTCTACAACACCATTGACGAGGTAGACTATTTCCTCGGAAAACTCGGAGAGATAAGGAGGTGGATGGGATATGGAGCTTAACAGCCTTTATACCGAGCTCATACTTGAGCACAATTCAGACAAGAGGAACAAGCGCATGCTTGAGGTCTTCACCAATGAAGAGAGAGGCCACAATCCAAGCTGCGGAGATGAGATAACTATCCAGGCTGAAATCGCTGACGGATACCTCAAGGACATCGGATATTCCGGTCATGGCTGCGCTATCAGCCAGGCTTCGGCATCCATGATGATCGACCTTCTGAAGGGAAAGAAGGTGGACGAGGCCCTTGAGACCATAGAGGTCTTCCTCGGAATGATCAAGAGGGAGATTTCTGATATGGATTACCTTGAGGAGACGCTTGAGGATGCATTCGCACTCCAAAATATCTCGAACATGCCTGCAAGGGTGAAGTGCGCCGTGCTTGCATGGCATACACTCAAGGAAGCTGTAAACAAGTGATTAATTCGGCGCAGGCTTATGTCTGCGCTATTTTTTAACAATAAGCATGAAATTTTAGCAATATATTGACAATTGTCAAATTACAAAATTGCTTTTGTATGATAAGCTATAATCAGCATATATTTTAGAATCGGAGGTTGACCATGGCAGTAGAATTTATAAGATACCTGGACAAAAGCTTGAAGTACCTTCACAGGCAGGGAGCATTCCTTACGGTCAAAGGCAAAGGTGCCGTGAATGTGACTACCATAAGCTGGGGAAACATTGGCTTTGAATGGGGAAGACCCATATTCACGATACTTATAAGGAAATCAAGGTATGCCCATGAGCTTCTGCAGGAAACAGACGAGTTCACGGTGTCAATACCTACTACACCTTCAATGAAGAAGGCGCTGCAAGTTTGCGGATCCAAGACTGGCAGGAAGACAGACAAGTTCAAGGAAGCTGGGATATCCCAGTATCCGAGCAAGAACCTTGCTACTCCTGTAGTGAAGGAATCCGACATATTCTACGAGTGCAAGATAGTATACAGGCATAAGATAGATCCCGAGATCCTAGGCGGGGACATAGACAAGACCTCCTACCTTGACGGTGACTATCATGAGATATTCTATGGAGAGATAATCGGAGCGTATGGCAAGGATGCTCTATAAGGATATTTACTTCGACACGCACTGCCATACGGAGTTCTCCTTCGATTCCAGCATGAGTATAGAAGGTGCAATGGCAAAGGCCGCTTCTCTTGGCATAGGGCTGGTCACGACAGAGCATGTAGACCTCAACAACATGGATGTGGGAGGCTTCGAGATCAATTTCGACATTGACAGCTATTTCAGGGAATATGCAGGGAAGAGAGGGGAGACCCTCCTTCTTGGCATTGAAACCGGAATTGACATGGAGAATATCGAAAAAAACAGGTGGATGGTTGAAGACCATCCATTCGACATGGTGATCGGCTCCATGCACTCAATGAAGCACCTTGATGTTTCAAGGCCATCTGATTTCAGGGAGATGACTGCAGCTGAGTTCTACAGGGATTATCTCAAGGAGACAGCAAGGACCGTGGCTGCAAACCCGTTCATCGATACGCTCGCCCATCTTGACTATCCAAGCAGGTACCTGAGGCTTTCACCCAGGAACGTAAGGTATAATGATGCGAAGATGGAGTTCGATGAGCTTTTTGATGTTCTCGTTTCTAACGACATAACGCTTGAACTGAACCTAAGGAGACCTCTTCAGGGAGATGTACTTGAAAGCCTTCGAAGCATACTTGAAGGCTACAGGAGCTGCGGAGGAAGGTTTGTGACTCTTGGCTCCGATGCACACAATACAGACCAGATCGGTGCGAATTTCAGGGAGGGGCTTGTACTTCTGAAGGAGACAGGGCTCGCACCCTGCACATATCAGGAAAGGACCAGGATTCTTTATTCTGGCTGGTAGGGTTATGAATAATTCGAAGCAGGTACTCAATGAACTGCTTGTAGACCTGTTCAACAACATACTTAGGATAGAGGAGAAGGCTCTCCAGGATATCGAGGGGCATGACCTGTCGGTAACTGAGATGCATACCCTTGAGGCGATTGGAACCGAAGGTGAAAGGTCCATGTCCGAGGCTGCCAAGAAGCTCAACATAACCGTGGGCACCCTTACCACTGCGGTCGCAAAGCTCATGGCTAAAGGCTATGTAGAGAGGCGAAGGACTGAAGAGGACAAGAGGGTGGTGCTTGTAAAGCTCACTGAAAAGGGAAGGATCGCAAACTCAGTCCATGAAAGGTTCCATGAGGAGATGATCAAGGCTACCCTTGAGCACCTTGACACGGACGAGGAAGAGATACTCAGGAAGTCCCTTGAGAAGCTTACTGTCTTCTTCAAGGAGAAGTATGAGTACAAGGGGTAAATAAATTTGAGGGTGGAATATGGAGATCCTATTTGTAAGACACGGTGAGACTGAAGCCAACAGGACCAATCTCTTCTATGGCAGGCTTGACTACGGGCTGACCCAAACTGGCCGCGAGCAGGCTAAAAAGGCTGGTAACCTCGTAAGGATGATGAGCTTCGCACCTGACAGGATAGTCGTATCAGGCCTCAGAAGGACACATGAGACCCTTGAAGCAATGGGATTCCCAATGGAAGATGCAGAAATAGAACCAAGGCTTGACGAACGGAGCCTGGGAGTCCTTGAGGGATTGACCTTTCCGGAGATCACAGAGAGGTATCCTGACCTGTTTGAAAGGTGGGACAGCGACTGGCTGGATTTTGCGCCAGACGGAGGAGAAAGCCAAAGGGAGTTCTCAGGAAGGGTGAGGGATTACCTTGAAGAGCTAAGGTCGGAGGACCACAGGCCTGGAAAGGTCCTGGTCGCAACCCATGGAGGTACCATTAAGACTATAATCTCCATAATATTGGGTGATGTCTCGTACCGTTTCAACCAGATCGAGATATATAACTGCTCAATACTGAGGGTGAGGCTTACCAGGGACGGCTTCAAGGTGGATGCCCTGTACAACGTGGTTGATTTTGAATTATAATGAGAAAAGGCATCAGGAACCTATGTATGATTCCTGGTGTCTTTTCATTTTTGCCGGCGATTGACAAAAAATATGAATTAATCACAGGTATCGTTTACAAATTTGACATAAATAGCAAACCGATAAACACTGTTTTGCTCTCATTTGATATCGTCATTTTTTATATGGCTTTTCTTCGATAATGTTAATAGGAAATTAATTTTACTATTGATATTGCTTTTTCAAACTGGTATATTAAAGCTATTATTTCAAGGAAGGTGACAAAATGAAGAAAAGATTATTTGCAATATTTACTGTTGCAGCTCTTTCAACAGCTCTTCTCGCGGCATGTGGAGAGAAGACGGCAGCTACCCCTACAACTGCACCTGCGGTGAAGGAATTCACCATAGGCGGAATAGGACCTCTTACCGGAGGAGCAGCTACCTACGGACAGTCCGTAAAGGAAGGCGTAGAGCTCTATGTCAAGGAAGTCAATGCCAAGGGCGGAATCGACGGAAAGACCGTAAAGGTAATCTTCGAGGATGACCAGGCAGACGGAACAAACGCAAGCAACGCATTCAACAAGCTTGTCGAGAACGACAAGGTCGTAGGAATAGTAGGAGCGGTCACTTCAGGTGCGGCTCTTGCAACAGGCCCTAAGGGAACACAGTCAAAGATACCTATGGTATCCCCGAGTGCAACTGAGCCTACAGTAACCAAGGTAGGCGGAGACTACATGTTCAGGGTATGCTTCATCGATTCATACCAGGGAGTTGCTCTCGCCAACTACAGCGTAGACACCCTCAAGAGCACAAAGGCAGCAGTGCTTTACAATGTGGGATCAGACTACTCAAAGGGTATAGCAGATGCCTTCAAGTCGAACTATGAGTCAAAGGGCGGAAAGGTCGCTGAGTTCCTCACATACAATGACGGCGACAAGGACTTCAGTGCACAGCTTACAAAGATAGCTGCAGCAGGAGTAGACGTACTCGTTCTTCCTGACTACTACACGACAGTTGGTCTTATAGCTAAGCAGGCTAGGAATTCAGGAATTGATGCACAGCTTCTTGGCGGAGACGGCTGGGAGTCAGCAGAGCTCTTCACAATCGGCGGAGCCGCGGTTGAAGGTGCAAGATTTGTAACACATTACTTCTCAGGCGATGAAGCGGCAGTTGTTGCTAACTTCGTAAAGCAGTTCGAGGCAGAATACAAGAAGGCTCCGGACACATTCTCAGCTCTTGGATATGATGCGGCGAAGGTTCTTCTTTCAGCTATCGATGCAGCAGACTCACTTGACGGAGCAGCCATACAGGCAGCACTTCTCAAGACGAATGTTGAAGCCGTAACAGGAACTCTCACATTCGACGCAGACAGGACCGCTGTCAAAGGTGCTGTCATAGTTGAGGTTGAGGACGGAAAGCTCAAGCTCGTAGACAAGGTCAACCCTTAAGGGTTACAACCAGGGAGGCATAAAATGCAGTTTTTTCAACAGCTAATCAACGGCTTGTCGATCGGAAGTATTTATGCTCTTCTGGCATTAGGTTACACAATGGTTTATGGGATCATAGGTCTCATCAATTTCGCCCACGGCGATATTTACATGGTTGGAGCAATGGCTGGATTCTACGCCTCTAAGGCGTATAATCTGCCATTTTTTCCGACTTTAGCAATAGCCATGCTGGCATCTGGTGCTTTAGGAGTATTGATTGAGAGAGTTGCTTACAGACCTCTTAGAAAATCACCAAGGATCACGCTTCTCATATCCGCTATCGGAGTCAGTCTTCTCCTTGAGAACGGTATGAGGTATATAGTCGGACCGTCACCAAAGTCATTCCCGGAGCTAATTCCGGTGCACAAGTATGACTTGGGACTTTTTCAGGTTACAAACATCCAGCTTCTTACCTTCGGGATATCCATCCTTCTCGTCGTGCTCCTGCAGTACATAGTATTCAGGACCAAGATGGGCAAGGCCATGAGAGCCGTCTCGTATGACATGGAGGCTGCACAGCTTATGGGAATAAGCGTAAACAAGACCATTTCCTTCACGTTCTTCCTGGGATCGATCCTGGCTGGAGCTGCTGGCATAATGGTTGCCTTAAGCTGGACAAGCATTGACCCTTACATGGGAATGATGCCAGGTCTAAAGGCCTTCGTTTCTGCGGTTCTAGGCGGTATAGGAATAATTCCGGGTGCGCTTATAGGCGGAGTCTTCATAGGCATTGCCGAGACCCTCACCAAGGCATATATCTCAACAAGCCTTTCAGACGCAATCGCTTTCTCCATACTTATCATTGTGCTTCTCGTAAAGCCTACGGGAATACTTGGTAAAGTAGAAAGTGAGAAGGTATAGCATGGACAGGATTAAGAAGATGCCAAAGAAGAACCTTGAGATGGCTTTGAAGGTCGTACTTATAATAGTGCTTTATGTTGTTCTGATCAGCCTCAGGAATGCAGGCATGATCAACAGGTACTATGCGGGTATAATCAACCTCAGCCTTATCAACATAATACTTGCGCTTTCCCTGAACCTCATAACAGGCTTCACGGGACAGCTTTCACTCGGACATGCAGGGTTCATGTCGATAGGTGCCTATGGCTCCGCTGTTCTTACAGCAAAGTTTGACATTCCCTTCATTCCTGCCCTCATCGTAGGCGGAATACTTGCGGCTGCAATATCGCTGCTGATCGGTATCCCTACACTGAAGCTCAGGGGTGACTACTTTGCCATAACCACACTTGGTTTCGGTGAGATAATAAGGGTTGTCCTCGTCAACATCAACTATGTCGGCGGACCGAGGGGCTTTACCGGGATACCTCTTGAAACCAACTTCACACTGACTTTCCTGGTGACTGTCCTTGTAGCCATGGGCATAAGGAACATCATCAAGTCCGCTCCCGGAAGGGCCATGCTCTCTGTAAGGGAAAATGAGATTGCGGCAGAAGCCATGGGAGTTGACACAACGAAATTCAAGATACAGTCCTTCATGATTGCGGCTTTCATCGCCGGAGTCGGCGGAGCTCTGTACGCTCACTATATCGGATACCTCAAGCCTGAGGTCTTCAGCTTCACGAGGTCTATTGAGATACTGACATATGCGGTCCTTGGAGGACTTGGATCCATAACTGGAAGCATATTCGGTGCAATATTCCTTACGTTCCTTCCTGAGCTTCTGAGGAGCGTCAGCGACCTCAGGATGATCATCTATTCAACCTCGCTCATTGTCCTCATGATCTTCAGGCCTCAGGGCCTCATGGGATCCAAGGAGCTTTCCCTGAACATATTCAGGAACAGCTTCAAGGGACTTGGCAGGAAGAAAGATGACAAAGACCACATATCTTAGAAAGGGGGATGAATCATGCTTAATGTTGAAAATGTCACCATGAAGTTCGGCGGTCTAAGCGCTGTTTCGCAGCTGACTCTCGATATCGGCAAGAATGAAGTGGTGGGCTTGATCGGTCCCAACGGAGCAGGCAAGACTACGGTATTCAATATGCTTACTGGAATATACACTCCTACTGAGGGAGAGATCAAATATAACGACAAGGTCATAAACGGGATAAAGCCCCATAAGATATCATCCATGGGGATCGCCAGGACCTTCCAGAACATAAGGCTTTTCTCAAGCCTCACTGTAGGGGACAACGTAAGGATCTCACACACCAACAAGACGGACTACAACCTGGCTGAGGCATTGCTCAGGCTCCCGAGGTTCTTCAAGGCTGAAGCCGCTCTCGATGAGAAGGTACACAGCCTGCTTGCTCTCTTCAATCTCTATGAAAAGAGGGAGGAGAAGGCAAGGAACCTTTCATACGGGGAACAGAGAAGGCTTGAGATAGTGAGGGCACTGGCAACAGACCCGAAGCTTCTTCTGCTTGATGAGCCCGCAGCAGGAATGAACCCTGCCGAGACCCATGACCTCATGAACCTTATTGGAAGGCTTAGGGATGAGTTCGATGTGTCCATACTACTCATAGAGCACGACATGAAGCTCGTCATGGGTATCTGTGACAGGATAAACGTCCTAAACTTCGGTAAGAAGATCGCCAGCGGCAATCCTTACGAGATAAGGAACAACGAGGAAGTAATAAAGGCCTACCTTGGAGAAAAGGGCGGAGAAGGGACGGCTAAGAATGCTTAAGATTGAAAACCTGAACGTATACTACGGAGTGATACACGCACTGAAGGACATCTCCATAGAGGTCCAGGAGGGCGAGATAATCTCCCTCATAGGCGCCAACGGCGCCGGCAAGAGCTCGACACTCAGGGCGATATCATCGCTCGCTGAGGTAAAGAGCGGAACCATAACCTACAAGGGCGAAGACATAACGAAGAAGAAGGCGGAGCTTATTCCTTCAATGGGACTTGTACAGGTTCCTGAGGGCAGGAAGATTTTCGCCAACCTCACGGTATTTGAGAACCTTGAGCTTGGAGCCTTCACAAGGAAGGACAAGGAGAACCTGAAGGGTGACTACGAGATGGTCTTCCAGAAGTTCCCTATCCTAAGGGAAAGACAGAAGCAGAAGGCCGGTACCCTCTCCGGAGGAGAGCAGCAGATGCTTGCAATAGGAAGGGCCCTTATGTCCAGACCTTCAATGCTCCTTCTTGACGAACCGTCGATGGGACTTGCTCCACTCATAGTACAGAAGATATTCGATACTATTGTCGAGATAAACAAGTCAGGAACCACAATCCTTCTTGTCGAGCAGAACGCCAACATGGCACTATCTATTTCAAACAGGGCCTATATCCTTGAAACAGGAAAGATAGTCAAGTCAGGCGACGCCAAAGAGCTCATGAACGACCCGGCTGTAAAGGCTGCATACCTGGGCGAATAGACAGGCAGAATAAGATCAATATTGTGAAATAGAATGGACCGGCAATCGCCGGTCCATGTTTTTAATGAAATATTACGACTTCTTCTCTCTCTCTTCCTTGAGCTTCCGTAGATGCTCTTCCTGCCTGGCGATTTCCTCATCAAGGTCGTTTATGTTTCCCGAAGTCTTGAACTTTTCATTTTCAAGCTCTTTGACTATCTCCCTTACTGATTCCTCAGGGTTTCCCGATTCAGCACCTTTCTTGTTTCGCTTCCTTATGTTTAGCCTGCTCTTTCCCTTTGAAGGGGGACCGAACACCATATATACCGATGTGACCGCTGAAAAATATATGGCGAGCCCTATGGCCAATGCCACTATGAATTCCTGTGTGATCTGAAATTTCATGAAGAGCCCTCCTTCCTGATAACAAGCGTATCTTCTCCTCGAATTATACCATACGACCGCGTGGATGTAATAGGATTAGACCTGTGAATGATATTCGGATAGCAATGGATATAAGGATAGATAAGATAATATTTATCGGCTAACGTAGATTCTACTCCCAATATTTGTCAAGAATACTTAATTATAAAGTATGGAGGTCAGTCATATTTGGTTATTAAGAATATGAAAATAATTATACTTAAATTAAATAATATTATATAAAAAATGGCTCAATCACAAATTCTG
>NZ_AXUN02000047.1 GCF_000495435.3 Youngiibacter fragilis 232.1 | reverse complement strand
ACAGAAGTCAGCAGTAACATTCAATATCCCCACAAAAATAAAAGTACTGAGCCATACGAATTTGACTCAGCACTAACACTATTTAATAAACTCAGAGATGAATAGCTAAAGAAGCTTACTATTAATATTCCCCTTTAATCTGTGGGCGTATTGGGAAACAACTACACATTTAATAAAATACTATATATAGTGGCTCAACCACGCGGTTTATACAGCATGTTGTGGTTTTTCCTTTTGTAGGAGTATCACTGTCTCAATGTGAAGTTATGGCAACAAGAAGATACTAATACGCATAATTGACTTTCGCGTAAAAGTATCCCCCTTCTTATCATGTAAGGCTTTGGTCCATGTGAGCCATTTAATAGTTTAATGCAATCTGCTAAGTGGCTCAAGGATTTCTGCGCTTTCGCAAGCTAAAAGTCATTTTGAGTTTTTTCGTGTCTGACTTCTTAATCTCTGTCCCAGTTCGCGAACGCCAGGAAGATTACGATCCACATCGAACTTCCTGTCTTTCGTTTTGATGATGACATCATTCTCCTTGATCGTGCAATCTATGACGTCTGAATAAAAGACTTTATAGGTTTTCCTAAAGATAGACCTATAGATGAAATGATCCTTTTCGATAATCATGAACCAATTCATATAAGCCATAATGATACCAACGTAGAGGATACCAAAGGCATAAAATAATGCGTACACCAACAAATTGTCGGTATCATTTGGATAAAGCATCATCAGAATCAACATCACGCTAACGAAAATCAACCCTGCAATTCCTACCCATAGGTATAGCTTGGGATACCGGATCGCATCGCCATATTGGTGACTGGTTTCCTTTTTATACAGGAACATCATGATGACATTAACACATATAATAACAAATAAGAGACTTAAATTTACCATACTAACCTACCTTAACGAATTGGCTTTGTGACTAGAATATGTTCCTATCATGTATCTTGTGACAACTACGACAACAGCTTTTTTGATATCTGATTGAGAAAGTGAAATCTTAGCTATCTGCTTTGCGGCATATTTCTGATTGACACGTCTTAGCTCTCTAGCAATACTCTTTTGAGCGGATTTAGCTGTTGTAATCATTTTGCCGCCATTCGCGCCTTTCCCTCCAATAACTCCCGATAGGGCTCCAGCAAAAGCGCTATCTTTTAATCCCTTACCAGTGATTATCTCCCCTCTATAATATTGTTCGCTGACATATGTTCCCATACTAATACCAGCGTTACCCAGAACGGATGCTAGCCAGGTTGCACCTGAAGCAGTTAAGGCACCCGATAATGCTCCAGATATAGCATTAATTCCAGCCACATTCCAGTCAACTCTTCCTGTTGAATAATACTGAGTGGCGGCAGAAAAAGATCCCGCTATTATGAACCCAGCGCCAGCACCTATTAGACCAGCCGCTATATTTGCAGCAATAAATCCCGTTGAGTCCTCCATGTTCACAGGATTATTCAGCGCATAGACGAAGAGGTTGTTTTCAATCAGGCTGTCCTGGTCAACTTCAAGGATTCCCTCATCATCCGCATTGACAAACCTGCCCCAGTCAGGATTGTAATACCTGGACTGGAGATAGTAAAGTCCGGTCTCTATGTCGTAACGGTATCCTCTGTAACGGTACGGATTCTTAACTCCAATCGTGCTAGCAAGGCTTCCAGTAGTTGAGACCAGCTTCCCCCAGGTGTCGTAGGTGTAGCTGACCACAAGGTTTCCTGCATTGTCAATAAGCCCTGTGATGTCCCCCTGGGCGTTTCTTACGTAGTAGTATTCTGTTCCATTGAGGTTCATCGAGAAGAGGTTCCCCGAAGCATCATAGCTGTAGTGGATCTTGTCTGAGCCAGTGGTCTCGAAGCTGACCTTATCACCAAATACTGTGTACTTGGTGGTGACGCCATTGACGGTCTTCTCCGTCCTTATCCCATCGGAGTTGTGCTTGAAGCTGAGGCTGGTTGAAGCGTTGCTCAAGCTCTTCAGCTGCCTGCCATTTTCCCAGGTGTAGGTCCAGCCGTCGTATGACAATGGATTTCCTATGGCGTCATAGGAGATGGCCTTACCGTTGTACGCTGTAAGCTTGTCCTTCCAGTTAGTGTCGCCATAGGTGTAGGGAATGTTCGCAAGTTCTGCGCCTAATGTACTATTGGTGTATGCATACTCCTTCTTGTTAAGGATGTTTCCTCCGGAATCAAAGGATGTTTCCTCCGGAATCATAGGTGTAGGTTACGGACTCATTGCGAGACTAATTAAACAATATTGATCCTTTTCAAACTGCAGTTTCAAAGACATACTGTACTTGTCTTTTCAATCCGATGCATATACAATTATCGTTGTTTAAAACGACACCTAATTCTATTGGATTTACACCACTCAATACAATCGGAAATTAATATTTTTCTTTCAAAATTCCACCAGTCGTTTAATAGCAGATGCTCATCTATATACTTTTTAAAGAACTGATCAAACTTATCATCAGAAACTTTACAAAAAGCCTCACTCATTTTCTTATCGTTTTTCTGTTGTATATAGACTTTTTCGACTTCAATAATCTCTGTTTTAAACAAGGGAATAATGTCTTTCATCAGTAGATTAACTTCTGTAGTAAAGATTTCGTCGGGGAATAACGACCTTAATTGGTCAATTGAATAGATTTTATAGTCATGAAGATCAAACCACCAATATGAGCCTTCATATTCATCTTTATTGTGACGTCCATAATATATAATATCCTCAATAGTAATAAACAAGATATACCTCCTAGTACGAAATAGTGCCTCCAAACCAAATATGAAATGTATGTGTTATGTCGTGATAATGCCCATACATTCCAGAGGAGTGTACTTCAGGACGTCCAGCATACCCCATCACAACTGCCAATGCCTTTGCCGCTTCCTGACTATCGGCATATATTCCCCAATAACCTTTACCCACATGCTCCAATTTCCTTTGAGCATCAGACGATTTACTTCTATTGTAATTATATCTCGAAGCTATGCTATTTGACCTAAATCCCCGAAAAATTA
>NZ_AXUN02000048.1 GCF_000495435.3 Youngiibacter fragilis 232.1 | reverse complement strand
GGTTTCAATATAAAAAACATCGAAAACCCAATAATACCAAGGGGTTTCGATGTTAACAAGTTATAGTTCTGTGGGGATTCAGGATTTGATGCTCCCGCTATTCCCAATCCGCCTAAAGCTTTTATAAAAGTTAACTTACCTCCCATTTTAACCATACCACCACTATTACTAATGTAGGCATATTGGTATGAAGCCGATCTTTGCTCCTTCAATTTGACATCGGATAGTACTTTTATTCTCGTTGAAGCACGCGTTGTAGGTTTTGAATTAACCGCTCTTATAAGTGCATAAGCTCCGATTCCAATAACTACATAGGGGAGTACAGCTCCCATCAATGCAAAAGCTGCACTTCCACTTATCATTGCCATCACTGTACTTATAGTAATTAAATTAGGATTAGAGAATGTTGCCGCTTCGGTGAGATATCCACTTGGATCTTTCATATTTACTGGATTATTTAATGTATATGCAAACATGTTAAGAGCTAGCAGCTCTCCCACAACTCCGGTTATGCCATCCGCGTTTACGAACCTTCCCCACTCCGGATTGTAATACCTGGACTGGAGATAGTAAAGCCCTGTCTCGTTGTCGTAGCGGTATCCCCTGTACCTGTATGGGTTCTTAATTCCAACCGTACTCGCTAGGCTACCCGTTGTTGAGAGCAGTTTCCCCCAAGTGTCGTAGGTGTAGCTAACCACAAGGTTTCCTGCATTATCAATAAGCCCTGTGATGTCCCCCTGGGCGTTCCTTGTGTAGTAGTATTCTGTTCCGTTAAGGTTCATCGAGAAGAGGTTCCCCGAAGCATCATAGCTGTAGTGGATCTTGTCCGAGCCTGTAGTCTCGAAGCTGACCTTGTCACCGAATACTGTGTACTTGGTAGTGACGCCATTGACGGTCTTCTCTGTCCTTATCCCATCAGAGTTGTACTTGAAGCTGAGGCTTGTGGAAGCATTGCTCAAGCTCTTCAGCTGCCTGCCATTTTCCCAGGTGTAGGTCCAGCCATCGTAAGACAATGGATTCCCTATTGCATCATAGGTTATTGACTTGCCGTTATACGCTGTAAGCTTGTCCTTCCAGTTTACTCCCCGCTAGAATCCTAGTCCTTCTCTAAACATTGTCCCATTTCTACAACATACCCACAATTCCAAGTGCCTATTAGTAAGTATTGCCCATTAGGGCTAAAGCTTGCATAGCATGAATAGGGTAATCGGAATTCCCTTACACAACTCAAATCATCACACCTAATTAGCTTAATTACCTCTGAAAACACTACCGCAATGAATTTCCCGTCCTTTGACCAACTAAGATGACTTAAATAACCATCTTTCGGGAATTTAGAATTCATGGATTCGCAAATGGAAATAAGCCGATCATTTATATTGTCTTCACCTATGACTTTCTTTGTTATTTCCATTGGATTTATACTTATTTCTTCATTAGATTTGCATTCTCCAGTTTTTCGTATTATATCCAATTTATTATCCGCAATATATAAATCATTGGATGCATATATAGAGTAGCATTCAGTATTTTCATTATAATCTATTGCACCCCACTCTCTTATTTGTTTTGAATTTATTTTATTATACTGATTTGATTCAAACGGATACTCCCATAATATAATATAATTCTTGCCATATCCGGATGAGTCGTTCCTGTCATAAAAATAAAAAATGAATTTGTTTTTTGATTCAACGCATTGTATACCTTGGATAACGGAGTAATCAATTCCAGCATGTTCCCTAATCTCTATACTCTGTAGGTCAATGGATACTATTGTTTCTTTAACATGGCTATTTATAGCTGCAATCGCAAATTTATCATCATGAGTAAAACAGAGGTTACAATCTTGTGAATGTTTGCCATTTCCAATTCTAAATGATTTCATAAACGATATGGTGAAAAGATCATATAGAGCAACTTTGCCCATAGAATTCGTTACTGCAAGGTATTTATTGTTATTTGAAAATGAAATATTACGAGGATTCTTTATGTTATCCCAAGATGTAATCTCTTCAAATGTTTTAGCATCGTGTAAATATACCTTACTCGCACTCAAACGACATATATATTTGGCATCGCTAGACATTTTTATTTCGTATGAATGTTTAAACTTATGCAAGTAAAAGTTACCTTTCATTCTATCCTTCCTCTCTCATCAAAATGGTGATGCTGCATCCAATGCATACAACCAGGCACGTATTGCACCTAACGCTCCGTAGACCATATTCCTCTGTTGTGCTACTGTCTTACCTAAATGAAACGCATAAGAAACGATTCTGTCTACAAATTCATAATATTCTGGGTTGTGCAATCTAAAACAACTATGCAGTCCAGTTTTGAGGGATATGAGATTAGCGGGATTGGAAATCTATCTATTTCAACTATTATCAATATTCTTTGCTCAAGTCTTAAGCAGCCAGCCATTCTCCCAGGTGTAAGTCCAGCTGTCGTAAGACAATGGATTCCCAATTACATCATTGGGTCTAATAATCGATAATTTAATTTCAGTATAAGCGTTGCCTTACAGCCCATCAATATTGATAGTAGATTTATAACTAAATATTCTTCTTGAATATCGGCTCAATCACAAATTCTGT
>NZ_AXUN02000049.1 GCF_000495435.3 Youngiibacter fragilis 232.1 | reverse complement strand
AAACCTTTCTGGGAACCGGAGTCATGGCGAGGGCAAGGCATAGGAAGAATGATATGGCTTTCTTGAATTTTGTCAAAATCATCACCCTTTTCAAAATTATTGTACAACTAATAACAGTATAAGCTGTCACCTATCACCTAAGCAATATCGGATTTAGGATGCGATTACTTAATCAATTCGAATATCAGTCTCGTCAATCAATGTAACTATTATCGTGTATATATTCAACTTAATACATTCTACTAATTCATAGTAAATTTGATTACCCTCTGCATTCTTGGATTTGTAGACTACCTCAAGAAGATATTTAGCTTGATGCCTGATTAGAGGACTTTCACTCTTCAGATCCTTCTCCCATTTTCTCAGGTATGTTTCCGGATTATACCGGATGTGCTCAAACGCCCTAACCACAGCATCTTTTAGCAATTCTTCATCCACATGTCTGTTTTTACAAAGAACTTTCCCCTTTTCCTCATACTTGTGATTGCACTGCCAAATAACTCGTCGAAGTTTCTTGTTTGTGGAGTTCCAGACCTTCCTTCCAAACAAACCTCCGCACTCTCCGCAGATCACCTTCCCAGAAAAGGGATTGGAATCATTAGAATAATCTAATCTCGTTATTCCATGCTTTTCTGCAAATGCACGTCTCCTCTCCATTTCTAGCTGCACTGCCTCCCACATATCCTTCTCAATTATCCCTGGGTGGCTGTCTTCAACATAGTACATGGGTACCTCACCATTATTCTCCGCACGCTTCTTCGAAAGATAATCAATGGTATAGGTCTTCTGGAGCAGGGCGTCACCTTTGTACTTTTCATTGCTGAGAATCTTTCTTACAGTGCTTTCATACCATTTTGTTTTTCCATTCCAGTTTATTACTCCCTCCCTCTCGAGATCTTTTGCTATCCGGTTAGGCCCCTTGCCATTGAGATAATCTTGGTAGATCCTTCTGACCACCTTGGCTTGATCCTCGTTGATTATTAGGTTACCATTATTATCCTTGTCATATCCTAGGAACTTGGTGGTGTTGATGTGGAGCTTTCCCTGCTCAAATCTGCGCCGGATGCCCCAAGTCGAATTCTCACTAATCGAACGAGACTCGTCTTGTGTTTAGGCAACAAGAAGATACTAATACGCATAATTTGACTAACGCGTATTAGTATCCCTCTTGTCCTAGAGTGTGTAGAGTTATTAAACTTCAAAATGTAAAGCCTGTTTTATTTGCTTAATGCCAAATAAATGCAAAAAATACCTATTGCGATGAAGTAATAGAAGGCTAGCATGCTATATTTTTGCATCTTAATATCCCCTTTCCTCTTCCACATCGCCTTAATTGAATAACCCAACAGAGGAATTATCACCCCGACTACGAGCAAGAAAATCTGGGAAAAATCATCATTAGGATTGAGTGCTTCTCTATAGACCGTAATCCCCCCCACTGTTCCCACTAAGCTAAAAATCGCTGATCGTATTATCTCATCCCAATACCTCTTTTGATAGATGCTCTGTATCGTCTTATATCCCCCCCAAACAGCCATAATGATTGACCCCATCATAAAACCCTCTCCGGGAAAATTAGCGAAGCCTATATACAGTACAATAACCAGAATTGCTTTAATCAGCGTTTTACTTTTTACCATTGTTTTCATCCTTTACTCCTTTAATCCCAGAAAGAACCACCATACGTATTTTTCTTAACATAATTCCCTGCCAATGTAGCGGTAAAAGCAATACCTCCCGCTACAACCCAAGGTAATCCTGGAACTAATACCACGACTATTACAGCTGCTGTTATTGCTGTTGCGTCAATAATAGTTCTCCCGGCTGCTTCACTTGTCCAACCATGCTTATTCACATTATAGGTTGCTGAAAGAGCTACACCTACAAAACTGCTAAGACCAATTTTACCCGTTACAGTCTTCATTAGATCTACAGTTCGACTCGTTGATTCAGCTTTGTAAAATGCATTTGACACACCTGATTGAACAAGCTTATATGTTGATGTCATAGCTTTGGCTACTGCGCCAGCTGCAAATTTATCAAGACCAGCATTCATTAAGGACTGAAATGCAGTTTTTCCCGCATTTGAAATGTTCGTTTTAATTCTGTCCACGGATGTCGGTCTAGCCGGAATAACTAACTCATGAATTATAGTGTAGGTAGTAGTACCTTCTGCTGGTTTAAAACCTGTTGGGTCTTCAAGATTCACGGGATTGTTTTCGCAATATGTGAACATATTATGCGATAACAAATCTCCTATACTTCCGCCTAATCCATCAGCATTGACAAACCTGCCCCACTCCGGATTGTAATACCTAGACTGGAGATAGTAAAGTCCTGTCTCGGTGTCATACCTATACCCCCTGTACCTGTATGGATTCTTAACTCCAATCGTGCTCGCCAGACTTCCCGTTGTGGAGAGAAGCTTTCCCCAGGTGTCGTATGTGTAGCTAACCACAAGATTTCCTGCATTGTCAATAAGCCCTGTGATGTCCCCCTGGGCGTTCCTCACGTAGTAGTATTCCGTTCCGTTCATGTTCATTGAGAAGAGGTTCCCTGAAGCATCATAGCTGTAGTGGATCTTGTCTGAGCCTGTGGTCTCGAAGCTGACTTTGTCTCCAAAGAGTGTGTACTTTGTGGTGACGCCGTTCACTGTCTTCTCTGTCCTTATCCCGTCGGAGTTGTACTTGAAGCTGAGGCTTGTTGAAGCGTTTCTCAAGCTCTTCAACTGCCTGCCATTCTCCCAAGTGTAGGTCCAGCCATCGTATGACAACGGATTTCCTATGGCGTCATAGGTTATTATATATATAACTATTCAGAACTATTTATTCTTAACCACCACTGAATTTGTACTCCCGTAATAATTCGCCGACTTGGAATTATTTGCCATTAATAACCTATGCAGAAAAAATACCGACAACTAGCTGTGCCCCAGTTTAGATGACGCAGCTTGTAAACCGAAAACTCACATGTTATTTGAATATTTTTGAAGTGCAACAATTAATATACTACTTCAAAAACAAATCCTTTGCACTTTCTTAACTTCAAGAAATCTTTAGCCTGCTCATAGGAGTTTTCTGAATACGATAGGTCAATACTATGTTCCAGGAACGGCTGCGTCTTAGTTTCAGTTACAATGAATGAATCAATTCCCAATATGGGCAAGGATGCTTTTTGACAAAGATTAATCAACTCTAGCGCATCCTCATATTCATAAAAATGGATGCCAGCTCGAATAATAGCTTTTGAAATTATTGAAGATTCAATTTCATTATTCATTTAATAAATACATCTCCTTTCAAAAGTTTTATTGTTGCGTCAATAACCCAATTAGAGTCAAAACGATTGCTGATTTGGACAATTTCTTTTGGGCGCTTCGCTGTTTTAAGT
>NZ_AXUN02000050.1 GCF_000495435.3 Youngiibacter fragilis 232.1 | reverse complement strand
TATTAGGATACTTTATTTATTGGGGTACGACAGCCATTCTGACACATAGGGTAATTGACTTACGCGTATTAGTATCCCCCTTTTCCTAGAGTATGTTGTTGGTTCCGGTTGCCTCATTCTGAAGGGTGTCCTTCAAGGGTGTGCTGTCATTGTCGTATACAGCATAATGCAACATTCAAATCCAAACAATCTAGACAATTCTTTAATCTAAGCCATCTGAATTCCACAACAAGTTAGCTACCATAGATGTGTTTTTGCAATATTTCATCAATAATTTGACTCCTTGCTCTTTCTAGTTTCCATGAGTTTTTCGTCCATGCAAAGTTAGTTACTGCTACTATAGCTAACAATAACCCCGTATAAGTTAACCAAAAATGTAATTTTTGGTTAAGAATAAGAAGTACTAAAATATACAACCCAACTGCAAGAAGGAGGACGTAGGATAGATATGGAAATAGTCTAATTTCCACCAATTGAGTTGGTTTAAACTTAAAGGATTTTTCCGTCAGTAATTGGTTGTTCTCCTCCGTCACCGTTATTTTCATGATTTTTCTAAACTCCTCAAAGCTACCTCTGCTTGAAGCGATGTACCTATCTTTACTACTAGCTACAATGGAAAATACATTACCCTCTTGCTGTACACTAATACACCATTCATTCTTATAGTTTCTATAATTTTTATTAATCTTTTCCATTCTTTCCTGAAACTCATTAAATGTCATATTGGGTATAACAAGATTTACATTCTTTACCATGCATATCCCCCTGTTGCTCGTGCGTAAGGCTGATAAGATAGCATTCCAGTGACACTGCCAATATCGCTATTTACTCCTGCATTCCATCCATATCGATTTAACAGAGCGTAACCCTCATCCCAATACTGATACCCTCTTTTAATTGTACCTTTCGCACTATTAACTATTCCACTAAATACTTTTTTTGTACCTTTATCAATTGTGGCTTTAGCTGACTTCCCTAATGCGGTAGTAGTTTTAAGTCTAACTTTAGCACCTACAAGTCCTCCTATAGCTCCCGCTATAGTACTGGCAATCAATCCTCCCGTTGTAACTTTTCTTCGATTAATAGCTTCAGTTGCTGCATATGCTCCTGCACCCAAGGCAGCATTAATACCTACGGACAATGATGTAGTTAGTAAAACTCCTCCAGGAATCATCGCACTGGCACCCGATATCGCTCCTGTACCCGCAGCTATAGCAGTCTGTTTCCAATCCCATCTGCGTGTGGTAGTCACTTGGATCACCACATCCATAACTCCACTTATTAAAGAACCTGCCGTTGCTGCAGCTATAACGTGCCAGAAGTCTCCTCCATTATCAGCTCTGTTTACTGGATTATTATCACAGAAAGCAAATATATTTTTGTCTGTAAGGTCACCCATTGAACCAGTTATAACACCGATATCATCCGCATTGACAAACCTTCCCCAGTCAGGATTATAGTACCTGGACTGGAGATAGTAAAGTCCTGTCTCGGTGTCATACCTATACCCCCTGTAGCGGTACGGGTTCTTAACGCCAACCGTACCCGCCAGGCTTCCCGTTGTTGAGATCATCTTGCCCCAGGTGTCGTAGGTGTAGCTAACCACAAGATTCCCTGCATTATCAATAAGCCCTGTGATATCCCCCTGGGCGTTCCTCACATAGTAGTATTCTGTTCCGTTGAGGTTCATTGAGAAGAGATTGCCTGAAGCATCATAGCTGTAGTGGATCTTGTCCGAGCCTGTAGTCTCGAAGTTGTCCTTATCACCGAATACTGTGTACTTGGTGGTCACTCCATTTACAGTCTTCTCTGTCCTTATCCCGTCGGAGTTGTACTTGAAGCTGAGGCTGGTTGAAGCGTTGTTTAAGCTCTTCAGCTGCCTGCCATTTTCCCAGGTGTAGGTCCAGCCGTCGTCAGACAATGGATTCCCTATGCATCATAGGTTATAATAATCGCCAAGTTAACTTCAGTATAAATGTTGACTTACAGCATAATCAATATTGATAGTAGATTTACACATAAACATTTAGCTTCAATTGTTAGAGCCGCGAAATTTTG
>NZ_AXUN02000051.1 GCF_000495435.3 Youngiibacter fragilis 232.1 | reverse complement strand
AAATCAATCTACTTGCTCAGAATCTTATATAGCAAATATCATGCCAGCGTTAAAAGGTGGTCAATTTGTTAATATTCTAACTAGATATTGTGGAATTGAGCCAATTTACGTATATCATCTATACAAAATACGGCATTGGTACTCACTTAACTTGTTTCCAATGTATACATTCGGAGTTGGAGATTGATGAATCGAGATGATTTCTTTTATTAAATGGGCTCAATCACAAATTCTGTGGGATGGTGGGTTTCTAACATAAGTCTTCCGGCTGATATCAAATAGCTTAAGGAAGAAGTATTCATCGTTAGGATATCCATATCCCTGACGTCGCAAAGTCTTTATCTTGTTATTAATACCCTCGATCTGTCCATTCGATATCCGGTAGGTCGCATATGCAATGATACCTTCAAAGTGTCTGTCCATAAGGCGGCCAAACCAAAGCAGGTGCTTATTTTCCGAGGTATAACAGATTTCCATGATTTCGATGATTTGCATTGCCATCTCAGGCTCACTAGTTGCTCTGTATGCTTCCGACAGCATCTCCTTGATGATATCTATCGTGAACAGGAGCTTGTTTTCACTGAGGAGTTGGTCATATTTCTCTTCGCTGCCAGACTTGCGCTTGACCTCCTCTTTATGAAAGAGGGTACCACCCCTTGAGATTACTTTACCCTCCGCAGCTTCCTGATCCTTGCGTTGCAATGTTTCCCGGGATGACATAAGTATGTAGCGGGTCTTCTTGAGGGACGCAGCGGCTTTGTCTTTACCTTCCTCTTGGAGACGTCTCTGCTCGTCTTTGCGGACTTCTGAAACCACCTTGTCATTAAAGTTCTTGATGATATGGAAGTGGTCGAATACTGGTTGTATGTGAGGGCACTTTTCCTCAAATGCCTCTTGGAAGTCCGAGTTCATGTCGGAAGCGACAGCTTCAACACCGTCCATCCAATCGAGTCCGACATGCTCAATGAAGTCGTAGACAACCTGCTTGCGCTTTCCATGGGCTATCCAGAGGATGTGACCTGTCGCTACGTCGATGATGTGAGTGGCGTAACGATGGCCATCATGGAGTTTGAACTCATCTATGCTAAGGCACTTTGCTTGCCATTCCGGCTTGATTAGCTTTTCTCCATCGAGTGTATATTTCTCTTTCAGACGCTTTAGGTCGATTGCCTTGACGGTATTCTTGCCAAGACCAGTTATCTCAGCGACCTGTTTGAGGGTGTATGTCCCGATGGCTAGCAGGTCCCTTGTGTATTGCAGCAGCTCTGCAGTGATACGATGGCCCAGTGCCTGGAACGGCACCTGCTGGACCTTTGTGAACCTGCATTCCGGACACAGGTACCTCTTCTTATCGAACTCAAGGCAGCTGTAGTTCTGTCCAAAGCTGAGATGCCAGAGACTGCACGAGAACGTATCATGGATGTGCATTACCCCACCACAATTTGGGCAAATACGGTCGGTATCCTTTACTCTTAATACACCTTGTAGGCGATACACTCTTTTTCCAGAAGTAGAAGTGTGAATCATACTCTCCGTGTTGGTGAATCCGGAAAGAAAAGATGGAAAATGCAGATAAGTTTTGGAATTGGTGATTGTGTTCGCCTGATCTTCTTGTGTATAATTCATTCAGAGCCTCCGCTGTGATTTGATTTGTACATCCGCCAAGATGCATTTCTATCATAACGTGAAGCTCTTTATTTATTCAATTGTTTTAGACCATATAGAAGGGCAGGTTCAACTTGTCAATCCCACAGGTTTTGTGATTGACCCAATA
>NZ_AXUN02000052.1 GCF_000495435.3 Youngiibacter fragilis 232.1 | reverse complement strand
TCCTTGTCAGTCATAACCTTGTTTATTCCAGACATTAGGACTGATGCGACAAAGCCAACAAAAAGCTTACCCTGGGCAGCGTTATCGCTATGTACACGAAGTCTTCCCAAGTCAATGCTGTTCTTCAGACGATGGAAGCCCTTTTCAACCACATCCTTATCCCTATAGATGCTCATTGCTTTTCGCGCATCACTGATATCGTTGCTGACAAGAACTACCCAGCCTGCTGTTTGCAGGCGTTTCTCAACCACATCTGTTCTTATATTGATCGAATATCCGTTGTCCTGCTTGTCAGACTTGCGGATAATAAGATATTTTTGGCACTCTTCGTCATCCAGGCATTTCTCGGGATCCTCAGTTGCCTTTTGACGAAGGTTAGCGACAGTTGCGTAAATATCCTCGCGGATTCCTGCTGCCTTCTTTGCGTTATAGCAAACGTGCGTATACAGCTTGTTTTGTGTATCCCAGGATCGTTCTTTTGTAACCGCCCTCATGGAGTTGCCATTTATGACAATGGTATTCTCGACTCTATCTATGTCCTTTCGCTCACTATCAACCTGCTTCTTTGCGAAAGAAGAGGTGAATGGGACGGACATCAAGAACCTTACAGGTCCGTTCCCTGTATCTTTAAGCATATAGTTGATGTTTTTAGTGCTGAAGAATCCTTTATCCATTACGACTGTGATTGCCCGGTTCCCAGTTATCGCCTCAAACTGTTTCAGCGTGGTTGTCAACGTACGTACATCCTTCTGACTGCCGCTGTATATGGATTGATAGATAGGCAATCGCCTGCTTTCACCCATCAGCATGCAGATGTTAATCTGAGGTAGATTATCATGGTCACGATTGTATCCCCATTCCACGTCATCAATCAATTCCGAATAAGATGAAGCTGATGTGATATCCAATGCCAGATATTCATCCTCTCTGTTGGAATCATACCAGAACTGATAAAAGGCATTTCTCTGCTTTTCAGTGACTGAAATCAAAAGTTCGCTTATCCGTTGGGAGGTCATTGAACCCACAGGATAGGATTCCGTTCCTGAAATCCAGTCTGCGCAATACATCGAAGGATCGCAGCTGGAAATCATGTAGCAAGCCAGCATGAAGATTTCTTGCCAGCGATCAGGAATAGATTGCCTTAGAGCAGCTGTCAGCCCTGATTTTTCGGATATGGAGCGATAAAGGTGAAATTGGCCATAGGAGCGCACAGAAGACTTGCGGATATCCTCTATTGAGAATATTTTCTCTGTAGAGGGAATCTCTACAACCTTACCCGAAAGTCGCAACTCCTCCAGATACTCAGGCTTATAGACCTTCTGGCCTGTCTTGGGATTGATCTTCCCAATAGGTCTTCGCTTTTGTCTAACCTGACCATCTTTGTTGCGAAAACCCTCGGCCAGATAAATATATTGATATTGACCTACCTTCTGAATTACCTCGTAGCTCATCCCAAAATCACCCCACAGTTGTTATAATAATTATAACAACAAATGTGCTGAATTTCAAGTAGTTATGGCAATGCAATCAGCATAAAATGGCTATAAAACAAGGTTTCCAAGGGTATGAGTCATGTTGTGAAAATGTGTTGTTATAAAAAACAGCGGGACTTCAGG
>NZ_AXUN02000053.1 GCF_000495435.3 Youngiibacter fragilis 232.1 | reverse complement strand
GCGTATTTGTGATGAGTGGGCATTGATACTGTGGTGGGAAAGCTAATTTGTCTTAAGAAGGAAAAGGAGATAGGTCTGAATGTCATTGTAGGAGGCCTCGACAGGGTTGATGCCCATCAAGTCCAGCCATTCAAGATAGGACCTGAGGAAAGACTGGTAGCTTTTCCTGGTATTGCTTGTCAGGTCTCTGAGCTCCAGGTAATGGTCCAGTTGAGATACATAGTTTTCTATCGTGATCTTGTCCATAGGTAACTCCTTTCAATCAAGCGCAGTGAAAATGGTTCGTAAGCGCAAAGGAGGAGGCCTGGGGGACAAGGACAAAATTTCAAAGGTAATGTTGTTGAATCTGACCAAATATGGTAACATAGGCGTACAAATAGTAGTTGTCCTCCTTTAGGTTATTTGTAGTTTGTCGTGATTCCACAATAAACCAACAATGGGGATTAAACTACTATTTTTTTGCGTAAAAAAAGCCTCTGTCAATTCAAGAGGCATAAGTATAGAATTGAGTTAAGGAACTATCGCGTAGTGATTTTGTTCAATCAAATACATCAGTATCATAGCAGAGAAAAATTGTATACTCCAATTCAGGATGTTTTCGTTGGATATCCTTCTCGAATTTTCGTCTGGCCCTTGTCTTAAAATTACCTATGCCTTTTAGGTTACATATAGTCAGATACGAAATCTCGAACTTATGGTTTTCGGTCATTGAGTGGAGTTTCTCTCTAAATCTGCTGTATAACTCATCTTCAGTATACCCTTCAACGAAAATAACGATCCCTTTACCCATTATTACCCTCATTATAGTAATCGAGAATTGAATCATCATTTTCACTTAGGAGATTAAAAATATACTCTCCAGTAGATAACTCAAGATCAATGGCGTCATGGATCAGGCGGCTAGCTGCCCGTTGTCTTAAACGTGAGAAATTGGCAATTCCATATTTACTTGGCATGCCCACATAAATATTGCTTAAGTCCAAATACTGGATAATATACGGTGAATGACTTGTAAAGACGATTTTACACTCATTGGATAATTGTGAAAGTATCCTCAGATAGCTTTGTAGGAGTCGTGGGTGCACAGAGTTTTCAGGCTCTTCAATTGCGATAATTGAATAGTTGTTTATATCTGCAAGAATTAAACTGGCAAGTATAAGAAAAATTCTTTTACTTCCATCAGAAATATATTTGAAATTTAAGGGCTGGTTCAAATTTTTATCTATTACGTATAATAAATATATTTGGCTATCAATAGTAAATGGTACTTTTTCAGGTGACCTTAGAAAGGGGAGATCAGTTCTATCTACTTTTTCCACCAAAATATCATCAATGTTTGGGAAAAGTGTCTTAAATGAATCAACTAAAATGTCATAATTTGATCTGTGCATAATTTTCATGTTGTAAATTAGCCTTGGTATGCTATCAATGTTGTTTAAGGACAATTCGTCAGAATCATTCCTAATGAATGCATTTGATGAGAATGATTGGCTTGCATCAAGATGACGCTCAATATACATGTTGAGGTTGTTTATCTTTTTTATGATATCCAGATAGTACAATGAGTCATATGCCATTAACTTATTAATGACAAGTTCATTTTGCTCAATGCTTAGTTTATTAGTGCACCTACCTGTTTCCGAAGATTTATATAAAGCTCCTTTTATATCCCTTGAGATTAAATGGTTGAATTTCTGGTTTTTATCGTTCAACCTGACCTTCAACCATTCTTCAACAATTCTTGAGCCGCTGGTATCATCTTTAAACCATTTGAATTTGTACCCGTATATTGCTTCATATGCTTTACCATTTGATGAAGTTTCCATTGTAAATTGAATGAAGTAATCATCCGACGCTGTCTCATTGTTAATTGGAATAGCGCTTTGAAGCCCCATGAGTCTGCTTTTTGCAGTAAGGGTTGCCTTTACGAATTCAATACCAAAGGAGATTCCGCTTAGTACATTTGATTTTCCGTAGCTATTGACTGCTACCAAAGCAATTATCGAATCAAGGTTCAGTTCAACCCCCTTAATATTTCTATAACCACCTAAAACAATTTTGTTGATTTTCAATCAAGACCACCTCCAAGTCATGTTAAGGTCCTCTTAAGTGGAATATACATCAAAATTGTATTAAACGCAATGATAAATGACGTTAAAAATTGAAATACGCAGAAATATTGTATATTGCATGATAAAACGCTAATAAATTTAACGTAAACAAAGATAATGTTTTCTAGCGACGGTCTCGCGGTTTTTGCAGATAAGGACTGAGAGGATTTAGAATAACAACAAAGGATATGAGTCTGAAGTCTCTTCAGCATCATATCCTTTTTCGTTGTGCGCCCGGCA
>NZ_AXUN02000054.1 GCF_000495435.3 Youngiibacter fragilis 232.1 | reverse complement strand
AGAACTAGAAATCTTTAACAGGTGACGAATGAAATATATAAACTGCCCTAATTGATATACCAATTGGGCAGTTTGTATTTCTCAGTCTACTTACTGGAGGTTCTTGAATATTGCTGAAATTCCTTGACCTCCACCAATGCACATGGTGATAAGTCCAGTCTTAGCTCCAGAACGCTTCATCTCATAAAGCATCTTAACAGGAAGGATGCAACCTGTAGCCCCAACAGGGTGGCCCATGGCGATGGCACCTCCGTTTACGTTAACCTTGTCAGGATCTAGGCCTAAGTCTCTGATTACTGCAACACTCTGTGAAGCAAAAGCTTCATTAAGTTCAATAATGTCAAGATCATCTACAGTCATGTTGAGTTTTTTGAGAAGCTTCTTTGTAGAGAGAGCAGGAGCAAATCCCATAAGTTCAGGCTCATTTCCAGCTACTGCGTAGGCTACTATCTCCATAAGTGGTGTACACCCAAGTTCGATTGCTTTTTCCTCAGTCATCATAACAAGGGCAGCAGCGCCATCATTTATCCCTGAAGCGTTAGCTGCAGTAACAGTCCCATCTTTCTTAAATGCTGGCTTCAATCTGGACAGGCTCTCGATGGTTGTACCTCTTCTAAAATGTTCATCTGTATCTACTATTATATTGCTCTTTTTACCAACAATTTCTACAGGAATAATTTCATCTTTGAATTTTCCTGCATCGACTGCAGCTATCATTCTACGCTGACTTTCAACAGCAAATTCGTCTTGGTCCTGTCGAGTGATACCAAATTTCTCGGCTACAGCTTCTGCGGTTGTACCGTTATGATAAGGACCTAACGGCCAAGTAAGAAGATCGATGAGACCATCCTCGAGCTTTTGATGTCCCATGGGCAATCCGTTCCTGGCACCTTTGACATAATATGGGGCTTGTGACATATTCTCTGTTCCACAAGCTACAACAACCTCGGCATTCCCGGTGAGGATTTCGAGCATACCATCTACCATTGCCTGGAGTCCACTGCCACATTGGCGATTTACACTATATGCTGTTACTTCTTTAGGTAAATCGGCTTTAAGCATAACAGCTCTAGCTATGAATCCACTCTCAGCAATCTGACCAACATTTCCAACAATAACTTCATCAACTTTATCAGGTGCGATTCCTGCTCTTTTAACTGCCTCTTTTACAACAATCGCTCCTAAATCAATCTGGTTAACGGAACTAAGTCCACCCATAAATTTACCAACTGGAGTACGAACACCGCTTACTATAACAATCTTTTTTTCCATGTTTTTGCCTCCCTTGTTTATTAAAGAATCATTCCGCCACTTACTTCGATTACTTGACCATTGATATATGATGCTTCATCTGAAGCAAGGAATGCAATTAGGTTTCCTACATCTTCTGGAGAGCCAGCTCTTCCTGCAGGAATCTTGCTAACCATGATATCCCAGACCTTCTCTGGCACGGAGCGTGTCATGTCTGTTTCAATAAATCCAGGACAGATTGCGTTACAGGTAATACCTTTCTTTGCCAATTCCCTTGTTGCAGTCTTTGTAAGACCGACTACACCAGCTTTTGATGCCGCATAATTAGCCTGACCAACATTCCCAAGCCAGCTCATCGAGGCAATGTTGATGATTCTTCCACTTTCCTGTTCACGCATACGCTTAGCTGCTTCTCTTGTCATATAAAATGTTCCTGTTAGGTTAACGCCAATAACGGTATCCCATTGTTCATCAGTCATTTTATGAAGCATTGTATCGCGATTTATACCTGCATTATTAACAACAATATCAATTCTTCCAAATGAATTTATAGCTGTTTCAAAAACTGCATTAACATCTTCAAGTTTTGCTATGTTTCCAGTAAAAGCTACAGCCTCTCCACCAGCTTCTTTAATTTCCTTAACACATTCATCTGCGTTATCTGAAATAACATCACTTACAATTACTTTAGCACCCTCTTTTGCCATTTTTAGGGCAATTCCCTTACCGAGGCCTCTTCCCGCTCCTGTTACTATTGCAACCTTTCCTTCTAATCTCATGTCCATTCTCCTTTTCATTTTTATCAGTTGAAATGTTATTGATTTTATGTTTTTTTTCGTGTAACTATTAGGGGATAACTAATATTTAGCTTAAAATTAAGTCCTTTAATCCAAACATACCTTCACTAAATAATTGGGGATTCATAAACTTTAAGTCTTTGCTAATAATAGGTCTAAAGTCCATAAGACCTAAGACATCTCGCTCTAAGTCCATCCCAGGAGCGATTTCAGTAAGTAAAACGCCCTCTGGAATGAGCTTAAACACAGCACGTTCTGTTACTATGACCACATCTTGATTTTTTTCTCGTGATATTTTGCCGTTAAATGATATTTGTCCCACTCTTGAGACCATCTTTTTGATTTTGCCTTCCTTAATAATCTTCAACTTACCTTCCGAAAAATCATAGATTGCTCCACTTGCGGTAAAAGTTCCACAAAAAACAACTTTCTTTGCATTTTGTGTGATATCAATAAATCCACCTGACCCTGTGCATCTCGAGCCCATTTTTGTAGCATTGACATTACCTTCTGCGTCAAGTTCACCCATTCCCATGAAAGTAATATCAACACCAGCACCGTTATAGTAATCCATTTGTTCATGATGACCAATCATAGCTAGTAAATTTTGACCGATACCAAAGTCAACTCCGCCAGCTTGAATTCCACCATATATTCCAGATTCAACAGTGATCATGATATTGTCATCCAGAGCTTCTTCTTGACAGATCTTACCAACACAGTCATTCGGAATACCTGTACCTAAGTTAATAACCGCTCCATCATGTATTTCAAGACAAGCTCTACGTCCTATGAATTTTCTTTCATCTAGAAGAAGTGGTTCAATTCTACTCTTAGGAACTCGTGAGTGGCCGCTATATGAGGAGTCATAGTACCAAGATGATGTTTGACGATGGTCAATCATGGGGTTTTCACATACCACAACAGCGTCAATGAATACACCTGGAACAGTTATATTTTTTGGATGAAGCGATCCTGTCTCAGCAATTGACTTGACTTGAGCGATAACCTTTCCACCGTATCTTTTAGTAGCGAGAACTGCAGGTAAAACTTCAAGTTTCATTGCTTCTTCATCTGTTGAAAGATTACCCATTTCATCGCATGTAGTGCCCCTTATTATGCAAACATCGATTGGGATTTCATTAAAGAATAGGTACTCTTGCCCCTTAAATTCCATTACATCTACGATATCTTTTAATGCCTTTGTCCGCTCATTCATTTTTCCTCCCTCTATGCGAGGATCTATGAATGTACCCAATCCAACTTTTGACATTTTGCCTGGCAAGCCACAGGCCATGCTACGATATAGTTGGGCAATTTGGCCCTGTGGAAGACAATAGGCTTCTACTTTATTATTTGATATCATTTCCATCCAACGTGGTTGCAATCCCCAATGAGCTCCAATTATTCGCGTGACAAGACCTTCATGAGCAAAATGCTGTATGCCATCCTTGCGATCACTCTGTCCACTAGCGTGTAACAGAGTTAAATTATTTGGATAACCACTTTCAAGGAAACTTTTCTCGATTGCTTTCAGAATTGCTTCACTCGAACTTACGAGAGTCATGCCTACTGTACAAACAGTATCACCGTTTTTAATCAGTTCCACAGAATCAGCTGCACTGATTATGTTAGCTTTTAACATTAAAATCCTCCGCCCTTCTAATAATAGTGTCTATTCGTTGATACTGAATAAAAGAATTCAGTTAAGATCTAAAATGCGAGAAACAATTTCCTTGAGAAAAAAATATCGAACTTATTAAGAGAAACCGGTTTCCGCAAAAATCAATTTAAGTGTAAGAGTATTTTTGAATCATGTCAAGTATATTTGTAACTGTTTTCACAATAACAAATTAAATGGTATTATAAATTAATAAATTCATAATATTGATAAAAATACACAAATGTTATTGAAACTAATAAAAAATGAATGTTATAATTGGCGCATGGTTAGAAACGTTTACGAAACAATAAGTGTGAAAAATGGAAACGTGTGCGAAACTGTTTGCGTAATCTTAAAGCATTTATTGATCTAAGATCGATGAAATCGTTAACGTTCTGATCAGATAACTAATATATATATTAAATATATTGGTAAAAGGGAGGGGTACATGAAGAAGGTAGGAGTAATTGGCGGAGGAGTAATGGGATCTGGTATTACAGAAGTAATTTCTAAGGCTGGAATCGATGTAGTAAATGTTGATATTTATCCAAGTGGTTTGGAAAATTCAAAAAAGCGAATAACTAAAGATATGGCTTACTTGGTAAAAAAGGGAGCATTAACAAGAGAAGAAGCTGATTTGGTTTTGAGGAAAATCACTTATAGTACTTCTTATGAGTCTATAAAAGATTGTGATTTCGTAATTGAGGCAGTGCCTGAAAAAATTGAGTTGAAGAAAGAACTTTTTTCAAAGCTAGATGAAATAGTGACTAAAGAAGCCATTCTGGCTTCAAATGCTTCGGCATTAAAAATAACTGAAATCGCAGGTGGTACAAAGACTCCTGAAAGGTGTATTGGAATGCATTTTTTCCATCCTGCTCCAGTGATGAAACTGGTGGAAATAATGATGGGAAAAGAAACAAGTCAAGAAACATTTCGGAAATCCTTAGAGTTTGCAAGCAGAATTGGAAAGATTGCTGTGCCTGCACCCGAAAGTCCCGGATTCATTGTTAATAGAATATTGGTACCGATGATTAACGAGGCTGCTTTTCTTGTAATGGAAGGTTGCAATCCAAAAGACGTTGATGATGCTATGAAGCTTGGTGCAAATCATCCAATGGGTCCTCTTGAACTATGTGACTATACCGGAGTAGATATCACATACGGAACTATGAAAGCACTATATGATGGATTCAAAGATGAAAAGTATAAGCCATGCCCACTGTTAATTGAGATGATAGAAATGGGTAAATGTGGACGCAAAACTGGACAAGGATTTTATAAGTACTAAATATTATTTATTATAGGGGGAGAAAATGAAAAAGATACTTTCAATTATTCTATCAGCAACATTAAGTCTTGGAATTATGGCAGGTTGCGTAGGTGAGACTGCAGCTCCAATAGCACAGCCAACAGGGACACCTTCTACAAGTGGAGATAAAGTAGATACCGTATATATTGGTATGGCTAATCCACTTACAGGGGCTAATGCTGATGCTGGGACTCAGGACCTTTATGCAGCACAACTTGCAGTTAAACACATAAATGCCAAAGGTGGAATTAAATCACTCGGTGGGGCGAAAGTAGAACTTGTAGTAATAGATACAACCTCTGACTCAACTCAGATTGCTCAAATTGTTGAGCGTGAAATTTCTGGAAATAAACTTTCAGGAATAGTAGGAACTGGATTCTCAGGTTTGACTTTACCAATGCTTCCAATTATCGAAAAGTATGGAATACCTACTGTAACAAACTCAATTAATGATAAAATAACGACTTCAGACTATGACTTTATATTCCAGGCTGTGCCTAAGGGTAGCTCATTTGGACAGACTCAGGTAGATTATATTAAATATCTAATTGATGAAAAGGGTATTGATATAAAGAAGGTTGCAATTGTATACGAAAACTCATCATACGGACAATCAGCAGCAGAGGGCTCTCTCAAAATTGCTGAAGGTGCAGGGCTTGAAGTTGTACTAAATGCACCATTCACGCCTAATTTCTCGGACGCTTCTTCTCTTGTAACTGCAATGAAGGAGTCTGGTGCGGATGTAATACTTCCAGTAGCATATTCGCAGGATGCAAAGCTTATCGTAAATACAATGAAGTCAATGAATTACGATCCGCTGGTTGTTGCAGGTGGTGCTGGATTCTTGTGGCCACAGCTAGGTAAGGAGCTTGGTGAGGCTTCTGATGGTCTTACATCTGTTGCTTCATGGAATTGGGATTCAGCAAACATTTCGAATGATCCTGAGTTGCTCGCAATCACTAAGGAGTTTGAAGAGACATATGGTTACTATATGACAGAACATGCTGGCCCATCATATGCTGCAACATGGATTATAAAAGAAGGTATCGAAAAAGCTGCAAGTGCAGATCCTTCAGCAGTAAGAGATGCGATAGCTGGTTCCTCATATGATTCAGGTGAAATTACTATGATACAGCCAGGAAAAGTTTCATGGAATGCTGGTGGATGGAATGAAAATGTTAAGGCAGTAATGATTCAGTGGCAGGGAGGATATCCTCGTACGATATTCCCAAGAGAATTTTCTGTAACTGAAATCATGATTCCTGGTGTTGATTACTAGACTTGATCGCATAGTTTGAGTGTGATGGGGAGTAAATCTCCCCATTGCCAATTTCATGGAGGTGAAAATTTGAGTTTATTTGGACAGACATTGATTAATGGAATTTTAATTGGCGGCATTTATGCGCTAATCGCCGTGGGACAAACTATGATATTTGGTGTTATGAAGATTATTAACTTTGCGCAAGGTGAATTTCTCATGTTAGGCCTATATATCACGTGGATGTTCGCTGAAGCTATTGGTACAAATAATCCTTATTTGTTGATTGTACCTATTGCGACGATAATGTTTTTATTCGGTATCCTTGTTTATAGGGTCGTAGTTCATCCTGTAATTGGGCAGGGGAATACATCTTATATCCTTCTGACTGTTGGTCTATCTTATTTCTTACAAAATGTGGCACAAATGATTTGGTCTGCTAATCCAGTAGGAATAAATTCTCCTATAAAAACGTCATCCATACCTTTAGGCGTGGCAACAATTGCGGTACCAAGACTCATAGCATTTAGTATAGGTATCGTGTTTGTAGTATTAGTAAGTGCTTTCTTGAATAAGACAGATACAGGCAGAGCGATGAGAGCAACTAGTGAAAATATGTCCGTTGCTAAAATGCTTGGAATAGATACTACAAAGATGTTCATGATTGCATTTGGTCTAGGTACAATGTTTGCAGCAGTGGCTGGTGTCATTATTTCTCCAATATATTATGCTTATCCTCGTGTAGGCACAGTATTTGCTACAACAATCTATGCGTGTGTAGTAATTGGAGGACTTGGGAATATAAAAGGTGCATTTGTTGGTGCAATAATAATTGGTTTGATTGAAGCTTTCACTGGTTCTTATATTTCATTAAACCTTGCTCCGACTTTTGTATTCCTTTCATTAATGATATTTATGATATTTAAACCTCAGGGACTCTTCGGCGGAGGAGGAAGGACAATATGATGAACGTAAGTAAAGCACTTAAAAATAATATTGTAGCAGTCATCCTCTTCATTCTCTTTTTCACTGTTCCACTTTTCTTAAAGAATAACTACTTACTATCAATATTGGTACAAATATTTTTGTTTGCAGCACTTGGTTCTGCATGGAACATCATCGGGGGCTTTGCTAGACAAATCTCATGGGCACATGCAAGTTTCTTCCTAGTTGGAGCATATACTGGAATGTTGATGTTTCAGTACTTGAAAATATCTCCTTGGATTAGCGTCTTTGTTGGGGTTGTTCTATCTATTATTTTTGCTATTTTCATTGGTGCTCCATCATTCAGACTCAGAGGAACATACTTCTCATTAGCTACTATCGCTGTAGGTCAAATGATTAGAGAGCTTGTAGTTTATTTTGCCGGTTTTACAGGAGGAAATAATGGTATTGTTATTTCTTCAAAATACAAAGGATTTGCAGTAATGAGATGGAACCAGGAAACTCCGTATTACTATATTTTCTTGATTCTACTGATTTTAATTCTGGGGGTTGTGTACGTCGTAGATAGAGGAAGACTAGGGTACTACCTCAAGGCTATTAGAGAGGATCAGGATGCTGCAGAATCACTTGGAATTAGAAGCTCAAAAGTTAAGATGAATGCCCTTATTATATCAGCGGCTTGTACTTCAGTCTTAGGAACTTTCTACGCGTTTAAGATGTCATATGTTGATCCTACAATGGTTGGTTCGTTCGATCTGGCAGTTAAGATAGGAGTTATTGCTATAGTTGGGGGTATTGGAACCTTTTGGGGACCTCTATTAGGCGCCATTGTAATTATTCCATTAATGGAAGCGTGTAACGCATTTTTACCTGCTACATGGAGTGGCGCGAGCTTGGCTCTTTATGGTTTAATATTAATGCTTATCGTAATATTTAAACCAGAAGGATTCTGGTCAATTGTTACAGACGTCAAAGCTAACTTTACAAAGAAAAAAGCCCTAACCCAGCTGAAGGGGGATTCATAATATGGAAAAAATACTTGAAATTAGAAACCTTGATAAATCCTTCGGCGGTGTACACGCAATAAATCATCTAAGTTTCGATGTGTATAAAGGCGAAATACTTGGATTAATTGGTCCAAATGGTTCTGGGAAATCGACTAGTGTTAACCTTATTTCAGGAGTATATCTTCCGGATGAAGGAGAAATCATTTATAAAGGCGAGAATATTATTGGGAAATCAATACCTGATAGAGCTTATCTTGGAATCGGCCGTACTTTTCAGTCTCCACGTCCTTTCGAAGGGCTAACAGTAAGAGATTCCATATATACTGTAGCATTACTTCACCATAGGAAAAAAGCTGATGCTAAAACTAAGACAGAAGAAATACTAGAGATGTCCGACTTGATGCCAATAGCAAATGAACTGTGTGCAAAGCTTCCTATTGAAAAACGTAAGTGGCTTGATATGGCTCGAGTTTTGGCAATGGATCCCTCGATAATTATGCTAGATGAATGTTTAGCTGGACTTAATCCCCAGGAAATGGAAATGAGTACAGATTTTGTTCAGAAAATAAACCAGATGGGAATCACAATAATATTTATAGAACATGTAATGGCTGCAGTTACAAAAATATGTCATAGAGTTGTTGTTCTAAACGAGGGTGGACTACTTTGTGATGGTGATCCTAATGTTGTTATGAAAATGCCAGAAGTAATTGAGGCATATTTGGGAGGTGGATACAAGAATGCTATTGAAAATTGATAATCTTAGTTGTGGTTATGGCGATTTGAAAGTTTTATTCAATGTATCCATGGATGTTGAAAAAGGTGAGTGTGTAGCATTAGTTGGTTCGAATGGAGCAGGAAAGACTACTCTATTGAGGGTAATATCGGGTACAACTCCTGTAACAAGTGGGAATGTGTATTGGGAGGGTAATGATATTACAGGCGTTCCTGCCCATAAGAGACCTGAGTTTGGGATTGCCCATATCCCTCAAGGACGTGGAATTCTTACAACAATGAGTATTCATGACAATCTGATGTTAGGAGCATACTGCAAGAGATCTCGTTCGAAGAGAGCAGATTTATATGCGAATGTATTGGATATGTTTCCAATTTTGAAGCAAAGGTTAACTCACCAGGCTGGAACTCTATCTGGAGGACAGCAACAGATGCTAGCAATTGGAAGAGCACTGATGCTTGAACCTACCTTACTAGTGTTAGATGAACCATCGCTTGGTCTAGCTCCAATAGTAGTTGACGAAGTTTTCAGAACAATTGATAGGGTAAAAGAGAACGGGACTTCGATACTTCTTATTGAGCAGAACCTTGTGCAAGCGCTGGCTGTAGCAGATAGAGGATATGTTATTGAAACGGGTCACATAAATATTAAGGGATCCTCAAAAGAACTATTACGTAACGATGATGTTAGGAAAGCTTATTTAGGTATTTAACTAATATACTTCTTGATGATATATATGATGTGCTACTTCACCTGAGACTTAATGAGCTTGGTATTGAAGTAGCGATGAAGGTTCCTTTGCATCAAATCTGCGTTATTAGAAATAATTTTGAACAGGAAGAGTAAGAACCAAGTAGTTGCAAAACTTGTAAGGTTTTTGTTCTTCCTGTTTTATTTTCATGTCTGTTACTAATAGAGCTAAATTTTTATGCCTAGGTGTAAATATATAACTTCGCGAAATGACTAATTTCACGAATATTTAAAATGGGGTGATACACTAATTATTAGTCACTATTATTTGTGCGAGCATATGTATCAAAATCTGCGTTATTATACATATTAGTACTCAAATATTGATACAATGAAAGCTCCTGATTTCAGGGGCTTTTGTTGTATTTTCGTTTTGATCTGGTTCTAGATATTACATCATTTGATGGTTGGAGGAGCGAAACCTTTGAATGGATATTAGTATAAGATGGTATGTTTTATGTTTTTTAGTTATATGATAAAATGAATTGTTAAGAAGCCGGAAGGAGTCGAGATCTGGTTTTCAATATTGGTATTGATTAGACCCCAAAAAAAATGATGTAATGCTTGACTAAGCTTGCATGAACTCCTGTAAGGAAGCCTTGATGGATTTAGGTATAATGATAGTCTAATTCATAGATTGTGCAAATTTAAAACACGTTATTATACCCTAGTTACACCTCTAGAGTATTGAACAGATAAGTGGTTATCTCAGGCAAGATTTAGCTTATTATTCTTATTTTGTTTAATGCTGGATAGTCTTCTTGAAAAATTGCACTTAAAACATAAGAGAGGATTTCATATTTGTATCGATTGATAATGTTTCGTCAGATAGAATTATGTATGGAGTGATTATGAAAGTTAGACTTGGGTTTATAAGTTATGGTGGCTTGACAGATATTATTAGGAAAATCGAAGGTAAGTACAAAGGGATTGCTGAGTTCTATATAACGCATACCCCAATCGAAAACGTTGTTGACATTACACGAAAATTCCAGAAAGAAAATAAACTGGATATAGTCTTGTCGGCGGGAGCTAACGGTTTCGAAATTAAGAAAGCAGGAATCAAACCGTATGTAGACATCTCACCAACCATTACTGATTTCTTATTTTCTGTAAAAAGGGCAAAATTGATTGGTGGCGATATAGCAATTGTAAGTTATCATTCAAGAATGCCATATTTGGAAGAATTGAAGTCTTTGATCAATGTAACTATTCATGAGAGAACGTATTCTGATTTCCTGGAGCTCGAAGATATTGTAAGAGAGCTGGTAGATGAAGGTATAACGAATGTGATCGGAAGTAGTCTTGTACGCGAAAAAGGAGATCAGTACGGACTGAACACATATTTAGTATATTCAGAGTCCAGTGTAGAAGAAGCAATTGATGAAGCGATTAGTATTGCATTAGCCCTAAGAGAGAAGGATCGTCAAAATGAAAGATTAAAAGCAATGATGAACTTCACATATGAGGGTATTATTGCTACTGATAAAAATGGTGTAATCGAAATATTTAATAAAAGCGCCGAAAGGATTTCAGGCATTTATTCTAATCAGGCGATTGGTAATCGTATTAGTGACATAATTCCAAATACTAGACTTGAAGAAGTAATTGCGTCTGATAGGGAGGAGCTAAATCAAACTCAGCTTATTGGCGAATACGAAATTCTGACAAATAGGGTCCCGATAAAAATCAAGGATGATGTTGTTGGGGCTATTGCAACATTCCAGACGGTGAATACAATCCAAGAGGCTGAAGAGAAGCTAAGACGCAGACTAAATAAGAAAGGGTTCACAGCGGACACCAAATTTGAGGATATGATTGGCAAAAGCCAGATATTTAAGCATACTGTTGAGAAAGCAAAACTCTATGCTCGGACAAATTCAACAATACTATTGTACGGAGAAAGTGGTACTGGAAAAGAGTTGTTTGCACAAAGCATACACAATTATAGCTTAAGAGCTAACAGACCGTTTGTAGCAATCAACTGTGGAGCTTTGCCTGAAAATATACTTGAAAGTGAATTGTTCGGTTATGAAGAAGGTGCATTTACCGGATCAAAAAAAGGCGGTAAGCAAGGAGTTTTTGAATTAGCTCATAATGGAACCATCTTTTTGGATGAAATCGGTGAATTATCGATGTCAATGCAAACACGACTTTTAAGAGTATTGGAAAATCGGGAGGTAATGCGACTTGGCGGTGAAAGCATTATTTCTGTTGATGTTAGAATTATTACTGCTACAAACAAGAAGCTTAGGGATTTAGTACGAGAAGGTAAATTTCGTCATGATTTATATTTTAGAATTTGCGTATTGGAACTTTTTATTCCATCCTTAACCGAAAGAAAAGATGATATTCCGATACTCATTGAATCCTTTCTCAAGGAGAATAATATCAGAATTAATCAAAAAAAGCTGGATGAGATAAGAAATCATGAAGCATTCACCGAAAGAATATGGGAGGGAAACATCCGAGAATTGAAGAATGTAATTGAACGATTTTCGGTGCTCTTTAATAATAGTATAAGTCTTGATAACCTAATCATTGATATACTTTATAGTAGATATGACGTACATAGCGACAATGAACAAAATGCAGTTTACAAGGTAATACAAGAGTGCGGGGGCAACAAGAGCGAAGCAGCTAAGAAACTTGGTATAAGCAGAACAACATTATGGAGATTGCTAAATGGCCAAAAGTAAGTGAAACACTTGAAACAGCAGTTGGAACACTGTTTCAAGACTGGAGCGAAAACGCCTTCGCTACAATGCTAATAAATATCGAATTAGTAAAAATGACTATTGAAAAATAAGAAAATAACAAGTTGATATTTGAAAAGAGAGCGGAAAGCTCTTTTTTTGTTTTGGCATGATTTATGCTTATAAAGAGTTAACCGGTTACAAATATTGAAGGAGGAGACTGATGAATATTACTGAAAAGGTCCTAGCGGCGCATTGCGGCAAAGAAAGAGTAGTTCCAGGCGAAATGATTGTTGCTAAGCTTGATGGTGTTCTGGCAAATGATGTTACATGTCCTATTGCACTGAGAGAAATGAAAGAAATGGGATATGAGACAGTATTTGATGTAAACAAAACATATTTTGTAATGGATCATTTTACCCCTAATGCAAATGTGAAGGCAGCTGAACAGAGCAAATACGTGAGGGACTTTGCAAAGCAAGAGAATATGCCATTTTTCTTCGATGTAGGTACTATGGGAATTGAACATGCGCTGTTACCTGAAAAAGGTTTAGTTCTACCAGGAGAAGTAATTGTTGGTGGTGACTCTCACACATGCACCTACGGTGCACTTGGAGCATTCTCAACAGGGATGGGTAGTACTGATATTGCTGCTGCTTTAGCAACTGGTGAGTTATGGTTTAAAGTACCTGAGACAATTAAGTTCATATATTCCGGGAAACTTCCTGAATATATCACAGGTAAGGATCTTATACTCCATACAATAGGTAAGATTGGTGTGGATGGTGCTTTGTATAAGGCTATGGAATTCACAGGTGAAGCGATAAATGAGCTGTCGATGGACGGGCGCTTCACAATGTGTAACATGGCAATTGAAGCAGGTGCAAAGAATGGAATTATAGCACCTGATGATAAGACAATTAAATATGTTGAGGAACATAATCATTCTTTGAAGGAATTCAATGTCTATTACAGTGATGATGATGCGACATACTCTCAGATAATTGAGATCGATGTATCGGCTTTGGAACCTGTTGTAGCTTGTCCTCATCTCCCTGAGAATACGAAATTTGTCAGCGAAATTTGTGAAAAGTATGTAGATCAAGTGGTAATAGGCTCATGTACAAATGGAAGAATTGAGGACTTAAGAGCAGCTGCATCAGTATTAAAAGGGAAAAAAATACACAAGAATGTAAGGACTATAATTATACCTGCAACTCAATCAATCTACACACAGGCAATCAAAGAAGGATTAGTCGATATTTTCATTGAGGCAGGAGCAGCTGTATCTACACCTACATGTGGGCCATGTTTCGGTGGACATATGGGAATATTAGCAAAAGGAGAGGTTGCTGTATCCACCACAAATAGAAATTTTGTCGGAAGAATGGGACATCCAGAATCTGAAGTATATTTATCAAGTCCATATGTTGCAGCTGCCACAGCTGTAATGGGCAAAATATCACATCCACTGGAGGTGAAATAATGGGCAAAGCATTTAAGTTTGGAGATAATATTGATACAGACGCGATTGTTCCTGGAAAGTATCTTTCGATTTCTGACCCGGATGAATTAGGAAAAGTGTGTATGGACGGTATAAAAACAGGATTCGCAACCCAAATAGAACATGGAGATGTTTTTGTTGCAGGTAAGAATTTTGGGTCGGGCAGTTCACGAGAGCATGCACCAATCAGTATAAAGGCTTCAGGGGTCCAATGCGTCATAGCAGAAACATTTGCGAGAATATTCTATAGAAATGCTATAAACATAGGTTTACCAGTTCTTGAATCACCTGAAGCAAGCAGAAGTATCAGTGAAAATGATATAGTATCAGTAGATTTCATTAAAGGTTCAATTACAAATGAGACTAAGAATGAAATCTACACTTTTGTACCTTACGATAAGAACATACTTGAGATAATTAATGTGGGTGGATATAAACAGTATATTAAGAACAAAAAAGCTGAAGGAGAAAAAAAGTGAATATAAGCGTAATTATTTTATTAGCAATCGTTCTTGCAATAGGATTAGGATTTGCCTTTAAAATGTAAGCGTAAATTCTAGT
>NZ_AXUN02000055.1 GCF_000495435.3 Youngiibacter fragilis 232.1 | reverse complement strand
CAGCGGGGTCCTACCCGATTTCCTGATCCCTATTTTTCAACCAGGGCGTTCAGCTTTTCCTTCACCTCTGAGAAGGAAAGCCCCTTCTCCAGGCAATAATCCTTTATCGGGAGATTTGTAGCCGGCATGGCAGAACCAATGATCTCCTCGATCTGAGCCTTCGTTATACCTGCGTCAAGGACCTGCTGGAATGTCGTAGCACCCTTGACAAGTGGCTCGACTTCCTCAGTGGCTGCAGGTCCAGCCGGTTCTGATGCTTCACCTGCTGGCTCAGGAAGCACTGCAAGGTGCGATTCTATGTAGGCCTTCTCTTCTGCTGTGAGCTTCTCGTTCACCCTGTAGAGTATGTCCTTCGCCTGTGCTGGCAGATACGTGTCGTCATACTCAGGAGGAAGCCCCTTGTAGAATGCCACGAAGAGCTGGACTGAACCGTTGCCGATCTCGTTCGGAAGATTCGGATACATCTCCTCAAGGACCTTTGTCTGAATGCTTGTCCCATCTGTCCCTTCAGGTATTCCGAAGGCTTCCAGCAGGTCGCCGAGATCCACCTCAAACAGCTCAGATACCTCGCTGAAGGTGTAGGAACCCCTTATGTCCTCGGGGTTGTACTGGCCTTCGAACTCCCCTTCCTTGTATGTGACCGGCACCTTTGTGGATTCTGTTGTCCAGACATCGGCGAGGATAGTAGCCCCAATCCCCCCGAATATGACAAGGAATACTGTGAGAGCCATGAATTTTGATGATATCTTCCTCATGCCTTTACCTCCCTGCCTTTCTTAGGCATTTCCATGAACAGTCCGTTCATGAGGTTGACTGTGTCAGGTACAGGGCAGGCTTTTTCTGATGTGCACTCCATGCAGCTTATGCAGTGGAGGTCTGTGACCTTTGTCTTATCTGAAACAACTATGCCCATTGGACAGCTGGTGTCGCACTTCTTGCAGCTTATGCAGGTCGATTCGTTGCGCTTTATTCCAAAGATCCTAACCTTGTTTGAAAGTCCGAGCAGAGCTCCATAAGGGCAGGCATACCTGCACCATGGCCTCGAAATGACAAGCGATGCACCCATTGTAACCAGTAGCACTATCACTCCTGGGATCGCCACTTCGCTTGACCAGAAGGAGAACAGTGCGTTATATGGGTCGATTTCCGCGAACATCAGGTATCCTGACCTTGCTGTCACATATACTACCCAGACGAGCACGGCATACCTGAAGTACTTCAGGACATTGTCGACCTTCTCAGGTACTACCTTACCGAACCTTTTTCCGAGGACCTTCTTTCCGAGCTTACCAATCCATTCCTGGAAGGAGCCAAGGGGGCATACCCATCCGCAGAATACGGGTCCGAAGAGGATGGCTAGGATGAATACGAGTGACATTAGTATCACGGATGACATGTGTATCTTCTGGATGAAGGTTCCAAGGGTTCCCAGATTATAGAGTGTAACTACACCGCCGAAAGGACAGAGGGCATGAAGCGATGCATCGGCAAGCAGGGGGATTCCCATTCCGGATTCTGCAAGCGTATGGTTTACAGCGATAAGTCCGATAAGTACAAAGAAAAATATCTGCACATAGAGTCTGAGCTTTGATTTTTTTTTCATTTTGACATCTCCCACAAGACAGATTCAGGAAATTCCATGTATCCATATTAATCGGAAGATGTGAGGGATCTGTGATGGAATATGGTCAAAAATGGTGGAAAAGTCATGATGACTTAGCTGAAAACCAGAACCTGGCTCCACCGGAATCATTGTTTGACGCACCATATTTGAATCCATGGGATTCAAGGATGCTCTTTGCGATAGCAAGTCCAAGTCCGGTACCCGCTGCACCCTCACCCTTACCTTTGTAGTACCTGTCCCAGATCCTCGGCAGGTCCTCATCGCTTATCCCATTCCCGTCATCGTCGACCATGAGAGTGACAAGTCCTTCATTTCTCGATACGGAGACCAGAACATTCTCCCTGGCATGCTTGAAGGCGTTGCCGATAAGGTTTACGGACACCTGTGTCATAAGCTTAGGGTCAGCGGTTATCCTGCAGTCTGATTCAGCTTCAATGAGGAGCCTGATGCCGGTCCGTGACGAGAGGTCCCTGAACCTCTCAGAAACTCTGTTTGCAAGCTCCTTCATGTCAACTGACGCAGGTTCAGGCTTTGAAGCACCTGAATCAAGCCTTGACATGCTTAGGATGTCATCAACAAGTTCAGATAACCTGTCAGACTCCTCCATTATGATGCCAAGCTGCCGGTTCCTCCTTACAAGGTCGTTCCCTGAAACATCCCTGAGGGTCTCAGCATAGCCTCTTATAAGGCTCAGGGGGGTCCTCAGCTCATGTGATATGTTTCCGATAAGGTCCTTCTTCAGCCTTTCTGTCCTTCCAAGCTCGATGCCCATCTCCTTCATGTCCCTTGCAAGAGCAGAGATCTCATCGTTCCCCTTCACATCCAGGTCGACATCAAAATCACCCTTCGCCATCTTCCTTGCTGCATCCGTGATCTTTAGGATAGGTTTCACGAACCTTCCTGAAAGTACGTACGACAGGACAAATGATACAACGAGAAGTATTACCGTAATGTAAGCAAGCTGCACCTTGAGGATGGATGCAGTATCTGAAACTGGGGCAAGAGGTACTGCAGCAGCCAGAGCGCCGCTTCCTGTAGGAGTCGCAAGGAACAGGAACCTGCCGCCTGTCCTGGTCTGCTCCTCAGTCCTGTTTACGGTACTTCCGTTCAGTGCCTCAGTTACAACCTCCATGATATGCTTGTCGAAGAAATTCTGGGTCCCCGTGGAAGTTTCACCGCCTGCCTCATACACTGAAACACCTGAACTGTCGAATACCCCGATGATAACGTTGTATACATCGGAAAATTCAGCAATCTCCTCCTGAAGCTTCGGATCGTCAATCCCCTTCTCACCGATTTGTGCAGCAATCTCATTCACCTTGTCCTGCATCAGCCCGATCTGTCTCGAACTGTAGAAATCCTCAAGGAAAACGACCTGGAAGAGCCAAAGTACAGCAACAATGACCGCTACAAGAACCATCATTCCCTTGAATAGCCTTAGAGAAATCCCACTCATGGCATTACCTCCGGGTCGAACTTGTAGCCGGTACCCCATACGGTCACGATCATCCTCCTGGACTCCTTAAGCCTTTCCCTCAGCTGCTTGATGTGGGTATCCACAGTCCTGTCGTCACCCTCGAAGTCATAGCCCCAAACAGCAGAAAGGATATGGTCCCTTGTGAACGCCTTGCCAGGGTTCTCCGCAAGGAAGGAAAGAAGCTCGAACTCCTTAGGTGTAAGCTGAAGGACCTCAGATGAGTTAGTCACCTTTCGTCCGTCAAGGTCAATCACGAGACTTCCGAATTCGAGCCTTCTGACTGGAGAGATTACTTCCCTTCTCCTTCTTGATGTCAGGGCCCTGATCCTCGCAAGGAGCTCCTTCGGGCTGAAGGGCTTCACCATGTAGTCGTCGATCCCCATGTCGAAGCCGAGAAGCTTGTCGTACTCCTCTCCGCGGGCTGAAAGCATGATTATCGGAATGTCCGAGGTCTTCCTTATGTTCCTTGCCACGCTCCAGCCGTCCATGCCGGGCATCATGATGTCCAGGACCACGATGTCGTACTTCTTCCCCTCCAGCATGAGAAGGGCTCTGAAGCCGTCTCCTGCCTCATCAGCATCATACCCTCCGCCTGCCATATACTCCTTTATCATATCCCTTATCCCCGGCTCGTCATCAACCAGGAGTACCTTTAACTCATCCACTGAAGATCACCTCTTACCTTTCATTATATCATCCAAGTTATGGCAGGATATGGGCAATCGCCTGCAAGGATTCTTAACCGTGACCCAAACCCGATCAGCTTATGATGTTTTTTATTTCGTCAAAAATCTTAGGGACGGTACTTGACTATAACTTGAATCGCTGATATATTATTGTTGAAGGCAGGTGGTAAGGATGGCACGTACAGCACGTATAAAGGACGATTTCGGAACCTTCCTGATCCGCCAGACCGGAGGCGGTGAAAGGATGCTCTTTGAGAATGAGAGCGACCGGTACCGTTTCATGGAGATACTAAAGAGAACCCAGGCAAATTTCAATTTCAAGCTATATGCATACTGTCTCCTTTCAGACAATGAGTACCAGCTTGTCCTGGACACCAACGGGAGCGACCTGTCGAAGGTTATGAAGAGCATCAACATTGGTTATGCCATGTATGTCAAATGCAAAGGCAGGCTCTTTCGGGACAGGTACAAGAGCACACTCATGAATGAAAAGGATGAGGTCCTCAAGACCATTGGAGCACTGCACGAAAGAAGCAAGGAAGCCACGGAATGGAACAGCTTCTGCGTATACGGCGGAAAATCCCCTCTTAAGCTTGACTGGGTGACACCGCTGAGGAAGGAAGACGATGAGCCCGCTGCTGCTGAGGACAAGGAGTGCAGGGACTGCCTCCATACTATTGAGGAGGCAAGGACGAAGCTCTCATCAATAGCCCAGGATACCGGACAGACAGTGGAAGAGCTGCTCAGGGACCGCGACCTCCGTAACCAGATGATACATGATTTCAGGAAGAGGACAACCCTCTCACTGAAGGAGATCGGAGTTCTTTTCGGCGGCATAAGCGAATCGACAGTCTGCAAGATTATAAAGAACACATAGATGCAGAAGCTGCAAAGCTATTTCAGCGTATGCATCTTCTAAAAGGGACAACGGTCAAGTTCCGTCCCTTACAAAAGGAGGATAACCATGAGCTTCAAGCTTAATCTCGATTTCGGAAGCACATTTTCACTGGCAAGCCAAAACACTTTGGATCCGGGGACCACATATGATGTGCTGGTGGTCGGTGGAGGACCTGCAGGACTGAACGCAGCGCTATACGCTTCAAGGAAGGGTCTTGCAGCCGGCATCATTACAAAAAGGAAAGGCGGTCAGATCCTTGACACCTCGGACGTTGACAATTATCTCGGGATAAAGTCAATTTCAGGTGAAGGGCTTGTAAATGAATTCCTGTCACATGTGGACCAGAACGGGATACCTGTTCTTTCAGATGTGGAAGTGATTGGAATAAGCTCCACAGACAAAGTTCACAGCCTTACGCTGGATTCGGGTGAAACCTACAAATCGAGGTCAATTATAGTTGCAACAGGCTCCAAGCCAAGGACGCTTGGTGTTAACGGAGAATCAGCGTACTCAGGGAAAGGTGTATCCTACTGTGCGATATGTGACGGACCCTTCTTCAAGGGCAAGGAGGTCTTCGTGGCTGGCGGAGGGAACTCAGCTGCAGAGGCGGCAATCGATCTTGCAAAGGTTGCGTCAAAGGTCACCATAGTCCACAGGAGCCAGTTCAGGTCAGACAAGGTACTTACTGACCAGCTGTACTCGAACCCGAAGATAAGCGTAATGCTTGGAACAACGATCACCGAGGTGGTCGGCGATGGTACCTTCAGGGGTCTGAAGGCAAGGAACAACGCTACAGGCGAAGAGAAGCTTCTCCAGGGAGACGGACTGTTCGTCGAGATAGGGCATGACCCCTTCACCGGTCCTTTCGGCAAGTTCCTGAACCTTAACAGCCATGGTGAGATCATTGTAAACCAGAAGAATGAGACAGGCGTTCCGGGAATATACGCAGCGGGCGATGTAACCGAAGTGCCCTACAAGCAGATAGTCATAGCCGCAAGCGACGGAGCGAAGGCTGCCCTCTCTGCAAGTGAATACCTGAACAGGCTCAAGGCCTGAATGAAGCCAGCGAATAAATTTAAATAAAATACGGATAAATGGAGGAAATGAAAATGAAAATGTTCAACGAAGAATTGAGAGGTCAGCTTAAGGAGGTCTTCAACGACCTTGCAGGTGATGTAACGATCGCACTGTTCACAAAGGAAGGCGAATGCTACAGCTGCGAGGAGACAGCAGGCTACATGGAGGAGATTGAGGAATTAAGCGACCGTCTACACCTGAAGAAGTATGACCTGGACAAGGATTCAGACCTAGCCAGGGAATACAATGTCACGATGGTACCGAGCATAGTCCTGCTCGACAAGGATGGAAAGTACGAGGGTGTCAAGTTCAACGGGATCCCCGCAGGACACGAGATAAATTCATTCATCCCTGCCCTTCTGGAGGTTTCAGGAAGGAATTCAGAGCTTCCAAAGGACCTTGAGGAAAGGATCAGGAAGATCGACAAGCCTACAAACATCAAGGTTTTCGTAACGCTCAGCTGCCCTCACTGCGCAGGAGCAGTACAGAAGGCACACAAGATGGCACTCATGAATCCATTTATCGATGCTGAGATGGTCGAGGCTGAGACATTCTTCGACCTCTCAAACAAGTTCAACGTATCCGGAGTTCCGAAGATAGTCATAAACGACAAGCATGAGCTTCTTGGAAATCAGCCTCTGCAGGCATTCCTTGCTGAAATGGAGAGAGTGTAGACTCTGCCTGAATAGGCAATAAGGTCAGGAAATGGCAGGTTATGCCATTTCCTGACCTTTTCCTTTAGTGGAAAAACCGATTTAGTCCTACTGATCAGGCCGTCATGACCTTCACTCAGACAGGAAGTCAAGAGCAATCTGCGCCAGGCCCTTTGCGAGCAGCTTCATGTTAGAGTCTTCGAAGGAGAAGTAAGGGTTGTGGTGAAGGACAGGATTTTTCCCATCCTTCGCTATGCCGATGAAGGCATAGGCTGATGGTACATGCTGTCCTAGGTAGGCGAAGTCCTCTCCCCCCATTGACTGTATCTGGTTGTCTGAGACATCTGAAGGGTCAGCATGCTTTCTGAAAGCATCTCTCGCAAGGCTTGCCATCTCCTCATCGTTTATGAGGACCGGAAACCTCTTACCATAAATGAAATTGGCAGTTGCCCCCATTGATCCGGCAATTCCAACAGCAAGCTTCTCAAGCTCCTTTGGTATCCTTTCCCTTGTTTCCTCATCAAGTGTCCTTATCGTCCCCTTCATGATCACCTTTTCTGGTATGACATTGTGGACTTCTCCCCCGCTTATGCTGCACACGGATACCACACAAGGTACAAGGGGATCCACCCTTCTTCCGACCATGTTGTTGAAAGCTGTTATTATGCTTGCTGACACCATTATCGGATCGACAGTCAGATGCGGCTGCGCTCCGTGTCCCCCTCTGCCTGTGACCTCAAGGTCGAAGACGTCAGGTGAAGCCATGACGGGTCCGCCTGATACTGCTACCTTCCCCTCTTCCATGAGCCCCCAGAGATGGCATCCGAAGGCAGCATCGACCTTTGGCGACTCAAGGATGCCCTCCTCGATCATGGTCAGCGCTCCTCCATCCTCCTCTTCAGCCGGCTGGAACATGAACTTTATGCAGCCATCAAAGGAATCCCTGAGCTCCGAAAGCACCATTGCCGCACCAAGGAGCCCCGCCGTATGGGCGTCGTGTCCGCAGGCGTGCATCTTGCCCCTGACCCTAGACCTGTATGGCACATCCGCCAATTCATCAACAGGGAGAGCGTCCATGTCTGCCCTGAGCAGGACTGTCCTGCCAGGACCTCTACCATGGAGGATGCCAAGAACCCCTGTTTTTGCGACCCCAGTCCTTGTCTCTATACCAAGGCTTCTGAGGGTTTCTGCAACAAGAGCTGCAGTCTTTACCTCCTCGAAGGCTATTTCAGGCTCCATATGTATGCGGTGCCTAATTGACACCATCTTTCCATAATTCTTTTCAAGAATCTCCGATATCCTTTCCGTTGACAGATATATCCCTCCCTACAGACCTATTACTCTGATTATATATCCCGAACCGGAGTGACCGCAATCATCTGGAAAACAAAGAATCCGGACACCGCCCGGATTCTCGTATTGTCTTCAGCCTCCGCCAACCGGCGGAAAAACTGAAAGTGTGTCCTTGTCCTCAGGGAAGTCATCAAGAGAAGCATCCCTGCCGTTCCTTAAAAGTATTGCCACATCCTCTTCCATGATTCCCATGGAGCCAAGTATGGTCCTTATGGTTTCACCATCAGACACCTCGACGTCAAGGATCTTCCCCCTGTTCTCACGGAGTGTGGCGAATAGCCTTATTGTAAGGTTCAATGGCTCCTCCTTACTTCAGTCCAAGCGCTGAAAGCTTGTCGTCCTTAGGAGCTCCATCCTCAGACCAGCCTCTTACCTTGTAGTAGTCAGGCAATGTCTCGTTAAGCTTTGTTACCCAGCCCTTTGAAGGTCCTTCAGCAATAGGCTCCTCAAGAAGTCTCTTAGGAAGCGTATCTGTTGATGCCGCTATGCCTGCCTTCATGTTCCAAACCCTCTCAAGGTTCCATACCCTCTCACCAGCCTCGATGAACTCAGCTCCGGTATATGTCGAACCTGTAATCGCATTAACGAGGTCGGCATAGTCGTCAGCACCAAGTGCGAATGATGTGAACAGGCAGAGTCCTGATGAATCTATAGCTGCAGTGAAGTCCTGGAATATCTTTGTCCATTCTGCCTTTCCTTCAAGCGTGAACCTGTCAAGCTTCTCAGGAAGTCCGAGTATCTCAGGGGAGATCATGTAGCCTCTTACGTGGCATCCGCCTCTGTTGGAGGTTGCATAGGAAATTCCGTGTCCCTGGATTCCTCTCGGGTCGTATGCGGGAAGCTCCTGCTTCTTTACTGTCATGGAGTATTCTGGTACCCCGTAGCTGTCACAGAGCCTGTATGAGCCTTCCGCAAGCTTGACTCCGAAGCCTTCTACAGCTCCCATCCTCTTGGTCCATTCTACTATGGCCTCTGCACTTCCCCAAACCAGCTCCGGTCCGTCTCCAAGCTCTTCCCTTGTGATGTAGCCTCTCTGGTAAAGCTCCATTGCAGCCGCTATGGTAGTTCCTGCTGATATTGTGTCAAGACCGTACTCGTTGCACCAGTAGTTAGCCTTGATGACTGCAGGAAGGTCATTTACTCCGCAGTCTGAGCCGTATGCCCATACTGTTTCGTACTCAGGTCCCTGTCCCTCTATGTCATCAACCTTGCAGTATCTTCCGCAGCCTATTGGACATCTGAAGCATGGGTCCTTCCTTGTGAGGTACTTCTCAGCAAGGGTCTCACCGCTTATATCCTCTGCGAAGGAGAACTGTGACTCCTGGAAGTTCTTTGTTGGAAGCACGCCGTTCTCATTGATTATGTTGACAAGCACCGCAGTTCCGTATGCAGGAAGTCCCTGTCCGGTAACGCCGTTGTCCCTGATCTTCTTGGTGCATCTTGCGAAAACTTCCTTGAGCATTGCAGGGTCCTTTACCTGGACCTTCTTCGATCCTTTGACTACGATAGCCTTGAGGTTCTTGGATCCCATTACGGCACCGACTCCTGACCTTCCTGCTGCCCTTCCCTTGTCGTTCATGACTGCAGCCATGAGTGACAGCCTTTCTCCAGCTGGTCCTATGCAGGCAACCTTCGCCTTGTCTCCATGGATTCCCTCAAGTGTCTCAGTGGTGTCTGCGACAAGCTTTCCCCAGAGTCCTGATGCATCCTTCAGTTCTACCTCATCGTCAACTATGTTTATGTATACAGGCTTCTCTGACTTTCCTTCAAGGACGATCATGTCATATCCGGCAAACTTCATCTCTGCGCCGAAGAATCCGCCTGAATTCGAGCTTGCTACCGTTCCCGTAAGAGGTGACTTGGTTATTACCATGTACCTTCCGCCGGTTGGTGTGTTGGTTCCAGTGAGAGGTCCCGCTGCAAATATGAGCTTGTTCTCCGGGCTGAGAGCATCAACGTTCGCATCGATCTCATCGATGAGCATCTTTGTTCCGAGTCCTCTTCCCCCGAGGAACTTTACTGCATCATCAAGATTAAGCTGCTCCTTCTTGACTGTTCCTGCTGTCAGGTCGATCCTGAGTACTGTACCCTGGTATCCGTAATAGTTTGACATTGTATCCCTCCTATGGATGTTCTGTACTGATATATAAGCAAGAATCATGCCAAATATTGCCGGGGCTGTAAACGATTGAACTGCAATGGTTTACATTTCGGACGAAAAACAACCGCTCCATTATGGAGCGGTCATCCGCATCATTTGCTGTTCCATTCTGGAACTTTGTCCCGAATCGATACATCGAGACCATAGGCTTCAAGCTTGCGATAAAGCGTATTTCTTCCTATTTCAAGCGCCTTCGCTGCCTTCGATATGTTCCAGTCCTCATGCTCCAGCATGAAAAGTATATGTTCCTTTTCTATTTCAGTAAGGCTCGCTACCCTTCTTGAAGGTCCTGAGGTTCCAGCCATCGGAAGGTCCCCTCTTCCCCGGTTGACCTCGAAGATGTCTGGCACGCTTTCAGTATTGACTACGAGTTCTACATAATTCTCGAGTTCCCTGATGTTACCCGGCCAGTCGTACTCCATCAGCCTATCCATCTGGTCCCTTGAGAAGTCGATCCTCTTCTTGTTGTGCTTCTTGGATATCCTGCCCATGAAGAAATCGAAAAGCACCGGGATATCCGACCGCCTCTCCTTCAGTGACGGAAGTCTGAGGGGCAGCACATTCAGCCTGTAGTAGAGGTCCTTCCTGAAGGTTCCGCGTTCAACCTCGTCCCTAAGCTCCCTGTTTGTCGCTGCTATGACCCTGACATTCACCACATTGTCATGGATGCTGCCGATCCTTGAGACAGTTCCTTCCTCGATCACCCTGAGGAGTCTTGTCTGAAGGTCAATGGGCATTTCGCCTATTTCATCGAGGAATAGTGTTCCACCGTCCGCGAGCTCGAACTTTCCGGGCATTCCTTTCGATTTTGCACCCGTGAATGCACCCTCCTCGTATCCGAACAGCTCGGATTCGATAAGGTTTCTCGGTATCGCACCGCAATTAAGTGCAATGAACGGTTCCCTTGAGCGGTTCGACCTGTTGTGTATGGACTGGGCGAACAGCTCCTTGCCTGTTCCGCTTTCCCCCATAAGAAGTACTGTTGACTTGCTGTCAGAAATCTTCTTGGCCAGGTCAAGTACCTTCACGAAATTCGGGTCCTGTCCTATTATCTTGTCAAAGGTGTATATCGCCCTTCTCCCCATGAGCTTCTCGGCGAGTTTCCTCTGTTTCCTTACTTCCCTGAGTATCATGACAATAGAGTCATACTTACCTCTTATCATCCTGTAGATGCTGACATTGTACTGGAGCCTGTTCTTCCTGGAGAAGACATCAGTATCAGCCTCATATTCAGTTCCGTCCTCGAGGAGGCTTCTTCTGATGGAATCCCAGTCCCTGAGGAGCTTCCTTGCGTTGATCCGTCTCATGTCGTCCTTATCGTAACCGAACATGTCGCAAGCCATGTTGTTCGTCATGTCGATATTTCCGTTCAGGTCCATTACAACGACTCCAACCTGGAATGTGTCGAGGATGGCCTCGTGGAATACCTGTCTTTCTGAGAGGTCCAGCTTTGACCTTTCAGCTTCCATCATCTTGCTGATTGAATGTGCGGCTGCAACCACCATGCCCAAAGTGTGGGAATGTACCCCGTCACTGTAGCCGGTAAGGTCAAGAGTCCCTATCAGAGTCCCATCCGGGTCCCATATGGGTGCAGCTGAGCAGGTCCATCTGTGGTATACACTGACGAAATGTTCGCTTCCTGATACCTGAAGAGGTGCCCTCTCCTCTATGCATGTTCCCATGGCATTTGTGCCTATGCTTCTTTCATCCATGTATGCACCGGGAACCATGTGGAAAGAAAAAGCCTCAGTCAGTATGTTCTCATCGCCTATTACCGAGAGTATGCACCCTTCCCTGTCAGTGAGTATGGCGAAAAAATCAGAGCCTCTCACGAACTCGTGGAGATTGTTGATGAACGGAGCGGCAGTCAGTATGAGACTGTTATTTTCCTCAAGCTTCTCGAAAAGCTCCCTACCCTCAAGTATCCTCTTTGAGTAGACCCTGTCACTCGAGACCTTGTACCTTCTGCATCTCTCATGGGACCTTTCTATGTAGTCCTTCAATTCAGTTGACCTGGCCACTGAGCCATATGACTGTTCTTCCAACAAACCCACCTCCGGCAATAAAAGAAAACTTGGATCATATATTCCAAGTTTACAGCAAATCCTCTTAACTTACAATGTAAAACGTTCCATTACGGCACAAAGTTTCAGCCGCCTGCTGTGAGGAACATGATCCGGTAATCCTTTAGCAAAGCTTCGAAGACTTCATCCTCAGCCTCAATGGTTACTTCAACCTCCGGGAAAGGTATGGTCCTCAGCATGTATACAGTCTGTGGGCCGATCCTTGCAGTCCAAGGGCCACCCTTGAATATAATGGCTCCGTCAGGCAAATCAGATGGAATTCCTCCGATCCTTTCGAAGTACACCATGAACTCATGCCTTTCCTTTCCTCTCATGAGGAATGTCCTTTTAATCATTGTAATCCCCCAACAAATGTCGAACTCATCAGAATTGGCATATCCAACAATGCCTGGATGCCCTGCAACGCGTATCCTGAAGTCACCATCTTGAATCCTTTTCGATCACAGCATTCTGACAGACGCAATATGAGCAATTCCCCAGGTTCCTTTACACGGTGAATCGGATATGTTTCAGCGCTACTTTAAAAAGTCACCTGCGATCAAGCTGACTCTCCTGAGATGATATTGGCAGCTTCCTCTTGTACCTTCGGTTAAGCAGGTCCATTGACTGATCTGTAGGCTCCAACCGGAGTTCGTAAGCATCCCTGTAGATCCTCGGGACCTTTTTAAGTCTGAAGTTCATGTCTTCCAAGTCTAATTTGTCAAGATCCAATTCACTTAAGCCCAACCATTCGCTTAATTCCTGGTATCTCTCCCCTTTTTTACTCTTGAAGACTCTTGCCAGTTCTTCAAGACCGTGAGGTCCGCCGCAATCCTCGATTATCCCGTATCCAAAGCCATCCAGGACCCGGGGCAGCTCTTTGCCGGGCAAGTCCTTGTCTTTAAGGATATTCTCAAGAATGATTTTTATCTCCCATCCGTCACCGAAGTCATAAGAAAAAGTCATTGATTCGGCTTCAGATGAAAGGACATGTTTGACCATGATTTTGGAAGCATCGAGATTATCAGCTTCAGGCTCCGGAAAGCCATAATCATCTGGCAGTGCTATATGCTTTCTGGCAAATTTCGGGTCTTCAGAAAGCATATCATAGACTTTTTTGTTAAAATCATTGCTTGAATATTCTCCCGCGCTTTTCAGGTAATTTTCTGCCACTGGAACATCGAAGCAGAACAGATGGGTTGCCTGCATTTCAAATAGTGTCATCAGGATGTACCCTAATTTTGCCATTGTGATATTGTTCATAACCTGGAAACGGCGCCATATTTTAGGCTCATAGTCTGTCAGCTCAGCATAGAACTCATAAACAGGATTGGATGCCATGTTTATCCCCCTTCAATCAGAACGTTTTTGGTTGTATATCCAGATTGCCGCAGGAATCTGGATTTTTGACGTATTTATCTGTATCAGCTTTTTTTAGCTGAAGGATACAAGTGTATTTTCACTATCTGACGGACATCAGATAAGCCTTGCAGAATGGAGCGGCAAATACTCAAGTACGCCGCGTCGGCTTGTGCTCTCGAACACCGTGACCTCGGATACCTCCTGAGTCTCATTTCCATCAAGAGGAGACATGTCGGCGTCCTCAAACTGCCTTAAGATCCTTGCTTCCCTTACAAGGGTCAGGTGTGGAGAGTAGTCCCTGCCCTCCTTCTCGAATCCGATCTTCTCAAGTGCGTCTGAAAGTGTTATGTACAGGTTCTGAAGCCCTCTGCATTCTTCGATACCAAGCCAGATTATCTTCTTCCTCCCTGAAGGGAAATATCCAAGCTTACCCAGTCTCAGCGAAAAGGCTTTGGTCACTGAAGCTGCCTCATCAACAACGGAAAATACCTGCTGAAGCCTCTCCTTATCGACCTCACCAAGGAAATTCAGTGTCAGATGGATGTTGTCGGTTCGGGTGAACCTGCCCTCAGCAGCCTTTCTCAGGCTATCCTGAACTCTTCTTATCGCTTCCTTCTGACGTATTCCGAAGTCTATCCCTATGAATATCCTCATTGTTCTTCCTCCACGTCGATAAGGACGAATTCTTCAATCTCAAAGCTTTCCAGGACATCCTCAAGTGAACTTTTCCTGACTACCGCAATGACTTCCTTTCCGCTAAGAAGCGCTTCAGTGAATGCGTCATACAGGCCCATGCCGCGAAGTTCAAGCGGACCGATCTCATCAATTATTATGCCTTCGCATCTTGGATCCATGCAGATCTCATCAATGACCTCGTCAGCCCATTCGAAGGCTTCAGGATCGAAGTAAAGGCTTCCTGACTGGAGCCTGAAGACCTTGGACTCCTCCTTGACCGCCAGCATCCTTTCGGTTCCGTCTGACAGCCTCCTTAAGGTATACCCCTTGAACACCTCATCCTCAAATACCTTGAGAGACACGATTCCGTCATATCCCAGATCCTTCAGGTCATCCCAAAGGACGAGAACCCTCGCAGTCTTCCCCTTGTCTATTCCTCCCGTAACTATCCAAACCATATGATCACCTGCCCGATATCGATTCCTTATTAGTATTATACGATTATTTTAATCTCTTTGTTTGGATGAATGGGAGAATCTCCATTATTACAGCCTGAAAATTTAAAGGGCCGTCATGATGACGGCCCCCTGATCGTTCTCTTATTCTATTACAGTACTGAGTATCTTTTCCTTCTGCTTGGTTCCGTATGTCTTGATGAACAGGGCATAACCTAAAGCCAGAACTCCTGCCGCAATGTATGAGGCCGTGTAGCTGTTAGGGTCCATTCCAAGTCTGGACTCAAGGCCTAAACCTATCGGGGCGTGGATTATGTAGCTCATGACCACGAAGCAGTAGAACATTCCAGGAACAAGCGATATGAGGTAGTTCTTTCCATGGATGAGAAGGTAAACCGAAATCATCGCAAGTGCAAATACCGCTATTGTCTGGTTAGTGAATGCGAAGTATCTCCAGAGGATGTTGAATCCCGATGCATTTGACTTTGCATAGTAAAGTATTGCTATAGCTGGTACGAATATACCTGCAGTAAGAGAAACTCTCTTTGTGTAGTTAACCTGGTCTATGTGGAAGGTTTCAGCAAGCATGAGCCTGAGTGACCTGAATGCTGTGTCTCCTGAGGTTATCGGAAGTACTATAACGCCTGCTATTGCGAATATGGCGCCTATAGGTCCGAGGAATTCCCTTGAAACAAGTCCTATCATGAGTGTCGCGCCAGTCTTTATGTCTGTTCCTCTTCCGAAGAGTATCATGGCACCAGCTGCCCAGCACATTGCTATGAAGCCTTCAACAAGCATCATGTTGAAGAATGTCATTCTGCCTTCCTTTTCGCTCTTGACAGCTCTGCCTATGAGGGTAGCCTGTGTCGAGTGGAAGCCTGACATGATTCCGCATGCTACTGTTATGAAGAATACAGGTATGAACGGAAGCTTCGAAGGATGGTTTCCGAACAGGTGAGCAAAATCAAGGTTCTGAAGGTTTGCTCCGCCGTCAAACATTATTCCTACGAATATTCCAACTGCTGAGAATATGAGTATCGCTCCGAATATCGGGTATACCCTTCCTATGATCTGGTCGATAGGGAAAAGTGTAGCTATAAGATAGTACAGGAATATTGCTGCATATACTATCCAGGTTGTTGGGTTCTCGAACAGAGGCTTCTGTCCGATGATCTCGTTTACTATGAGGTCTCCAGGTGTATATACGAAAACCGCTCCAACAAGAAGCATGAGTATCCATACTACTATGTTGTATACGTTGAAGACTCCCTTTCCAAGGTACTTCTGTATGAGCTTAGGCATCTGTGCTCCGCCGTTTCTCATTGATATCATTCCTGAGAAATAGTCATGGAGTGATCCCGCGAGTACGCAGCCTACAGGTATGGTTATGAAGGCGATAGGCCCGAACAGTATACCCTGTATAGGCCCGAGGATCGGTCCTGTACCTGCTATGTTCAAGAGCTCTATAAGACTGTTCTTCCACTTTTTCATCACGACGAAGTCAACTCCGTCTGCCTTAGCTACTGCCGGTGTCTCCCTGTCATCAGGTCCGAATACTGTTTCGCAATACTTTCCGTAAGCCAATCCACCTACCAACAGAATTGCAAGTCCAACCAAGAAAGTTACCATAATAATCCCCCTTATGAATTATTAAGAATAGTGCGTCCGTGACCTTCGTCACATACCAATACGGAAAATTGACCTGTCTGTCTTTTTTTCCAGGATGGTCCTAAGGTGTTTCTTCTCTTCCTTGAGTATGGTCGCCAGATCCCCTTTGGCAAGGTCCGGATAGACCCTTGCCAGCTCAGTCACGAACATGACTGAATCTGTCTCCACTCTCTCGGCGATGTCAAAGACCTGACTCTTGTCAAAAAGAGCCCTTGCTTTGGCAATGACTGCTTCAGAATCATTGAGGAAATTATTATCGATCAATAAATCCAAGTACTTAGCATCATCCTCATCTAGTTCCACATCGCCAACATCAGGGACCTTGCCTAGCAGAGCAGCGTAAATCATGTTATGCCTTTCTTCGTCCTTTGCAAGGTTCTCGAAGAACTGCACACCAATTCCCTTGTTAACCTCCTTAGCCATCGTCCTGTAAAGTTCCGCCACCTTGATCTCATTGTCAGCGATAAGCTTGACGAGTTTGGTACCGTTCCATTTGACAGACATTATTACCCCTCCTTTCAAAACTTCTTAATATTATTTTAACTATTTATGAACTGGATTGTCAATGGTATGACCATAATCGTTTACATTTTATGACTATGCAATTATATCTTAAAGTGTTATAAAATCAGTTCTGTTGGCATTTTTTTGCCAATTATTCAAAGAATACCCTAAAGAATTCCTATCAGAAAACTTTAGGGTATATATTCATGCTAAATGTATAATTGCTTCAAAATCAGCAATTATTATGCGGCGTAACCAGGGGCGGAATGATTCAAAATACCCGTGCCTTCGCGTGACGTTTTCAGGTTTGTTTACATATACTCAAAACAATTCAGAATCACCGGCGGCTTTCAGGTCATTGTTCCATGTCTAAGTCAAGCAGCAAGCATTTCCATGAACTCCTCGCCGGTTATTGTCTCCTTCTCCAGGAGGAATTTAGTCAGGTCATGAAGCTTCTGCTTGTTTTCCTCAAGTATTTCCTTTGCCCTGATGTGGCATGATTTTATTATCGCAAGGATCTCCTGGTCGACCTTCGCAGCGGTGTCAGCTGAAACCATGAGCTGTGTATCGCCGCCAAGGTAAGGGTTGACCATAGTCTCCAGCGCCATCATATCGAATGTCTCACTCATGCCGTACCTGGTGACCATTGCCCTGGCGATCTTGGTTGCCATCTCAATGTCGTTTGATGCTCCTGAGGTAACTGTCCCGAAGATAAGCTCTTCAGCGGCACGTCCTCCCATATAGGTTGTTATCTTGTCGAGCGCCTGCTCCTTAGTGAGCAGCACCTTCTCCACATCGTCTATCTGCATGGTGTAGCCAAGTGCTCCGGAAGTCCTTGGGATTATCGTTATCTTATGGACTGGAGCTGAATCCTTCTGCATTGCAGCAACAAGCGCGTGCCCTATTTCGTGGTAGGATATCGTCAGCTTGTCCTTCATTGAGATCACCGCATTCTTCCTCTGGTAGCCCGCTATGACTACTTCAACGGATTCTTCAAGGTCCTCCTGGATTACTGTCTTCCTGCCGAGCTTAACGGCTCTCAGGGCACCTTCGTTTATAATGTTGGCAAGGTCTGCACCGGAGGCTCCTGATGTGGCTCTCGCGATGACATTGAAGTCAACACCTGAATCAAGCTTGATCTTCTTGGCATGTACCTTGAGTATCGCTTCCCTTCCTGCAAGGTCAGGCAGTTCAACCGGTATCCTCCTGTCGAAGCGTCCGGGCCTCAGGAGCGCCTTGTCCAGTGTCTCAGGCCTGTTTGTTGCAGCAAGGATGACAACGCCCTTGTCAGCTGAAAAGCCATCCATCTCCGACAGCAGCTGGTTCAGAGTCTGCTCCCTCTCGTCATTGCCGCCGATACCGCCAGAATCCCTTCGCTTACCTATCGTGTCTATCTCGTCTATGAAGACTATGCAGGGTGCCTTCTCCTGTGCCTGCTTGAAAAGGTCCCTGACCCTTGCGGCCCCCATACCTACGAACATCTCGACGAACTCTGAGCCTGATATCGAGAAGAAAGGAACCTTTGATTCACCTGCAACTGCCTTTGCAAGCAGAGTCTTTCCAGTACCGGGAGGTCCTACAAGGAGAGCTCCCTTTGGAATGTTAGCTCCTATATCGGAGTATTTCTTTGGGTCATGCAGAAAATCAACGATCTCCCTGAGGGCATCCTTTGCTTCATCCTGGCCCGCCACGTCCGCGAATGTCTTGCCGGTCTGGGCCTCGACATACACCTTTGCATTGCTCTTTCCGAAGGACATTGCATTGCCCATTCCGCCCTGGTTGAGCTTTCCAGACAGCTTCTGTCCGAGGTACAGGAATAATCCTATCGGAAGTATCCATGTGAGGAGGAATGACATGATCGGTGACGCCTCCTGCGGAATGACCTTGCTGAAGCTTACGCCCCTGGCATATAGCCTGTCCACAAGTCCTGTATCATCCATCCTGCCTGTCATGTATACGGCATCCTTGCCCTGTGCATCCGGTGCAGTATACAGTATCTTGGTTTCCTGGATCTCCACGGTCTTTACGGACCCTTTATCCACCATGGAAAGGAAGGTGCCGTAGTCGACTTCGCTTATTGAAGCGTTCATGATCGCAGGAACTACGAACGTATTGAACAGAAGCATTATCAGAAGTACTATGGTGTAGTAGAACATCAGTGATTTTTTTGGTGGTTTGATCTCTTTCATGAGTTTTTCTCCTTCGTCATTTCAATTATCATTTCCGACAGCTTTTCAAGGGCCTCTGCAATTTCAGTCAGTTCCCCCCTGTATTCCGGCAGCCTATCCTCCAGCCTCGTTGTCAGCCATCGGTCAAGCCTTTGGGCGGTTTCGCTGCCCGATTGAGTCAGTCTCATCAGTACCTTCCTGTCATCATCAGGATCCCTGCCCCTTTCAACAAGCCCTCTGTTCTCCAGGACCTTGCAAAGGTTTGTCAGGTTGCCTCCGGCTATTGAAGCCGAATCTGATATCCTTCCCATGGTTGCTGAGCCTTCAAGGCTCATTATCAGGATTATCCTCGCCTGGTTCGGTGTCAGGCCTTCAGAGCTTCCCATCCTGTCAAGGCAGGTGTCCATGGCTTCATCGAGCTTTCTTGTGCTCTGAAGAAGATATGCCTTGAATTCGTTCATATCCATGTCTATCCCTCGATTATTTATAATTTATAAATATTATGGTTTATGATAAAACTATACCCCCGGAAAATGGTTTCCGGGGGCTTTTAATCGATTTTTAACCTAGAGCCAGGTCTCGTATGGCCTGAGTTTGTCCTCAACTATCCTGCCAAAGCTTTGCGAGGCGCCCCAGTCAAACCTGAAGAGACCTTCCCCGCCTCCGCCTCCAATGTAGTGGACCCTTGTAGCTCCGGATGCATCGTCGATAGTGACAGTAAGGGTAAGCCTGTTCCCTACCCTGTAGAAATGCTTCTCGTATACCATGACGACAACCCTTCTGTCGCTGAACCTTACCTCGTAGTGGTCGAGCTTCTCGCCTGTTATGCTGCCATTTATCACGGCATCATCAAGGATCTCAATGGCTTCATCGATGCCGAGCGAAACATGTATGGTAGTTTCCATCTTTCCCTCCTAATCCTCTATCTTCACTATCCTGCGCTTTGCCTTGTAGGTCCGCCTCTTCTTCTTTACTTCTGGAACTGGTGCCTCATCAGTTTCCTTTGGAGTATCGGACTTCAGCGACACCCACATGGATGTCCCCTTCCCCTTCTGGTGTATCTCGAGGAAATCGAATTTCTTGAGGAACTTTGAAAGCTTGGTGTCGCCGTAGTTCCTGACGTCAAAATCAGGATATCTCTTGACCAGCCTGTTTCCGATCTCTCCCATGTTCATGCTCTGGTCCTCGGCATCGACCTCGTTCATCATCCTTATTATCGCGGCTTTGATGAGGTTTATGTCAGTCATGTACTTTCCGGTCTCAGTCTGCTCAGGCTGCTTGTTGCCGTTTGATGCAGCCTTGATATCTGGCTTGCTCTCGACAGGCTTTGCCTTGGAATCCTGAATTGACCCTTCCTCAAGGGCCTTCTTCTCTGATTCTGCAAGGACATCAAGATACTTGAACTGGTTGCAGGCGGCTATGAAGGGCTTGGGGGTCTTCTTCTCCCCCATTCCGACGACCATCATGCCTGATTCCCTCAGCCTTGCGGAAAGCTTCGTGAAGTCGCTGTCAGAGGATACTATGCAGTACCCGTCAACATTTCCTGAATAGAGGATGTCCATGGCATCGATTATCATAGCGGAGTCTGTCGCGTTTTTTCCTACGGTGTACCCGTACTGCTGAACAGGTGTCACTGAATTTTCAAGCAGGACATCCTTCCAGGATGCAACCTGCGGCTTGGTCCAGTCTCCGTATATCCTCTTGTAGGTCGCTACCCCATAGTTTGAAATCTCATCAAGTATGAACTTTATGTACTTCGCCGATACGTTGTCGGCGTCAATAAGTACTGCAAATTTTCTGTCATCAATCATCTCATGCCGCGCGTTTTTTGCAACGCGCACTCCTTTCACTGTGTTACCTAAGTATCAGTATAGAGCATTTTCATGCACTTCGCACGAAAATTGTAAACGATGAGATTGAATTGGGACTATACCTTATCTCACTTAAGGGATAAAATGGTAGATATTATTTGATGGGAAGTGGTGGCATGGTAGCGGTAATAGCAGGCACTCCGGTGGATACATCAATGGGAAAGGCACTGCTTGAAGAGCATGGATACGAGGCAGTTTCATTCCCGATTTCAGATACGCCCGAAGAACAGAGCATACTTCAGGTACTATATCCAGAAAGACTCAGGGAGATCATTGAGGGCAAGGTTGATGAGATCAGCAGCCTTGGTATGGATACTGTTTTTGTATACTGCAACTCAATTTCAGCAGCGGTAGACATGGAGGAGATCGGAAGGAAGAAGGGAGTAAGGATGATAACTCCACTTATGGTATACAGGGACCTCGGCAAAAGCTACAGTCGACTCGGGGTTATCGCGGCAAACAGCCAGAGCGCCTGCGGCATTGAAAAGGCTCTCCAGTCAGGGAAAAACGATACAAGGGTAATAGGGTTAGGAACCCTTGAGCTTGTCGATGCCGTTGAGTCAGGAATGGTTCCTGATAAGATCGTGGATGAATTCGAGCTCACCGGACTTCTCGGCTTTTTCAGGACTTCAGGCTGCGAAGCACTTGTACTTGGCTGCACCCATTTCTCGTGGTTTCGGGATGCGCTCGCCGATAAAAGCCCGATAAAGGTCATAGACCCTGCACTCATGATGCTGGAAATGCTCCAAACCTGAGCATTTCCAGCATTTCCAGCTACTGGGATATTTTGATTTCAGGTGATTTGTGGTATCATTTATTCAATATGGTAAACGTTTAGAATAGCCCAAAAGAAACATTTGAGGAGTGATTCCATGAAGCTTGAAGGAAAAGTAGTAGTGGCACAGGGCGGTGGACCTACTGCCGTGATAAACCAGTCCCTGGTTGGTGTTGTCCTTGAATCAAGGAAATTCCAGCAGATAACAAAGGTATACGGAGCTATAAACGGCGTCAAGGGAATAGTGAACGAGGATTTCCTTGACCTCACTCAGGAGACCACAAACAATCTTGAGAGGGTTGCAGTGACACCCTCATCTGCCCTGTTCTCTACAAGGGACAAGCCCGATGAGGCATATTGCCAGGAGATCTTCAAGGTATTCAAGGCTCATGATGTAAGGTACTTCTTCTATATCGGCGGAAATGATTCTGCTGATACCGTAAGGATAGTAAACCAGCAGGCCGAGAGGTCTAACTATGAGTTCAGGGCCATACACATACCAAAGACCATTGACAATGACCTGGTACTTAACGACCACACCCCAGGATATCCATCAGCAGCCAAATTCGTGGCACAGGCGTTCATCGGCATAAACCTCGACAACAGGGCGCTGCCGGGAGTGCATATTGGGGTTGTGATGGGCAGGAATGCCGGCTTCCTCACTGCGGCTGCATCAATCGCACAGAAGTATCCGGATGACGGACCTCATCTTGTGTATCTCCCTGAGAGGGCATTCAAGACTGACGAGTTCCTTGCTGATGTCAAGTCCATCTATGACAAGTATGGACGCTGTGTTATCGCTGTATCTGAGGGCATCCAGGATGAATCCGGAGTACCGATCATTACCAAGCTTGAGCAGAAGGAACGCGATTCACATGGCAACCTGCAACTTTCAGGAACTGGTGCGCTTGGTGACCTGCTGGCAAAGCTTGTAAAGGACAACCTGGGTATAAAGAGGGTCAGGTCCGACACATTCGGATACCTGCAGAGGTCGTTCCTCGGCTGCGTCTCTGACGTTGATCAGAGGGAGGCAAGGGAGGTCGGTGAAAAGGCCGCCCAGTTCGCAATATGGCATAATATCGACGGGTCGATAACGATACACAGGACAGGCTTCTACTCTGTGGACTATCAGCTTTCGAGGCTAAAGGATGTTGCCGGCCTGACAAAGCTCATGCCTCCTGAATTCATCAATGCCAGGGGCAACAATGTGACTAATGAATTCAAGTATTACCTGACTCCGCTTCTAGGGTCCGGAATGCCATCTGCAAGCATGCTGCGGGCACCAAGGGCTGAGAAGCTGCTGGAAAAGTAGGGAGGTGCATTGATGCTTTTTACTGCCGACAGGGACAAGTGCACACTATGCGGTGACTGCATGAAGGCCTGTCCAAGATTTATTGTAAAGCCAGATGAAGACGGATATCCTGAGGTTTCTCCCGATGAGGAATGGTACTGCATACGCTGCGGTCATTGCGTGATAAACTGCAGGTTCGAGGCAGCGAACCTCACCTTCTACAGATGGGAGGATGCCGAGGACCTCTCGAGCTCTGACTTTCCTTCAGAGGCTGAAGCCAGGCGCCTGATATGCACCCGGAGAAGCACAAGGAGCTTTAAGGGGGATACCATAGGAGCCGAAAAGCTGATGAAGCTAATGGACATGACTAGGTATGCCCCTTCAGCTTCAAACAAGCAGCCACTGAGATGGATCGTCGTTGAAAAGAAGGAGACCATGGCTGAGCTAAAGAGGCTATATGAGGAGAACCTTAAGGTTGATTCCGCTGTGATAACCGACAAGAGGTATGCGGTCCAGGAGGACCAGATCAAAGCAGGGCTTGACCCTGTATTCAGAGGGGCTCCCATGCTTGTAGTCGCCTTAGTACCCTCATCACATGAGTGGTATGAGGATGCGGCGATAGCCCTTTCCTACTTTGAGCTCTCAGCACATTCCGTGGGAATAGGAACCTGCTGGGCTGGCTTCATAACAAGGGCGCTGAGGAAGAACCAAAGCATGAGAAGCCTCCTTGGAATAGGTGAAGACGAATGGGTTGGCGGAGCCACCCTGTTTGGCTATCCATACCTGCAGAATCCGGACAGGCTGCCTCTCAAGAAGGCTCTCGAGCTTGAACTCAGATAATTGCATGATAATCGGGTAGGACCCCGCT
>NZ_AXUN02000056.1 GCF_000495435.3 Youngiibacter fragilis 232.1 | reverse complement strand
CACTTCAAGCGGTCTAAAACAACTATGGTTTGCCCTGCGATGTGCGAAAGAATTGGAATAAGATAATCGGGACTGATCTTTTCATCAAAGGTTTCATTGAGCTTCGGATTGGTTTCAAAATTGAAATAAGCGACATTTTCATAGTGTTTACGCCCAAACTCCAGAATAGAGTAGGTCTTCCCTACCTGCCTTGCTCCTTGTAAAATCAATGGTTTTCGATGTTTGCTTGCCTTCCACTCTTCAAAAAAGCTCATTATTTTTCTATACATTTGAGTCCCTCCTTAAGGGTACTAACAATAGCATAGCATTTATACGTGTATTAATCAGTATTTTTCAGATTCGTTTTTACATTATTTCACACTTTGATTTTGTAATTTCCACATTATTTTGCACTAACATTGTTTGAAGCTAAAAACCTTAGCCCTACACAAATATTCTTAACATCGGCTATCTGACATTTCAAATATCTACTATTATTATTAAAAGTGTTTGATTACTCGAATCTCAACGAGGTAACGAAAAAACGAGGCTGCTCAATACTATGTTTTGAACAACCTCATTTTTGAATCTATATATAGTGTACGTAAGTTAATGTCACATTTTAAAAGATACCTAACACTCCTACTAAAGCAAGTACTGCAGTTACTACCATTCCATAGGTTGCAAGTCCTAACTGACCTCCAATCAGTTTAGCTCTCATCTTTTCATCAGGGCAGTTTGACATGAATATCGCCCCTCCAGTCGAGAATGGAGATATTGCGGTGTAGCATGCTCCTAGCAGGATTGCGATGAATAGTGTAACTGCCTTAATTGATCCGACAGCCAGTGAAGGAACCATAGGCGCAAGCATTGGGAATACAGTATTGATGCCGCCCGAGAAGAAGCTCAGGAATCCTCCAAGTATTGCAAGAAGAGAACCAACGGCATATGAAGGTGCATTTGCATTCAGCCAGCTTGAGATTACATCAACAACACCAGCTTCCTTTGCTACGCTCATCAATGTTGCTATACCACCGACGAGTATAAGAGTATTCCATGGTACTGCTTTGATTACCTGCTTCTCATCTGCCAGTTTCATGAGTGAACATACTACAAACCCTATCATTGCAAGCATCTGAATGTCAGCATATCTTGCAAATGTCACGAGCCAGCTGATCTTGACAAATTTACCTATGAGCCCTGGGATTAAAACCAAGCCGATAACTACAGCGATAACAATCAGGCTCTTTTTGTGGATTGCACTGAATGGTTCTGGCTTTTCAACATTTATTTTCTTAAGCTTATTACCCTTGAACACGATATAGAGCACTATCAGAAGGACAAAGGTTATTAAAAGGTAAGCAAAGAAAAACTTCCATGTCATCAGGCTAGCTTCTGCTTCGAAACCTACACTGGCTATTGTAGAACTAACAACTGAGCCTGATGCTGCCCATGGCAAACACGCACCAATAGCTGCGCCATTACATACTGCCCACGCAATTATAAATGGGTGAAGGCCGGCTGGTAATCCTATCGAAAATCCTATAACTGCCATAATTGCATTCGCTGCTGGAGGTGGACATCCTAATCCTCCCAAAATAATGGCAACAAAATAAATTGCAAATGATATCAGCCATGACTTGTTCCTTACTGCATAGAGTAAATGGTCTGCGACTGACTGCATCGTTCCATTAACGACTGCAAAACCGAAGAACAAAGTAATGCTCATCAATTGGAATATTGTTGAGTTTGGCCATAAGGCAACAACCTCTTTAACTTTCAATCCCATCATGAAGCAGCCGACAATATAAGCGAACACAATACCTGTCACGCCCATATTTACTCCGTATTTGAAGCCTAATGCAATTGCTACAACAATTCCTAACATGCAAACTGAAATTATTAGTCCTGTAGACATTTTTGATCCCCTCTCATAATAATGTATTTATTAATGACGTCACTAATTAAAATTCCTGGTTTAGCTAAGCTATTCCTCTACAAGGACTACTTCTTCCCCACGCACCTTGTATATTGACACGTCCATTTTCTCCAGCCCTGTGATTTTGTTCATGTAATTGTTAATCTGTTCAAACATAGGATCCTCAGGTTGGCACACGTATGGGGCGCCATCCTCTGGCAAGTATGCCGGGAGATATGATACTTTGTTGATTTTCTTATCTTTAATAGTCCATTTTGCGACCATTGTCATGTATGAATCCATTGGGAAGCTACGTTTTGTAACTTTGAAAGCATCGCTTATTGCTGTCATTTCAGTATGATTTTTTGAAGTCTTCATGTCTTGCTTGATTGATGCCTGGTCTCTCACCATATCTGTGACTTCTTCCATGGCAAAATTCCCCAGCGAGTAAAAAATGACTTTTCCTTTGTATACTTCAATCGGTTTAAGAATGTGTGCATGATGTCCCAGAACAAGGTCTACCCCATTATCAATGGCAAAATGCGCGTAATACTTTTGATAGTCACCGATTACCGCCTCTTTGAAGTGAATCCCCCAGTGTATTGACATTACGACTACATCAGCCAAAGATTTGGCAAGATTGATGTCCTCGATCATCCGATTCAAATCATCAGGATGGGGAAAGCTATACATGCGACAAGGTGTATCAGGCTGATCATGCTCTACAGGAACATAGGCGGTAATCCCACGTGCAGGATTGCATCCAGGTCTTGCCTCCTGTGCCCAAAATCCTTGTGGCAATATTGAGTTGTATCCTAGGACCGCGATTTTAGTTCCTTCGATATCCAGTACTGGAAATGTGCGTGCATTCTTTTCATTCTCACCTACCCCCGTAAGATATAAACCAGCATCACGAATATGCTGACAGGTCTCACAGAAGGCATCTCTTCCATAATCCAGCGCATGGTTCGATGAGAATGAAATAACATCGAATCCTGCTCTTTTCATCACCTTAGCCAGCTCTGGCTTTGAACTGCAAGGCATGCGAGTACAAGTTGATAGTACCCCTTCCAGACTGAGTACTGCTTCCAATTGCCCAAATGTAAGGTCGCTTCCTTGAAACATCTCGGATACATGTCTGAAGGAAGAACTCAGGTCATCCCGATATGGAGCGCAATCGCCCACACCATACATTAGTAATTCCTTATGATCCACAACAAATCTCCTTTCTTATTGATTTGTTATAATACTAACATTTTACATGTAAATGTTGACATATTCATATTGTCCAAATTATCCAGGTTTATATGTGCAGAGTGACCATATCTGTAATTTGAAAAACAAAAAGAGAACTCAGGTTATGAGTCCTCTCAGTTAGCAATATGCAATGATTCCGGGTATTTCCTGGAAGTGGTGGATGTGACAGCTTACTGCTTAGCTATTGGTATTTATCCTTCATTCTCATGTCATTGTCTTATCCTTAAACTTGTTTCGTGTTCTCTCATAAGAAGTGAATTGGACCTCTTTCTCCTGTCCCAACTCAAAGAAGCGGATCAGCAGGCAAGAGAAAATCAGCTGGAAACGCAGGTATCCATCAGACAGGTCTTCTCCTATCAGCTCTTCAATCTTGTTTATCTTGTATATTGTCGTATTTCGATGCATGAATAATTCTTTGGATGTCTTAGCGATGTTCCGGTCATTCAACAGATATGTGAACAGCACTTGCCTAAGATTGCTGTTATAAGCCCTGTCATAACGGCTGATTTCCACAATACCCGGGTGACATAGGTAGATGATGTCACTTGATTTATCTACTTCCGAAATATACTGGGAGCATACGTCGATAACATGATAAACACAATATCTCGAGAATAATTCACTCCTGCTTTCGGGATCAGTATTTAACCTCCATGCCAATTTTAATGTATGGAGACTTTGGAAATAGAATACCCTCAATCCCCTAGTCCTGCTCGAAGGTCTGCTTATTATCGCCCTTCCATCATACTTCTTCAGAAATAGCTCAAATGCATCCTTAACATACTTAAGCGGAAAGACAGATGTATCTCCTGTAATCATTACTATCAGGTAATGGTCGTGGAAGGTCATGTTGTCATTCGGGAATATCCTGTGCGCTTCTTTTAGAACGCTATCTTCAGTATAGCCAAGCCTTCGGGCGAATTCTGTAACAACCAGCCTCATGTATGGCTTTGGCTTTATTTTGAGCTGTTTGATCCTTAGCTGTAATGCGTCAAGGTCAGGAGTTTCCTCTGATGTGAGGTCCTGGATTATTGAATTGAATGATACATGTTTGAAGTTGATGTTTTCCTTTTTTGATGCAATGCAGTTGCCCAGTTGTACGCCTAACGTATAAAATGTATCTCTTGAATAGGGTTCCTCATTCACACTTGTGGCAAGCAGGTAACCTTCAATCTCACTGTTGACATGTACCGGAGAAAAATATGCGAACATATTGTCATCAGAGACTTTTGCAGTAATCGGAGCCTTAAGAATCTGTTCATCAAGGAAATAGCCAGTAACTATCTTGCTGTTCAGATATCCATGGTCGTCGAAGTTCCGTTTTAATGGAGTGTCATCTGATACAAGCGTACTTGCCGAAATGCAGTGAAAATTAAGATCCATAAGTATTATTGATGCATTCATCTGCTTGCCTATGAGTTTAATCAGGTTTGAAATTCCATACTCTGAATGCAGATGAAGATTAAGCAACAAATTCTTATGAGAAATCAGGTACCTGTTAAGCATATTGTGCAGTTTGTATAAAGAGGTATCTGTAGCAATCAAATTATAGTCTAATTTATCGTCCATTAATGATTTATCCGCATTTTGCAGCAGCTCATCATCAAAATCAGCAATAACAATCGTTGCCTTGTCTGGTATTGGATTATTACGTACTGACTCACAAAAGACTTGATAATTAGTGATGTAAATATACTCTGCTGATATGCCTTCATCTGGAGACATCAGGAAGATCCCTTCAATATCAGATAAAACCTCGTGTCTGATGTGACTGTACACCGGTCTGATATTAAGTGAGTGCATCATTATTCCTAGATTCAACAAAGCAAATACCCCCAAATTCATACTGATTAGATATATCCTGTCGCTAATTATGTACAGTATAACCATGTTATCCTCAAAGTCAAGGTGTTACTATACAACTAAACTAATAGCGAAGGGAGAACTGTTACCTTGTACGATAGAATAGAGCGAATAAAAAAGAGGGTAGTTGTAGATACTTTCCCAATCTGCATTGAGAAGTATCGAATAACCCTTGATGTCATGGAACAAACAAAAAACGACCCAGTCGAGATTCAAAGAGCGAAAATATTCGATGCCACTGTTGATAGGATGCCAATTTCAATCGCTGATGATGAGCTGATTGTTGGAATTGGTGCAAGCAAACCAATGGGTCTTGAGATTGACCCGCATTATGGCATCTGGTCTCAGGAGGAAATAGAATCCCTTATAGAAGACGGCTTTGAAATAGACCCTCAGGACGTAATTGACTTGCAGGAACTGAACAAGAAGCATAATCCTTCTACTCTCATTGGACAGATGGGAGAGATATTCTACGAGAATGAGCGTATCATTTCACTACTTAAAACAGGTCTGATACTGCCTCCATGGCAGGAAAAGGAAAGCGGAAAGGGTGTTGGAGGCGGTTATGCACAGTCCGGTCTTGGACTTGGGCCTTCACTGGTCCTTCTGGCAATCGACTATACCAAGCCGATTTATCTCGGAACCAATGCTATGATTGCTCAGGCCGAAGAAGAGAAGTCAAAGATACAGTTCTATGAGAATGGATCAGTTGAAAAGTACCGCTACTATGAATCAGTTATCATGTGCCTGAAGGCTATGAATAAACTGGCCGCCAGATATTCAAAACTCGCTTCAGACATGGCTAGTGTAGAAAAGGATGAAACAAGGAGGAAGGAACTTGAAGAGATAGCAGAAATCTGCATGAATGTCCCAGCAAATCCAGCAAGGTCATTTAAAGAAGCAATCCAGGCGTTCTGGTTCACCTTCCTCATGCTTAGTCCGTCAACAACTTTACCTGGCTGCCGTTTTGATCAGTACATGTATCCTTTCTACAAGAATGATCTTGAGGATGGAAAGATAACCGAAGAGGAAGCTGTGGAACTATTATGCTGCCTCAGGCTGAAGGATATGGAGCTGAACCGCACCTCCGGCAAAAACAACAGAAAAAAGAACGCTGGTATGGCAAAATGGCATAACTTTACAATTGGTGGAGTCAAGTCAAGCGGTGAGGATGGAACCAATGACCTTACATACATGCTCCTGGATGCTGCGAAAATCACCAAAACTCCTCATCATACCCTGACTCTCCGTATCCATGAAGGTACGCCAAGAAAGCTGATGGTAAAGGCTCTTGAAGTTGTGCGAATGGGTCTTGGTCTCCCCGCTTTCGTTGGTGAAGAGTCCTATATCAAGACGTTCACATCAAGGGGCGTATCCATCGAAGATGCCAGGGAATTTGTCATGACAGGATGCCTGGATGCCAACATTCCAGGCAAGTCGCGAACAGGTCCAGTCCCGATGGTAACAATTCCTCTTATATTTGATATATTCCGCCATCAGGGCATCGACTCAAAGACTGGTAAGCCATGTGGCATAAATGCAGGAGACTTCACTAAGTTCCAGACGTTTGAAGAGCTGTTTGATGCACTTAAAAAGGAAATGGATTACTGCTATAGAATCGTTGGTGAGAAGAATAATGTTGAATTGAAAATTACTCAGGAATTGCTTCCAGATCCACTGCGTTCATGCTTCATGCATGAAGGGATTGAATCAGGCGTAGATACCTTCTGCAGGACAATGCCGTTTGAGAATGGCGCTGTTTTGAATCCCATAGGTATGGTAAATGTCGGGGATTCATTGGCAGCGATCAAGAAATTGGTATTTGATGAGAAGAAGTATACCCTATCAAATCTATATGATGCCCTTGAGAGCAACTGGACAGGTTATGAGGCTATGAGGAAAGACTTCCTTGAAGCTCCAAAGTTCGGAAACAATATTGATTATGTTGATAGCATAGTTGCTGAATGCTACAAGTTCCTTTGTGATACTGCTGACACAATGCCAACTATTCTTGGTGGAGTCCATATTCCAACCGGAATATCAATCACATCACACCAGCCAGGTGGTGGTTTGACTGGGGCTACTCCTGATGGACGTTTCAGTGGCGAGATATTGGCGGATGGTACGATGTCCCCGATGCATGGCATGGATACCCATGGTCCACTCGCAGTATTAAGTAGTGCTATGAAAATTGACCAGGATCCATTCCAGGCGACGCTTCTTAATATGAAATTCCATCCATCAGCTCTGAAAACAGAAGATGACCTGGACAAACTTGCCAGCATGGTCCAGACCTACCTTACAAATGGAGGTAAGCATATACAGTTCAATGTAGTTGACAAGGAAACACTGATTAAGGCAAAGGAAAATCCAAAAGAATACCGCGATCTCGTTGTACGTATTGCAGGTTACAGTGCATATTTCGTACAATTGAATCCACAGATGCAAGATGAGGTAATAGCAAGAGTCGAGCATAACCTCTAAGACAGGAGATACAGATGGAAAAGTCAAATGGTCAATCTGGAATTGTGTTCAATATTCAGCACTACTGCATTCATGATGGCCCGGGAATACGCACAAACGTATTCCTTAAAGGTTGTCCGATAAACTGCCTCTGGTGCCAGAATCCTGAATCAAACCAGATACAACCTCAGATAATGTATGAAATATCCAAATGCGTTGGTTGCGGTGCATGTGTTAGTGCCTGTGAACAAAATGCAATTACACTTGAGAATGGACATGTGAAGACAAACCGTTCTTTATGTAACGGCTGCGGTAAATGCGCAGATGCATGCCTGAACGAATCTAGAAACCTCATGGGTAAGACATACACTGTTGAAAAGGTAATCGAAGAAGTGCTGCAGGACAGACTTTTCTACGGAACATCAGGTGGTGGTGTAACCTTGACCGGAGGAGAAGTGCTTTACCAGTACGCCTTCACAAAAAACATCCTGAAAGAATGTAAAAAGCTTGGCCTTCACACTGCAATCGAGACATGTGGTTACTCCAAATGGGAAATCATGTCCCAGGTACTTGAACATACAGACCTCGTTCTTTATGATATCAAACACATGATTCCAGAAAACCATTTGTTATGCACTGGAGTAAGTAATGACTTGATACTGTCAAACCTGAAGAAGGCCTCAACCGATATAAAGAAGGACATAATAATCCGAGTCCCGGTAATACCTAATTACAATGACTCAAAGGAAAACTTCCATAAGCTGGGTTCATTCATTGTAGAGAATGTACCCACATGCATAGAAGTTAACCTTCTACCCTACCATGCAATGGGTGAGGGCAAACGGGACCAGTTGGAAGAATCAAGATCAAACTTTAGAAGCCATTCACCTTCACAGGAAGCAATGGAAGACTACCTAAGCATAATTCGGTCTTACGGAATAACCCCTGCCAAGTGAGTTACTTCATTATTATCTTTTGAAACATTCCTCATAACAATATCAAAGGAAGAACTGTTACTCAAATATTGAGGTCAACAGTTCTTCCTTTCTTCATAAGCACATTTACGAGCTAGAATAACAAATATTTGAGGACTCACATACTCCGATGCATACATCATACAACCAACATCCAGCTAAATCGTTCATCACTATCTGTGTGTTCTGAATTACTAAGCTAAATTTAATATCATCATTTGAAAGCAATTAGCTCAAATTGATTATATTCAAAATGGCTGTGAAGAAACATATCATCAATTATGCGAAGACAAAGGATGTATTTACGGCATATCGAGAATCCGGATTTTCAGCAAAATATTATGAGACGTTCCTTCCATTCATAAGATACTTACCTTTAGAAGACTATAGTGGAAGATATAGGAACCTACAAACGCAGTATTATCAAGGGTCCTGGACGAAAAAAATTTCAAAAATCCTTAAAACCCATGAGTTCGAATGGGTCCCGGATTTGCTCTGTTTTGGGTCAAAAAGATGGTTTTTTTGCAGAAAAGAGAGAATTCAGGAGAGAACTAATAAGAACTGAATCGCTTGAAAATAAATCATTTCTACGGATGCAATATTTTTTTAGGAGAGAATTAGGCACCATTTTAAGCCATTTCTCGAAAAAATGGGCTTCACCTGCCGTTGACAGTCAAAAAAAGAAGGGTGAAATCCATGAAGAAAAAAAGCAAATATCAGCTTCTCTATAAGCTATATCCGTCCGTAATAACCAAGGATCAGTTTTACAGAATCTGCAATATCAGCAAAAAAACCGCTGCCCATTTGCTGGACAACGGACTCGTCCCCTGTGTGAACAGCGGTAAAAAAACAAGAAAATACAAAATCAAGTTGGAGGACGTCATCGAGTATTTGGAATCAAGAGAAAAAGATCCCGGACGATATGCAGCCCCATCGGGATGGTACAAAACCTATGGTAAACCTGATGAGGAGGATCTCTTGATGACTCCTGAAAACATCCGGAAAATCAGTGTTCATTATCTAAAGAAGCTATCCAAGTACCCAGATGTTCTTAGTGTCAATCAGTTATCCAGCCTTACTGGATATTCAACCACTACCCTACTGAAATGGATCAATAAGGGCGCTATTAAACACTTTGATATGGGAAACCGCTACTTAGTACCCAAGGAGTGGCTTCTAGAATTTCTATCTGGTCCGGAATTTATGAAGGCACGCATTCCTTCAAAATATGGAGAAGAACAAATCAAGAAGATTTTCAAGAGCAAAGGATAATCTGAATCCATTTTGAGTCATGAGAATGAAAGGCAGCTCTAGTTCCCAACAAAATCTATTACTATGACTGCGAGATGATCCCGCAGCAAAACCGTCACAAACGTGGCGGTTTTATTTTGCCAAATTTGAAGGAGGTCGCCATGAAAGAAACCTTTAATCAACACTCAACCCGCTACCAAACAGCAGCGGGTTGAGTATTGACATAGTTTAGGAGACAACTACTTTTGTAAATTGAATTAGTCTTTTCCGTTTTGCAATAAGAATTTCCCGCCGACAAAAACCACTGCCGAAAGTAATACTGCTCCAACTCCAACAGCAGCGGATTGGAAAAGCCCTCCGAGAAATTGCTTGTTCTCAGAATCCTTCTCGGCTTCTTTTTTACCGGTTTCCATTATTAACTCGAGAATGTATTTTTTCTCTTCTGAGCTTATATTTTCATGCTTTAGTTCACCTTTAAGAATATCTCTAATGTCTTGGTATGCTTTATGTACATTTTCTTGACTGTCTTTGTTAGAAGATAAAGTATTAGCATGCTCTTTTTCCATTACGTTCAATGCTTCTAAAGCAAATTTGGTGAACTCAGGAAGCTGCTGGATGATTTTAAGAGCAACCTCTTTATCCATATCGGGCATCATAGCAGCAAATCTAATCATTTTTTCCTTGGAAAGATTCCTCCAAGATTCCATACCGAGTTCTTTTAGTATTTCACCTTCATTTTCGAATTTCATTTGGTTCCTCCTATATCTATCATAGTAAGATTACAAGTCCCAGTTTTTTTTGAACGTATCAAGTATACTCTGTTGCCGATTCTTCACGTAATCAGGTAGCCAATCATGAGCATTCAATACTTGAGTGGTCAAAGAATACGAGGAAGTGCCATTCCTACTAGTGAAATACTTTGATTTCTTTACATCAAAATCATAGTTTTGGGCTTCTGAATTGTGTCTGCGAGTTAGCGGTACAAGATTAGCAATCTTATTCAACCAGAGATCCCTTTCTATAGGATTTGGCCACTTTTTGTCCCAGTCAGATCCTGGCTTAACAGTCTGAGGAAGAACATGCTCAATAGTTAAGATGTTTGGATCATATGTTGCTCCACCTGCAGAGACGAATGAATCCAATCTGAGAATGACATAGTTTCTACGCCTTGAAGTCATCCTGTATATCTCGCCATCCAATGCCTTTAAGAACTCATTTTTTTCATCTGCGCTTAGTTCGAGTGACTTGAGAGGATTGTTGATGTCGTGACTGAGATTAACATCCATTTCATTTAAAATTCGACCATAACGTTCAATTCGAGCATTAATATCTTTAGCAGTAATATGCATGTAAGAAGCTAAACGCTCAAGTTTTTTGACAAACCAAAGCATATAGTCTGAATTATTTTTTTGTTCGGCATGAAATCGAATAGCTGATGGCATCCAATCCGAGTTATCTATTTTATTGAGCCACACCAGATAATGATTAACTTCGGCTGAATTCTTAGTAGCAGAATAATTTTTGTTTTTCAGTACAGTGTACGCATCTGAGTATGGCTCAAGAATTTCATCTATCAATTTTTTAGGGCTTCTCAGGTGAAGAACGTGTTCTCGGAATTCCTCAAGCAGAGTTCTCTTCGCTTTAATCTTTGCATAAATCATTCGAGTATGAGTGAAGACATCATTAAAGCCATCTCTTGTTGTTTGAACTTCGAGGTCTTCCCATTTTTCGGTATATTCGTCACGATCGGTTTCCGGAATACTCCCAATGATATCAGCCTTTACGATATCAGTTGTTAAAAGATCCAGTCCACGGCTATTCATAACCGAGAACACACGGAATGCAGAAGGCTGGCTCGCAGTATAGACCACAACCAAGTAGCATCTCATGACAATAAAACTACCAAAATCCATCAGTGATTGAGTATCACCATTGAAGTTTTTCTTAATACGTTCGAGTAGCACCCGCGTATTAGTTTGAATATTCTTCTGTGCTTCATTTTCCAAAGTAGCAGGGTCAATTTCCAACAATTCTTGCAGCTTGATGTTTTGAATGTACTTCTCAAAAAAATCTTGATCTTTGGGTCTGAGATGCAATCTTGCACGCGGTGGAATTTTTGACAAGACATTCCCAGGTTCTCTTAAATGCCCACGAAATGCATCTTTAACTTCTCCGTCAAAATGAGAAGCCAGTGCTGCAAGTAAAATGGTTAACGTTGTGAGTCTTTGTTGTCCATCGATTACGTCTGAATGGGGATTATTGTCCTCTTTAATTAATACGATACTTCCTAGAAAGTAATTGTCATCATCTTCAGTTCTGAAGAAATCATAAAGATCGTCAAAAAGCGTCCCTGATTCTTCCTCCGTCCAAGCATACGGCCTCTGATAAGCAGGAATATGGTAATCAAATTCTGAGCTGAAAATTTTGGACAGTGGAAACTCTGCCCCTGTAATTTTTTTAATCATCTGGTCCCCCTTTTTATTGGTATCCAATTTACATCAAGAGTACCTCAATGCATTTGGTTCTTGTTAGATAATCACATCACATATGTCAATTTTAACAAATTAGTTAAACCATTTACACATCTTTTTATATTTAACAAATTTGAGGAGGTTAAGAATGAAAAAAGAATTCAATGAACGCTACCAGCAAGTCTATCAATTGGCGGAGCAGCAAGGCGAAGCCTTTGCACAGGTTGTATCTGAATCTTTTGATGATCTGGATAGCCTGGGCGAATTCGTCGATACCCTGTTCTACATGCATTCCATCACGGATGATGAGCAATTCGCTGTCTTCCTCGGGATGATGTACGAAATCATGGGCAGCCAGATGCCTGAAGAGATCGACTGCCCTATTGTTATGGAGCAGAGGCCAAGCATTTTCTACAGTTGCTTCCTGACCTCATTCCTGACTGAAATTTTGAATCGGGTCGGAGGTGATCTCCCTTGCCATGCAATGTGATCGCCATCGCCAATCAGAAGGGCGGAGTCGGCAAGACCACCACCTGCACCAATCTAGGCATCGGTTTGGCCACTGAAGGCATGAAGGTTTTGCTCGTGGATTGTGATCCTCAGGGCAGCCTGACGATCAGTTTAGGTCATTCTCAGCCGGATCAACTTCCAGTGACACTCTCCTCTGTCTTAGGGAAGACTATGTATGACACAGAGCTTTCTCCCCAGGAAGGCATCTTGCATCATTCAGAAGGCGTGGATCTGATGCCTGCTAACATTGAGCTGTCTGGACTTGAGGTATCGCTGGTCAATGTGATGTGCCGGGAGAAGATCCTGAAACAGTATCTTGATGAAATTAAATCCGGTTATGACTACATCCTACTTGACTGTATGCCATCTCTTGGAATGCTGACGGTCAATACTCTGGCTGCGGCAGACAGTGTCCTCATTCCTGTCCAAGCCCAGTATTTGTCCGCTAAAGGCCTGGAGCAGCTGCTTCAAACCATCAACAAAGTCCGCAACCAAATCAATCCTAAGCTGAAGATCGATGGCATCCTGCTGACTATGGTAGATAACCGGACCAATGACGCCAGGGAAATCAGTGCTCTCTTGCGGGAAACATACGAAACCAAGCTGAAGGTGTTTAACCCGGACATCCCCCACTCCGTGCGGGCGGCAGAAACTGCTTCCTATGGGAAAAGTATCTTTGCCCATGATCCCAAGGGTAAAGTAGCAGAAGCTTACAGAAATCTGACGAAGGAGGTGCTGAAGCTTGAAACCCAGCGGCAGAAATCTAAATCTGACCTCCTACGATGAGATATTTCAGACCGAAGAAAACAGGATTGAAGCAACCCAAGAGAAGGTCATCGATATTCCTTTGACAGATTTACATCCGTTCAAGAATCACCCCTTCAAGGTGACAGATGATGAATCAATGCTGGAGACCGCCGAGAGCTTCACCAAACACGGCGTCCTGGTACCGGTCATCGCCCGTCCTCGTGAAGAAGGTGGGTATGAGTTGATCTCCGGTCACCGGCGCAAACGTGCCAGTGAGCTGGCCGGTAAGGAGACTCTCCCTTGCATCGTCCGCAATCTCGACAATGACGCTGCCACCATTATCATGGTTGACAGCAATATTCAACGTGAGAACATCCTGCCTAGTGAACGCGCCTTCGCCTTCAAGCTAAAAATGGAAGCAATTAAGCGTCAAGGTGCTCGTTCGGACTTAACTTCTACGCAAGTTGCACAGAAGTTATTAGCAGTAAAAGTCGGAGATGACGCAGGGATAAGCAAAGATCAGGTTAGGAGATTTATTCGCCTGACAGAGCTTGTTCCTGAGCTGCTTGATATGGTCGATGCCAAGAAGATCGCATTTAATCCTGCGGTTGAGCTTTCATACCTCATGTCTCATGAACAGGTCCAGTTGATGGAAGCCATGGACATGGAGCAGGCTACACCTTCCCTGTCACAGGCTCAGCGCCTGAAAAAATACAGTCAGGATGGCAAGCTGACTTTTGATGTTATGACCTCCATCATGTCTGAAGATAAAAAAGGTGAACCGGATAAAGTGACGCTCACCGGCGAGAAGCTAAAGAAGTATTTCCCGAAGTCTTATACACCCCAGCAGATGGAGGAAACCATCATCAAGCTACTGGAAGGCTGGTCTCGGAAGCGCCAGCAATCACATGAACGGTAATTCCTCTCCGAAGTGCTTCGATGTGAAGCGCTTTTTTTATTCAACCGGTCGAAAGGAGGGATGCAGATGGCTGTATTTCGAGTTGAGAAAACGAGGGATTACACCGTTATGGCGAATCATCATCTGAAAAACAAGGATCTCTCGCTGAAATCCAAAGGGCTTCTATCTCAAATGCTGTCGCTCCCGGAAGACTGGGATTACACCCTAAAGGGGCTTTCTATGATCAACCGGGAGAGCATCGATGCCATTCGCGAAGCGGTCAGTGAACTGGAACGGGCAGGCTACATCGTCCGAACCAGAGAGAGAAATGAGTTTGGTCACCTCAAGGGTACGGATTACACGATTTATGAAAAGCCTCACCTGGCGACAAATTCTACAGAAAGCATAGAGCCTATATTGGAGAAGCCAGTTTTGGAAAGACCAATGTTGGAAAATCCAATCTTGGATAATCCAGAGTTGGAGAAACCTACGTTGGAAAATCCAACGCAATTAAATACTAAGAAAACAAATAAAGAACCATTAATGACTAAAGGATTAAGTAAACATCCATCAATCCCTGATCTATCAAGAGAAGCCAAGATCGAGAAGGATGAGATTGGATTGGATGCTCATTCCATCAAGGAGTCCATCCAGGAGAAAATCGAATACAAGTTTATTGTTCAGCGTTATGACAAAGATCGTCTGGATGAAATCGTGGATCTGATGGTGGAGACCCTCTGTTCCAAGCGAGACTACATCACCGTTGCCGGGGATGATTATCCTGCATCATTGGTCAAAGAACGGCTGCAGCGCATCGATAGCACCCACATCGAATATGTCTTTGAATGCCTGGATAAAAACACCACCTTCATTCGGAACATCAAGAAATATCTTCTGACGACGTTATTCAATGCACCATCCACCATCGACAGCTATTACACAGCGCTGGTGAAACATGATCTTTACGGAGCAGGTTCCCACTTTTACAAGGATCTAGGGAGCCTTATTAAGCCCGGCAAATAAGATGGGGTTAATTTTCATGCAAGTTTCGCTAATCAAATTAGCACGATTATCAAATTTCAAAGTTTCATCCGGCCAAAAGAAACTGATTCAAAAGTTCATCTTTTCTGAAAGGAGTTACTCAAAATGAAAAGACCTCTCGCCTACATCACCGCTTCATGGGGCGTTGATCCAACTGAGAATACGGAGATCGCAGCCAAATACAGCAGGAAAGTATTTGATGCTGGCTACAGTCCGATATGTCCAATTCTGATGCTTTCAACCTTCATTGATGACGGCATCCCCCAGGAGCATAAGGACAGACAGGACATTGAGCTTGATTACCTCAGACGCTCCAACGTCCTCGTAGTCTGTGGATCTCGAATCGACGAAGCCGTGAAAAACGACATTGCCATCGCTGAGCGCTATCGTATCCCAGCAACAACCTTAAACGGAATTCTGACGGTGAAGAGTCATGGTCAAAAGACCAATAAATAGCATCATTTCTGATTTTGCACAAAACATGGCTTAAAAGGAATGTTTCGTGCAATTTCAAAAACAGAAAAGGAGAAGAAATCTATGGATGTATTGATTGTTGAACCCGAAAAAGCACCACGTATGGCCAGTATCACCGGTGACCTGAAGTCCCTGCAGCAGGTTGTCGGCGGTTACATCGAAGCCGTCTATCCCTATGATGACCCGGTTGCCATCGTCTGCCATTCTGAAGGAAAACTCATCGGTCTTCCGCTGAACCGAAAACTGGAGGACTACGACATCATCGCCGGAACCTTTATCGTCTGCGGACTCGGCGAAGATGATTTTGACTCCCTGACTCCTGAACTGGCAGAAAAGTACCGAGAGAAGTATGCTGCTCCGGAGATCTTCATGAAGATGGGCAGCCACATCGTTGCCATTCCCGTCAAACCAAAGGACGAGCTGCATATGGCCAAACCGAAGCAGAAGTCCACGGAACCTGAGCTTTAGCAAACTTGAATTGAAGAAGCCTTCTCAAGAGATTGTTATTGAGAAGGCGACTTTCAATTACAAGTATACTTACTTTACTCGACTGATACGTATTTTTGTATATACGTCAAATTAATCAGAGAGTCTGAACCAATCCCCTAATGGCCTCCATGACATCCTCATATGTGATCCCATCCGCGTACCGATAATCTTTTGTGTACTTACTCCATCTGGATCTCAATGTGTCACTTCCACTGATTTCATCCAGTCGACTGCTGATGTTCGTAAAGATATGAGTCGTTTCCCTATGTGCAGACGTTGATTTCAGGGCGTCTACAAATATCGAATGTTCAAAACGCTGGGTCTTCGCCAAGATATAAACATCGTAAAAATCCCTTGGGCGCGTATTCAGCTCACCTCTTCTCAGAATAGTTTCCATTTTTTCAGCCAAGACGGTTTCAATGTTATAAGCCCAAATTCCGAAGCTGCCTTCTTCAAAAATCATTTTGAACAAATAGAGGACTTCCTTTGGTGTGATGGCGTCACCCGTTGTGATATCAATCTGCATGGGGGTAGTGATGGTATCATATTCAGCCATAATGCTCACTCGATAACCGCCATACGCATCATCGTCCCGTATGGCATCGATCCCGGAAAATGAGAAGGACACATCATCATCAATGACAACGCTGCAGATGTCATTGATCGCTTTGGTCAGGGCTTCAACGTTGATAGGATAAGTCTTAATCGTTGCGTCCATATCCATTGTCGATCGGTTATCGATGCCGACAAGTGCCGCAATCAGCATTCCGCCTTTCAGGATGAATTTATCCTGATACTTTGATTGAGAAAGCCTTTCCAGGAACCGTTCAAACATGTAGTTTTGAAGCACGACTTGGGCGGACATATCTTTCTTCCTGGCCAAGTTTCTGATTTTCGCTTTTAAGCTCATGGCTTTCCCACTCATATCAGCACCTCCAGATAGCTTTTTAGTACTGCTTCAACTTTCAGTTTCCTGGCATATTCCAAGAGAATTGAATGATCCGCAGATTTCAATTTCACAAATCGTTTCAACGCATCATTTAGAATCTGGACATCAATCCGACTTCTGCTTCTGATCAAATCACAGACAGTTCTCTCGACATCGTAAGCTCTGATTGGATTGCCATGTGAACTCTTCACCGTTTCAACGCCAAGTTCGTGCAGCTCTTTTTTGATGTAGTAGATTTTGAATCGATCTGCGACTGATCCCACCACTTTGTAACCACTTGGAACAGAGGCTGAATACTCAAAAGGCGTCCTGTCAGAAAGACCATGCAAATAGAGCGCAGTCTCATGAGAATAAATCAATTTTGGATATTTCGTTTGCATGGCATACATTTCATCTTCAATGGCATCGATTGAAACATAAACACCACGATCCACTCTTTCCAGTTTCCCTTCGGCTACCATCATTTGAAGATAGGTTCTAGGAATTTCATATATATCCAGGTCAGCACTTAAAACTGTGCCGTGTTGCTTCTGAATGAGCTTTTCAAGTTTTTCCAGGTAATTCATCATCATCACCCCTTTTTACAAATATACTTATATTGTAGTCCGTTTAAGTATATTTGTAAACAAATTTATCAAGACACGGCATAACGATCAAAAACTACTTTCTCGCTGACACTCTAAGTTCAGCTATTAGAAACTGAGCTTTTCCATAATCAGTACTTGTAAAGGAGGAATTTTTCATGCAGGAAGAAGTGGAAAACAGGACCGTCGCCCTCGCCGTCAGTACCACCCGAATGACCGGGCGTGTTCTAAAGGCTGCACTCATCAAACTATTGGCTGAAATGAAGAAGAGCCGGGACAGTCCGCCGCAGATCCCCCATGGCAAGCAGACCGTGAAGGAACTCATCGGTCAGAATGCCGGAGTCTCCAACATCGAGATCACGGATAAAAACATCAAGTCCTTTGAGCAGGTCGCCAGAAAATACGGCGTGGACTATGCCCTCAAGAAAGACACCACTGGAGAAAAGCCCAAATATCTGGTCTTCTTCAAAGCCCGGGATGCTGACGCTCTTACCGCGGCCTTCACAGAATATACGGCGAAGGTCCTCAAAAAGGACAAGCAGCCTTCCATCCTGGAGCAGCTTGCAAAATTCAAGGTCCTGGTTCAGACCAAGGTCATGGACCGGGTGAAAAACAAAGACAAGGAGCTGACGCGATGACAGGAAAAATTAAGCGGATGCTCCTTTTAAACCTCCCCTATGTTCTGATCGCTCTACTTGCCACAAAGCTTGGAGAGGCCTGGCGATATTCTCCAGGGCTGGATATCTCACAAAAAGTGCTGCATCTGATGGACGGCTTTGCTATAGCTTTCCAGTCATCTTGGCCAAGCCTGCTCCTACAGGATCTGATCCTGGGCATTGGGATCGCAGCTGGCATCAAGCTCGCAGTCTATGTGAAAGGCCGGAACGCCAAGAAGTACCGCAAAAACATCGAATACGGCTCAGCCCGCTGGGGCAGACCTGAGGACATCAAGCCCTTTATTGATCCCACCTTTCGCAACAACGTTATCCTCACGGAGACAGAGCGCCTGACCATGAACAACCGACCCAAGGACCCAAGGCTCGCACGCAACAAAAATGTCATGGTGGTGGGCGGTTCCGGATCTGGTAAAACACGGTTTTGGCTCAAGCCCAACCTCATGCAGTGCCATTCCAGCTATGTGGTCACTGATCCCAAGGGTAGCGTCGTGGTGGAATGCGGACAGCTTCTCTTAAGGGAAGGCTACAAGATCAAGATCCTTAACACTATCAACTTCAGTAAATCCATGCACTACAACCCCTTTGCCTACATCAAGAGTGAAAAAGACATCCTCAAGCTGGTGACGGCCCTCATTGCCAACACCAAGGGTGAAGGCAAAGCCGGAGACGATTTTTGGGTGAAGGCGGAGACCCTGCTTTATACCGCCCTCATGGGCTACATCCATTATGAGGCTCCAGAGAGTGAGCAAAATTTTGCGACGCTCATCGAGCTCATTAATGCCTCCGAGGTCCGGGAGGACGACGAGGACTTCCAGAACCCGGTGGATCTGATGTTCGCCGCTCTGGAGGAACGTGACTCGGAGCATTTTGCTGTCCGGCAGTACAAAAAGTACAAATTGGCTGCTGGGAAGACCGCCAAATCTATTCTTATCAGCTGCGGGGCCCGTCTTGCGCCCTTTGATATTAAAGAGCTCAGAGACCTGACGGCCTATGACGAAATGGAACTGGATGCCCTGGGTGATCGGAAAACGGCGCTGTTCATCATCATCAGCGACACCGATGACACCTTCAACTTCCTGGTTTCCATGGCCTACACGCAGCTCTTCAATCTGCTATGCGACAAGGCAGATGACGTCTATGGCGGACGTCTGCCTGTGCATGTGCGCTGCCTCATTGACGAGGCGGCGAATATCGGTCAAATTCCCAAGCTGGAAAAGCTGGTAGCCACCATCCGAAGCCGGGAGATCTCGGCCTGTCTGGTGCTGCAGGCTCAGTCCCAGCTGAAGGCTCTCTATAAAGATCACTGTGACACCATTATCGGCAATATGGACAGCACGATCTTTCTGGGCGGCAAGGAGCGCACCACATTAAAAGAGCTTTCAGAAACCCTTGGGAAAGAGACCATCGACACCTTCAACACCGGGGAAAGTCGAGGCCGTGAGGTTTCCCACAGTCTGAACTACCAGAAACTCGGAAAGGAGCTGATGAGCATCGACGAACTGGCTGTACTGGACGGCGGCAAATGCATTTTGCAGCTGCGCGGGGTACGGCCTTTTCTGTCCAACAAGTACGACATCACCAAACACCCCAACTACAGGTACCTCTCCGATGCAGACCCGCGCAACGCCTTCAACATCGAGAAGTACCTGTCCACCCGTCTTTAAGCGTTTTTTATATATAGTATTATGGTTTTAAATGTGACTTTATGCATATATATTTTAATAATATCAATTTACATAGCTTAATATTTAAATTATACCTTCTGTTACCTTAAATGATTCTTTAATTGTTGTTTCATGAGTCCTTTAATAATATCCATCATATTTCTTTGATTGATATTTTCGTAAAAAAAAGTAACTTTCCTCTATCTGAGGAAAGCTACGTACTTCTGGCGGAGCGGGTGGGATTCGAACCCACGGACGGATTTCTCCGTCACCTGATTTCGAGTCAGGACCGTTATGACCACTTCGATACCGCTCCATATTCAATTTGCAGATGGCTTTGACATCCACAAATGATAGTATACTATAAAGTAAAGGGGAAAAACAATCCCAAAATGCAAGTTCTTGAGACTTTACTCGATGAGTGAAACAAGTGGTTTGTTAGCGAAAAACTTAATCTGTCTCACTTAGATTTGCACATATATTATCAGGAGGATGAACATGGAAGACTTCATAAAACTCAATGATGGAAGTATGATGCCAAGGCTTGGACAGGGAACCTGGTATATGGGGGAAGATAAGAATAAGAGAGCAGATGAGATAGCATCGTTAAGGCTTGGAATCGAGCTTGGGATGACGCTCATTGATACTGCAGAGATGTATGGTGAAGGTCTGTCAGAAGAGCTCATTGGAGAAGCGATAAAAGATATCAATAGAGAGAACCTTTTTATTGTCTCCAAGGTATATCCACATAATGCAGGACGAAGGAATATCTTCAACTCATGCAAAAAGAGCCTTGCTAAACTTGGAACTGACTACCTTGACATGTACCTTCTTCATTGGAGGGGAAGAGTGCCATTATCTGAGACAGTAGCCTGCATGGAAGAGCTGAAGAAGGAAGGACTTATAAGGAACTGGGGAGTCTCGAACTTCGATACTGACGACATGGAGGAACTGCTTTCAGTTCCATTAGGAAAAAATTGCCGTGTGAATCAGGTATTGAACAAAATCGCTACGCGATAATTCCTTGTCTAAATTCTATACTTATGCCTCTTGAATTGACAGAGGCTTTTTTTAGTGAAAAAAATAGTAGATGTATCTCCCTTGATGGTTTATTGTTGAGTTACAACACACCACAAATAACCAAGGAGAACAACTAC
>NZ_AXUN02000057.1 GCF_000495435.3 Youngiibacter fragilis 232.1 | reverse complement strand
AGCGGGGTCCTACCCGATTCTACTTCTTCTTGTATTCCACTATATCCGCTTCGCCGGCTGTGACTCTCTTCCCTGCCTTCAGGACTTCGCACGCTTCCTCAGTTGTAAATACTATGATGATGTCGGCTGACGGTACCTTTGCCTTTATCGCTTCAAGGTCGAACCTTGCAATAAGGTCTCCCTTCTTCACACTCTGTCCCTCTGTCACGACCTTCTCGAAGCCTTCTCCGTTCAGGGCAACAGTGTCCACGCCTATGTGCACGAGAAGCTCAATCCCGTCAGGGCTTTTGAGTCCCAAAGCATGTCCGGTTGGAAATATCATTGCGACAGTTCCGTCGATTGGTGAGAATATGTCTCCGGTCTCGGGCGTGACGATAAATCCGTCCCCCATCATCCTGGATGCGAATACCTGGTCAGGAACCTCCGTTATTGATTTCAAAACACCTGCTGCCGGTGACACGATTTCTGTCTTCTGTTTCTTGAATAGCTTGAACATTTGGATACTCCTCCTGCCTTGATAACAGATTTTTGCCGTTAAGGAAAATATACCACAAAAACCTCGAAATATCACCACGACTGAAGATCCAGTTCCTGACCTTGCTGACAGAAAAATTCTCAAGGATCATGGGAAAATCGAAAATCAGCCCCTGAAAAATGGTTTGCAAAAGTTCATGTAAACGTATTGACGGGAGTTTATAGTTGGTGTATATTGTTATCGAAACTTGTACGTACAAGTCATTATTCAGGGAGGTCAAATATGGGAAAGTACACTGAAGAATCGAAAAGGATGCTTGAACTGATCGGCGGAAGGGAGAACATCACTGCCGTTTCCCACTGCGTCACAAGATTGAGATTCGTGCTGAAGGATCCTCCGAAGGCTGACATCAAGGGAATCGAGGCTCTTAAGAGCGTAAAGGGGAGCTTTACCCAGGCAGGCCAGTTCCAGGTAATAATCGGCAACGATGTAGCCAACTTCTACAATGACTTTACTGCAGTATCCGGAATCGAAGGAGTGTCAAAGGACGCAGTCAAGCAGGAAGCGAAGTCTAACATGAGCCTGCTCCAGAGGACACTTGCCAACCTTGCCGAGATATTCGCACCGCTCATCCCTGCACTTGTCGTCGGAGGTCTCATACTCGGATTCAGGAACCTTATCGATGCCGTGCCCCTTCTTGAGGGAGGTACAAAGACAATAACATCGGTATCACAGTTCTGGGCTGGAGTAAACCACTTCCTCTGGCTTATAGGTGAAGCGATATTCCATTATCTGCCTGTCGGAATCACATGGTCCATTGCAAAGAAGTTCGGAACCACTCAGATACTCGGTATAGTTTTAGGTATTACTCTTGTTTCACCGCAGCTTCTTAACGCATACGGAGTGGCCGGCGCCAAGGATATCCCTTTCTGGGACTTTGGATTTGCGCAGGTTAACATGATCGGATACCAGGCACAGGTAATCCCGGCAATGCTTGCAGGTTTTACGCTGGTGTTCCTTGAAAAGAAGATCAAGAAGATAGTCCCTGACTATTTGTCAATGATACTTGTACCCTTCTTCGCCCTTGTCCCTACAGTGCTCCTCGCACATACTGTTCTCGGACCGATAGGCTGGAAGGTAGGAAGCTTCATCTCAGACATAGTCTATTCAGGACTTACTTCAGCATTCGGATGGCTGTTCGCTGGACTTTTCGGCTTCGCATATGCACCGCTAGTAATTACAGGACTGCACCATATGACCAATGCCATCGACCTTCAGCTGATGTCAGAGTTCGGGGGAACCAACCTCTGGCCGATGATAGCAATTTCAAATATCGCACAGGGCTCCGCAGTCCTTGCCATAATATACATGCACAGAGGGAACAAGGATGAGGAGGCCGTATCAATACCAGCCGCCATATCCTGCTACATGGGTGTAACGGAGCCTGCGATGTTCGGTATCAACATCAAGTATGTGTATCCGTTCCTTGCGGCCATGATTGGGTCTGCGATTGCAGCGGTCCTTTCGGTAAGCACCGGTGTAATGGCGAACTCCATAGGAGTAGGTGGGCTTCCCGGGATACTTTCCATACAGGGACCGTACATGGGAATATTCGCAATATGCATGGTGATCGCCATTGTAGTACCATTCACGCTCACAGTCTTCTTTGAGAAAAAGGGCGTACTTGCAGGCAGGACCATAACTCTCAGATAACCATCAGCTAACAAAGGAGAATTGCCATGGAAAGCTTAAAGAAAAAGGTCATTTACCAGATTTACGTCAAATCCTTCATGGACTCAAATGGTGACGGAAAGGGTGACATCGCAGGAATCACAATGAAGCTGGACTACCTCAAGCGTCTTGGCGCTGACTGTCTCTGGCTCACTCCTGTCTTTGTTTCGCCAATGAATGACAACGGCTATGATGTGGCAGACTACTACAGGATAGACCCGTCCTTCGGAACCATGGAGGACCTCGAGCTGCTTATAGCCGAAGCCAAAATGAGAGGTCTCGGCATAATGCTCGACATGGTATTCAACCACACCTCCACAGAACATGAATGGTTCCGCAAGGCAATGGCAGGGGACCCAAAATACAAGGATTACTACATATTCAGGAAGGGCCGTGGGGCCCTTCCTCCAACCAACTGGGTGTCAAAATTCGGAGGGAGCGCATGGGAACCGGTTGACGGATCTGACGAATACTACCTTCATCTTTTTGACAGGACCCAGGCTGACCTGAACTGGGAAAACAAGGACCTCAGGAAAGAACTTTTCGATGTTGTGAATTTCTGGATCAAAAAGGGAGTCGTCGGTTTCAGGTTCGATGTCGTGAACCTTATCTCAAAGCCGGAAACATTTGAAGATGACCATCTGGGTGACGGAAGAAGGTTCTATACGGACGGTCCAAGGATCCATGAATATCTAAAGGAACTCGCAGGGAACACCTTCGGAAGGCATCAGGGCATGATCACCGTAGGTGAGATGTCATCGACCTCCATCGGCAGCTGTGTACGTTATTCAAATCCTCTCGAAGAGGAACTCAGCATGGTCTTCAACTTCCACCACCTCAAGGTGGATTATGAAGCCGGTGACAAGTGGACACTAAAGGAATTCGACTTCATGGAGCTCAAGAGGATCTTTAACGACTGGCAGACCGGAATGGAAAATGAAGACGGCTGGATGGCGCTCTTCTACAACAACCATGACCAGCCGAGGTCAGTCTCCCGTTTCGGTAGCGATACCAGATATCATAAGGAATCTGCCAAGATGCTCGCAACATCCATACATCTGATGCGGGGCACACCCTATATATACCAGGGTGAGGAATTCGGTATGCCGAATGCATACTTTGAGGACATATCAGAATACAGGGACGTTGAAAGCATCAACTACCATGACATACTGAAGTCAAATGGAATGCCTGAGGCTGAAATACTTGAGGTCCTCAGGGCAAAATCAAGGGACAACGGCAGGACTCCAGTCCTCTGGGATGATTCAGATGGCCACGGCTTTACTTCAGAAGTACCATGGCTGCCATTTGCAAAGGTTTCAGGTATCAGCGCCGAATCTGACATTGCGTCCACTGATTCAATATTCAGCCATTACAGGAAACTTATAGCTCTCAGAAAAGAATACGATGTCATATCAGATGGGACCTTCAGGATGACAGACATGGAAAACAGTCACCTAATTAGCTACATAAGGTGCAAGGGAAACGTCAGTCTTCTCGTAGTCAACAACTTCTACGAAGATGAGACAGCGCTTGACCTAAGCAAGGTGCTTGATGAGACGGACCTTGACTTCAGGAAGTGCACGCAGGAATCAGTTCTCATCTCGAACTACGGTGATCTCACAAAGTCTGATGACATGATAATAATAAGGCCTTATGAGTCTTTTGCCTTATATGTTGAGGATAAGCATTCTGCGTGCTAAAATGATTCTTGGTGATTGAAATGGCAAAATACTCAAATCTTTATTATACGCTTCATTCCATGATAAAAGACGGTACCCTAAAGTCAGGTGATAAGCTGCCTTCAGAAAATGAGCTTATGGCGGAGTATGGGATCTCCAGGGATACTGTGCGCAAATCCCTGCAGCTCTTGCTTGAGAATGGCTTCATTACGAAGATACGTGGAAAAGGTTCATTCGTTACTGAGCTCATGAAGTTCGAATTCCCTGTAGCAGGTCTTATCAGCTTCAAGGAGCTTTCATCAAGCAAGGTCATCGGGGAATCGAAGACAAAGGTAATAAGCCTCAGGTCGTGCAAAGGGAATCCCGTTATACGGGAAAAGCTTGGCATTGGTAACGATGAGGAAATCTGGGCGGTAACAAGGGTAAGGACCATTGATGGCAGGCGAGTGATCCTTGACAAGGACCATTTCCTGAAGAGCCTGGTAGGGAAACTCACAATTGAAATCTGTGAAGATTCGATATACGAATATCTTGAAAATGAGCTGGGACTGAAAATAGGCTATGCCCACAAGGAAATTGTGATTGAACGTGCTACGGAAGAGGATGAGAAGAACCTTGACCTCATGGGCTTCGATGTCGTTGCAGTGGTAAACACTTTAGTCTATCTCCAGAACGGGACACTCCTTCAATACACACAGTCAAGGCATTGCGCTGACAAGTTCAGGTTTGTCGATATCGCAAGAAGACATCCCTGAATCCAGGATAATATGGAGCAAGTCCGAAGCACTGGTCAAGCTGACCGGCTACGGACTTGTTTCATTTTACTTTAATCTAGTTATATGAGACCCATCAGGGGGAATGCCAGGAATACGCCGCATATCACCACTCCGCCAAGCAAAAGTGTTATTATGCAGTAACCCATGATATCCCTTGCTGAAAGTCCAGCGATTCCAAGTGCCGGAAGCGCCCAGAAAGGCTGTATCATGTTTGTCCACGCATCGCCCCAGGCTATTGACATTGCTGTGACGTTAGGTGTCACTCCAAGAGCCTGTCCTGCAGGCATCATTATAGGAGCCTGTACTGCCCACTGGCCGCCGCCCGAAGGAACGAAGAAGTTGACTATTCCTGCAGAGAGGAATGAGAATAACGGGAATGTGGTTGCTGTCGAGATACTGACAAATGCGTTGGATATGACTGAAGCGAGGGACACTGCTGTCGCTGCATTTGCACCAGTCATCATGCCCATGATCCCGGCATAGAATGGGAACTGGAGAATGATTCCAGCTGAGGATTTTGCTGAGTCTTCAATGGCATCAATGTACCTTCTTATATTCCCATGGAACAGGAGTCCAAGTGTAAGGAATATGAGGTTTACCAGATTCAGGTCAAGGTTGAATCCCTTGGTAGCAAATGTGTAAACTATGAAGGCAGTTGCAAGGCCAATTGTGAGTATCCAGAGAATCTTTGAATTTTCAAGCTTTTCAGCAGGAGTCTTGATCACATAGGTCTTAACCTCTGCATCAACAAGAAGCTTTGGATCAACAGTTACAGTGTTTTCCTTCGATGGTATCATTGCATAGCAGACAAGCGGAATACCAATCAGAAGAATGACTATTATTGCAATGTTGAAGCTTGAGAATATTGTCTGAGATGTTGGTATTGCTGCTGTTATAGCTCCGGCAGTCTGTGCCTTGAGCGCATCAGGTGATCCGCCTGCGAGAGTCAGAGGAATCGATCCTGAGAATCCTCCGTGCCAGATAAGGAATCCTGAGTATGCTGTTGCTATAAGAAGCCTGTAGTCAAGGCCCTTTACGGCCCTTGCCATCTCTCTTGCAAGCAGCGCGCCTACAACCAGACCGAATCCCCAGTTCAGGAGACATGCGAAGGTTGAAACGAATCCGGTTATAAGGATGGCCTGTGCAGGGTTCTTCGCCATTGAAGCTATCTTGACCAGAATCCTCTTTATTACCGGAGCTTTGGCCATTGCGCTTCCAAGTACCAGAACGAGTACCATCTGCATTGAAAATGCCAGCAGCGACCATACTCCCTTACCCCAATGGTTGACCATTGCGATCGGAGTCTGGCCAGTCATGAATATACCTGCAACGAATGTGATGATTGTCAGGATGATGGCGAACAGGAATGCATCGGGCAGGTACTTGTTGACGAGTGCGACGCAGGCGTTGGTGAATTTCTTGAACATTTTTCTCCTCCTTGCATTACTAATATTGCATGGCTTATCAGGCCAAATGCTTCAATATCTTGAAAATTTACAAATGAGTTCTTAAACAGCTGTTCAAAATTTAACATGCATTTACAGAATTAGGGAAAGCTTTTCCAAAAACATAGTATCACACCTCCTGAATATATCTCAAAGTGCAAATATATGGTCACACCTACTTAAATCTATTTATTATTGATAGTTTTAAAGTATTTATATGCCCAATTCTAATATTGTTTAAATTATCTGTTAATTTACTGTAATATGTGTATTTTTTCACATAAAATACTTTTTTTCTCCTAATTCGCTCCGTTCCCGGAAAGAGCCATTCCTAAACCTTCCTGACCATGTGATTTTGGACTGATAGCTTCAAGGTTACTTTTCCATAAAAAAAGCTCCGGACATAATCCGGAGCAATATGGCTAAAGCATGAGCCGGAGAGCTGCCAATGCAGTCATTCCGATCACTATGTACTTGAAAGTCTTTTCACTGACCCTTTTAATCATGAACACCCCAAGCAAAGCACCGCCGACTATGAACGGTAGCATGTACAGGGTGTATCTTGCTGTCTCGAGGGTTATTGTCTTCCATACGAATACGTGGAATGGGAACTTGACGATATTTACCACAAAGAAGAACCAGGCAGCTGTTCCTATGAACCTGTTCTTGGTGAAGCCCATAGAAAGCATGTATACGCTGAATATGGGACTGGCTGCATTGCCTACCATCGAGGCGAAGCCGTTGACTACTCCTGTTGCTCCATGGAAAAGCACTCCGCTTGGTATCCTTGCATTCTTTCCTATTGTTTCCATGTATATGAGAAGCACAAGGCAGAAGATCACAGTCATTCCAATAAGGAATTTGAACTGTGCATCGTTAAGGTAGCTGCCTACCGCAACCCCAAGCAATACTCCCGCTATCGCAGGTGGTAGGACCTTAAGAAGGTCCTTGAGCTTACCGTATCTGCCGTAGTTGTATACTCCGAACAGGTCAGCTACCATAAGCATCGTAAGCATTATTCCTGCAGACAGCTTTCCACCGAAGCTGTATGCCACAAGGGCTACCGCTGGAAGTGTGGCGCCAGATACCGCTGTCTTCGAGAAGCCTGTAAGCATTGCTGCCAGCATCAGCATTAATAGTTCCATCAAATCAAGTCCAAGCATCTTATTCCTCCAATCACCATTTCCCGCTACATCTCGATCTTGTATTTTGCCATCTTCTTGTAAAGTGCAGTCCTGTGTATTCCAAGCTTTTCAGCTGCCTCGGTCTTGTTGCCGTTTGATTTCTTGATGGCGTTTATTATCGCTTCAGTTTCAGCCTTCTCAACTATTTCGCTGATTGGTGAAATGTCCTGAAGCCCGAGCCCCTTGTTCTTCTTCTGCAGCCTTTCAGGAAGGCTTGACGGGAATATGATCCTGTTGGTTGACAAGGTCAGCGCCCTTTCAAGGACATTCCTCAGTTCCCTGACATTTCCCGGCCAGCTGTAGTTCATGAGCAGGGTCAACGTCTTGTCATCAAGCGTCTTCCTTCCGATCTTGAATTCCTTCTCAAGTCCCCTCAATAGGTCCTCTGCAAGGATCGGTATGTCATCCAGCCTCTCCCTAAGGGGAGGTATGTCTATTGTGACAACGTTCAGCCTGTAGTAGAGGTCCTTCCTGAACTTTCCGGTCCTGACATTCTCCTCGAGATTTTCATTTGTTGCCGCGATTATCCTCGCATCGAGTGAAATGGTCTTGTTTCCTCCAACCGGCTCGAATTCCCTTGCCTCAAGGACCCTCAGCAGCTTGACCTGCATATCGAGCGGCATTGTTCCTATCTCATCCAGGAAGATGGTTCCGCCTTCAGCGAGGTGGAATTTTCCCAGCTTCCCCTTCCTCTTAGCCCCTGAGAATGCTCCTTCCTCGTATCCGAAGAGCTCAGATTCCAAAAGCTCCTTTGGAATCGCTGAACAGTTTATAGGAACAAACGGTCCGTTCTTCCTGTAGCTGGCACTGTGGATCGCATGGGCGAAAACTTCCTTTCCCGTTCCGCTTTCACCTGTGATAAGGACAGTAGAGTTCGACTCTGCAGCCATCTCACCTACCTTCTTCAGGTACAGCATCTTCGGATTGACCGTATTTATGGTGTTGAAGGAGAACCTTGTCCCCTCTATCCTTTCAATTTCACCCTTATACTTGTTTATCTTCGACTGAAGGTCGAGGAGCTGATGGGCAAGCTCCTTGACTTCGCTGATGTCCTTGAAGAGTACTGTTCCGACAGCTCCTATCACCTTGCCATTCTTCTTTATCGGAATCCTGTTGGTTATCATGTCATGCCCCTGTAACCGCTGTACATCCCTGATTTCCTTCTCACCAGTCTTTACGACAATATGCATCCTCGTATTCTCAAGCACATCGCGGACATCCTTCCCGACAGCTTCCTCCTCAGTGATGCCAAGAAGCTTCTCATAGTTGATCTTGACTATCCTGCCCTCCTTGTCTACAAGTACATATCCCTCATAGGCGTATGTCAGGATATCCTCCAGCATCACCAGGCTCTCCTTCAGGAGTTCAAGCTGCCTGTACTCTTCTTCATCTGTTTTATCCAAATACTCAATATCCATGAGAACCTCCATTGATATAATATTAACATTTAGTAAACTTTTGTGTATATTCCAGCTTTTCGTTCATTTTACTGGATTATTCAGTTTGACTTTAAAAACCAGTGTACCTGAAATTATACAGTATTTCTCAACATGTATCCATATGGCTACATTAAAAAAGTGCATAAATCACAACGTTTTCATTCATTTTGTTAGGGTTCAGCACGGTTTCAAAATAATCCTAACATGGAGTGTCCCCAATTGGATACACAAAACCCAATTTGCAGATTTTGGCGAACAATTCTTTTTGATCTGTCAAAACCCGCCCATTTCAACGCTTTGCAGGTTTCCAGAAGTATTTCAGGCTTTTGGCATGGATTTTGCTATTAAGAAAATGAAACCAAAAGTTATAGGAGGTTTAATAAATGAGAGAAGTAGTAATCGTAAGTGCTGTAAGGACTCCACTCGGAGCTTTCGGAGGAAAGTTCAAGGAAGTTTCAGCAGTAGCCCTTGGAACAGCGGCGGTAAAGGGTGCCCTTGAAAAGGCCGGAGTCAAGCCTGAACTTGTTGATGAAGTCATATTCGGAAACGTTCTTGGTGCAGGTCTTGGACAGAATGTGGCAAGACAGGTATCCATACATGCAGGAATTCCGATCGAGGTTCCTTCATTCACAGTCAACAAGGTCTGCGGATCAGGCCTCAAGGCCGTTGCACTGGCGGCACAGGCGATAATTGCAGGAGATGCTGACATAATCGTTGCTGGCGGAACCGAGAACATGTCACAGGCTCCATATCTCCTCAAGACCTCAAGATGGGGAATGAGGATGGGCGATGCAGCTGTAGAGGACTACATGGTCAAGGACGGCCTTACTGATGTATTCAACGGCTACCACATGGGAGTTACCGCTGAGAACATAGTGGACCAGTGGAACTTCACCAGGGAAGGCCAGGACCAGTTTGCCACTACAAGCCAGAACAGGGCTGAGGCTGCAATAAAGGCAGGAAAGTTCGTTGACGAGATAGTTCCTGTAGTTATCCCTCAGAGAAAGGGAGACCCTGTAGTTGTAGACACTGACGAATATCCTAAGTTCGGCACAACCTACGAAGGACTTTCAAAGCTCAAACCGGCATTCAAGAAGGATGGAACAGTTACAGCCGCTTCATCATCAGGAATCAACGACGGAGCTGCTGCCCTTGTTGTAATGAGCAAGGAGAAGGCAGACGAGCTCGGACTTACAGCTCTTGTAACCATCAGGTCATATGCTTCAGCAGGAGTAGACCCGAAGATAATGGGAACAGGCCCGATACCTGCAGTAAGGAAAGCTCTTGCAAAGGGTGGAATGACGGTCGCGGACCTTGACCTCATTGAAGCCAATGAAGCCTTTGCTGCACAGGCCATGTCTGTAATGCACGACCTCGAACTCGACCCGGAGAAGACAAATGTCAATGGCGGAGCCATAGCGCTTGGTCACCCGATCGGAGCATCAGGAGCAAGGATACTTGTCACTCTGATACACGAGATGGCAAAGAGAGAAGAGGCCAAGACCGGACTTGCGACTCTTTGCATAGGCGGCGGACAAGGTACTGCTGTCATAGTATCCAAATAGGCTACAGGAGGAAAACAGATGAATAAGATAGTCACTATAGAAGAGGCAATCAGCCATGTCAAAGACGGCTCCGTAATAATGGTTGGGGGATTCCTTGCTGGCGGATCACCTGAAAAGCTTATCGATGCTCTTGTAGCAAAGGGAGTCAAGGACCTTACGCTCATCTGCAATGACACCGCTTTCGTTGACAAGGGTGTTGGCAAGATGGTAGTAGCGAAGATGTTCAAGAAGGTCATAGTAAGCCATATCGGAACAAACCCTGAGACAGGAAGACAGATGATAGCAAATGAAACAGAGGTAGACCTCGTGCCGCAGGGAACACTTGCTGAGAGGATCAGGTCAGCAGGAGCAGGTCTTGGCGGATTCCTCACACCTACCGGAGTAGGGACAATAGTCGAGGAAGGCAAGGAAAAGATGGTCATCAATGGAATGGAGTATCTTCTTGAGCTACCCCTCAAGGCAGATGTTGCACTCGTATACGCAGACAAGGCTGACAAGTTCGGAAACCTGGTATATGCAGGCTCGAAGAGCAACTTCAATCCAATAATGGCTACAGCTGCAGACATCACGATTGCTGAAGTCGGAGAAGTAGTTGAGATTGGTGAGATCAACCAGGTCGACGTGAAGACTCCAGGCATATTCGTGACTTACATCGTCAACGGAGGGAAGAACTAATGGACAAGAACGAAATCAAAAATTTTATTGCCAGAAGAGTGGCAAAGGAGCTCAAGGACGGAGACGTCGTCAACCTTGGAATCGGTCTTCCCACTGCAGTAGCTAACTTCGTTCCGGAAGGCATCACAGTTACATTCCAGTCAGAGAACGGCTTCCTCGGACTCGGCCCTGCACCTGAGGCCGGCAAAGAGGATCCGTCAGTATTCAACGCAGGCGGAATGCCTGTTACGATACTTCCTCACGGATCGTTCTTCGATTCAGCTACATCATTTGGAATCATCAGAGGCGGCCATGTGGACATGACAGTTCTCGGTGCGCTTCAGGTCGATGAGAAGGGTAACCTTGCCAACTGGATGATACCTGGCAAGATGATACCTGGGATGGGCGGAGCAATGGACCTCGTAGTAGGAGCCAAGAAGGTTGTAGTGGCAATGGAGCATACCCAGAAGGGCGCCCACAAGATACTTCAGCAGTGCACTCTTCCGCTCACTGCAGCAGGACAGGTCAACGAGATAATCACAGAAATGGCTGTAATAAAGGTAACTCCAGCTGGACTCGTCCTTGACGATTTCAACGAGGAATATACTATCGAAGAAGTTCAGGCTGCAACTGGCGCCGAGCTTATCATATCAGAGGCAGCGCAGGCAAAGGCAGACAGCCTGAAGAAATAACCTTGTAGCCCAGGCTGCATACTTCCTGCAAGATGCATACCTGATATAGCACAGGGACCTGAGAAGCCAACTACAAATAAACCTCTTATTTTACTGTTGGAGGGGAGCCGCCTTGATCGTTCAGGGCGGCTCCTTCCATTCAACAAGCACCTGCAAGAGACAATCAGGAATCCATGAAATCCAGACTCCTTGAGTATGCAAATATTCCAAGGGAGCGAAAAAGAGGCAGGGTCTCCGATTACGGGGTCCCTGCCTCTCTTGAATTGTCATCTTTTTGGATTATGCCTTAAGTGTCTTGGCAAGCCTCAGGATGTTATCCACAGTGAAAGTGAGGTTTTCAACACTCTTGTACCTGCTTGTCTCGAATGCTTCGGGAAGCCTGTTGATGGTGAATATTGCTGAGACGCCCACTTCATAGGCCTCTTCGATGCCATTGTCGGCACCTCCTGCTACAACTACCACAGGAACGCCCTTCTTCTTTGCCCTTCTTGCGACTCCGATTACAACCTTGCCCCTGAGACTCTGGAAATCTATTTTTCCCTCGCCGGTGAATATGGCATCGGCTCCCTCGATTACCTCGCTGAAGTTTACAGTGTCAAGGACTGTCTCTATACCCATCTGAAGCTTTGAGCCGAAGAACGCTATCATTCCCGCACCCATTGCTCCTGCTGCTCCGGTTCCCGGTACTGTTGAAAGGTCCATTCCCAGGTCCTTGTTTATGACCTCTGCCAGATGCTTTATCCCTTCATCAAGGAAAAGTACCATTTCAGGATCAGCGCCCTTCTGAGGTCCGAACACATGGGCTGCGCCTGTCTTTCCATACATAGGGTTATCAATGTCACACATTGTAACGATCTCAATACCATCAAGCGCCGTAGTCTTCTCGGAAAGGTCTATCCTTGCTATTTCATGGGTAGTTCCGCCTGTAGGTATGAACTTCTCACCCTTTTCATTATAGAAGTTTACTCCTATGGCAGCGGCAGCTCCGCAGCCGCCATCGTTTGTGCTGCTCCCTCCAAGTCCTACGACTATCTTGCTTACACCGCGATTTGCGGCATCAAGTATAAGCTGTCCAACTCCATAGGTTGTGGTCTTCCTCGGGTCGCGCCTGTCTTCAACGAGCGGAAGTCCTGCACAGGCAGCCATTTCAATTACAGCTGTCCTTCCTTCATCGATTATCCCATAGAACGATTCCATGTCCTCGAAATATGGATTCTTTACAGTGAGATGAACCTTCTCGCCGCCAAGTGCTGTAAGGAAACAGTCTACGCTTCCCTCTCCCCCGTCAGCTACTGGTATCGAAACAACTTCACAGCCTGGAAAATGCTCTTCAACCCTTCCCCCGATGATTTCACAGATCTTTGCAGAGCTTAAAGTACCTTTGAATGAATCCGGTATGAGTACTACTTTCTTCATGTTATCCCCCTTGTATGTTGTTTAGGAGCCTTTGGGCTTTGCCCAAGGCTCCTCTTCATTATAATACTATGACTGATACTCCGTCAGGAATTACAGTGATTTTCGCATCGGATTTCCCGAGAATCTCATCTGCCTTCCTTATGGCCTCTTCGATTGAATGTGCAGGTATCATGTGGAGGTCCTCCACTATGTTGTCCGGTGCTTCTGATACGTATACGACCTTGAAGTTCTTGAGTATCCTAGCGAATATCTGTGACTGCCACTGGTCAGGTATGGTATCTTCGCTTGGTGTCGCAAGGAATTCAGCCATCATCTTGCTTACATCCTGCTCTTCGCTGAAGGATTTGTAGAATCCTTCGCCGCCGTGTCCATCGTTGGACTTTGCCGCGATGATGATCACTCCGCCTTCATTGAGGGTAGCTTCAGCTGCAGTCATTCCCTTTACAGCCTGATATATGTTCTGGTCCAGTGGATATCCTGCATTCGTTGTTATGGCTATGTCTGCAGGGATCCTTGATACCTTGCACTGGCTGTTGAGGAAATTCCTTCCTTCGATATGAGCCAGGTCGCAGTCTCCCGCTACAGCAAATATGGCCTCCTTGTCAGAGTTGATAACAACATTGACTATGAAGTCGAGCCTTGCTGCCCTTGCCGCATACAGCATATCCCTGTGAATCGGGTTGCCGTCGACAATTCCTGTCCTTGACCTGTCGCTGTCGATGAAGGTTGCGTTATGGTTGAACATTACAGTCTTCCTGCTGGCTATTCCAGGAAGAACGCTCTTTCTGCCGCCTGAGTAGCCTGCGAAGAAATGCGGTTCGATGAAGCCTTCGGAAACAAGAAGGTCCGCCTCTACGGCAAGCCTGTTTATGATGAGCTCACCGCCCGATGGAAGTGTCCCGATGTTTACGAGCATGCTCTCATCGTCGCAGTCATGGACATATATCTTTTCTGAAGCCATTATCTCAGGACCGAATTTTGAAAGAAGCTCAGCCTCCGTAGTTCCTCTGTGGCATCCTGTGGAAATGAGTATGGTGATGTCGGCATCAGGATTGCCCTTCCTGATTTCCTCAAGCATCAGGGGCATTATCACCTTGCTTGGAACAGGTCTTGTATGGTCGCTGGCGATTACTACGACCTTTTTCTTACCCTTTGCAATTTCCCTGAGCCTTGGCGTACCGATCGGATTCTCCATTGCCTTCCTTACAATCTCCACCTGGGTCTCAGCCGGCTTGTAGTGATGCATGTCAGAAACCAGTATGCCGGCTACCCTTTCGTCAGGTATCTCAGCTTCAAGATATCCCTGGCCGTAAGGTAATTTTATGTTAGTCATTGATATTTCCTCCTTTGATGGGATCAGGCCGGTAAGGGATGTACCCTCGGTTACCTTCTATGCAGCCTGAGCCTTTGCAGCAATCTTAGCCTTCTCCCTCTTGTCCATGTAGTTCACGAACATCGGGCAGAGTATCGCTGTCACTATTATAGCCGCAGCTATCTGTACTGTCGCCTGTGCCGATATTGCTGCAAGGCTTGGGTCAACAGCCGCAAGTGCCGCAGGTGTTGCTACCGCATTTCCTGCAGTGGTTCCTATTGCGACGCCTACCTGAGGGTGCTTTGCCTTGAGCAGCTTCATTGTAAAGTATCCGCCGATACCTGTGATCAGCGTACAGGCAACTCCAAGCACAATTCCGGGAAGTCCTGCCTGGACTATCTGTCCGAAGTTAAGTGCAGCTCCCAGCGGGAAAGCAAAGAATGGTATGAGTATGGTAGTACCCTTGTCTAGGAAAGCTCTCAGCTCTTCGTCAAGGTTACCAAGTATGAAGCCTATGAGTATCGGAACTATTGTCGCAACAAGTGCTATTATCGGAACTGTAGCTATGCCTGTTATTCCGAACGCCAGCATTGTGAAGAATGGTCCGTCATTAAGTGACAGTATTGATATGGCTCCAACATCAGTGGAATCGCCATACTCTCCAGCAAGAGCCGCATACAGGCCTCCATTGGAATTGGTGATCGCGGCAACGAATGCCAGCGGAGAAATTGCAAGCACTCCTGCAGGTCCGAAGATTGAGTTGATAAGAACTCCGAATGCAGCACCTATCACAAACTTTGTGACAGTCAACGCGATTCCCTTGGCAAGCGGGGCTCCCGCCTGTTTAACATTTATCTGCGCTCCGTTGCAGAAAAGGAATACTGCCAGTATCGGAAGTGCTCCTGTCTTGAATAGGTGTGTCGTGAAACCTCCTATCTGAAGCAGGCTTGGGAAGAATGTGTTGATTGCAGCTCCCAGTAGCAGCGGAACTACCATGAGTCCTCCGGGGATCCTTCTAATGGTCTTTAGTATTTGCATGTTGACCTCCTGAAAATTTATTGTTGATCAGTTCGATAATATATTAGCAATTAGCGTGCCAAGTGTTAAATCCCTTGAAATGCTTTACTTTTTGACCAAAGATCATATCCACACGTGCTAAATCGGTTGCATATTGCAAAATAAATGATGCATTATGCAACGTTAGTTGCCAAATGCATCATAACCAATCTTAACCATCTTCCCTTTTGATCTTCCTCCATAGGGTGGACCTGTTAATACCAAGTATTCTGGAGGCTTCTCCGATATTTCCCGATGATGATTCCAGAACCTTTTCAATGTATTTTATCTCAAGAGTCTTGAGGTCAAGTCCTTTCCTTGCGATTTCAAGAATCGGGTCATCTGATCCCCCATTGCCCTCATCATTTTTTATAGAGCCATTTGTGATGATCTCTTCATTCAGAAGATCGAAGGACCCGAGGATCACACTCCTCTCCACAATATTCTCAAGCTCCCTGATGTTCCCCTCGTAGGTCCTGTTCATGAGGATCTCCCTTATCCTCGCTGTGATCTCTGGTGGTTTCTTGCTGTATATCTTAGCATACTTACCTACAAAATGCTCCGCGAGGACAGGGATGTCCTCCTTCCTTCTCGAAAGTGGCGGGAGCCTCAATGTCAGAACATTAATCCTGAAGAACAGGTCCTTCCTGAATTCTTCGTTATCCGCCATCTTCTTCAGATACTTGTTTGATGCTGTGACAATCCTGACATCAACGGGAATAAGCTTACCTCCGCCTATCCTCATCACCTGTTTCTCCTGAAGAACCCTCAGCAGTCTCCCCTGAAGCTCCAGAGGTATCTCACTGATCTCATCAAGGAAGAGTGTCCCGTTATGGGCAAGCTCAAACACTCCTGGTTTCCCCTTCTTTCTCGCACCTGTGAAGGAACCTTCCTCATAGCCGAAGAATTCGCTCTCTATGAGGTTCGGAGGTATCGCCGCGCAGTTAACCGCTACGAACGGCCCGTTCTTTCTTGAGCCTTCGTTGTGCATACTCTGGCAGAGAAGCTCCTTTCCGACACCTGATTCACCGCAGACATGGACTGGAGTGTCGTACCTGGAGTATTCCCTGGCTATTTCGATGACTTCCTTCATAGCCTTGCTCCTGCATATGATATCGGAGAATTGGTATCTTGCCGTGAACCCATTATCGACAAGGCTTCTCCTTACCTTCTGCTCCAGGCTCTGGAGCTCTGTTACCTCCTGGAATGTGGCAACAGCTCCCGCAGCCTCGTTGTTTACAATTATTGGGGCCCTGTTGCAGGTTATCCTTGTATCTCCTACGCTTGCAAGCTCCCCGGTCTGAACATCCCCGGTTATCATCGTGTATGGAAGGAGCGTTCCAGGTATTGCCTTGTCAACCTTCCTTCCGATGACATCCCGGCTAGCAAGCCCGTATATCCTTTCGGCGGTCCTGTTGAAGACAGTGACAAGCTCATTTGAATCAATGGCGACTATCCCGTCCCTCACGAAGTCTGCCATTGTGGAAATCTGCTCAGCCCTGAAAAGCTCGTCCTTCGTGGCCTTTTGGATCCTTCTTGCCTCCTGAATGGCAGAAAGTATGGACTCCTTCTGGGAATGGATGACTATGCCCCTGCAGTTAAGCCCCTCGGCAATCCTGATTATATTGGCATCGCCGATATATGTCTTTATCCCCTTGTTCTTGTAGCCCTCGATGATGCTGTGTATGTCTCCTTCACTGGTGATCTCGACCTTCACCACCTTGTTCGGGATCAGCTTCTTCAGGATGTCAAAGCCATAGACCACATTTGTATAACCGGCGACTCCTACAACCTCATCGGCGTCACCAATCCTGTCGAAGCTCTCAAGTACGTCGAAGGCGCTGACCTTGATCTCAACCACAGGGATCGACAGGTCTGCCTGCAGCAGCTTGTAGGTCCCGCCTCTTGTGACGATGATCTTCGCCCCGTCCTTCACTAGCTCCCTGGCTATCACAAGCCCTTCGCCCATGTTTCCGAGTACAACATCGACATTGCTGTAGTTCCTCTCCTTTACGAGCTGCACAGCCTTGTCATATATGTCCTTTATCGGTGCAAGCACCACTATGTCCTTCATTAACTAACCCCCATCTATATATACACCTTCAACAAGCCGGAAGGTCCGGAGTCGGCAGTCGCCGCACCATACCCTGCCCTATTTATCGAAAGCTCCCTCTCGAAACCGAATTTTTCAGCGATATCCATAATTATGGCGGAACCGGTCGGGGTAGCCATCTCACCAGTCATTCCAGTGGAATAGTAAGGGGCGCCTTCAAGCAGGATCCTTGTCATCGGAGCGGGAATATCCATGTCACCCTTCCAGAGTCTGATCTTTCCTGACCCGACCTGTATCGGTGTCGATACTACGCTGTCGACTCCAAAATATTCAAGGCCGGATACTGCTCCAATGATATCTATAAGCGTATCAACCAATGCTTCTCCCTTATATGTGAGTGAAGACAGGGAACATCCATGGGCACGGGCCTTCGCCTTGACCATGCTGTCAAATATCCTTGCTGTTTGATTTTTTACCGTATCCTCAAGTCCGCTTCTAATTATCATGGCCATGACCTCAGAGTATGATTTCACACCCAGCTTTCTTTCAGCCTCTTTGGAGACTTCCGTGTTGAAGTAGGTCGCCGTTCCACCGGGAAGCGACAGTTTCCTTATATCGAGACCAAAGCTCCATTCCGGAAGCACCCTGATTACCATGTCTTCAAGATACCCTGCCGGCATCCCCATATCGAGGAATGCCCCAGTCACCATATTCCCGCTGATTCCGCAGGTGCAGTCAAAATATGCAGCTCCCATGAGACACCTCCACCAAGATTCAAGTTTTAGTCTAATTTTAACATGTCATCATACCTTAATAACATAATTGACACATTATCCTGTTTTATTTATAATGAATCTTGACAAGGTTGTAAAGTATTTTGTCAATTACTGCCCAAGGATAGGTGTGATGACATTGAGAGTGGCAATCATAGACGGACAGGGCGGAGGACTCGGAAAAAGCATAATCGAGCGGATACGGAAGCTGCATCCTGACAAATTCGAGATAATAGCCCTTGGAACGAATTCAATGGCTACCACGGGCATGAAGAGGTCCGGGGCGGATGTCGGGGCGACAGGTGAAAACGCCATTCTGGTAAACGCACCCAAGATGGATGCGATAATGGGACCGATGGCAATCGTCATTCCTAACTCGATAATGGGAGAGATAACTCCGGCAATGGCACAGGCAATCGGCAACAGCCCGGCGCTCAAGATACTTATCCCTCTCAACAGGTGCAATGTTGAGATACCCGGTACCAGAGACCTTAACATCAATGAATTACTGGACTTCTCAGTAGACGAACTTCTGAGACATTACAACGCCACGAAGGCATGACCGCCTTTTCGTGGCGTTATTTATTTTAGGAGGAAGAAAATGAGGACTAACACAAGATCACTTACACTATCAGCACTTTTCATAGCACTTGGAATCCTTGTACCGCAGGTATTCCATCTATTCGGAGGAACCGGCCCGGTATTCCTGCCGATGCACATACCAGTACTACTGGCTGGCTTCATCATAGGCGGAAGGTATGCTGCAATCACCGGATTTGCAGCTGTGATACTCAGCTCGCTTCTCACCGGAATGCCCCAGCCTCCTGTACTTTACTTCATGCTGGTCGAAGTCACAGTCTACGGATTTGCCGCAGGCTTATTCTACAGGAAGATGAAGCTGAACGCATTCATTTCTCTGATTCTTGCGATGCTTACTGGAAGGGCCGCATTGGCTATTACAGTATTCTCTCTGCAGCCCCTTCTCGGTTTGAAGCTGTCACCTGCTGTGTACATGACAGGTGCAATAATTAACGGGATACCCGGAATCGCAATTCAGCTCCTGCTGATTCCATTCCTGGTCCTATCCCTCGAAAAGGCAGGTGTGCATTTCAGTGAACGCAAGGCTGGCTAAGGAGCTTCTCGAGACGCATGAGGCAGCATGCATAATATTAAGGGATGGCGAGATCATCTTCACCCATGTTGGAATCGGGGTAAAGCCACTTTTAGCATTCATGGAAAAGCCCATCGATGAAAGATCCGGAAACCTTACACTCGTGGACAAGGTAATAGGAAAAGCAGCACTGCTTATGGCAGTCAAGCTTGGTATCAGGAACATTTACACCCCTTTGGTCAGCGAAGAGGCTCTGGATGCAGCCAAGGTCCACGGCGTCAGGATCGATGCTTTGGAGACCGTCCCATACATAATAAACAGGACAAATGACGGGAAATGTCCTCTGGAGCAGTCCGTAACCGGAGTATATGACCCAGAGGAAGCCTTTGTTAAAATAAAGCAGGCTATCTCAGAATTGATGAAAAATACTGTAACATTATAGTAAACTATATGAATTTATTGTAAATGGTATGGGGAGTTTTGTTTCTTATTGGAGCAAATCCCCTGTCCTTTATGATGCCCTAAAAGCCCGAAATCGCTTGATTTTTCAAATAAATCTCGCAATTTCGGGCTTAGTTGCGTTTTTGGGGACTAAGATGGCTTGGTTAAGCCATTTGAAGCACACTATTTCAGCTCTCACCCTTCATATATCCGTAACATCTATTTGTTTTACATATACAAACTGCTCTGTTTTATATTTGTTATCAGTTTAGCAATCGTTTACAAGCTTGTCTTTTAGTATTACGCTTATGTTGAACACGTTCGGTAAGACATGACAAATCACACTATAAATTGCCCGAATTTTCAGCAGATACGACGTCAGGAGGTTCTCATGGAGCATAGGCATTCTCACAATCACCAAGGTCACTCGCACTCACGCGACCAGGGTCATACACATGACCAGTGTCATATGAGTGACCATAGCCACACAAAGCATCTGCATTCAAACGACACTATGGGAAGGATGCATGAGCATATCCACAGGGATGACAAGGAAGGACCCGCGAGCAAGGGTCCCAAGGTTCCTGTAACTGTAATAGGTGGTTTCCTGGGTTCAGGAAAGACAACGCATGTCAATCATCTGATCAGGGCATCAGATGACACAAGGGTCGATGTCATAGTAAGGGAGTTCGGTTCGATTTCCATAGATGACCTGCTTGTCCATCTTCCCAAGGAAAGGGTCCATGTGTTTCCAGGGGTTTCAATGCACCATGACCCTCAGCTGATGCTGTACGGGTTCCTTGACAGCCTGTATGAAAGGTACGGAAAGACCTTTGATTCAGTGCTGATGGAAAGCAGCGGCCTGGACAAGCCCGAGGACCTGGTTCAGCTGTTCTTCCTGGGGGATGTGGCAAAGAATTACAGGCTCGGAAGCTACATAGCCATGGTCAGCGCCGATTACGGCAGCCTGGACCTTGATGAATACAGGATAGCACGTGAGCAGGCTGCTCTTGCTGATGTTGTGATCATAAACAAGACCGACCTTGCTGATGAAGCCGAAGTCGACAAGCTTGAGGAACGCATCAGGGGAATGAACATGATGGCGAGGATCGTACGTGCTAAATTCGGAGAGGTCGATCCGAGGATGGTAACTGACATAGGCCTTCACGAACAGCTTGAAGAAGTATGCGGCAGACTAATGGAAGGAAGGAGAGCATTTGGAATGGATGACATAAGGACAATAGCGCTGACTGAAACAAGGCCCATGGACAAGGAGAAGGTAAATGCCTGGCTTCAGAACCTCTTCATGAAAGAAGGCACGAAGATGCTTAGAAGCAAGGGGTTCTTCAATTTCCAGGGCTTTGACGAAAGATTTGAATTCCAGGCAGTCAGGAAGACCTTCCATTCAAAAGCAGACAGGAAGTGGGAAGGCGGAGAAGAGCGGAAGAGTGTCATTGTTGTCATCGGAGAAGGGTTGCCGGATGAGAAACTATTGCAGGAAAGCTTCAGTGAGTGCGCATATCAAGGATAAAGGGGAGGAATGAAAATGAGTGACGGACGCGAAATCATCGACGAGACCTACAAGTTAATCAAGGGTACTGCAGAATCATTGGAGGGTTTCAAGGAAAGCTATTCTGAGGAGCATTATGCAGAGCTTCTTGAAATCATCACCGGCACTGTGGACTGGGCTAAGAAATGCAGGAACAAGGTGTGGCTCAGGTCAAAGGAAGGTACCGACCTTGCTCAGGGCTGCATGGACGCAGCCGTCGCGCTTAATGAATCACTCGGTAAGCCAGCGGCGCTTGACGGAGCCGCAAACCTCAACTACAAGCTCGAATCACTTGCTAAGATCATTGCCACGAAAGCATCTGTCATGACTTGATGGTCTCCGGAAAGACCAGAATATAAAAAGGGGGGAATCAAATTGGCATCGAAAGTATACTTTATGAACGACAGAGCCAACAGCCTTCAGGAGAGCACTCCTTTCAAGGCTGTGAAGCTTCTGAGGGACGCAGGTCTCAAGACGCTGTTCAAGGAAGGCGACACGGTCGGTATCAAGATCCACATGGGTGAGTATGGAAATTCACTCAACCTCAGGCCTCAGTGGGTCGGGGCAATCGTAGAGGAAGTCAAGAGGCTAGGCGGAAATCCTGTCATTGTTGACTGCAACACAATTACCTTCGGAGACTTTACATCAAGGGCAATTAAGTCTGACCATCTAAGGGCGATAGCAAGGCACGGCTTCACAGAGGAAGCCCTCGGATGTCCGATATGGATCTGCGACGGAGACTACGGATTCGACGATGTTCAGGTAGAGATTCCACGCGGCGTATACATGAAGCACTCGTTCATGGGCAAGAAGCTCCTTGAGCTTGATGCATGCATAGTGGTCACCCACTTCAAGGGACACCCCATGGGAGTCTACGGCGGAGCTCTCAAGAATGTCGGTATAGGCATGGGTTCAAAGAGAGGAAAGATCTCCACCCACTTCATGAATCACCCTGTCTATGGAATCCAGGCAATGGAAGCCAACCAGGCGGCTGCCCAGCAGCTGGCTCAGGCACCTCATCCGAATATGGTCGATAGGGCTATCGAAGGATGTCCGTTCGATGCCTTCGAATGGAAGGATGGCGTTTTCCATTTCCATAGCGAAAAATGCGGTAAGTGCGCAGGCTGCTTCAGCGCCGCCCTCTTTGCAGGACTTCTGACGCTGAAGCCTGAAATAACCGCAACATGGGCTCCAACAATAGCTGACGCTGCTTCAGGATACATACATGCCATAGGCAAGGAGAAGTTCCTTTTCGTAAATTACGCAATGGACATATCTCCATGGTGTGACTGCGTAAACTTCCATGACAGGCCACTCGTTCCGAATATAGGGATATTCGCTTCAAAGGACCCTGTCGCAGTAGACCTTGCATGCATTGAAGCTTCGGAGGCAAAGGCAGCGCTTCCTGAATCAAAGGCAGATGAGTTCGGATTCGGAGACCCTGGAACTGAAAGGTTCACGAACGTATCCAGCATTGCCAAGATAAGCCAGTGGGCACAGTGCAACGCAGGAGAATACAACGGAATCGGGTCGACAGAGTACATACTTGTTGAATCTGAACCTGGCGAAGAGACTGACTTCTGGTTCCCGCCATATACTCCTGACAACATCTTCGGAAAGGTCAACAAGGAAGCGCTCAGAAGCGGAAACTATGAGCCTGGTGAGTATTTCTATGATTTGCCAAGACTTTCATTTGCTGAGCTTCATATCAAACCAAAGGGAAAGGTCGATGAAATATCTATCCTTGATGAAGAGTAGGATGGTCGCAGAAATCACTTCAATATGAGGGGGGGAAAAGAGACATGTTATATGGATACATGGGTAAGATGCTGTTTGTAGATCTTACAACCGGTGCCATTGAAGAAAGGGAACTTACAAAGGACATAACCGACAAGTATATTGGCGGATACGGAATTGGTGCAAAAGTGCTTTATGAGGAAATGCCTAAAGGTGCTGACCCGCTTGGTCCCGAGAGCATACTGGGATTCATAACAGGCCCTGCAACCGGATCAAAGGCAATGTTTGGCGGAAGATACACCCTGGTTTGCAAATCCCCTGTCACAGGCGGATGGAACGATGCGAATTCAGGCGGCTATTTCGGACCCGAGCTCAAGAAGGCAGGCTTTGACGCAGTCTTCATAAAGGGGATTTCCCCGACTCCTGTTTACCTGTATGTCAATGAAGGTACAGCTGAGCTCAGGGATGCATCTTCACTCTGGGGAATGGATGCCAAGGAGACCTGGGAGGCACTTAAGGAAGCCACAGGACAGCCAAAGGCGAGAGTAGTTGCCATAGGCCCTTCAGGTGAAAAGATGGCATACCTCTCCTGCCCGATAAATGACGGACACAGGGCTCCTGGAAGAGGCGGCGGCGGTGCTGTCATGGGTTCCAAGAAGCTGAAGGCGATAGTAGCTTACGGAACCAAGGAAACACCTGTATTCTCACCGGAAAAGGTAAATGCCATCAACAGGAAGATCACTGCCGCCCTTAAGGAAAGCCCTGCCGCACAGGGTTTCGGAGAATACGGAACCGGAGTCGGAACTGGCGCCTCTGCCCTAAACGGAGATTCCCCTGTCAAGAACTGGGGCGGAGTCGGTATAGTGGATTTTGGAGAAGAGGCGGCTGGCAAGGTAGCTACGCCTACCTACGACAAGACCTACAAGACCAAGAAGTACGCATGTGCCAACTGCCCTATGGGTTGCGGAGCGGAGTATGAGGTTAATGACGGAAGATGGCCCCTTGGTCCGACAGAGAGACCTGAATACGAGACCCTTGCCTCATTCGGGTCGACACTCCTTAACTCGGAAATGGATTCGATATTCAAATGCAACGAGATCTGCAACAGGTACGGGCTTGATACGATCTCTGCGGGTATGACCGTAGCGTGGGCTATGGAATGCTACAACGAGGGAATCCTCTCGAAGGAAGAGCTGGATGGCATAGACCTCAAGTGGGGCGATGGAGCTGCCATAGTCGCTTTGACACAGAAGATAGCTGACTGTGAAGGAGTCGGAGCAATACTTGCAAACGGGTCAGCCTTTGCCGCAAAGCACTTCGGAAAGGGTGCAGAATACCTTCAGACAGCGTCAGGAATAGAGCTTCCGATGCATGACCCAAAGCTTGCACCGGGTTTCGCGAGAACATACAAGTTCGACCCGACTCCAGGAAGGCACGTAAAGGGCGGACTGGGACTTGCCCAGGCGTCAGGAGTACCACTCGGCGACAAGTATGACTACAGGACCACAGGATTCCTCGATGTCACCCTCACTACGGGCCAGGAGATCAATAACGCAGCAGGCTTCTGTCTGTTCCTAATGTTCTCTGGTGTCCAGGGAGCTGAGGCTGAGTATCTCGAGGCAATAACCGGGAATTCATTCAAGTCACAGGACCAGATGGCCACAGGCCTAAGGATACTTGATCTCAGGCACAGCTTCAATCTCAGGGAAGGCAAGAGGCTCTCTGACATGACAATTACCAACAGAGGAGTAGGAAAGCCTCCTCAGACAGTCGGTCCACTCGCTGGAGTTGATATTGATGTTGACAGGCTGGCAGCTAATTTCTTCGCATTTGCAGGATGGGACAGTGAGACTGGAATTCCGAGCAAGAGAAGCTACGAGAACCTGGGGCTGGATTTTGTAGCCAAGGATTTCTACTAGAAGACTCCGGGCCGCCCAGCTAAAACCGGGCGGCCCAAAATATCCTCGCATAAACTAAGAAGCAAAGGTGTGGTACATATTGAAGAAACTGCTAATAACCGGCGGTGCAGGAAGCATGGGAAAGGAGCTTTCCATAGCCCTCTCCAGGAAAGGCTTCAAGGTATACGCCTATGACATACCTAATGCCAACTACGATGGACTTGAAGAATATGGAATTGAAGGTATAAAGGGAGATATAACAGATCCTTCATCAATTGGTGAGGCTGTCAGGGGAATGGACATGGTCGTCCATCTTGCAGCGCTTCTTCCTCCCGTAAGCGAACGGAACAGGGACAAGACCTTTGCGGTAAACGTCAAGGGTACCTCGAACCTTGTGGATGCCATAAAGGCCGACGGAAGCAGGGCAAGGCTGATATTCTCGTCAACCGTCGCTTCCTATGGTGACAGCACAATGGATGAACCGCCTGTGAAGCCGACGACTCTGCAGAAGCCCAATACCTTCTACAGCGAATCCAAGGTGGCAGCAGAAAAATACGTGCTTGAATCCGGAATAACCTATACTATACTGAGGGTAGCAGGGGTTGTCCTTGCAGCCCTTATGGATCCCCCATCGTGGCCATTCGTCGCAGACCAGAGGGTGGAATTCGTCTATAGGGGCGATGTGGTAAGCGCCCTTATCGGTGCAGTCGAAAACGAGGAAGCTGCAAACAAGGTACTTATAGTGTCCGGCGGTAAGACATGGCAGATGAGAGGCAGCGAATTCGTTGAGAAGTTCCTTGCAGTGCTCGATGTTCCTGCAGAGGATGCGGAATACCCTGAGAAGCCTATCTACGGCGACTGGTATGACACCGAGGAATCGCAGAGGCTCCTTTCCTTCCAGAACACGCCATTCCCGAAATTCATCGAGCTCCTCCAGAAGGCAGTCGATGATGCAATAAACGGAATGTAGCTACAGGAGATGATGACATGCGCATTGAGATGAAGTACATAGGTGTCCCGTTGGCTGGAATGACCAATGCAAGAAGGACGGTAACCCTTCCTGAGGGCTCCACTGTCGATGCGCTTATTCAGAGCCTTATTGACGATTCACCCGGAACCAGCAGGGACAACTTCAGGAGTGTAACCTGCATGGTCAACAAGAAGAATGCCGGGCCCAATACGATGCTCCATGACGGAGACGAGGTCTTCATACTTGGCATCCTGGGTGGAGGTTAAGAACTCCTTTGAAACTTGCCAGCTTAATACAATGCTGCAATAATAAGACAACCGGCTTATTTGGGGGTGCCGGTTGTCTTATTCCTGTTATTCGAAGTTCTCTGTCAGTTCTTCGTGCCTTATATACTGCCTCATGAACGTATATGATACATGGATAGTTCCATCAGGTGCCTGCTTGATAGATGGGTATGAGAATTCGGGTTCTCCCTCAATGCCGTCTTTTGTGATTACGGTCTTCACTCTTTCCCATGTCATTCCATCATCAACTGACCTTGCTATCACCAGAGGGTTTCTTCTGACTCCCCATACTGAGCTTGGTTCTTCTGTGACATCAAGCTCAATCTTGTCCATGTCCTTCTTGTCGAACCATGGCGGCCTGTTGACCTTTGGCGGTGCAATGTGCTTGTTGACATCATTGAAGATCAGGACAAGGCTGTCGTCCTTAAGTTTTGTGCATTGGATCGATGAGTTGTTGTTCGGAAGGTCCAATGGGTATGGAATCTTCCAGGTCTTTCCCCCATCCTCCGATACAGTTGAATAGATGTAGTCTGCCCTTCTGTTTCTGAAGAAGCCAACAAGCTTCTTGTCCTTTGTCTCCACCAGGGTCATGTGTACCAGACCCGCGCTTCCATCGATAACCGTCTCGCTCCATGTTAGGCCCATGTCGCTTGAACGCTTTACGACGCTATAGTCTTCGCCCAGGAATCCTGATTTTGACTTCAGGCAGTAGTACGCCGGAAGTAGAATATCGCCATTATCCAGAACAACAGGAGGATTTCTCACAAAGATACCTGCTTCGCTGAACAGATTCCTGATCTCGCTCCAGGTCTGGCCATAGTCTTCAGACTTTCTCCATCTGACCACTGCAGTATCCTGATGGATTCCAATCTGCGCTGTGTAAATAAGCCATATGACACCTGGTGATATTTCAAAGAGTATCGGATTCTGTTCCGAACGCTCTGTGTCATCAGAAAGTATCATTGGTTTCTCCCACTCTTCTGCCCCGCTTGAAAGTCTTGCAAGGTGTATTGAAATGTCGGCTTTTCCCTCACAGGATCCCCCGAACCATGTGCACAGTACATCACCATTGCTGAGAAGCAACAGGTTGGATGCGTGGTTGTGCGGAAATAGTGTTGGGATGTTTCTGCTCTTCATGCAATTACTCCTCTGTTACCTGATATTCTGCCGTTCCTTGTTGGACCTTTATGCCTCTATTTCTGACTTACGGGCATCTTAAGGACTATCTTTTCAAACTTGTGGCTATTGGATGTGTGCCTTATCGCCTTATGGGCATCATGCGGAAAAGCGACATAGAACATCCCTTCTGATACATATAGGCTATGTCTCTCGGAAGCCTCATAATATGCGGCATCCTTCATCTCATCATATGCAGTCTTTTCGGTAGTATCCTCAAGCTCAGCCCATGCAATCTCTTCGTCTCCATGAACAACTATCTGTATATCGATGAACTTCCTGTGTGCTTCGAACAATCCTTCTGCCATCGGTTTCGTTTCGCCCTTCTGGACCATGAAGAATCCGCCGTCAAACTCGTAGCGGCCTGTCTCCATTTTATCCATCTGGTCCTTAATCGCTTCAAGCCCATTCTCCAGGTTGGGTATCATACTTTTGTAAAGCTCAATGTTCTTAAGTTTATCTACGATCATCTCAAATCACCAAACTAAGCCTGAACACGTGCTTTAACGTGCTTTTTTGACTGTAGGTAGAAGTATGCGAGAAGACCCGCTCCAATCAGGCTTCCAACAATCGTTACTATAGTCTGTGGAATGATTATCATTATTGAAACTACAACCATCAATGCTCTGATAAGCTTGTTCTCAAATGGTATGAACATGTACCCTGTCAATCCAGATGCAAGGAAGATTATTCCATAAGCAAGGACAGCTGCTGCAAACGCTGTATCAAGGTATGTACCTGAGACAAGCAGCAACTCCGGCTGGAATACGAATACGAACGGAACGAGGAAAGCAACGAAGGCATATCCAAAGGCTGTCCATCCGGTTTTCCATGAACCTGAGCCTGCTATTCCCGCTGCTGTGAAGGATGCGAGACAAACAGGAGGTGTGATCTGAGCTATGACACCAAAGTAGAATATGAACATGTTTGCTGGCAGTGCGCCTATCCCAAGGTTGATGAGAGTCGAGCTGAACAGTATGTTTGCGATAAGGTATGCCGCAACAGTCGGCAGAGCCATTCCAAGAAGAAGGCATCCACCCATGGCAAAAATAAGTGCCAGTGCAATGCTTGAATCTCCAGACTGTGCAATTATCTTCGTGAGCTTGTTGGCAACACCTGACTGAACTACGATACCTATCATTATTCCACATGCAGCGGTTGGGATTACTATTCCTGCAGCCTGTTTAACTCCATCAAGAGTTGCATTGATAAGTTGTCTGGCGTTCATCCTTGTCTTCTTGCTGATAAAGCTTACAATGATTGACAGTGCAGTTGCTACGATAGCCGCTCTTGTAAGGGAACCACCGGTTACTATTATGAAAACAAGCACGATAATCGGAATAAGCTGATAAAGTCTTGGAACAATCGGATCTGACTCATACTTGACCTCTTCACCCAGGTTGACCATGGATTTACGCTTTGCGATGAAGTGAACAAGAAGGAATACTGAACCGTAGTAGGCAAGTGCCGGAATCAGGGCTGATGTTGCTATCTTTAGGTAGCTCACGCCTATCATCTCAGCCATTATGAAAGCACCAACACCCATGATAGGAGGCATTATCTGACCACCTGTTGACGCAATGGCCTCTACTGCAGCAGCCTGATGCGGCTCATAGCCTGACTTCTTCATGAGAGGAATTGTAAGTACGCCTGTTGTTGTAACATTTGCCACTGCACTTCCTGAGATCATTCCCATAAGGCCGCTGGATATTACTGATGCTTTCGCAGGTCCGCCAACAGTCTTGTCACTGAGCTTCATTCCAAGGTCGATCAGGACCTGGCCGCCGCCGCATACAGAGAAGAATGCTCCAAACAGAAGGAAATAGAACAAAGTGTTGAGGGATGCGGTAAGAGGCGAACCAAGGATACCATTGACATCCATTACCATAACTTCAGCGAATCCCTGCCATGACATACCTCTGAACTTGAAGATTCCAGGAATCTTCTGTCCGATGAACGCATAAGCTATGAAGAAAGCTATGAAGCCAAACAGTGCCATTCCCATGGTACGTCTTACTGCTTCCATTACCACAAACACCATCATGTATCCGGCTATAAGGTCAGGCGTTCTCATTATATCGACATTATAGATTCGATTCTGGAGATACGACAGATTAGCAGTGAAGTAATATGCGATGTAAGCGATCATTGCATACAAAAGCGCATCATATATCCACGATAAGGCAATGGCCCATTTCTTCTTCTTACCTGTAGCCATGGGTTTGAACAGGAATGTCGCCAGAAGTCCAAAGCAAAGGTGGTAAGGAACCTGCAGCCACCTGTCCATCGGCCTGACGAGTGCCAGGTACATCTGGAAACTGATGAACCCAATCGCTACGACAATCAGTGCGATGTATCTGGTCTTTGACATTTTAGCTTTTTCAACAAGACCATCGTCCGTGTTGATGAGCACTTCAACTTTATCTGCCATTAATTTTTCCTCCATTTATATCTTTATTGGAGACCGCATATGCGGTCTCCAATATTGATATTTCCCTTTGATTATTTCATGAAACCAGCTTCTTTGAAGTATCTTTCAGCGCCTGGATGAAGCTTGACTCCGCCTATTCTTTCAGATTCCCATGCAGTTGCAGGATTGAACGGCTCGAGTGATGCAAACACCTTTACAAGGTAATCCCTGTTCTCGCAAAGTATCTTAGTCATCTGGTAAACTACTTCCTCATCAAGGTCCTCTCTTACGAACAGGCAGTCAGGTGTTCCAGCGTTGACTATCGCCTCAGTCTGTCCCTTCCATGAGTTCGGTGCTATGTTGACTCTCTGGAATCCCTTTTCCTTGACGAAGTACTCTATAGTCGCATCTTCCCACTGAAGGAACTTTACGTCTACTGACATTGCAACTTCCTGCATTGTGGATGAGTTTACTGAAGTGTGGTCAAGCATGTAGTCAAGCTTTCCGTCCTTTACCATTGCAGCAAGGTCTGAACCTCCGCCTCTGACGATGTCTCCGCCCCATGACTTGATGTCAGCTTCGGTAACTTTGAGGTAATCAAGCAGTATCATTACAACTTCATTGTCCATTGATCCTATCGGGCTGCAGCCTATCCTTACAGGAAGCTTCTGCCTTATAGCCTCTTCAATTGTATCTACCTTGTACTTGTCTATGAATGCCTTAGTAAGGAAGTTAACAGCTGAAACCGCTGATAGCTCTCCAACCATTGCAAGGTATCCGTCTGTCGGAGCCTTTCCAAGAGTACCGGTCTCCATAGCCCATCTTGCAGGTGCTCCGTTTATGAACGCCATGTCGGCCTTTCCGCCTTGAAACAGGTAAGGTGCTCCCATTCCGCCAGGGGATATGGGCTGTACGTCAACTGTCCCTATTCCATTGTCTTCCCAGAGCTTTCCGAATTCTGCAGAGATATTGTAGTTGCTTGTTCCGACTTCAAAGGTAGCAAAGAGAACGTTTGCTTTGAGGTCAAGCTTTGGAGCTGTTGTTGGAGCTCCAGGAGTTGTTGGCGCCTGAGTCGGATCTGGTGTCTTTGACCCGCACGCTGCCATACCTATTGCCATTACCATTGCAAGACCAAGACCAAGAACTTTTTTCCTTACACTTAACATAATTTCCCTCCAATTAGTTAATTTTTTTACTGTTAGCCAAAAGAATACTATACTCGATTGCATTTCTTAAACTGAGCTCACTTGCCGTACCCATACCTGCCTGATCGAATGCCGTACCATGATCAACAGAAACCCTGATGATTGGCAGACCTAAAGTGATGTTTACACCTGACACCGCATCCCACTTCTGCTCCTTCTGGTTGTAGACAAACCCCAGGACCTTCAGCGGAATATGACCCTGATCATGATACATGGCTACTACTATGTCATACATTCCCCCTTTTGCTTTAGAGAAAATCGTATCAGGCGGTATTGGGCCTTCAACAATTATACCTTCTTGTTTTGCCTGTTTGATAGCCGGGATGATCTCAAGTATTTCCTCATCCCCGAAAAGTCCGTTCTCCCCGCTGTGGGGATTCAGTCCTGCGACCCCTACCTTGGGACTCTCGATTCCGAGGGCCTTGCAGGCATTGTTCGCAATCCTTATGACTTCCAATACTCTTTCCTTCTTTACCAGGTCACACGCTTTCCTGAGTGACACATGTGTTGAAACATGCACGACCCTCAGGTTCTCATGCGCAAGCATCATTGAATATTTTGATGTCTTTGTCAGGTCCGCATATATTTCGGTATGTCCGGAATAATGATGACCAGCCAGGTTTATCGCTTCCTTATTCAGTGCGTTCGTTACGGTTGCATCCACTTCACCAGCTAAAGCAAGCTCGATTACCGTCTTTACGTACTGGAACGCCGCCTCACCTGAAATTACTGAAACAGTGCCCCTCTCGAAATTGCTGATGTCAACAAGCTTCATGTCATATACATCAATAGTCCCATATTCGAATTTAGCGTCCGATATCTTTTCGATTGAATTGATCCTTATCTCTGGCTTGCCCACAATCTTCACTGCTTCTGCCATTACATCCGCATCACCTATTACAACCGGATTGCACATCTCATAGAGTGCCTTGTCTGCAAATGCCCTTACTGTTATTTCAGGACCTATACTGGCAGGATCACCCATTGTGATGCCGATTTTCAGCTTTTCGCTCATCTCTCAACTCCTACCACATATTCTTTTCTTTGTTCTCATCCAGGACCTTCTGTACTGCAGCTACGCCTTCTGCTGATACCTGGTTAAAGGGTGCTCTGCACAATCCTACCTCATAGCCTAGAAGCTGAACTGCCTTTTTGACTATTGTGTTTGGATTCCCGAACTTGAAGCAGTTTCTGAAGCTTCTCAGGCTGTCCTGAGCCTCACGGGCCTTCTCCATGTTTCCTGCGATGAAGTTTTCGTATATTGCGACCATTGTCTTTGGATAAACATTTGCACATCCTGCTATTCCGCCCGTTCCACCAGCAAGCAGGTTCCAGAGTATCAGCGAATCATTTCCTGCAAGTACCGCGAAATCCTTCCTGTCCCTTGTCTCCTCGATATATTGGAGAAGGTTGTCAAAGTTGCCGCTGCTGTCCTTGACTCCTATGATATTTGGTATCTGGCTGAGCTTCCTGACTGTAGCAGGTGCAATTGAATTCCCTGTCCTAGCCGGTATGTTATACAGCACGATTGGCATGTCAACCGCTTCGGCTACCGCTTTATAGTGCTCATAGATCTCATTCTGTGATGCAAGCGCGAATGAAGGTGTTATTATTGAAAGAATGTCAGCTCCGGCTTCTTTCGCGACCAGTGACTGCCTTATGGTGTCCTTAGTGCCGATACAGCCTGTTCCTGCATAAACAGGAACCCTGCCGCCTACTTCTTCAACAACTATCTCAAGTACTCTCTTCTTCTCGGCTTCGCTGAGTATGTAGCCTTCACCATTAGTTCCGAAAGGGAATATTCCATGTACTCCTGCTTCAAGCTGTCTCTGTACCTGTTTCCTGAGTTCAGCCTCATTTACTGACTCATCCTCGTTCATCGGTGTTATTATCGCTGGAATTATGCCTTTGATCTCTACCATCTCTTCGTGCTCCTTACAGTACTTCCAGATACAATGCTCTGGCGTCTTCGTGGGTGACATGTCTCATGTTGTTTACAAGCAGTCTCTGGACTTCCATTCCTGATTCAACAAGTATGTCCAGGTCAGATTCAGGAACGTTGTATTCCTTGAGGTTTGTAGGAATGTCCAGGTTCACAAGGATCTCCTGAAGCCTGTTAAGCATCCATTTGGATTTCTCTTCAACTGTCAAAGAAGGATTTGAACGGCTTACACGGTCGTACGCCTTCGCAAACAGTTCCCTGCACATCGGTTCGTTGAACCTCATCACCGGCATCAGCATAATCGCGTTTGATACACCATGGGGTACATGGTACTTTCCTCCCAGTGGATACGACAGCGCATGTACTGCTGTGGTTCCTGAGGTTGCAATCGCAACTCCTGCGTAGAAGGAAGCGATCATCATGGAGTTCTTTGCTTCCATTGCTTCCGGATTATTGCAGGCTTCCTCTATGTTGTTCATGATCAGGTCCAGCGCTTCAAGCGCGAACATGTTGCTGAACGGGTTGGCCTTGTTGGATGTATAGCACTCTATTGCATGGGATAATGCATCAATTTCAGTTGCTGCCGCTATTTTCCTTGGAAGCTTCTTGATCATCACAGCATCCAGTATCACATAGTCAGATATCATCTCATCGTTTACGATACCTACCTTCATCTGCTTCTCCGGAACAAGTACAATGCTGTTCGGTGTGGCTTCAGAGCCAGTTCCTGCTGTCGTCGGTATCATGAGTGTCTTGATGTTCTTCACAGCCTTGGATGGATCAGAGAGCAGGTCCCTTACAGTATAGTCATTTGTGAACAGCACCGATGCAAGCTTAGCGGTATCCATGACACTGCCTCCGCCTACTGCGATTATAAGCTCGGCTTTCGTGGTCTTGAACCTGTCAACGACTTCCTGGACCTCGTCACACGACGGCTCTACCTTCAGGTCATCCAGCAGCTCATATGAGACGCCGGCTTCCTTTACATATTGAAGGGGTATCTCCAGAAGTCCTGAGTTAGCTATTCCCTTGTCTGTGAATATTACCACCTTGGACTTACCCTTGAGGATATCCTTCATCTTATCAAGTGAGTTTACCCCGCTGTAGACCTCCTTGGGCATTTTCAGATTGTATTTATCTAGCATGTGCAATCTCCTTTCTATTCGCGAACATCCGCTCTGCCAGGGTTATCAGCAGCTTCTCATTGCCGAATCCGCCTGACTTGCTGAGTATCTGCACTGTCCTTCCTTCGAACTCAATCGTGAAGAGGACTGTCCCTGAAACAACATCTTCTATTGGAGTGATTTCCTTGATGTCCGTCTGGTTTATGAATCCCATCAGCGTATCTCCGCCGGTTATCATGATTGCGCTGTCCAGGCCTTCCTGGAGAAGCCGCTTTACGACCCTTCCCATATTTGTCGAGATCTTCATCCTTACGTCGTTGATTGACATGCTGTTCCTTGCTATGAACTCCTGGTCATCAAGTCCGCCTGTCGGGTCCTGGCTGTCAAGGATACATCTGTCATTGTTTCTCAATGTTTCCATCCAGGCAGCCACTGCGCTGTTCCCGTCAGCAGTTTCCAGATAATTATCAATCATCCTTTGTTCAGTTGTCAGATGCACCCTGCTGAAACCATTCTTCTCCGCATATTCCAGCTGAGCTAATGTTATGGGATTTACACTTCCGCAAACCACCAGGAGCCTGTTGCATATTATCGGTTTCTTCTCCCCTGCATTCCTGAAGCTGAGCTTCTTTGATAGGACTGAGGCGAGTCCTGCACATCCTGCGATTAGGAGCGGCTGGTTTTCCACATACAACCCATCTGTTATCTCGGAGAGCTTGCTTTCGGTCCCTGCATCATATATCAGTATGGTCGGGTTCTTCACCTCAACTGCATCAGATGACTCAAACACATTGATGAGATCTATGCTGCTCTGTTCACGGATGATGTCAGCCACCACTGATTTCTTCACCGGTTCAAACGGATCCTTTCCGAATACACTTTCATGTACTGGAACTCCATCTATGAAGTGGACTCCATTTTTTGTCGTCCTCCTCATTTGTGGAAAAGCCGGTATAAAATGAAGAGCTGACCTTTTTGAAGCATCCACCACTGCCGCCAATTCACTTCCGATGTTTCCTCTCAAGGCAGAGTCTGTCTTTTTGAAGATATTCGGTATACCTAAACCAACAGCCTGTTCTACAATTCTATGAACAACCAGATAGGCTTCATCAGATGAAAGATGTCTGCTCTCGGCATTTATGACCAGTACTTCAACATCCTCATTGATCTGACTGAGCTGATAGTTCGAATCCACAACAACCTTTGTATTAGCACCTTCGGAAGCGAATTGAACGGCTGTATCAAGTGCCCCTGTGAAATCATCAGCTATGACTATTAATTTCACCATTGTTTAACCTCCATTCGATTCGTTTCAATCTGCAACCCTATTTGGAATCGCTTACTTATGTTTCAATTCTACTTTATGTTTTTATCGTTTACAACCGCATTGTCACACAAATTATGTTTAATTTTGAAACGGTTTGCAAAATTATAGACTCTAATTTCCGTTTGTGCTATCATTGTTTCATAAGTAAACGAACTAAATTCCGATTTGAGGAGCATCATCATGAGTCAAAACAAGGTTAAGATTTTAGGCATAGCCCCTTATGAAGGCATGAAGTCAATAATGGCAAGAATCGCATCCCAGAGAGATGACATTGACCTTAGCGTCTTTGTAGGAGACCTTAATGAGGGTGTTGAAATCGCAAAGCGTAATATCAGCAGCAACTGCGATATTATCATCTCCAGAGGAGGTACCGCCCAGATGATCAGCAAGATCACTGAGATACCGCTGATCGAGATCAACATATCAGTATATGATATTTTGAGGACCATCAAGCTTGCCGAAAACTATTCAGAAAAATACGCCATAGTAGGATATCCTGCAATCATCACAAGTGCCCAGATGCTTTGCGATGTTTTGCAGTCAAACATCGACCTCTTCACGATCCACAGCAAGGAAGAGGCAAGCGAAACCCTCAAGAACCTTAAGAAGCAGGGTTACAAAATGGTGCTTAGCGATATGATCACTACGACCCTTGCCAAAAGGATGGGTATGAATGCGATACTCATCACTTCCGGAGAGGAAAGCATCAAAAGCGCAATAGACCAGGCAGTGAAGCTGTACAAAAGCTACATCCACGTCAAGGAGGACAACAAGTTCCTCGAGGAGATAATAAGGGGGAATGGTGACAATGTCATCGTGTTCGACAGCAACAGCAACATCATATTCGACTCGATAACCTCTGAAGACACCGACACGATAATTGAACTCCTGAGGAGCGAGCTGCCTAATACGCTAAAGCTCGGTTCCCACAAGATATACAAGACAATAAACGAAAACCTGTACACGATAAGGTGCAGGAGGATCCTAAATCAGGAGAGAGAATACGCAGTCTACTATTTCAGATATGACAAGGCACCTACATCCGGACAGCTCAGCGGAATCAACTACTACAACAAGGCTCAGGTTGAAGACTCATTCTTCAACAGCTTCTTCAGCATCATCAACACGACAAGCAAGAACCATTATGATATCGAGCAGCTTAGCCTGAGCAAGTCCCCGATCATGCTTACAGGTGAAGTAGGGACCGGAAAATCCCAGATGGCCAACCTGCTCTATACTTTCCACCCATACTCAAACAATCCATTGGTCAACATTGACTGCGGCCTGTTAAATGAGAAGGGCATGAAATATCTGACCACAAACACTAATTCGCCTCTGCTGGACAAATCAAATGTGATATTCATAAGCGACCTGCAAAAGCTGTCGGACAAGAGCGCCCTGGACCTTCTTGCCCTTATAAGGGATCTGGATCTGCACAAGAGGAACAAGCTGATCATCTCATGTGTAAACACCACAGAAGAACCAAAGCTCTCAATAAGGCTTGAATACATGAACAAGCTCCAGTGTTCCAACATACATATGGATCCTCTCAGGGAAAAGATTGAAGAGATCCCGGATGCATCCAGCCTTTATCTGGGCACACTAAATCTGGACACCTCCAACCAGGTGCTTGGATTTGATACCGATGCGATTGCCCTTCTCCAGGAATACGACTGGCCATATAACTATACGCAGTTCAAACGCGTGCTGAATGAACTTTCGGTTATCACCACAACTACATATATCTCCAAGGAGAATGTCAAATCGATCCTTCAGAAGGAAACCGCTATCCTTTCGAACAGCTCCACTGCCCAGATCGATTCCGAGGATACCATCCACCTTAAGCTGGATTCATCGATGACCTTGGACGATATCAGCAAGGAGGTCATAAAGAGGGTCCTCAAGCTGAACAACGATAACCTTACAACGACTGCCAAACAGCTCGGAATAAGCAGGACAACACTCTGGCGGCACCTTAAGTGATCCCCCCTAAAAAAATGATGTGTACCAGTGACCCCTGTCTGACCGGGGGTCACTTTCATTTCAATGGTTCAAGTGACCATTAATCGACATAGCATTCAGATCATCATCCTTTCTCATAGTTACAATTCTGAAAAAAGAATGATTCCCCTGAAGAGGATGTCTATAATCCACTTCAGAGGAACCAATTACTGCAATGAAACTATAGAGGTGTGTATTATGCCTTCCATCGAGGATGGTCATAAACTTCAGGATTCGCAACATAGGGCCATTTCTTGCCACTGAGTACCGCCAGCGTCCCTTCCGCGGCTATCTTTACTATTTCCGCGGTTGTCTCCTTAGTAAGCGGAGCCATGTGAGGCGTTATGATTATATTATCAAGACTCAGGAGCGGATGTTCCTTCTGTATTGGTTCCACCTGCATGACATCAATTGCAGCTCCAGCGATCCTCTTCTCCAGAAGAGCATCATACAGGTCGTTTTCATTTACCAGCTCCCCGCGGGCGCAGTTAAGGAAGAATGCACCCTTTTTCATCATGTCCAGCTGAGGCTTTGATATGATGTGCTTTGTCTCAGGTCGGAATGGTATGTTAAGGGACAGGTAATCTGCTTCCCCTATCGCTTCATCAAGATTGTCAGTGTGCCTGTATCCCATATTCTCAATAATCTCTCTTTTTTTCATTGAATCACATATGAGCACATCCATCCCTATGCCCTTGCACAGGCTCGCCAGCTCCTTACCGATATTTCCGAAGCCAACTATGGAGACTGTCTTGCTCTTCACATCCACCGCCTGGTATTTGTTCCTTATGTTGAAGTTGCCCTTAAGTGTCTCATTGTGGCTTTCTATAAGGTTCTTGGACAGTGCGAATATCATCGCCAGGGTATGTTCGGCCACAGCCCTTGCATGCTGGGTGGGACAGAACACCACAGGTATCCCGCGTTCCGTTGCAGCCTTCAGGTCGACGTTGTCGCAGCCTACGCCTGTCCTTGTTATTACCCTGAGCCCGGGACATGCCTCGATTGCCCTTCTGTCGATCTTCCCTATCCTCAGTATGAATCCATCCGCCTTTTTCAGCTCGTCAAGGATCTCATCGCTCTTTCCATTGTTAGTTATGACCAGGTCAACCTTTCCGTCCAGTACATCCATTCCGTCCTTGTAAAGTGCATGTGATAAAATTACAGTATCCATTATCCGCCTCGCTTCAATTATTTCTGACCTTTCTCATGATCCAGTATGTCCGCAGATTCATTCCCCGTCAATAAATCTCAGCCTATTAAGCCCGGTCACCGATTCAAATGCCGCATCGATTGCTGGAAGAGACCCTGAAACGGATGTCCTTATTCCAAGCTCATCGCATATTTCCTTGATTGAAATCTCTATCATGTCATCCCTAAGCCTTATTTCACCGGGTCTTCCGAACTCCTCGATATACCCAAGCAGGATATTCAGTATTGTTGGAATTTCCTCATCTTCAGGAATCAAAACTTCAATCAGGTAAGGATCTGATGGATTACCAGCCTCGCAGCACATTGCTTATCTCTCGAGCGGGAATCCTCCATCCTCTCCGAGGGCTATGCTGATGATATGGTGAATTACATCTATTTCCATTACCGTCTTAAGCTTTTTTCTCCTTTTCAGCTGCTTCATGAGGACTCGTCAGTTATGCTGAAGCTGGCGAGACTTTTCGGTTTGTAGTTCAGGGACGCCACAACCGTCTCCCACTTTTTGCTCTTCCTGTCATATCTCCTGAGGATTGTCTCATCATTATCGTCACTAAGGACCAGTTCGCGGGCTCGAATGTCAGAAAAGGCCTCAGCAAGCTGGAGGATTACATCCGTAAGCCTTGCAGCTTCCTTTGCATCAATCATCCTCTGCATACGGCCCTTTTCAAGGGACCTGAACAGAGGCCACGCTTTCCTTCCCCTGTATTTAAGACCAAGAAGGTCTATTTTTTCCCTGTCAGCAGGTAAAAAGCAGGTCTCTGTCTCCAAAAATGACATTGATACTGTTGTTGTACATTGCTGCCTGGTGCCACGGGATGTCTTCATTGTCCAGTTCATAGATTTTGTCATATAGGGCGTCCTCAGACTCATATACTGATATAGTATGTGACTTGAGAAGGTCTCCCAGGACGGTACAGTATGCGGAACTTTTACCATCCTTTCTCTCTACAGTCACAAAATCATAATCATCCAGAAGTTCCTATGGTTTCTGAGCCTTGAGCAGGTTCGCAGCCTCATAAAGTCTTTTCCAGGTATTCAAATCCTTTTCGTTCATAACTTTCCCTTCACCAAATGCTACTTCCATTGTGCCACATCCTCAAGACTTTAAAATCGGGTAGGACCCCGCT
>NZ_AXUN02000058.1 GCF_000495435.3 Youngiibacter fragilis 232.1 | reverse complement strand
TATAGATCCATCAGGAAAATTTAAATACAAGTTCATGTGACCCGGGAAGTAGTTATACGAATGCTTTCCGGTTTTTTTAATGCCAATTTTTTTAATATTATTATGTTATGCTTGGTTATGCTTTGTAATTAGTAGAGGGGGTGTTTTCCATGATCAAGCGTGACAAGCAAAAGGCCAGAGATGGTCAAGTGAAAACCTATATTCGTGTCGTAGAGGGCTATCGCCCTGCGCCTGATCAACCACCCAAGCAACGGACGATAAAAAGTTTCGGATATCTGGAAGACCAGGCCGATCCAATAGCTTTTATGCGAATGGTCGAGGCTTTCGATGCAAATCCGGAAAATCGCGAACACCCTTCATCTGTAAAGATGTATACAGGAGAAAACATTATTCAGAACTACGGATACAAATTTCTTGAAGCTGTTTACCAGGATCTTGGAATATCCGAATTCATCAGTTCCTATCTCGAGAAAAAAAGATTTCGCGGAGACTACTCAATTGAGGAGATATTTAAGTATCTTGTAATCAACCGCATGCTCAACCCTGATTCTAATCGAGCCAGCGTGCAGCGGCAGAACGCTTTCTACGGATGGAAGCCTGAACTTGAACTGCCTGATGTCTATCGTGCCATGGACTATATGTCTGACTTCAGCACGGCTTTGCAACTTCATCTGGATAAGAGCATAAAGACAATGATAGGACGTGACCTCAAGTATGCATTCTATGATGTGACTAACTATTTTTTTGAGATAGACTTCCCGGATGCTGATGGAGAATTGCGCAAGCGTGGGGTTTCCAAAGAACATAGGGTGGATCCAATAGTTCAGATGGGATTGTTCATAGACAACAATGGACTTCCGGTAAGCATGTCCTTGTTTCCTGGGAATACCAGCGACACCAAGACTCTGCAGCCTGTGATGAAAGAACTTAAGAAGGAGTACAAGCTGGAGAAACTTATAGTAGTAGCTGACAAAGGGCTCAACTCATCGGCAAACATTGACTACATCTGCCAGAATGGTGATGGATATGTGGTTTCGCAGGTTCTCAGGGGTACGAAAGGAAAGCGGTACCACGAAGTAATGTTTGACGAGTCTGGGTATGTATCGAACAAGGATGGCACCTATAAGTACAAGCTTTTCACTGAGACCTATACAGGGCTCAACAAGGACAAAGGCAAGGAGACAAGGCAAAGGCAAACTCTGATCTACTGGAGTAAGGCAGAAGCTGATATGTCGAAAAGGAAACGGGAAGAGAAACTGTCACTGGCAGATAGAGCCAGCCGAAACAACGCTTACGGAATCAAAAAAGGTGTCCAGGAATATACCAAGGAAATCCTTGTGGACAAGGAGTCTGGAGAGATCCTTGACAACACAAGGAAGATAAGTGCCGTAGACTATGAGAAGGCTGAAAAGGATGCAATGTTCGATGGATACTTCTGTCTGATAACCAGCGAAATGGACTACGATGCATCGAAGATACGAGAAGTATACTCGGGACTTTGGAAAATCGAAGAATCCTTTAGGATACTTAAATCTGAACTCGATGCACGGCCGGTGCATGTCAGCACTAAGAAGCACATACAAGCTCATTTCCTGATATGCTTCGTAGCACTGCTGATTTTGAGGATGACCCAGCACGCTATGGGCAAGGAGGCGCTATCTTCAGAGAGAATAGTCAGAGCCCTTAACGCAGCCAACTGTAAGGTCAAGCGAGGAGGCTACGTGGATTGTGACGATGTTGGCGGAAGCATGGCATTCGTGAAAAGAAAAAACAAGAAGGGTGAACTAGTGGATACGCTAGTGTTTTCACCACAAGATGAGATTGCACAAGACTACAAGCTGATACAAAAGACATTCGGCACAGACTTCTATGAGGTTGAATCCAAGCAAGAGGCATTCACCAGGTTCATCAAAAAGATAAGATATATTGTTTAAGCACTACAGCCAATAAACATGCAATTAATACTAAAACCCTTGCGGCCGTGTGGGTCTCAAGGGTTTGTCTATTGTTAACTGTAAAAGTCAGG
>NZ_AXUN02000059.1 GCF_000495435.3 Youngiibacter fragilis 232.1 | reverse complement strand
AACTATTCTGACACATAGGGCAACCAAGAAATCACCTTTAATAAAGCTATCTTGGTTGTTCCAGTTATCCTCTTAGATTGATGTGTATCTCTGATGCCTATTCATAACATCTTCTGGTATGGTGAACTTCAGCTTTCCTTTCTTCATCAAAGGTCTTATCACCAATTTCCTGAAATAGCTATAAGACACCTCTTTTCTCTCACACATGAAGGCATGTAAATCAGAGTAGCTCTTCGGTTCCTTACAAAATTCCAGCAGCTCTTTAACTTCCGGCCCCTCAAGAAAAGCCTCTTTTTCTTCTGCCCTTTGTTTATCCTTCCACTTTATAAGAAGCTTCTGAAATGCGCTGTATTTAAAGTCAATGAACCACTGGATCCCGAGGCTTAGTTCGTAGACGATCCTTCCATCGCTATAAAGCTGTGCACTCCTTACTATTCTTTCAAAAATATCTTCTCTGAAGTAGATCTCTTCACCGTGGCCTATTCCTTCATTTCTTTTTACTCGAGCGTCATCAATGGTTTCCAGCTTCTTTAGGAACCATTCAAGCTCAGCTTTAAGATCCTCAACCTTTGCCTTTCGGTCCCTAAACACCTTTAATTCCTCTTGAAGATCCACAATTTTCTCTGTGAGCTCATCAACTTTCCTGGAGTCCTGACCTTTTTTATTGAGCTCCTGGTCTACCGCATTATAAAGCTCTCTGTTAAGATCTTTGATTCGTTTCTCTATGACTTTGATTCTCCACTCTTCCTTTTCATCTACTTCTTGGGTTCGAATATAGGTGAGCACCTCATCTTTGAAAGAACGATGCTTTTTAATATCGAGAAGAGTCTTCATAAAATGCAGCTCCAGGTGCTTCTGATATACGCTTGTGGACTTACACGAGTCCACCAAGAAAGACTTAGCGGCTTTTGTGCAGATCCAGGAATGAATCTCATTAGAGCTCTGGATGCTCCTTCTATGGCCTATTTTACTTCCACATTCTCCACAGGTAAAAATATCTTCAAGAGAAGCGTTTTTCATTTTGTCTTCAGGATAAGTTATGGACTTTTTATTCTCATATTTTTCCCTTCTGGCTTCTAGTACCTTCTGGACCTTTTCCCAGGTCTCATTGTCAACAATGGCTTTATGATGATTCTCTATGAGATACTGTGGCAGTTCTCCTCGATTCATTACCACCTTCTTCTCGATCGTGTCCTTGATATAAGCCTTTTGATAAAGGTAGTTACCCCTATAGATTTCATTTCTCAAGATATTTCTAATGGTTTGAAGATGCCACTGCTCGTTGCCGCCAGGACCCTTTATCTTCTCCATGGAGAGCTCCTTTGTGATTTCATGAATACTCTTTCCACTTAGGAGCATCCGATAAATTCTTCTAATGATCGTAGCTTCTTCTTCAACCACCTCCCATTCACCTTTTCTGACCGTTCTATATCCATAAGGTGCAACACTTGGGTTTACTATCCCTCTCTCAGCATATCTCCGTTTTCCCCAAGCCATGGCTTCTCCCATGTTTACGCTCTCTTCCTGAGCGATACTTCCAAAAATAGAAATCATCAGCTCACTCTTCTCATCTTTTGTATGAATATTCTCTTTCTCAAAATACACATAAACTGGACTTGGCAGCGACTTCAGCATCCTGATCTGTTCCAAGCAATCTAATGCGTTTCTGCTAAACCGTGAGATTGACTTGGTTAAAATCAAGTCCACATTCCCGGCTTTACATTCTTCGAGTAGTTTGAGAAATTCTGTACGGTTTTTCATAGAACGCCCTGATATACCTTCATCGGCATAGATGCCTGCATATTCATATTGGGGATCCTTTAGAATCAGATAAGTGTAATAGGCTACTTGGGTTTTCAAGCTTACCTTTTGTTCTTCTGAATCTGTTGAGATTCTGCAGTAAGCAGCAGTCTTAAGTCTAGGTTTGTTAATACTTGCCGTGTGTACTGAAGCATTTTGCATCATCATATTTGCACTCAGGCTCTTGTGCAAATTCTTCATAATATAGTCCCTTTGCCCGGGCTCAATTTTGATAATTTCTGCATTACTGTTTAAGTTCAATTCAAGCTCCTCCTTTCCCGTAGAATTATTTTCTGGTTGATTACTATCTTCATTGTTTGAACTTGCACTCTTGCTTAAGAGATCAAGTTCTCCTTGTCCTTCGGTGGTTTCACTAATGTGGTTGACTTCAAATTTGGCCCTCCTGCTCGTTTCTTCACCGGACTCGTAACTCTTACTATTTCTATCCTTCACAAGATGATGCTCGCAGCTTCCTATCTCAGTTTGAGTTCCGTCAATCCACTGCACTAAAAAGTCATCTCGTGTATAAACAGTCATCTCGGAAACCCAAGCTCGCAATATTTTAGTGGTGACCTGAGCGATAAAAGAATCCAGCGTCTTGTTTTTCTTTAACCACTCCACTGCATCGATTCTGATGTACCTGTCATCCTCAATTTTCGCAATCTTGCTTTCAAAAGTGCGGTATTCTTCTTCCATTTTTTCTATGCTAATAGCTGAATATCTATCTGAAATGGCCTGCTGCCTTTTTACGATTTCAATTTCAGTGATAAACTTTAGCCTATGAAACTCAAAGTGATCATTTTGATTGATGACCTGGAGTTCCTTCAGCAGTTTTAGTACTATGTCTTCATCGGTGAAGTCATATTTTATATACATTGCCCTCATCATCATTTCTCGAATATCCGCATCCCGATAAAGTTCAGAATCACAGACCCCCATGATTTTAGGGCTACACTTAAAGTGATGAGAAGCTCTATTGTGAATTATGGTAAAACTGTATCCACATCTTCCGCAAAGTAGCCGACCAGACATGTGGTTCTTCTCTCGCTTCTCACTGGGCTTTCTTTCCTTCGTATTGGCCTCAAGCTTCTTTTGAACAAGATTGAAAATATCATTGCTGATGATCGGTTCGTGAGTGTTTCCTATAAAAACCTGATCCCGTTCACCGCTATTAACTTTGTTCGTAAATAAATCTCTTTTCAGTTCTCGTGTAAGCTTGTTACCGGTGTAGGTGACGTTGGATAAAATATGCTTTATCATGCCGCCTATCCAGACATCCTTCCCTTTGGCTGTTTTCACTCCAGCTTCTGTTAGCGCCCTTGCAATATCAGTGAACGTCTTCCCTTGAAGGTACTGTTCATACATCATTCTTACGATTTTTGCTTCATCTTCAAGAACAATCAATTGGGAATCATCCCCTGCATGGATGACTTTGTATCCATATAAGCGGTTGAACTTTGGGATACCCTTTAGAAACCTTTTCTCATAACCCCACATCGTAGAGTTTGAAATAGTTTCTATCTCTTCCTGTGCCAGCGCAGCATAAGTGCTTAAGAGGAATTTATTGTACTCTCTTGAAGTATCAATATTCTCTTTCTCAAAATAGATGCCCACACCGATAGCTTTCAGTTGATTGATTATATCCAGTAACTCCTTGGAATTTCTGGAAAACCGTGAAATATTCTTTGTTAGAATCAGATCAACCTTACCTTCTTCAGCATGACGGATAATCCGCTGGAACCCTCTTCTCCCACTTGCCATGGCTGCACTTATGCCATCATCGTAATAAACCCCTACAAATCTCCAATTCGGCTTACTTTTGATAAAATGAGTATAGTGATGCACCTGGTTTTCCAATGACCGGAGTTGTTCCTCCTCTTTCATGCTTACTCTGCAGTAGGCCGCTACTTTAATCCCTGGTTCTGGGCTATCCAGTGGACTTTTATGTCTTTCATTGATGGGATTCCATAAAGTCTGAACCCACATCCTTTTATCGTTATCTTTCAATAAAAAAACTCCTTTCATCAGTGTTTTCTACCTATAAAGAGATAGTTATAGGTATGTTCACTCTGTCCCAGAGATATTGCAAGTTCTTTCTCTGGTTTGAAAGGAGTTTTTTATTCTATTTAATTTTTCTAGGATTTACTTCGGCCTTTTTGCTGTTACTGTGCGTTTAGCGCCACATTTGAAGATGAACTCTACTTCATGGTCTTTATACACAATGACTCTTTCGATGGTTTTCACAAAGGTCTCTGAGTTGAACTTGGTGTCCACCTTCGGCACCAGGTAAAGGTAGCCAATGAGCATCTCCAGATTCTTCTGTAGATAAATGCTCTCTTGCTTATTTTTATAAAGGCCGTCGTGCTCCATCTGGAGTATTTCCTGCTCGTATATCAAATGCCTTAAGTTTGCTTCATAAAGTGGATCATGGGTTGCCATCTCTCTTTCTGACAGTTGGCTTATCTGGTCCGATACTCGATCAATTTGGTTTTCAAGCTCTTGAAGTCTTGCTTCTTCCACTTCCGTTAAAGAGCATTCATCCACTGCTTCATTTACATCAGCAATCAAGTTCTCTTTATCCTGTTTTAGCTCATAGAGCACTTTCATGAACTCAATTTCTAAGGAAGCCTCCCAAACGTACTGGCTGTTGCAGTCCTGGAACTTCTTGTCCCTTTTGCAGGCCGCTCTGCAGTGCCACGTTGTAAAATAGTACTTCTGCCCTTTCCTAGTTGAGGTCATTCGCCTTCTGGTTACTGGCCTTCCACACTCCCCACAAAATAGTCTGTTTGAAAAAGGAGAAATGCCGCTGTAGCACATGCGGTACTTTTCATCCGGATCCCTTAGCATTTTGTTTCTTCGATCCAGCTCCTCCTGGACCGCATACCAGTCCTCTTCTGAAATAATAGCTGGATGGGTGTTTCGAATGAAGTACTGGGGTTGATGGTCTTTGTTCCTCACTCGTTTGTGTGTTAGAAAATCCACAGTGACAGATTTCTGTGCTAGGCAGTGGCCCATGTACTTTTCATTTCTCAGTATCTTATAAACCGCATCGCTGGTCCAGGTCTTATTGCCTCTTGCAGTCTTTAGCCCTTCCTTTGTAAGGTTCTTAGCGATGGTTGGTGTTCCTCTTCCATCAAGAAGGTCTTTATAGATTCGCCTTACTATTTCAGCTTGCGCTTCATCAATGAATATCTCCCCTTCTTCATCGGTGTCATATCCTAAGAAGTAGGTGGTTGGAATATGCGGCTTCCCTTGAGAGAATCGCTTTTGAACGCCCCACTTGGTGTTCTCACTGATGGATCTGGATTCTTCCTGAGCCATGGATGAAAGAATAGTCAAAAATAGCTCACTCTTACTATCCAACGTGTCCAGGTTTTCTTTCTCAAAATAAATGCCGCAGGGCTTGGGTAGGTTCTTTAGCATTCTCACTGTCGATAAGCAGTCCAGAGTGTTTCGTGCAAAGCGGCTGATGGATTTGGTGATGATGTAATCAATCTTTCCGGCTTTTGCATCCTCAATCATTTCCAGAAATCCTGCACGGTTTTTTGTGGAGGTTCCTGTGATACCCTCATCCGCAAAAACCTTGTAAAGCTCCCAGGCAGGGTTTTGCTGAATATAATCTGTGTAGTACTCTACCTGCAACTCATAGCTGCCGCTTTGATGTTCTTCCATGGTAGATACCCTTGCATAGGCTGCTATTTTCTTCTTTTGCCCGTCATAGTTTTCTACATTCCTGCTGGTTCTATGTCGGGCCGGGATAACTTTAACCCTTGAGTTGGATACTGACCTTGTCTGGTTTATACTCAATACACTTCATCTCCTTCCTTTATTTCAATCTCCGTTTCATCTCCGTTAATCCAGGAGATGGTAAATAAAAAAGGTGATACCGCTTTTACACGGACCACCCATCCTCTGAGAAACTCTATACTGTTTTTTGCGACTTGTAGTTCTACTGCTGGTCTTGGTTTATCTTTGATTTCTATTAATGTTTCTAAGGCTTTCTTTCGGTGAACGTCATCTTCATCCACCAGCTGCCACCAAAATTCCTTCATGGCGATTTGCTTTTCAATTTCATTTCGCTTCTTTGTAAACTCTTTTGTATCCTCACATTTAAAGATGGCATTATTCTCAAGCAGAAGCGCTCTCTCAAGCTCCAGACGCAGCTGATTTTGCTGAGCATCTCGAATAGAAAGAGCACTCTGCAGCTCCTTAATCAAATTTATTACTTGCCGTCTTCCGGTGGTTTGATCGTTCTCGTAGCGCTGGCTGAATCCTTTTCGGATTGCTTTCATAATATTTTCTTCTTTGACACCCTTCATGGTGCATAGCTTGTTACTTATGGTCTGATGGCCACAGCGCCATGTAACAATGCCTCTGCAAACATAGCGGTGTAGGTTGGAACCGCAGTCCCCGCAGACTAATCTTCCAGATAAGGGATAGGATTTTCTAGGCCCTCTCTTTACATTAGTTTTGTTTTCAGCGATTCTATCTCGAACCGCATCAAAGGTCTTTTTATCAATAATGGGTTCATGATTGTTCTTTATTAGAAACTGGTTTCTCTCACCAAGATTTTTTACGGTCTCATGGCTGAGGTGATCCTTGGTATAGGTTTTTTGGCAAAGCACATCACCTGTGTAACGCTCATTTTGCAGCATGTCTCGAATGATAGATGTTGACCATTCTGTTCGGCCATTTGCTTTCTTATATCCTTTATCGATAAAGATCTTTGCAATTTCTTTGGTGCTATGACCTTCAAGAAAAAGTTGGTAAGCTTCCTTAACAGTTGCAGCTTCCTCTTCCACTACAATCCATGGGATATCCTTCTCTTTTTTATATCCAAGGATCCTGCTAAAGGTGGCTTCACCTTTCTCATAACGCTTGGTGTTTGCCCATATAATATTGGACGATGTGCTTCTACTCTCTTCCTGAGCCACTGCTGCAAGCATGGTCAAAATAAACTCACTTTGCATGTTGCTGGTGTCCAGGTGCTCTTTTTCAAAAACTACGTTTACCCCAGCGCTGCCAAGTGCTCTAATGGTGTTAAGGGTGTCCGTAACATTTCTAGCAAAACGGGAGATGGATTTACAAAGAATGGTATCAATTTTCCCTTCCATGGCATCTCTGACCATTCTGTTAAATCCCCTCGATTCTCAATCCTTGTTCCGGTCTTACCCCTATCCGAGTAGATCCCTGCAAAATGCCATGCTATATTGGATCTGATGTAGTTTGTATAGTGAATTGTTTGATTTTCTAATGACTCTTCTTGGGGGTCGGTTAATGAACTTACCCGGCAGTAGCTGGCCACTTTAGGTTTGCTTGGACTTGCCTTAAGTGCTGAAGTGCCTGACTCACCATAAGAAGCGTTATGAATTACCGTTACTGTTTGTGCATCAGAAAAGTCTCTTAAATTCATGTTGTCTGGACTTAATGTGTTGTGCACTGTTTTACCTCCTTTCGATAAATTTATCCCCGATTTGCAGTCATGTCCTTTGGTTCACTCAATCTGCAAGTTTAAAAAATATATCCCGCAAACCCTTGGTATCAGGGCTTTTCGCGTTTTCGGGGTCATAGTATATATCACTCAGAAGGCCTCTAATAGCAAGGATTACTTTGATAAAAAGGATAAAAAAAGAGCCGATGCTAAGTGGATAACATCGACTCCGCACATTCAATTTTTCTCTTAATCATATTTCATGTAGGCATCAAATCCTGACTGTTTTAGTCTTGCCATCAGCGCTTCTGCATTCTCTTTCTTGCTAAAGGCACCAACCTGAACCCGGTAATACTTCTGATCTCCCTTTGGCTCAGGTTCTGCTTCTACACCTTTGCTTATGATAGCTAAGAGGTCTTTGTCCACCCAAGTCATAATCCCAGGAGAATCATCCCATTTTTCTTTACTGATCTTCTTGCCAAGAAGGACACAGGCTTTGCCACCTTTAATCACAGATTTTCCATTAAACTCAGTTTGTGTGATTAAGTGATAAGCCCCCTTGACCCAATTTGGGATTGTAGGCCCACCAGGATAGTAGCGAGTCGCAGGAGCCTTGATCTCCACAATATCCCCTGCATTAAAATCCTCTTCTACATTCGGTGAATCCTTTGACTCAAGTGCTTTCTTTACTGCAGCTCGAAAGGTATCCATACTCTCTCCATGTTTTGGAAACCAATGTCCCACATCGGAGTGATTTGATGCGATCCCTTTCTTGTTTCCTTCTGCATGACTGAGAATATCTTTTTCCGTCAGGCTATAAAGCTTACAAAGATACACACATAGTTCCACAGCATTCTTCCAGGCTGCTCTAAAGTAAGCTTCATTTTTCTTCACATCGTAGCCAACCATGGTAGAGCCACCAGAATAAGAAAATCCACCCGGCTCGCAAATTTCAAAACCGATGTGGGTGTTATTCGCATCTCCTCCGGTATGCCATCCTCTATGATTCCAAGGAAGATACTGCCAGACTTCTTTATCGTCTAAGAAGGCATGGACACAGACCTGGCGATTGATCTCGCCAGCCTTGTAAGATTTATTCCAACGACTGAACCAGTCAGCGGCCATCACACCAGGTGTGGCAGTGGAATGGACCATGATGCCTTTGGGTACAATCTTTCTTCCTGCTGTATAGCAATCATTTCTGGTCATGAACTTCGATTTTAAATTACTTAGTCCCATCTTTGTCTCCTCCGTCTTTTAGCTGCTCCAGAATATCCCGCAGCTTTTCTGGAATAGGCAGTCCCAGTCTTGTAGCATTTTCAATGATGCTGATTCCTTCATTGGACAGATAAAAGAAAATCACTGCGGTTCTAATAGCGCTGCCATCCCCGATGATGTTCTGATCAATAATATGAGCCACCCCCACCAAAGAGAAAATCACCACTTTCTTAAAGATGCCCCGAGCACCTACATCGCTGGATAGATGCTTTTCCAGAACTGCACACATCACTCCCATTAAATAGTCCACTACTATAAAAGCGATCAGGGCATATAAAAATCCGTCGTATCCTCCGAGAAACCATCCGAGCCATCCGCCAATGGCGGCAAAGGCCATCTGTAGAAAGGTCCAAATGTCTTTCATGTTCATCTCCTCACTTTCTGTAAAATGTGTATTGTTACTGCTGACTTCT
>NZ_AXUN02000060.1 GCF_000495435.3 Youngiibacter fragilis 232.1 | reverse complement strand
TTTTTATTAAGGGAGATTCAACCCATCATCTGATGTTTCTATTTCTGTCCTTCTTGTCTGACCTCCTGACACTTTAGCTGTCGCCTTGTTATCATCCCAAAAAAGGATATCGACTCCTCCTGATTTGAAGATCCCTTCCCCAAGCCTGATGTTGGATGGTGTGGCAAGTCGTGCAACAAGGTCCGTTCCAAGTGAATCCTTAAGCTTCAAGGCTATCTCCTCCATTTCAACGCATGGTCTGACATTATGATAGCATTTCGGTGTCCTAATTGCTTCAAAAGGGATTTTTGACGAAATTTAATTATTGCAGTACCCGGTAAGCCGCAACGGATAACCGGTATCCGGGATTTTGCGCCTTATAGTGTAATTCGATGTATGGTGTCGAAGGGTGTGCTTTAAAAAATACTCATTTATGAGATGGTAAACAAACATAGCTATTGTATTTTAAGACTAATTATATTAATATCGAAAAAACTCGAATGACAATAGTATGTATAAAGTAAGCATTGTTATAAATGCAGTAATTTATGTTAGAATCGAATCACATTTAATCGTTTGATATAAAAATATTGTTGAGGTGAGTTCGATGCTTAAGATGTTTGGAAGGCTTAAAAAGGAAGAGGAAGGTCAGGTGCTTGTTGCTGCAGCGATGATGATGACGCTGTTTCTGTCCATCGGGGCATTCGTGCTGGATTATGGACTCGTAACGCTGCAGAAGGTGCAGCTTCAGAACGCAGCTGATGCGGCGGCGCTTGCGGGAGCACAATCAGTTGACATGATTACTGATACTGCGCTTGACAGTCTCATATATGAGTATGCTGATGCGAACGTCAAGAGTGGAATGTTCAAGTCTGAGCTTACTGTTCAGAAGACTTATGTGAGCAAAGCTACAAAGACGCTGACTGTGAAGGTGAGCCAGAAGGTTGAGACTCTCTTTGGAGGGCTCTTCGCAAAGGATTCGGTCATTTCAGCTGATGCGACAGCGAAGCTGACCAGGGTCTGGAATGGTGAAGCACTTCCTTTCATCAACTATGTCAAGGCGCCGGAGGAGAATACTGTCAATACCCTTTGGGACCATGTGGAAGTTGGCCTTGCTGACAGGATCGAGAAGAAGGAGTGCTCGATAGTCACAGATCCTGCTACTGGAAAGCTGTACTTCAGAGTCAATTATTCTGATGGCATTGACCTTCAGAATGGTGTGGATTCACAGATAAAGACAGACCTTAACACCATACTTGCACAGGGAAGGATCCAGTACATTTTCAGCCTTACGCCTGAGGCGATAGCAGCATCGAAGTATGATTTGGACAACAGGACACATGTTGATTTCAATGACTTGGTCCTCATGAAGGTTGAGATAATAACATATGATGACAATGGAATTGACAGGAACATGACTTTCAAGGTCCTGGCAATATATGACATCGTCAATGGGGTATATCCGGAGACAGACTTCTACACATCAAGGTTCGAGGTCAGGCTTACTGAGTAGGTCAGGCATCTACAATTCTGTCCGATCTTGTGCTATCCTTTAGGTAAGAAATCGGCATGGCCAAGAAGGGGTTACAGTGATGCTTATAAGGGATGTCAAACTATCTGATGCAAGGGAGATAACTGCAATTTACAGGCGATACGTTACAGACAATGCGGTATCCTTCGAACTTGAACCTCCTGATGAAGTGGAGATGGCAAGAAGAATAGCAAAGGTAACCAAAGAGTATCCTTGGATCGTCATGGAAGAGGACGGGGATGTCATCGGATATGCATATGGAGGCAGGTTCAGGGAGCGTAAGGCATACGATCCGACGTCAGAGCTCTCTGTTTATGTTGCTGACGTACATCACAGGAAGGGTGTCGGGAAGGCTCTTGTCGAGGAGCTGATCGAAAGGCTGAAGGCCATGGGGATATACACTCTGATCGCAGGAGTGACACTGCCTAATCCCGGAAGTGTGGCACTTATGGAATCCTTCGGGTTCAAGCATATAGGTACATTTGAGAACGTAGGGCGAAAGTTCGGGAAGTGGTATAGCGTCGCAATGTTCTCGATGAGCATAAGGGATTATGACTGACCAATGCGTTTATGTAGTTGAAACCATTGAAATACTTATGGAAAAGATGGAGGAATCCGGTTCGTGAATGCGAATCGGATTCCTTCTGGTTTTTGGGTATTCGAATCAGCCTGCTGTGAATGCTGATTTTGCGCGAATGTGCTCATATGTGAAAAAAAGTTCATATTTTTTCTTCTGAAATCGTATTGACAACTGGATGATAACGGTATAGTATGAGGTTACGAGCAAGAATAAGCATAAATGAGCATTAATGAGCGGAGGTGTCGAGATGTTTGCTGAAGAGAGACAGGAAAAGATCGCAGCGATGCTTGAAGAGAAGAACAGCCTTAAGGTAACGGAGCTGGCGGAAGCGTTTGACGTTTCTGAGTCAACCATAAGAAGAGACCTTCAGGAGATGGAACAGAAGAATCTGCTGACCAGGACGCATGGCGGAGCGGTTGGGATCAACCAGCGAAACTTCGAACCGACGTACACTGAGAAAGCGACTGAGAACCAGGATGCGAAAGCACATATCGGAGATATTGCAGCTGCGCTTGTCGGAGACGGCGATACAGTGATCCTGGATTCAGGGACAACGACATTGGAGATAGCAAAAAGGATAACTGCAAGGAACATCACCATAGTCACCAATTCGATAGACATCGCAGGACTCATGTCTGAGAGGGATTCTGTTGAGGTGGTGCTTACAGGCGGGACGCTAAGGCATAATACCAGGGCTATGGTGGGACATCTCGCGGAGAGGGCGCTTTCAAACTTCAGGGCGGACATCGCATTCATCGGAGTAAACGGCATAAGCGTCGAGGATGGCGCTACAACACCAAACTTCGTGGAGGCGCAGACCAAGAAGGCCATGGTAAACTCAGCCAACAAGGTCTATGCGGTAACTGACATGTCAAAGTTCGGGAAGGTCAACTTCTCGGTCATCAGCCCGATTAGAGCCTTCAATGCGGTTATCACAGCGGGAAAACCGGATGCAAAGGTACTTGATGATTTTGCTGAAGCTGGAGTATTGATTCTGCACGAATGAAAGGAGATGCGATAAATGGTCATAACGGTCACGCTGAACCCGGCCCTTGACAAGACGCTGATCCTGGAGGATTTCACTCCGGGGATGGTAAACAGGGCATTGTCGGTAAGGCAGGACATCGGTGGGAAGGGAATAAACGTATCTAAGGTCCTTAAAGAGTTCGGAGTGCAGTCAGTCTGCACGGGATTCCTGGGAGGAAACCTCAGGGAACTGTTCCTCCGTGAACTGAAGAACAAAGGTATCGATTCAGATTTTGTACTCATAAGAGGCAACACCAGGACAAACACCAAGGTGGTTGACAGGGTAAGGAATGAGTTTACTGACATCAATGAACCGGGAGCTGTTATAGAAAAGGATGAGCTTGAAGAGTTCCTTGGAAAGTTTGAGGAAATAGTCAAATCCGGAGACACAGTGGTCCTTTCAGGCGGAGCCAGCTCATCGGTGCCAAAGGACATATACAGGACACTGACAGGGATTGCAAAGGCCAGGGGTGCATATGTGCTTGTGGATGCTGAAGGGGAGCTTTTCGAGGAAGCGCTCAAAGCCGGACCAGATGCTGTGAAACCTAATGATTACGAGCTTTCACTCCTTGAAGGAAAGAAGCTTGAGACTGATGATGACATACTGGAGGCCGCAAGACGGCTAATGGACAAGGGAGTCGGAAAGGTGATGGTCTCGCTTGGTGCTGATGGCAGCATGTATGTCACGAAGGACAGCGCATTTCGGGCGAAAGGCCTGAAGGTTGACGTGAAGAGCACGGTAGGAGCAGGAGATTCAATGGTAGCAGCGCTGGTGTATTCGAGGCTGAAAGGCTTTGATGACAAGGAGACCCTTGCGAATGCGCAGGCCTTCGGGGCCGCGACTGTAACCCTTGAAGGGACGCAGGCATGCACACCTTCTGACATCGCCCCGTATCTTTCTCAGGCTTTATCAAAAATAACGGAGGTATGAAAATGAACACAATAGATATGTTTTCAAAGGACAGGGTAAAATTCGGACTGGATTCAACTACAAAGTCAGATGTGATTTCAGAGCTTATAGATATCCTGGTTGCTGACGGCAAGGTAAGGGACAAGGATGAATTCAAGAAGGCAGTCCTTCACAGGGAATCAGAATTCTCAACAGGGATCGGAATGGGAATCGCAATACCACACGGAAAGAGCGACGCGGTGATCGAAGCGTCGATAGTATTCGGCAGAAGCGATGCCGGAATCGACTATGAGAGCATGGATGACCTTCCTGCCCACCTCTTCTTCCTTATCGCGGTACCACAGGAATCAAGCGATCTTCACCTGAGGGCACTCAGTGAGATATCAAGAAAGCTGATGCATGAGGAAGTCAGGGAAAGCCTGATGAAATGCACGGATTTCGAAAGCTTCATCAACGCATTCAAATAACAAAAATAAGATTACGAAAGGATGGACAAAAAGATGAAATTTGTAGCTGTAACATCTTGCCCAACAGGCATAGCCCACACCTACATGGCGGCAGAGGCGCTCCAGATGGCTGCGAAGCAGTTGGGGCATGAGATCAAGGTTGAAACTCAAGGATCTGTAGGAGCGGAGAACGTAATTACCGCGGATGATGTCAAGAACGCAAGCGCTGTAATCCTCGCAGTAGACACCAAGGTTGACAAGGAGAGGTTCAAGGGTCTTCCGATAATCGAGGTATCTGTCAAGGATGCTATAAAGGATGCGAAGGGTCTGCTTGAGAGAGCGGCTGCATCAAAGCCTGTAGTGAACATCCAGGAGCAGGTTGCTGACGCAAAGGCAGCGGAGAAGAAGTCAAGGACCGGAGCATACAAGCACCTCATGACCGGAGTATCATACATGATACCATTCGTTGTAGCAGGCGGACTCCTCATAGCATTCTCATTCGCATTCGGTATCAAGGCATTCGAGCAGGAAGGCTCGATAGCTGCAGCTCTCATGCAGATGGGCGGCGGAAGCGGAGCATTCGGACTCATGGTTCCGATACTTGCAGGTTACATAGCGTTCTCGATAGCTGACAGACCGGGTCTCGTACCAGGTATGGTAGGCGGACTCATAGCAGGAAGCGTTGGAGCAGGATTCCTTGGTGGAATGCTCGCCGGTTTCCTCGCAGGATATGTTGTCCTCTACCTCAGAAAGCTCATAAAGCTTCCTAAGTCCCTTGAAGGACTGATGCCTGTACTCATACTGCCAGTTCTGTCAACTCTGATCGTAGGACTTATCATGATATTTGTTCTTGGCGGACCGGTAAAGGCAATAAACGACACAATGGTTGCATGGCTTAAGGGCCTCAGCGGAGCAAACGCTGGATTGCTTGGAGCGATACTCGGACTCATGATGGCGTTTGACATGGGCGGACCTGTAAACAAGGCGGCTTACACATTCGGAGCAGCGACAATCGCCAGCGGCGAACCTTCAATGATAATGGCGGCTGTAATGGCAGCCGGTATGGTACCTCCTCTTGCCATAGCACTTTCAACAGTACTTGCAAAGAACAAGTACACTGAGGAAGAAAGGGAAGCAGGAAAGGCAGCATGGGCACTTGGAGCTTCGTTCATAACTGAAGGTGCGATACCTTTCGCAGCAGCTGACCCTCTGAGGGTAATACCTTCGATAATGGTAGGATCTGCAATAACCGGAGCGCTTTCCATGATATTCAAGGCTACCCTTGCAGTACCACACGGCGGAATCTTCGTTCTGCCAATACCTAACGCAGTAGGAAACCTTCCGATGTACTTCCTTTCAATTGTAATAGGAACAGTAATCGGCGGAGTGATGCTCGCAACACTCAAGAAGAGAGAGAAGTTCGAAGCTTAATATCACATTGCAGCCCTGAAGGTTAATTCCTTCAGGGCTGTTTCATTAACGAATTAAGCACTTGCGATAAATTTTCTGTAAACATTGGACCACAGGGGTTTCCAGAGGTCCAGAGCGATATGAACAGGTGTAGGCAAGTGATAATATGTAGGTGAAGGGGATAATATTAAGGCGGGAGATGATTAGGATGAGGTTTCGGGTATACCCGGGAACCAGTCCGGGGAGATGGTCTGTCGTATTTGCGTTAGGATTTTTCGCACTGTATTCTGCGAGGAAGCTTGTCATGAAGCCTGAGTTCCACACCGGCGGGGACGGATTTTTCGGCAACATGCCGGCAGCGCTGATAATGATCGCGGCATTCCTTGTCGGGTCGCTTGCATTCTTTGCATTCCTGAAGTCCCTGTTCAAGAAGGAATTCTCACTAATAGCTTTCGTATGCGGTGCATTCGGTCTGCTTCTGATCCTGTTTGCAGCCGGTGAGGTGCTTTATCCGCACTAAGGGAGGTTCATCATGAAGAATCTGTTCAAGGAAGTATTAATGGGGCTTCTTCTGTTTATCGTAACCCTGTTAATTGAGTTTGCTGTTTCTGTTGCCCTAGGGCAGGGAGATTCTGCAAATATCACCGATGAGGTGCGTGCTGCCCATGTAAGCATGATGTTCCTCGGAGCTGCAGTTCCGATAGGTCTTGCTGCATTTGCCGCAGCGGCTCTCCTGAAGCCTGAAACCAAAGGAAGGGCACTACGCATGAGTATCATCTGGACAGCAATTTTCATCGGACTCAATGTACTTACCGGACTGGGTAACGATACTATGGGTATAATCTTTCTAGGGATCGGCATATATGCTTCGATTGTCCTGATGTTCCTGGGACCAATTGTGTATGCAAGGTTCAGGAAACTGCCTTGATATGGAGAATCATTGCTTAATAGTCAGATGATTGAAAGTTAACGCCAATTATCAGGCGGTATACACTAATCATACTTCCCTTCATCAATTTCAAATACAATTGAGTTTTATGCCTGAATATTTATATGGATAAACGCGGTCATATGACCGCGTTTTTTTGACTTTGAATTTTCTTAAGGATATAATTTATTTACACACAAGGAGGTAACGTGTTTTGTGTAATGGGGCTAGCAGACTCGAAATATAAGCTTTTTTGGAGAAGTCAAAAATATTGGTTTCAGCTGGCAGGTTTGAATTCATACCGAGAAGAAAGAACATGCAGGTACTTGCTAAGATTGGATTGACAATTATAGACGCAAAGGAAGAAATATTGGAACTTTAAACAACTGACTACTACAAGGGTCCGAAGAAGGATTTTGATCAGCCAGGTGATATTTGGGAATTCAAGACAATTATTAGAGGAACTAGATTCTATATTAAGATCAAGGTGGCTTTAGTCAATGAGTCTGAAATATTGAGATGCATAGGATTCCATGATGATGAGTTCTGAAATCACAATGAGAGGTGGATATAATGGAAAAATATTGTGATTCCTGCCAAAAGATGGTTGTCACAAGAATCTTGAATACAAATGAAACATACGAAATATTTGGAGAGAAGATTGATGTTGATGCCAAGGTAAGAACCTGCTTAGAATGCGGTGAACAGCTGTATGATGAAGAACTGGATAATGCCACATTGGTAAATGCTTATAATATATATCGTCAAAGACATAAACTATTGATGGCCGAAGAAATTAGGCAGATCAGGGAACAATATGGATTGAGTCAGAGAGGTTTTTCCAAGCTCTTAAATTGGGGAGACAAGACGATTCATAGGTATGAGAACGGTTCGCTCCAGGACAAAGCTCATAACAGCCTGCTGATATTTCTTCGGGATCCTCAGAATATGAGGGAGTATCTATCCAATAATGAGACTGGGCTTGATGCAGTTCAAAAGGAAAAACTTGAAAAAAAGTTGGATGATTTGGAGCCTGAAATTGAGAGAAATAACAACGATAGATTCATAAGTTCATATTTTTTGAAAAAACCGAGTATTCAGAATGGATATAAGGTCTTTGACTTTGAAAAATTCTATGCTGCTGTCCTTTTTTTTGCTAATACATGTGATGGGCTGTTGAAGGTAAAACTCTTAAAGCTTTTAAATTATTCGGATATGATTTTCTACAAGGAAAATGGAGTATCCATTACAGGTGCGCAATATGTGCATCTGCCTTATGGACCCGTTCCACAGCATTATGATGTGTTATTTGGCATCCTCGAAGCCCTTAAGATAATACATGTTGATATAAAGATTGACAATGGTTATGAGAAGCATCAGATAATTCCAGATTGTAATGACTATGAAAGCATTTTAAGCGCCGATGAAATCAGTGTTTTGCAAAGGGTATATAAGAAATTCGAGAACTTTGGATCTAAAGAGATCTACCAATATGCCCATAAGGAGATTGGGTACATGGAAACGAGACAGGGGGAAATCATCTCATATGAATATGCCAAGAATATTGAACTTTGACCTGGTGCACAATTGAACGTTCGATTATTGTGACAAGGGCATTTCATACAATATTGTCTTCCGTCTCAAGCAGAATTAAACAAGCACATGCGAATATGCTCATTTCATGAGGCTTAACCCGTAATATATGATACACAGTATGTTATGGGTTTATTAGCAATTAATTATAATGTATTTAAAAACGCGGTGCGTTGAGAAAGCGGAATACCTTCAGTGATAGTATGCACGCCTGACTGCAAATTGCTTGTCGAGCTTGTCTGCGTAGATGTAGCATATGCTCTCCAAAAGGACTAGGCTTTCCACTCCCTTGCAATCAAGTCTTATTGGGCTGCCTGGGATGTCCGGAATATGTAGCCTACCGTTTTTTTCTTCCGGCTTTGCAGAGAGACATTCGCCAATCGGCAGTGTCATTGGTTCGTGGTTCTCAAGAAATTCATTTTCATCATACAGGGCACCAAATATGGCAATGTTCCAGATAGTACCTCCGGAGGAGAACCTGAGTCCCTTTTCCGTGCAATAATCCCTGATTTTTATAAGGTCGTCAGTTTTGTTCATGCGGCCGATTATGGGTATCATATGGTCTACGCCCTTTTCCGCATAGATTTCAAACCCGTAGTAGTTGCGCATGGATTAACCGTATCCGATCACCTTAACTGTCTGTTCCTTGACTTTCTTTATGGAATTCACGTCCTGTGAGTGGACTGGTTCCTCGAACCAGGCTTATTGTATTCTCGGATCCTGTCAGCGAAAAGTAGAGCATCGTCAAAGTTCCAGACCTGATTGCCGTCTATGGCTATCTCAATGTCGTTTCCTACAGACTCACTGACCTTCTTCATGCGGAGGACATCCCTGTCCATGGTCGTACCCCAGTAGCTTCCTACCTTGAATTTTATTGTTTTATAACCTTCATTAACATATCGGACCATGTCGGATACGAGGGCATCATCATCGGAAAGGAGTGATACTCCGCCTTTATAACATGCGGCCCAATCCTTCTTGACACCAAGATAGCGGTAGGCATTTCTTGGAAATGCCAGAGTGATTCCTCAAATCGCCTTTGTAATTAACAACATTGAAGCAGTGAAGGAACTGGTCTCGGCGGATTGCGATTCTCCTTTGTCCCTTCATCCTCATCAAAGGCGCAGGACTCGATTTAATATATTCAGCTGGATCCTACTTTTTACCGGTACTATGTTCTGGGATTCTAAGAGGAGAAGCTGCAAAGGAGTCGATAGATGGATCTCGATACTAAAGGGGATTGCTGATGGCAAGAACTTAGGGTAGAATACCGAAAATATTTTTAATCATTCTGACGTTAAACATGAAAGTTCATTCATGTAAAAGTGTTAGGCATCAAGGGTTTTGGGGCTGTTTTGGGGTATCAATTTGTAAAATCGTCATATAAAAAGGATTACAAATGGGTTTTGAGAAACAAATGTATTCATGCTATAATGTAGAGGCGATGGAAAAAATCGCACCTTGGAAACCACGCATAAGTGTAATTTCTCTGGAAACATAGATGTTCGGAAGCTGAAAGCAAAGGCATATGAGGAAATGGACAATTCCTTAAGCCGAGACTTCAGCTAAAAATCCGATCCATCTAATCGTATACAGGGATCTGCAGGGATGCAACGGACAGGGTATGGAGGATAAGCCCGTACTGCTTTTGCATGGAAAATCTATCCCAGGAGGAGGGAATTGATTCGGATGACTTTCATGAGAAACCGGTGGGGGATCTACCATAAAAAAATCAGGAGGTATTATTGATGTTAGAAAACAAAATAGCAATTGTCACAGGTGCTGCCAGCGGTATAGGTCTTGCCATAGCTGAAACTTTCGCAAAGGACGGTGCGAAGGTAGTAATGGCTGACATAAACGAGGCCAAGCTTAATGAAGAGGCTGCAAGGCTCGGCGGAGTAGCTTGCAAGACTGACCTCAGCAAGCAGGCTGACTGCAAGGCGCTTGTAGATTTCACACTTGAGAAGTACGGCAGAGTTGACATCCTTGTCAACGTGGCAGGACTTCAGCACGTATGTCCAATCGATGAGTTCCCGGAAGACAAGTGGAACTTCATGATGAACATCATGCTCAACGCTCCATTCTATCTTACAAAGTACGTTTGGCCTTCAATGAAGGAAAACGGATGGGGCAGGATAATCAACATGAACTCAATACATGGACTGATAGCATCAGAGTTCAAGTCATGCTATGTAACAGCAAAGCACGGACTGAGCGGACTCACCAAGGCCGGCGCAGTTGAAGGCGGAAAGTACGGAATAACCGTTAACTCAATATGCCCTGCATACGTAAGGACTCCTCTTGTTGACGGACAGATCGCGGCTCAGGCCAAGACTCACGGCATAACTGAGGAAGCAGTCGTACAGGACATCATGCTTTCAAAGGCATTTGTTAAGAAGCTCATAGAGCCTTCAACCATAGGGGAAGTTGCGATGTTCCTTTGCTCAGATGCAGGAAAGCACATCACAGGATCACTTATGACAATAGACGGCGGATGGACTGCAAGCTAACAGTCATATAACATAGAAACCATTGCCCTCCGGATTTCCGGGGGGCTTTCTGCACAATCAGACGTGGATAATATCCGATCATTCCAGCTGGGATGGAAGGTATAAAGACCTGAGGTCTGACAGCGGGGCTTCCTCAATAACCAGGGAAATCCATGATATGATAAAGACATTATAATCATGTGGGTTAGGTGGTGTGAAAACTATGCATGACAGGGATCTGGAAAGGCTGCTTTCAACACGCCATGACAACGGTGCGGACTTTTGGGCAACACCGGACGGGAGGCTGGGTATCGAGAAACCTATCAGCACCCTGACTGCAATGCTTGTAATGAGCGAACTCAGAGTGCACAAGTCTCACGAAGCACTTCATGGTGCAGCTGAGTTGGTCTTTGATGCCATTAAGGATGACGGGCGAGTGCGCATATCTCCAAAAGGTTCAATTTACCCGTGCCATAATGCGCTTGCTGCGGCAGCGCTCTGCAGAAACGGATATTGTGGCGATTCCCGTGTAGTGAGGGTACTGGAACACCTTCGTTCAACAAGATATGATGATGGGGGCTGGAGATGCAATAAATCAACATTCGGACACGGGCCGGAAACCAATTTCTCAAATCCTGGAGTCACACTGATGGCATTGGATGCATTCCGGTGTGCAGGAATACATGAAGGTATGGACCTTGACGAGGCGGTTGAAACGCTGCTTGACCATTGGACGGTAAGGGTGCCGACAGGACCCTGCCATTATGGGATGGGGACGCTGTTCATGCAGGTGGAATACCCTTTCCTGAGATATAACCTCTTTTACTATGTATATGTCCTCTCATTCTATTCAAAGGCGAGGGGGGATTGGCGATTCAGGGAAGCCTTGGATGCCCTTGGCAGGAAGCTGGACAATGATGGCAGGCTGATCGTCGAGAGGCCCAGCAAAAAGCTGGAGAAACTTGATATCTGCAGGAAGGGCGAACCGTCCGAGGCAGCCACCGGGAGATATGATGAGATAATCAGGAACATGGAGTCATGAACCGCAAGGTGATGCAGACTGGTCTGTGCTGCTGGTCGGATAGCTGAATGATGTGAGGAGGTACGAGGATGTACAGAATTGAAGAAGTGATAGGACTGCTTGACAGCAGGGGGATAGAATATGAGATTGAGAGGCATGTGCCTGTTTACACCATTGAGGAGATGGATGCCCTTAAGCTTCCCTTTTCTGACCTGGTGGTCAAGAACCTGTTCCTTCGTGACTATAAGGGCAGGGAGCATTTTCTGGTCGTACTCAGGAAGGATAAGAATGCCGACCTGAAGAAGCTTAAGGGAATAATCGGTTCGACACCACTTTCATTCGCTTCCGAGGACAGGCTTTCAAAATACCTCGGTCTTTCAAAGGGTGAGGTTACACCGTTTGGCGTGCTTAATGACGAGTCCCATTCTGTCAGGGTCTACATTGACAAGGATGTTGTTTCGGATGGAAAGCTTGCTATACATCCTAATGATAACAGGGCGACTGTGCTGATCGGAATTTTGGACCTAATCGGCCTTATCGAGGGGTATGGCACTGAGGTCAGGACAATAGACCTTGAAGGTGACTGCAATGGATAAGGGAGGAAGCCTCAGGAGAAAGATAAATGAGATGCCTGACTTTGTGAGGGAACAGCTTGAAAAGCATTCTGTAATGGACAGATACCTTTTGAGGCCTCCATACCAGAGGAACGACTACCTGGGCTGGATCATAAGGGCAGCAAGGCAGGAGACCAAAGAAAAGAGGCTCGCCCAGATGATTTATGAACTTGAGAAGGGCGATGTATACATGGGCATGGAATGGAAAGCCAGAAAATGATCGGATAAGTGAGCCTGCTTGAGCAATGATGGTGCTTTGGCGGGTTTTTTCTTTGAAGCTTCCCAGGATATTATGTAAACATGGGGTGAACGTAAGGTAAACATATGTTGAACATTTTGATGAAAATTCAATTAATGACACAAAATATGTTAAAATATGATTATTGATTCTATTAATTAACGAAATGGAAAAAATAGCTTGAAAAAGGTAGAATGATTGCTCAAATGGCAACATTCTATTTTTATATGCAGGAGGTAGGGAACGTAAATTGGGCAGTGTGGCTTTGGTCTTCACACCCCGCAAATTGAGGAGGATATTATGAAAAGAAAGATTGGAGCGCTGTTGGCTTTTGTGCTCCTGGCAGGATTTTTCCTGCCGGGTTTTGGAAAAGCGGCAGCGGCAAATGAGGTCAGGAAGGGTGAAATCATCTTCGCTGATGCCGGATGGGACAGCAACAGATTCCATAATGCTGTTGCAGGAACCATAGCTGAGAAGGTATACGGGTATACCTGGAGTGAGATGGCTGGCAGTACACCCATACTGCATGAAGGTTTGCTTAAAGGTGAGATAGACGTCCATATGGAAGTGTGGACTGACAATATCGCAACCTACAGGAATGACCTTGCTGAAGGCAGGCTCATGGAGCTTGGAACAAATTTCGATGATGATTACCAGGGCTTCTACGTACCCAGGTATGTAATAGAGGGTGACAAGGAAAGGGGCATAGAGCCCATGGCTCCGGACCTCAGGACAGTGAAGGACCTTTTGAAGTACAAGGACCTCTTCAGTGATCCGGAGAATCCTTCAAAGGGAAGGATCTATGGAGCTATTCCAGGATGGGCCGTGGATACTATAATGCATAACAAGTTCGTAGCCTATGGCTTTGAACAGGACTTCATATACTTCAGGCCGGGCTCGGATGCAGCCCTTTCGGCTGCTCTATCAGGGGCCTATGAGAAAGGTGAGCCTGTTGTTGGATACTACTGGGAGCCTACCTGGCTCATGGGTAAGTACGACTTCGTGCTGCTGGAGGACGAGCCTTTTGATCCGGAAACCTATGAGCAGGGACTTAGTGCGCTTCCGGCGGTAAACGTAACTATAGGTGCCAGCAATGAATTTGGAAAAGACACTGCTAATACAGAGATAGTTGAGTTCCTGTCCAAATACAGGACATCGAGCAAACTTACATCCGAAGCTCTTGCATACATGCAGGACACTGGTGCTGACTACAAGTCCGCAGCCATGTGGTTCATTGACGAGAACAGGGAACTTGTGAAGAACTGGATCGGCGATGAGGGGATGAAGAAGCTTTTCGGTGATAGTGCAAAGGGCCAGATCGTCTTTGCGGATGCGGGATGGGACAGCAACAGATTCCACAATGCAGTTGCAGGTATCATCGCAGAAAAGGTATATGGATATTCCTGGACGGAAATGGCCGGGAGCACACCCATACTGCATGAAGGGCTGCTGAAGGGTGAGATAGATGTCCATATGGAAGTATGGACAGACAATATCGCAACATACAGAAACGACCTTTCTGGAAACAGGCTGATGGAGCTTGGAACAAATTTTGATGATGACTACCAGGGCTTCTATGTGCCCAGGTATGTAATAGAGGGAGACAAGGAAAGAGGGATAGAGCCAATGGCTCCTGACCTTAAGACTGTAAAGGACCTCCTGTCATACAAGGAGCTTTTCAAGGATGCTGAAGATACTTCAAAAGGAAGGATCTATGGGGCGATCCCTGGTTGGGCCATAGACACTATCATGCACAACAAGTTTTTAGCATATGGCTTCGACAAGGATTTCATATACTTCAGGCCGGGCTCGGATGCAGCCCTTTCCGCAGCGCTTTCAGGCGCGTATGAGAAGGGGGAGCCGGTGGTTGGATACTACTGGGAGCCTACGTGGCTCATGGGGAAATACGATTTTGTCCTTCTTGAGGATGAACCGTTCAATCCTGATACGTATGAGAAAGGGCTCACTGCACTGCCTGCAGTAAATGTAACTATTGCAGCCAGCAATGATTTTGGAAAAGACCCGGAAAACAAGGAGCTTATCGGATTCCTTTCGAAGTACAGGACATCAAGCAAGCTGACTTCGGAAGCCCTCGCTTACATGCAGGATACCGGGGCTAACTACAGGACTGCCGCACTTTGGTTCATAGAAGAGAACAAGGAGCTTGTGAGGGAGTGGATAGGAGACGACGGAATCGCGAAACTTGAAGGTGAAGAAAAGGAAGAAGAGAAAAAGAGTTTCTTTGCAGGATTCCCCTTCAGACTACCGCTTGATGTGGATAAGTTCGACAGCTCTGTGAGGCAATTCGCATCTTCAACCGAAGGTTTCTTCGGAGCTATAAGGAACTTCCTCAACTCTGTAATATCGGGGATAGAGTTCGTTCTTGATGCAATTCCATGGTTCATTATGCTTGCACTGGTATTCTTCCTTGGCTGGAGGTCCTCGGGCAGCATTGGGAAGGGAATACTCTATGTACTTCTGCTCTCATTCATAGGTGCAGTAGGGCTGTGGGACATGATGAATGAGACACTGTCCATCGTAATAACCTCAGTGATCGTATCCCTTGCACTAGGATTTCCGATAGGAATCCTGGTATCAACGAGCGAGACGGTAGAGCGGTTTGTAAAGCCTGTGCTTGACACCATGCAGACCATGCCTGTGTTCGTATACCTGATTCCGGCACTGCTGTTCTTCGGTCTGGGGAAAGCACCTGCAGTAATCGCAACGACGATCTACGCCATAGTCCCAATAATAAGGATGACAACACTTGGCATAAACCAGATAGACAGTGAGATACTCGAGGCAGCTAAGGCTTATGGAGCCACATACATGCAGGCCCTCGTCAAGGTCAAGATACCTCAGGCAATGCCCGCTATCATGACCGGAGTGAACCAGACCATAATGATGGCTGTATCAATGGTTGTAACGACATCGATGATAGGTGCCAGCGGCCTTGGAATGGAGGTGCTCACGAGTGTCAACAGGATTGAAATGGGCCGTGGTCTCGTTTCGGGTGCATCTGTTGTAATACTCGCGGTGATACTGGACAGGTTCTCACAGGGACTTGCAAGGAGAAAGGGAGGCGAGAAGCATGAATGATGTACTTATGGAGGTCAAGAATCTCTACAAGCTATATGGAGGAGGCAAGACTGAGGCAATGAAGATGCTTCAGGAAGGCGTCTCGAAGGATGATGTATATAAGAAGACAGGCGTGACAGCAGCACTTGTCGATGTATCAATGGAGATCAGGAAGGGTGAGATATTTGTTATCATCGGACTTTCAGGCTCAGGGAAATCGACACTGGTAAGATGCTTCAACCTGCTTAACAGACCCACTAAGGGTACAGTGAAGTATGACGGGGCTGATATCTCGAAGTTTGAGAAGAATGAGCTCAGGGAGTTTAGGCGAAGCAAGATGTCCATGGTATTCCAGAACTTCGGTCTGCTCTCACACAGGGATGTTCTTGGCAACGTGGAGCTGGGCCTTGAGATGAAGGACGTTCCAAAGGAGATGCGGGACAAGAAGGCCAGGGAGATGATAGCCATGGTAGGTCTGGAGGGGCTTGAAAACCAGCCCATTGACAGCCTTTCGGGCGGTATGAAGCAAAGGGTCGGAATTGCGAGGGCACTTGCCAGCGACACAGAGGTGATCCTGATGGATGAACCTTTCTCGGCACTTGACCCTCTGGTAAAGAAGGACATGCAGTTCGAGCTCATATCCATACAGAGGAAGCTCGGAAAGACCATTGTGTTCATAACCCATGACATAAACGAGGCGTTCAAGCTTGGTGACAGGGTCGCCATCATGAAGGACGGCAAGGTCATTCAGATCGCTACTCCGGAGGAGATGTCCACAAATCCTGCTGACGAATATGTCGCAAGGTTCATTGAAGGTGCTGACAAGACCAAGGTAGTGAGCGTAAGGAACATAATGTATGCGCCTGACACACTGGTGAAGCTTTCTGACAGCCCATCCTATGCGATCAATGAGATGAGGACCAACGGACTATCCAGCGCGTACGTGGTTGACGGTAAATTCATGTTCAAGGGCATCATCGAGATAAGTGATGCAGTCAGGGCGAGGACTGACAAGTTGCATATTTCAGACATACTGAAGTCAGACATTGTCACCGTATCGCCTGATGACATGATTGCGGATATAATCCAGACTGCAGTGGATACGAAATATCCTCTGCCGGTAGTTGATGGTGATGGAAGGCTTAAGGGAATTGTTTCAAGGGCGACAGTACTGTCGACTCTGGTTTAGGATAAAGGGAGGGGACACGAGGGCACTGAAAAAGTACC
>NZ_AXUN02000061.1 GCF_000495435.3 Youngiibacter fragilis 232.1 | reverse complement strand
CTTCAAGCGGTCTAAAACAGCATAACTAAAATTATGGGAATGAAAGATAGTATATTTTTGGATAAGATTATAGCTTTTATGCGGTATATTTTCGTGAAGGCTTGAATAATATGACATTGTTGGCTAAAATAAGATTAAATCGAATATTAGCCAAGGGGACTTTGGTATGGACTATATCAAACGTGATTTGGAAAATAAAATTCTGTCCCTCTCAAGAGAATATTCCTGTTTGCTTATCACAGGACCTAGACAGGTCGGGAAAACTACAATATTGAAACGCATTATGGGTAATGATCGGGTGTATGTAACCCTTGATGATATGGAGGAACGTCGCCTTGCGAAGAATGATCCAGCCCTTTTCCTTCAGATGCATGCGCTTCCTATAATGATAGATGAAGTGCAGTATGCTCCAGAGCTGTTTTCATACATCAAGATTGCTGTGGACAATGGAGCTCCTCCTGGCGCGTTTTGGCTTACGGGATCACAGGCTTTTAATTTAATGCATTTGGCACAGGAGTCATTGGCAGGAAGAACTGCAATCCTTCATTTGCCTTCTTTGTCACAGCATGAGATTCATGGAAGGGGAGAATGCACTCCGTTCACTTTAGAACTTGATTCAATAAAGGCAAGGAACAGCACCAATGAACCCACAGACATGAATGGGATTTATGAACGTATCTTTAACGGCTCAATGCCGGGACTTGTCAGCGGCAAGTACACCGACAGGGATGTGTTCTATAGCAGCTATCTGCAGACCTACATCGAGAGGGATGTGAGTGAGCAGGTAGCGCTGATAGATAAATTGTTGTTCAGGGATTTTGTGCGATCTGCCGCCTCCAGGGTCGGACAGATGCTTAATGTTCACAATATTGCACAAGATGTAGGAGTATCTGATGATACGGCACGGCGCTGGCTTCAGGTGCTTGAAAAATCTGATATTATCTTTTATCTGCGGCCATATTCCAATAATCTTCTCAAACGAATGGTTAAGACAGCAAAACTTTACTTTTTCGATACCGGTTTGGTGGCATACCTGACCCGATATTCCTCGCCTGAGATACTGGCAAGCGGAGCAATAAATGGTGCGATTCTAGAGAATTATGTCATTTCTGAAATACAGAAGACTTATCACAATAACGCCAGGGAATGCCTGATGTGGTATTATCGGGATAAGGAAAGCAACGAGATTGATCTTATAATGGAGAGTGACGGCATGCTTCACCCGATAGAAATCAAACGTTCAGTGAATCCAGGATACGAGCTTTCAGGAACCTTCAAAGTTCTTGACAAAGCGTCGCTCACACGAGGTAACGGAGCGATCCTGTGTATGCGTCCGGAGCTCTCGGCAATTGACTCGGAAAATTATATTGTGCCTATCTGGATGATTTGAATATTAATTAAAAGAGCCTGCAGAATTTGTTTCTGCAGGCTCGGTTCTTTAAATAGATTAATGAAATGGGTGAGTACTTGCTTTGACTGCCTAATTCAAGGCTGATAACTGCAGGCAGTGATAGCTCATTCTATGGTCTTACACGGTATATTCTTGTCCTCCAGGGATATGTACCTGAATACCTTGATATCCTCATTGCGTAAATGGGATTCTCGAATTCACCAATTAGCTCTGTATTTTCAGAAATATACCTGAACAAATCGTCCATGTAGTTGCTTCCGTATAGGAAATCCCAGGCAGGGGAGGTGTTCTTGATATATTCCATTTCCTCGTGGATTAGTATTAAAGTTATACCTCTGTCCTTTATATAGTCTCCAATGGTTATACCGTTATCCTCAAGGAAAGCAAGGTTTCTTATGTCATAGAACCTTTGACTTTTGAAAGCATCGATTGTATTGAGGTTGCCAAGAACAATATCCCTGTCATTTGCCATTCCTTCTACAACTTCAATCATATCCTCATATCCAAGCTTATATGGTCTTGCCTCCCTGTAATCATCGAGTCCGCTGTAAAGCCTGATGGGTACAAAAACTAGTAGGATAAGTGCAAATGCCCATGTCAGATTTCTCTTTCCAATATTTCCAAGAACTATGCCTGCAGCTGTAAAGGGTGTCAGGATGATGAATGGGACAAGGAATACTACCGATGTCTGGTTGTATCTTCCTATGACAAGAAGTCCCAGGTTTATTCCGATTAATGCAGACCATGGGGTAAGGAGACTGTGGTAATTGCTGCCATCCTTTTTTCTTGATGCAAGAACATATACCGGTATCAGAAGTATTGCTGCGCCCAGAAGGATTATTTCAAGCCTGATGTCAAGCAGGTCGTAGGTGCCGCCAATCCTGGCATAAAGTTTGTACCAGAACCAGTAGAAGCCATCAATTCTTCCGATAGGATTGCTTTCTATCCCAAGGCTTTCTCCAAACTTAAGGTAGCCTGAAAGAAATCCCGGATTCATAAGGTTTCCTATAGCTATATATCCGATGAAGCCTGCTCCTGTAATCATGACATATGAGACCAGACCTTTCAGTCTTATTTCCTTCATGGTCAGTCTTATAAAGAGAACGGCAGAAGTTGTCATCCCTATGAGAAAGCTGTTGGGATGGACTCCTATTCCAAGAAGTGTAATAAGTGAGAGGACAAGGGACACCCGTCTGCCCTTAAGTATATATCCTGAAGCTATTCCATAGGCTGTCAAAAGCAGCAGCAGAATCATGCTGTCCTGCCTCCCGAACCTTGAGGAATAAAGGAACTGTATATTCAGTGCAAGTGCTAATGTGCCTGTAAATGGTAATAGACTCCCTGTACTGGACAGACTGCTGTTTTCAAGGACATGAGTCAATATCTTGTAGAAAACTATAAGAGCTAATACAGAGGCAACCAGTGAAAGTATCCTTGCTGAAGCTGCAGAGCTTCCCAGGACATTGAACACCAGGGCTTCGAGGCTGTGGTAGAGCCATCTGAAGGGGTGAACTACTCTTGGATAAAGGTCGAAGAAGGGTTCTGTAACAGCGAAGGACTTCCGCCCTACCATCTCGTCGGTTATTCCCTTCAGCCATAGCTCATCTGAGTGTACAGTGGGGAATTCCAAGATTGTCATAAGGTTTGCAATGAAATATGCAAAAAGGGCAGTTATTGGCAGTATCCTTTTCAGCTTTTCCATCGGTGCCCTCCTATAAATCTAGTCATAGACTGACTGTTCAGTTACGTAATACTTCTTCATTCTATCATCATTTTCCATGAAATGAGAAGGGGAGTGGATTACGTGAAATGAGACAACTCTTCAGGATGACGAATGCACTTTCTCATACCCGAAGCTTGCATTAAGCCTTAGTTCCGGGAATTGTATCCCTAATGACACGAAAGATTCATAAGTGAAGAATATAATAAAGGTATCAGATGATTGAAAAGAGGTGCTGATATGAAAAGAGTGCTGGCAGTTCTTATTATCATAACTATGTTGATTTCAGCTTGCACTACGGGTGGAGAAACTCCGGAGGAGACGAAGAAGCCAGAAGAGACTCAGAAGGAGACGGTAGTTGTCACTGATGAGACGGTGCTTGAATTTAAAGAAAGCTTAAAAACAGCTGATGACCCTTTTGAAGTTAGGAAAAAACTGGATATCATCATGGCGAGCGGCAGTGAAGAACAAAGCGATACTGTTCTCGCTGACTATATGAGATATCTCAGTGCATATTCAAGTATGGGGATGTCAAAGGACTGGGATAAGCTACAGGACCTTGAGCCTTATTTCGATGCTTCAGAAAATATTGATCCTGAGTCGATAACTGATCCTTCGCTTAAAGAGCTTTATAAAAGTCTAACTGGAGCCGGATACAAATTCATCAGGGTAGAGGGGTCTGTAGAACCGATAGTTGACTATCGCTCCATGGAGTCATACTCTGATTCGATTTCGGATGGAATGAAAGATTACCTGAAGTTCAAGGCAATGGATTCGGATAAGGTATGGGCTATGGATGCAGGTCTAGTCATCCCTGTCAAAGAACTAGGTGACAGGATAGCTGCTGCCGAGGGTTTTCTTAAGAAGTACCCTGATTCTGAGCTCAAGGGAGATGTCCTGAGGGATTTAAGGAATTACCTGAGCGGCTATTTTGGCGGCTTGGACAATACTCCTGTGGCAGATGGTGGAGGCTATGTCAAGGAATACATTGATGCATACGAGGATTTTCTCCAAAAGCATCCTGATACTTCTGCTGCAGGTGCCCTGAAGAAATACTATGATGATATAAAGGCTAAGGGATTTGCCGCTCCATATAAGGAAGGGGATACGGCAGGCAGGCTGGACTTCAAATGGCGCGTTGAGGCAATTACTGATGGTCTTGTTTCTAAGTTTGGATCAGTAGCTGAGTACTCAGAGCTTCTTAAGACGACAGAGAACCTTGTCATAAGAAGCAAGCCTGATACAAAGGGCGAGCTGCTCTTTGTGATTCCAAAGGGTACGATCATAACAGCAAATTCCATCTGGAACGGGTGGGCTGCGGTCCATACATCAGGCTGGAGCGGATACAGCTCAATGGATTACCTGGTGCCTGTTGAATATGACGCTTCGCATCACCACATGACCTTGTGGAATGTGAACCTGCGAGAAGGACCATCAACGGACAGCAAGATACTGACTCAGATACCGGCTCAGACCATCATTTTCATTGATGAAATAAATGATGGGTGGGGGAAGACCAGCCATGCGGGAATTACAGGGTATATTTCCATGTCCTACGTCAAGAAGCCATAGGGTGAGGAAGCATTCCCGACAATTTGATATAGTAGATATAAGGCGCCCGGGCTGCATGATGCCTGAGCGCCTGTTGTTGTGCGCCCGGCATGGG
>NZ_AXUN02000062.1 GCF_000495435.3 Youngiibacter fragilis 232.1 | reverse complement strand
ATTTTTTAAGTGGAATATCCAACTAACTTAGTTGTGCTAAAAATATCATGAAAACCCTTGGAAATCTTAGTAAAACCCGGATAGTTATTGCAGAAATCCGGGTTTTATGATATGATATATTGAGTAGGATATCATTCTTATCAGGAGGCCGAAATGTACTACGATTTTTTAGTGAAAATCCCCGAAAACACAGGAAAGATTACAGTGAACAGACGTGGAGACACCACATACATTGAATACACTTACGCGCGTAAATATGTCCCGGAAAAGAAGTATAACGTTCCGCAGAGGACAACCATCGGAAAGCAGTCCAATGATGATCCGACGATGATGCAACCGAACCAAAACTTCGCTAAGTTCTTCCCGGGTATTGCGCTGCCTGATGAACGGAATAACTCCAACCGCAGCAGCTGCCTCAGGATAGGCGCTTATCTCGTCATTCGGAAGATCATGGAGGAGTACAATCTTCCTGAAATGCTTTCAAACCACTGGGACGAGAGAGGGGTCGGCCTGTTTCTCGATCTTGCTGCGTATTCAATAATCTGCGAAAACAATGCGGGCCAGTACTATCCCGATTATGCATACAATCATCCGCTGCTGACTGAAGACATGAAAATCTACAGCGACTCAACGGTATCCAGGTTCCTGTCCTCCATATCAGATGATGACAGAGTGGGCTTTCTGAACCGCTGGAATGCCTTAAGGAATCACAGGGAACAAATCTATATCTCATACGATTCAACGAATAAGAACTGCCAGGCCGGGGATATTGAGATGGCGGAATTCGGGCATCCCAAGGATGACAAAGGGGTTCCTGTATTCAACTATTCTGTGGCCTACGACACAGACAACAAGGAACCTCTATTCTACGAGACTTACCCTGGAAGCATTGTTGATGTATCACAGCTGCAGTTCATGCTGGAAAAAGCAAAAGGATACGGCTATAAGAAGATCGGTTTTATACTTGATAGAGGCTATTTCAGCAAGAATAATATTCAATACATGGACACTTGTCAGTATGATTTTGTAATCATGGTCAAGGGAAGGGCTTCGTTCGTAGAGAGAATTATCCTTGAGAACAAAGGTAAATTCGAGACGAAGAGATCTTGCGTTATCCCTGAATACCAGGCATATGGCATGACAATCCAAGAGAAGCTTTATGCAGATGACGAGAAAGCCAGATATTTCCATATCTACCACAAGGTAACAAAGGAAAGTGCTGAGAAGGGACTTCTTGAATGTAAGATTCAGAAGATGACAGAATTCCTGAAGAGGCACGAAGGGAAAACGGTGACATTGGGAGATCCGTACCACTGGTATTTCGATATCTTTTCACACGAAAAGGAGGATGGTACGAGCAAGTTACTTTATGCTAAGGAAAAATCCGAAGTAATAGAAAGGGAACTAGGGCTTTGCGGATACTTTGTAATTGTCACATCCCGAAAAATGACAGCGGCAGAAGCTCTTTCACTGTATAAGAGCAGGGATGCTTCAGAGAAGCTGTTCCGCGGTGATAAGTCATATCTTGGGAATAGGAGTCTGCGTGTATCAGGCAATGAATCTGCAGATGCGAAGATATTCATTGAATTTGTAGCCTTGATTGTGAGGTGCAAGCTGTATACGCAACTTAAGGCAATGATGGCGGAAATGTCAAAGAAGCCAAACTATATGACAGTTCCCGCCGCGCTGAAAGAGCTGGAAAAAATCGAAATGATAAGGCAGATGGATAACATATATAGGCTTGACCATGCAGTGACCGCAACGCAAAAGACAATACTTAAGGCCTTCGGCGTGGATGAAGACTATATCAAGTCAAGAGCAACGAGACTAGGTGAGCAGCTGAAAGCGGCAGCGAAACAAGAAAGGGATGGAGAAGATGGCTCGACCGAGGAAGACGATATCGATTGATGAAAAGATAGCAAAAGCGAAGGAAAACTTCGAAAAGGTAAAGACAAGGTATGATGCAGCAGCTAAGGAACTGGAGGATCTCCAGGCAAAGCAGAGAGCTATTCATAGGAATGAACTGATTCAGGCGGTTGAGAAAAGCGGGAAATCTTATGCTGAAATCATGGCGTTTCTTGAGAGCACATTCTAGAGCGCAGAGGGAAAATCAGATGCTAAAACTGCAATGAGTAGGTAAAATATGGGAAGTTAACAATTATCGTTGCTTACCCTTGGTCTGCTACGAGATGGTGTTATACCGAGATCATAGAGCGTTGCAAGCATCGTGGCGGCCTTCATGGGGCTTCCGTTATCAGAATGTAGCACGAGTGGCTTGATTTTCATAATGAGCCCCTGAGGAGAGTGTAGAAAATTTTG
>NZ_AXUN02000063.1 GCF_000495435.3 Youngiibacter fragilis 232.1 | reverse complement strand
AATTAAACCGTAACTTTTCGACTTTGGTAATAGGTCACTGAGAATTTCTAAAGGTTATACAGATGATCAAAACAATATAGGCTGTTCAGGAAGTGTTAAGCCTATCTGTTTCAGCAAATTGCGGTTGCCTTTAGTCATTACCTCATAACGCCAATTTCCTGTTATTTTCTCTATCCTTATTCCTGACAAATACTCCTGAAGCACACCATTCATAGAATATTTCTTCAGGGAGTCAGTGGTGCGAAGAAGGTCATAGACCCTGTAGCACATCATCATGCTCAGGTGGTTCAAAAAGAGCCAGGCCTCCATCGCCGCATCAGATTGCAGATAGCTGGAATCGAAGTCCATCAGATTTTTGTAGTCATCGAAGAACTGTTCAATCTGCATGCGTTTTTTGTACAGCTGGTAGATTTTTTCAGCCGGTTCAGTGAGATTTGTCTTCAAAACTATTGTTCCAAATTCCAGCTGCCTGGCCCTCAAGCCTTCTTCGCTGTAGCCTTCATGGCGCTCGAACAATCTTCTCATGTAGTCCTGTTCCTCTTTTAGCCGAAGCACTCCATCCAGGAAAACAGATAAAACATGCCCCTTACCATCATTTTGGCTATAGTGCCATATTGGCCGGTCGCTGAACTGGAATGCCCCGTCAAAACCTGATTTGTCAGCGGATTGTAGCGGAGCACGGTCATACATCTGGTTATTTCTTCTCAGCGGAACGATATATTTAAGTCCGGATTCGTCAAGGTCATTGAAGTTGGCAGTAGAGCCAAAGCCTTTATCTGCGATGACAACCGTGTCACTGACATTCATTTCGCTGAGCAATGAGGTAAAGGCACTGATGTCACGGATGCTTCCTGGGAACTTGCGGTAGTATGCTGGCATTCCTCCGTTCTGTCCGCCCATGAATGCATATAGCAGGTTGATCTGGGGGTCGTAGATCCCCTTGCTGTTATAGCCTATCTGGTTATCCTGCATCTTTTCGCTTAGGGAAATCAATCCAGTACCATCAAAAATCAGGTATTCACGTTCCTCCATGAGAAAATCTTTCATGAACAGAGAGATTGATTGACGACGCGTTCCAATCCCTTTAAGAAATGAGGTAATCGAGGATCCGCTGAGGGCGAGTTCTGGCCAGATTTCTGATATGGATGAGGTGGAGTAACGCTCGGCGATGTACCGGAATGAGCATGGCCTTATGGTTCTCAGCAAGCAGATTGTGTACAGTTCCTTCCAATAATCAGGAAATCTCACTTGAAGCTTTTCACGAATATCTGAAGTCAGTGAAGCCAAAAGCCAACTGGCTCCGAACTCTTTGCTGATGACCGGTTCTGTGATATCAACCAACTTGCGCTGTACAGGAATGAGACCATCCGGAGTAAGAACTCCTAGATACTCACCGCTGATTTTCCTGGCTCGTTTAAGCTCAGGGTCCCACTTGGATGAAACCTTGCAAAGATAGTATTTGCCACCGATCGCTTTAATCTCTGTACCTTTTTGTCTCTGATCTTTTGCCCATTGAGGAATCATAGCCATGTGTCGCCTCCATATAACCAATTTGGTAATATGATTATACCATGAATATTGGCGTTCTGTCACCATAAAATGTGGCAAAACGCCTGCGGTAGTAGTGTTTATCCTATGAAATATAACTTCAGTGACTAAACCTATTCCCAAATATCGAAAATTTACGGATTAAA
>NZ_AXUN02000064.1 GCF_000495435.3 Youngiibacter fragilis 232.1 | reverse complement strand
TCCGAGCTTTTCGGATATGAGTCGGGAGCGTTCACAGGAGCCAAGAAAGGCGGAAAGCCAGGTAAATTCGAGCTTGCCGACAAGAGCACCATATTCCTTGATGAAATCGGTGACCTCCCCCTTCCCATGCAGGTCAAGCTTCTGAGGGTCATACAGGAAAGGGAGATTGAGAGGATCGGAGCAACCAAGAGCCAGAAGGTTGATGTAAGGATAATAGCTGCGACCAACAGGAACCTTGAAGAGATGATAAAACTGAAGACCTTCAGGGAAGACCTTTACTACAGGCTGAATGTAATCAACATACAGATACCTTCATTGAGGGAAAGAAAGGAAGATATTCCATTGCTTGCAAGGCATCTGATGAGGACTATCTCTTCAGAAATGGAACGCCATGTGACAGACATATCAGAAGATGCCATGGCAGCCCTGGCAGCCTATGAATGGCCTGGAAACATAAGGGAACTGGGCAACCTTATTGAGAGAGCCCTGAACCTTGTCGACAAGCAGGCTTCCATAGGCATAGATCAGCTTCCGCGATATATTACGCAAAATCTGGTAAAGCACGACAACAATTCAGGGGTTAAGGTTGTTCCGATAAGTATGGAAGGTTCACTTAAGGAAATAACTCAGGAGATAGAAAAAAAGGCGATCAAGGAAGCTCTCGAGGAATTCAACGGGAATAAACTCAGGGCAGCTATTAAGCTTGATATCAGCAGGACAAGCCTGTATGAGAAGATGAAGGCTTATGGATTGTAGTGTACATTATATGGACACTGTAAATATTTTGTACACTTGTGCGCTTTTTTATAAAGCGAGGCCACAAAACGTTGGGATTCATGGTTTTCATGAAAACGTTTAAACTTTAACGAAAAATAGTGTCCAAAATTTGGACATAACATGAATGTTTTTTCAGGTTAGGATTGGAAATTGCCTGCAAATGTTTACCTGAACTTAACGTTTTGACCGAAAAAAGCACAAATAAGCATCAAAACAACCTGTTTTTCCTCTTGGCACGAATCTTGCATATAGTATTTTGTAATATTTCGAAAGGAGGAAAATAATTGGTTAAGTTTTTGACTGCAGCGGAAGCTGTAAAACTGATCAAGTCAGGAGATACTGTAGCCACAAGCGGATTCGTCGGCAACGCTGTTCCGGAAGAAGTCGAAGCAGCCCTTGAAGCAAGGTTCGTTGAAACGAGTGAACCGAGGGACCTCACACTGGTATATGCTGCCGGGCAAGGCGATGGAAAGACAAGAGGACTGAATCATCTTGGGCACGAAGGACTGCTGAAGAGAGTCATAGGCGGACACTGGAACCTGGTTCCCAAGGTACAGAAGCTTGCGATGGAAAATAAGATCGAAGCATACAACCTTCCACAGGGAACCATATCTCAGCTGTTCAGGGAGATTGCCGCCAAGAGAGCCGGAATGATCACGAAGGTGGGTATGAAGACTTTCGTTGATCCCAGGGTCGAAGGTGGCAAGCTGAATCCAAAGACGACTGAGGACATTGTTGAACTGATCACAGTCGGAGGGGAGGAATACCTTTTCTACAAGTACTTCCCTATCAATGTGGCACTCATCAGAGGTACATATGCTGATGAAAAAGGCAATGTGACCATGGAGAAGGAAGCAGGAACCCTTGAAGCACTTTCACTGGCTCAGGCAGCCTACAACTCTGGCGGAACTGTAATAGTGCAGGTAGAGAAGGTTGTCAAGGCAGGAACTCTGGACGCAAGGATGGTAAAGGTACCTGGAATCTACGTGGATGCGATTGTTGAAGTCGCTGACATGAAGAACCATATGATGACTTTCTCCGAAGCGTTCAATGTAGCCTATACCGGTGGGGTAAAGGTACCTGTTCACTCAGTAAAGCCTCTTGAACTGGATGAAAGAAAGGTCATAGCTAGAAGGTGCGCAATGGAACTCGTTCCACACGCAATCATAAACCTCGGTATCGGAATGCCTGAAGGCGTCTCAATCGTTGCAAACGAGGAGCACATACAGGGACTGATGCTCACGGTAGAGCCAGGACCTATCGGTGGAATACCTGCAGGAGGGCTGAGCTTCGGCGCAGCGACTAATGCAGAGGCGATCATCGACCAACCCTACCAGTTCGATTTCTATGACGGCGGCGGACTTGATGTGGCTTATCTCGGCCTTGCGCAATGCGACAGGATCGGAAACATCAACGTCAGCAAGTTCGGACCGAAAATCGCAGGAGCAGGCGGATTCATAAACATCACCCAGAATGCGAAGAAGGTAATATTCTGCGGAACATTCACCGCAGGCGGACTGGAGCTGGAGGTAGGTGACGGACGACTAAAGATCAACAATGAAGGCAAAGTCAAGAAGTTCCTCAAGGACGTTGAGCAGATAACCTTCTCTGGCGAATATGCAAAGGAAGTCAGGCAGGAAGTGCTTTATGTAACCGAAAGAGCCGTATTCGAGCTTACCCAGGAAGGACTTGTCCTTACCGAAATTGCACCAGGAGTTGAACTCCAGAAGGACATTCTTGACCAGATGGAATTCGAGCCCGGCATATCACCTGATTTGAAGATCATGGACGAGAGGATCTTCAGACCGGAACCGATGAACCTAGTACTGTAATCCCCCACTTACTAATTGTATATAATATTTATATTATATAGATCTTCATTATAAGGAGGAGTAAAATGTTTGGTATTTTCTTAGGTCTTGCACTACTTATGATCCTCGCGTACAGAGGCATGTCCATCATCTGGATAGCTCCTATCTGCGCACTTGTCGTTGGACTCACAGGAGGTCTTGACCTTCTGCCGATGTACACCGACACTTACATGACCGGATTCGTAGGATTCACAAAATCATGGTTCCCGACATTCATGCTTGGCGCCATATTCGGAAAGATCATGGACGAGTCAGGCGGAGCAAGGTCCATAGCTTCCTGGATAGCAAAGGTTCTTGGAGCAAAGAGGGCTATGCTTGCTATAGTCCTTGGATGCGCCGTACTTACCTACGGCGGAATATCCCTCTTCGTTGTCGTATTCGCAGTTTATCCGCTTGCACTTGCTCTGTTCAGGGAAGCTAACATAACAAGGAAGCTCATACCTGGAGCAATTGCGCTTGGAGCTTTCGGATTCACAATGACAGCAGTACCTGGATCACCTCAGATACAGAACCTCATACCTATGAAGTACTTCGGAACAACTGCTACAGCAGCTCCCGTACTCGGTATTGTTGCAACCATATCAATGCTTGTATTCGGTATGTTATGGCTGTCCTACAGGGAGAAGCAGTATACAGCAAAGGGAGAAGGCTTCGTAGAACCTGACAAGAAGGTAGACACAACAGACCACGAGCACCTGATGAATCCTGCACTTGCAATACTTCCTCTGATAATCGTTGTAGTTGTGCTTAACGTTCTCAAGCAGAACATAGTAGTTGCACTTGCAGCTGGTATCATTGCTGGTATAGCAGTTGGATTCTCAAGACTCAAGAACCTTCAGAAGACCATCAATGATGGAGCAGCTGGATCAGTTCTTGCAATAATCAACACATCCGCAGCGGTTGGATTCGGTTCAGTAGTAAGAGCCGTACCAGGATTCAAGGACCTTACAAACCTTCTCCTTGGAATCCAGGGAAACATACTCATATCTGAAGCCGTAGCAGTCAACGCCCTTGCAGGAGCTACAGGATCAGCATCAGGCGGTATGGGAATAGCGCTTGAGGCACTTGGAGCAAAGTACATGGAGCTTGCAACAACTACTGGAGTTTCACCGGAAGCTCTTCACAGAATTGCATCGCTTTCATCAGGCGGACTTGATACACTTCCACATAATGGAGCCGTACTGACTCTGCTTGCTGTTACCGGACTCACTCACAAGGATTCATATCTTGACATCATGATGACAAGCCTTGTAAATCCAGTTATCGCAACCGTAATCTGTATAATTCTTTATGCAGGATTCGGAATACTGTAAGACATAAAACCTGGCAAAGATCAAGGAATATGCAGAAATGCATATTCCTCTCATTTAAAGGAAAATATACCAGTTCGGGAGGTTAACATGAGATTAGAGGGAAAAGTATCTGTTGTCACTGGAGCGGCTCAGGGTATCGGTAAAGCTACCGCATTGAAGTTCGCTGCTGAAGGTTCAAAAGTTGTAATATGCGATGTGAGACTTGGTTCGATGGATGAGATCTCCGCAGAGCTGAAAGAAATGGACGCAGAGTTTCTGGCGTACGAAGTCAATGTAGTCAACAGGGACCAGATCAAGACCATGGTTGACGATGTGGTATCCAAGTGGGGAAAGATTGACGTATTAGTCAACAATGCCGGAATAACTGCAGACAACCAGCTTATCAAGATGCCTGAAGAGGACTTCGACAAGGTTATCGATGTTAACCTCAAGGGAGTGTTCAACTGTACGCAGATCGTTGTACCGGTAATGTCAGACAATGGCGGCGGTGTAGTACTGAATGCATCTTCAGTCGTCGGTCTTTATGGCAATTTCGGTCAGACAAACTATGCCGCAACAAAGTGGGGCGTCATAGGAATGACAAAGACATGGGCCAAGGAGCTCGGAAAGAAGAACATCCGTGTCAATGCCATTGCACCTGGATTCATTGCAACCCCTATGGTGAAGAAGATGCCTGAAAAGGTAATTGAGATGATGGAAGGCAAAGCACCTCTCAGAAGACTTGGAACACCTGAAGACATAGCTAATGCCTATGCGTTCCTTGCATCGGAAGAGGCATCATTCATTACTGGAACTGTCCTCTCGGTAGACGGTGGAGTCGTTCTTTAAAATCAAAAGGGTAAGGAACTTCTCCCCTACTTCTTCTTGGTAAACTGGAGAAATACGAAGAGTGCAGCTCCAAACCCGATGAAACCATAAGCAAGGTTCTCGTTTTCACCGAAAATGACACCCATTATTATGAGAAATGCTGCAATTGCACCTATGGGGTCGTTTCCAGAGGAATTGCTCACCTTCCAGTTACGAAGTGCGAAGATAAGGGCGGCAGCTGTCACACCCGCTGCCAGATAAAGCCAGGGAACCATAGAATCACATCCAGTCATTTCATCTTTGATTCAATTATAACCTAAAAGCAAGGAGGACATATCAATGTCCTCCTTATTTCTTCTATGCAGTTGCCTTTGATTTCTTGTCCACCTTGCTGATCTCGAATATATCCTCAATTGATGCTGTAGGGCAGGCCTTGACACAAGCCTTGCACTGTGTGCACTTTGAGTAGTCAATCTTCGAGAGGCTGTCATTGACATGCACAGCATCGAATTCACAGGCTTTCTCGCACTTCTTGCAGGCTATGCAGCCAACCTTGCAGCTTCCCATTGTATCCTTGGCTGAATCCTTGGAGTTGCAGGCAACCCTGACCCTTGAGTTCTCAGGGACTGATTCAATAAGGTTCTTAGGGCAGACCTTCATGCAGGCGCCACAGTTGGTACATTTTGATTCATCGATTATCGCAATTCCATCGATTATCCTGATAGCATCAAATTCGCATGCTTTTACGCAGGTTCCAAGACCGAGGCATCCATATGAGCAGGATTTTGCACCTCCTCCTGGTAAAGCAGCTGCGCTTGTACAGTCCATGATGCCATGATACTCATATAGCTGCTTTGCCTTGTCGCAGTCTCCGTTACATTTGACATACGCTACCATCTTTTCAGTTGCAGAAACCTTTACTCCCATGATATCGCCGATCTTAAGTGCCACTGGTGATCCGCCGACTGAGCATAAAGTCGGGACTTCTCCGTTGTCTGCAACAGCAATAGCATACTGTTCACATCCTGCATAACCACATCCGCCACAGTTTACACCTGGCAGGACCATAAGTACGTCACCAACGAGCGGATTCTGTTTGACTTCGAATACCTTGGAGGCGAAACCAAGAAGAACTCCGAATACCAGACCCAGCGATGATAGCACCGCTACGGCTGTCAATACTTCCTTCATTCCAATCCCCTCCTATATCAGTCCCTGGAATCCCAGGAACCCAAGCGACATCAGGCTGGCAATGACCAAAGTCAAAGGCAGTCCCTTGAATGCAACAGGTATCGAGCTGACTTTTTCAAGCCTCTCCCTTATGGATGCCATAAGGACGATTGCAAGGAAGTAGCCTGCAGCTGCTCCAACTCCGTTTACAATGCTGCCTATGAGGGTGTATGACTCCTGTGTGTTGAGCAGGGCCACACCAAGAACGGCACAGTTGGTGGTGATAAGAGGCAGGTATATACCAAGGGCCTTGTAAAGGCCGGGGCTTATCTTCTTGATTACCATTTCAACGAACTGGACAAGTGCAGCGATAACAAGTATGAATGCTATGCTCCTCAGGTATCCGAGCTCGAATGGCTTTAGGAGGAAGGTATCTATGAGCCATGCTCCGGCAGATGCCATAGCCATGACGAAAGTAACCGCCAGGCCCATTCCTATTGCGGCATCCCTCTTCTTGGAAACTCCAAGGAAAGAACATATGCCGAGGAACTTTGAAAGCACGAAGTTATTAACAAGAGCAGCGTTTAGAAATATGATAAGCAATTCTCCCATTCTAGTTCTCCTCCTCAGATGTCAAATTAGACTTTGCATCTGCACCGACCATAGCTAGAAGCAGTGCATCATCATGAAGCTTGAGAGCTGCTTCACCCTTCTTGATCTTCCTGCTGTTAAGGAATGCCATCATTATGCCAAGGGCAAGGAATGCTCCTGGAGGCAGGATAAAGACATTGGCAGGCTGGAAGAAGTCCGGAGTTATCTTAATTCCAAGCAGGGTTCCGGCACCGAGAATCTCCCTTGTTGCGCCAAGCGCAGCCAAAGCCAGAGTAAATCCAAGTCCCATGCCTATTCCATCGAAGACAGACAGCAGAGGACTGTTTTTGCTTGCATAAGCTTCTGCTCTTCCCAGAATCACACAGTTGACAACTATGAGTGGAATGAATATTCCAAGTGAATTGTACAGGTCAACAGTATACGCAGCCATCAGCATGTCAACAGCTGAGACGAATCCCGCTATGACTACTATGAAGGCTGGAATCCTTACCTTGTTAGGTATGAAATTCCTTAGCAGTGAAATGAAAAGGTTTGAGAATATGAGGACTGCAGTAGCAGCAACACCCATACCGATTGCATTCATAAGGCTTGTAGTGACTGCAAGCAGCGGACACATGGCTATGAGCTGCACGAATATAGCATTTTCAGTAAAAAGACCATTTGTTATTCTTTCAAAATATTTTCCCATGTCAACCCCCTACTTCGCCAGAACATCATTGAAGTATGTTACAGCGGCGTTAATTGCCTTTATGGCACCTTCGGAGCTTACTGAAGCGCCTGAATAGACTTCAATCTTCTGAGCCACAGCATCTTTCCCCTGGAACATCTCACTGAATTCGACATCTGTGATTGCAGTTCCAAGACCCTGTGTTTCGTTCTGTTCGGTTACCATTATGTTTGTTATCTTCTTAGTCGCAAGGTCGAAACCTACAGCTACTATGATTGGAGTATCGTAGTATCCTTTTCCTTCTCCATAGACTATGTAGCCTGTAACAGCTCCGGATTTAGTGACTTTCATAGTCTTAAGGTCTCCGGCAACCTCCTCCATGGCATCGCCATCAAGAAGCATATTCTCGATTGTAGGCTCGGACTTCGGTTCTTCTACTACTGCCTCACCCTTGATTTCTGTCTTATAGTGGGTTACTGCGTCATTTACTGCAGTCGCTACCGCATTGGATGAAATCGTTGCACCAGCTACTGCTTCAATCTCATTTGGATTGGATGCAGTAGACTTGACTACCTTGAAGCTTTCTTCAATAGACTTTCCGGTATACTGGTCTATGTACTTGGATTCCTGAACAAGGGATCCGAGACCTGGGGTTTCAGCAAGCTTTGTTACCTTGGCTGCTCCTATGCTCCCATCTGCCTTTACACCAACTAGAACGTCGATAATGTCCTTGTAGCCCTGGACTGATACCTTGTATACGTAGCCCATGACGCTTCCGCCGGCCTTGGCCTCATAGATCTCCTTTATGCGGGAATCCTCGCCGGGCATGGTTCCGCCATATGGTGCTACGTCATCGGCTCCTGCCATTACGTACTCAAGGTCTTCCTGCTTTATCATGTTGTTCTTGGCTATGATGTCCTTGGTCGAGGTGTTGATGTAAGCCATTATGACTGCAACGACTGCTGTAATGACTACCAGGACCAATCCAAGCTTAAGCCATTCAATAAAATCCTTGTTACTTGATTTGACCTTGTCCATTATGCGTTTGCCTCCTTTTTGGTGTCAACTTTTCCCTTGAAGAAGGTATCGATGAATGGTGCGAAGATATTGCCAAGAATTACAGCATAATATATACCTTCTGCATTTCCTGATTTACCTATGAAAAGGCTGCCCAGAACTCCGATAACTGCTGCAAAAACAAGCTTGCCTTCATTTGTAGTCGCCGAACTTGCATAATCAGTCGCAAGGAAGAATGCTGCAAGATATACGCTGGCATTCAGCCCCAGGACTGTAACGTCGCCGAGGAATATTGCAGAATACAAGAAGCTTATGATGATGATCGTCACTGGAATCCTTGCGCGTATAACACCTCTTAGGATAAGGTAGATTCCACCGATTATTATGGCTGCAACCGAAGCCTCGCCGAGATTTCCTCCGGCCTGGCCAATTAGTCTGGTCATTGCGTCGTCTGAAGAAAATGGAACTGTGGTCATCAGTCTGCCATAAGCAGTAGCGACGAATATCTTACCTGTGACTGCCGGGTTCATGAAGTTCTGTCCAAGTCCCCCGAAAAGGCACTTTACAACTATGATCGCGAAAAGTGAAGATATTCCTGCCACCCAAAGCGGTGTGGAAAGTGGAAGCACCAGTGCTGTGACCAGACCGGTAACAACAGCTGACAAGTCACCTAATGTATGCGGCCTTCTCATTATCTTGGAGAATACGAGCTCAGAGACTACCGCTGAAGCTATTGTTGCAGCGATCAGATAGAGTCCCTCTATGCCGTTAAAATATACTCCTGCTATTGCGGGAAGTAAAAGAGCTATCAGCACATCTCTCATGATCGTGCTTACCCTCAGAGAGGATTTGATATGAGGTGATGAAGCTACTGTAAGAATTCTGTTTTCCATGTTTCCCCTCTCCTATCTCTTGACTTTCTTAGCAGTCTTGAATGACTGTGTAAGATGTCTCTTTGACGGGCAGATGTATGAGCAGAGTCCGCACTCAACGCACATTCCGCCTCTTTCTGCGAAGAATGAATCAAAGTCCCTTACGATTACGGATGCGTTCAGATCATAAGGCTTAAGGCCTACAGGACAGACGTCCGCACATCTTCCGCACCTGATGCAGTTGACTTCCTCTTCTTTGGAAACCTCAGCTTCCGTCAGGAAAAGCAGTTCCTTAATTCCCCTGTTGACAGGAGCTTCTGTGGAAAATACGGCATTTCCTGAAAGGATGGATCCGGCAACTATCCTGAAGGGTTCCTTCACTTCCGCTGCGGCCATAATCTCCGATATCGGGGTTCCATGGGGCACCCTGTACATTCCCTTCTTCCCTGCAGCCTCTCCCGACACCATTATAAGGTCGGTATGGGACAGCTCGCCCCTTTCAAGGCCTCTTGCAACGGAAGGAAGCATGAAGGCATCAATTACCATTGTGTCCTTCATGGCGAAATCGCCATATACATCCCTTGCAGCAAGGTTCATGTCATGATAGAACTGGGTAGGTACCTTTGCGACGATCTTTACCCCGGTTCCTGCAACGGCATCTGTGAATCCTGCAAGTGATTCAGCATCGCTTGTTATCAGAAGCGATATTTCAGCAGCCTTGTAGATGTCCTTGAGGATGTTGATTCCAAGAATGAAATCATCCTTTACGGAGGTGTACAGGGCTTCACCAAGCACGCCATAAAGGCCGCTTTCGGATGCGTTAAGCAAAATGTGCTTGGGGTTGCTCCTGAAAGACAGGTGCATTCCACGCTTCCTGTTTGAAAGGTTCTGGGTTTCGATTACTCCTAGGTCCTTCACGGCATCCTTGATTTCATCGAGTGACATCGCTCCATAGTTCATAGCCTTTCTTTCCATGGTCTCGTAGAGCCCGTCGTTCTCCACTACGATCATGTTTACCTTGTCACCGGCGAGGTCGTACTTCTGCACTATCTGCTTCACAGTGCCTGATACTCCGCAGTAGACCGGGACAACACTCTTGTTCGTGCTTACACCGATTACCTGGTTGACAAGCACTCTGTCGCCTCTCTTCACTGCAGGCTCGCAAACGAGATTATGCTGCTGTGAAAGCGAGTAGTACAGGGTCTTCCCTGCATCCATGACTGTTATTCCGCTGAATCTCTCAGTTGGCTTGAACTTTGGTATGTGTACTGATTTTGAAATAGAGAATAATTTCATATGAATCCTCCTGAAAATTATCTAAAATATAACAAATACCTTATTCAGTATAGCACCGTATTCAAAGATTCTCAATAATTGTAAATGTTTTAACAAGCTCAATTTTAAAGGGAAGCGTTGATTCCCAACGCTTCCCTATATAAGATTAATTTATTTTTTTGTTAACAAACATGTCACAATTGTATAAATATTAGAACGCCGGAACTATTGCTCCCTTGTACTCTGACTCGATGAATGCCTTGACCTCTGGAGAGTTGAGGGCTTCGCCAAGTGCCTTGATGCCTGCATCGTCCTTGTTGTCTTCCCTTACGGCAAGTATGTTTGCGTATGGTGACTCCTGGTCTTCGATGATCAGGGCGTCCGCCACAGGGTTAAGACCCGCTTCAAGGGCGTAGTTTGTGTTGATGACAGCTCCGTCGACATCCTGAAGGGCTCTTGCTATCGCTGCCGCTTCAAGCTCCTCGAACTTGAGGTTCTTCGGATTCTCGGTAATGTCCGCTGCAGTTATGAGAAGGCCGTCCTTGACCTTTATGAGTCCGTTTGCCGCAAGGAGTATGAGTGCCCTTGCTCCGTTTGTAGGGTCATTGGGTATTGCTATTGTCGCTCCA
>NZ_AXUN02000065.1 GCF_000495435.3 Youngiibacter fragilis 232.1 | reverse complement strand
TCAAAATGAAAATAATATTCAATACATTCTTCTATTTCTATTTCACCTCCAAATCAATCTAATTCCCCACTGCAAATTAGGATTTTTTTTAAAAAAATATTGACATATCGAATTTTATATGATATATAATAATTAGCACTCAATAAGCCAGAGTGCTAATAAAAATAAATTGAAAAGGAGTTGTTATTTATGGCTGGATTAGTACCTTTCAACAGAAAGAACAAAGAAATCTCTACAACCACTGGCTTTGAGGACTTCTACAACGTACTTGATGACTTTTTTTCCAATGATTGGCCATTTAGAAGATCCCTCACGCATGACACTTTCAAAGTTGATGTCGAAGATAATGGCAATGAATACCTTGTTGAGGCTGAAGTGCCAGGTATAGACAAAAAAGACATCAATGTTGAACTTAACGACGGAAAACTTATGATTTCTATTACAATGGATGAACGTAATGAATCTAAGAAAAAGAATTTCATCCATAGAGAGAGACGTTACAGTTCTATGAGTCGTTCAATTTATTTGGAAGATGCCAAGTCAGATGGTATTAAGGCAAAACTTGAAAATGGCTTACTTAAAGTCTTAATTCCTAAAGAAGAAAAGCCAAACAATAGCATTACGATTGATGTTGAATAATGCAAACTTAAAGCACAGTGGGTCAATTACCCCTGTGCTTTAGTTTTTTGTTCTTGTTTATGTTTGTCTTGTTAATTGCTTTTAATTCAATTAGTATTTCTTTATGCAATTTTGATGTTATATTAGGAAAAGCAATAAAAATTCTTTTCACTACCTCTTTACTCTGTTTTGATATATCATTAAAATTTTGGTTAAGTTCATCGATTTTAGTTGCTAATATCCTTATCTGAGACTCTTCTTCCGAAGATTGCATAGATTTTGATTTTAGTGAAAGTTTCTCTGACATCTTCTCCTTGATTTCATCTGCAATCATATGAAGCTTTGATAAGTTGGTATTCAATTTTAAAGTTTTTAGAGTGGATATTATATTATCAGTCAGAAATATGGATAGTAATAGTAAACTTAATGTGTAACGCATATTTAATGGCAGATTGTTAATCATATTAAGCAGAATGGGATTAAGAAAATATATCGTGATTAATGACAACACCCCAAAAATTAATGAATTATGCAATACAACTCTTCCATGAATATTGAACTTATATTTTGAATAATCCCACCATTTTAAATGATATACGCGTTCTAGTAAATAACCCGTAACATATTCCAAAAGACTAGTTATAATAACCGCAAGAAAATAAACTATTATGGGATTTTCCGAAAAAGGTGTCAAAACATTTATGACTACAAGCGCTCCAATACCATAAATCGGACAATATGGGCCTGTTAAAAATCCTCTGTTTACTAACTTTTTCTCTGGGACTGAACAGTATATCACCTCACTCACCCAGCCAATAAAGCTATATGCCAAAAATAAAAGAAATTCATCCACCAAGTAATGCATATACAAATTATCACCTCAAAAAGTAAAACTACTTTAGCTTATCTCAATGAATGGAATTTTGCCTACAATCACCTTTATCAAGATAATTGTAGGCAAGTATTGATTACTCGCTTCGTAATGCTTCAACAGCATCCTTTTGAGAAGCCATTCTTGCTGGAATATGCCCACCCAATACAGTAAGAATAGTACTAATAACAACTAGAGCTACCGCATATTGTATCTGTAAGTTTGCAACTCCAATAAGCCCAGTCCAATTAAATAGCAGCGTATTAATTGGAAATGTTGCCAACCAAGCAATGACTACACCTAAGACTCCTGAAAAAACCCCTAAAATAAATGTTTCTGCATCAAATACTCGTGTAATGTCTTTCTTTCGTGCACCTAAGGCTCGAAGCACTCCGATCTCTTTTGTTCGTTCCAACACAGAAGTATAGGTTATAATACCAATCATAATTAGGCTGACTACAAGGGATATAGCAGCAAAAGCAATCAAAACAAGAGTTATTGCATCCATGATTCCACCCGTCAGCTCTGTCATTCTGCCAGCTAAATCATTATAAAAGACTTGATACTCAATATCTTTGCCTTCATTATATGCTTCTAGATAATCAATAACCGCGTCCTTGCTCTCAAAATCATTCGGGTAAATCATCACCATAAACGGTGCCGCATTTCCACCAAGATATGATAAAAAATTATTCTTTGTTTCTTCATCCATATCTTCCATACTCATAACATTTTTATCACTCTGCTGTTGTGCTTTTACAATCTCCGAATTTGATGCATCATCAATAATCATTTGGGAAAGTGCATCACTATGCGCAATTCCTGTTCCAAGAATCCCAATGCGAACATCCTGCTTTTGGCGTACCACACCTACGATTTTTACAGGTATGCTATTTTCTGAATCATACATTGCTTCATAGTCCTGTCCCGGAACATAATTACCCATATCTGTTTTTATATAGTAGTCATTATTTGAAACTATTTTAAATTCGGTACCTATTATGTTTGAGAATTCTATACTTGTGACATTCTCTGTCTCAAATCCTAATGCTTTCAGCTTGTTATAATCTATTCTATTTTTTGAATCTACCACCAGAACAATTTCCGTTGGATCTGTTGGATAATCTCCTGCAAGCAAATCATAGTTTTTTACTAGATAAGACTCCTCATCTTCTCGTAATCTTTCTGGATAAGAAGATAAACCAATTTCATCCATACTGGCAATATTAGCCATACTTGACATATTCGAAAGATTCATTCCCTGACCCATAGAAGTCATAATATTACTTATTGATACTGGTGTAACAGTATTGTCTATCTCTCGCAGCATATTCATTTGCACAATTCTTGTGTATCCAATGCTGTTGCTAATTTCTGGATCAATATTATTTAGATACTCCAAATATTCATCTGTTATTATATTTTTATGAGCAATGGTTGTTTCTGCAGAGTCGTACAGATATACTTCTTTCGAATCCGCGTATTCCTCAGTACCCATCATTTTGTCTTTGATTCTATCTTGCATGCTTGATATATTTTCAGCGTTCAATTCCATTGCTGTTTGAGATATTATAATTGGAAACTCAGACATAGCATCACTTTGGAAGGTATCGATCTGCTGTTGAAATCCTGTTGATAAACTGAGAATAACAGCAATACCTATTATACCAATACTAGAAGCTAACGCTGTTAAAAAGGTTCTTCCCTTTTTAGTTCTTAAATTATTAAATGAAAGTTTTAACGCTGCCAAAAAATTCATGCTGGTTTTTTTTAGAATAAAGCTGTCCGGCTTTGGTCTTTCCTGGTGAGGATGACTATCTGAAATGATTTTCCCATCCTGAAAACGAATAATTCTATCTGAGTATTTTTCTGCGATTTCTGGATTATGGGTAACCATGATAACCAGACGATCCTTTGCAACCCTTTTAATCAAGTCCATGATTTGCACGCTTGTAGTAGTATCTAATGCACCGGTCGGCTCATCGCACAATAAAATTTCCGGATCATTTGCCAATGCACGGGCTATGGCAACGCGCTGCATCTGCCCGCCAGATAACTGATTTGGCTTTTTGTGCAGATGATCTTTCAGTCCAACCTGCTCCAATACTTCAAGTGCTCTTCTATGTTTTTCTTCAGAAGAAACACCACTGAGAGTCATACCAAGCTCAACATTTGCTATGATGCTCAAGTGAGAAATCAAATTATAATTTTGAAATACAAAGCCAATTGAATTGTTGCGATAAGCATCCCAATCCTGATCACTAAAATCAGATGTTTTCTTTCCTTTGATAGTCAATTCTCCAGAATCATAGTGATCTAGTCCACCAATTATGTTAAGACATGTCGTTTTTCCGGATCCGCTTGTTCCAAGAATTGCGACAAACTCCTTTTCTCGGAAAGCAACACTGATATCATCCAGCGCTTTTGTTTCGATACCACCAACATGATAAGTTTTCTTAATGTTTTTAAATTCAAGCATTCTTATAAAACCTTCCTTCTGTTATTCTCTATTCTTTATCTAAACTATTTCATGTGCGTTCTTGCCCCATAAAAACAATACAAAGCAACCCAGGCCCCGTATGACTTCCGATTATAGGCCCAAGATAATTTATTGATACATCCTTGACTTTGAGTTCTTCGATAATCATGTCTTTTAAATATTGGGCATCTTCAAAACAGTCTGCATGGCTAATATATACTGTTTCATCATTTATATTTATGCCAGTATTTTTAAACTCATCAAACAACTCGCTGATAGCTTTCTTTCTTCCCCTTACTTTCTTTACAGGAGTAAGTTTTCCCTCCTTGTCAACAATTAACAACGGTTTGATATTCATTATAGTTCCCAATGTTGCGCTCGTAGCGGAAAGCCTTCCACCACGTTTCAAATAATCAAGGCTATCAACAGTGAACCAATGGTTCACTTTCATTTTATTGCTTTCTATCCAAGTAAAAATTTCATTATTAGTTTTTCCAGCTTTGAGCATTTCAGTTGCTTTTTGAATTAAAAGACCCTGCCCGACACTAGCAGCTTTAGAATCAATTATTGTTATGTCAGCATCTGGGATATCTTGCAACACATTTTCCCTCGCTAATAGGGAATGATTGTATGATTCACTTAAAGCAGAAGAAAATCCAATGTATATTATTGAATAACCTTCAGTGACATATTTTCTAAAGTGCTCTTCGTAAGTATATGGAGATATCTGTGAAGTTGTCGAAATTCTACCCTTTCGCAATTCATCATAAAATTCTTTATAGCCGATTGACTTCCCAAAATTATCCACATAATCTTTGCCATTTAAATTAAAATGAAACGGTATAACTGGTATATTATTTTTTTCTAAAAACTCTTCCGGCAAATCACAATTGGAATCAGTAATGATTATAGTATTCATACTATTAATTTCCTCCTTCATTGACATACATGCACTTAATATGAAATAAGTATAATTGATATTAATTATCAAAAACTAATTCAATCGCATTTAGGGCACTTGGCAGTTCTTTTTCCATAGGATCCAAAAGTACTTGTATCGCAATTCCAAACATCGCTCCTGAAAGCATTCTTGAAATATCTTTTGAACTATACCTCCTTATATTGTTTTTCAATTGATTGTCTTTCAGAATATTTTTCTCAATTAAGCCCGATATATCATTAAACAGATTTTTCAGTGTTTCTCCAAAGGTAGGATGCCACAAGGCCATACTTGTGAAATCATACAACAGTCTAAATGATTTTGGATTCTTCTCAAGCATTCCCCTAAAATAGATGAGTAGATTGGATATTTTTTCTTTTGGAGATTTCCCTAAACAAATATGTCTCTCAATTTCCTGTAAATACTCCCGAATTGTGAAATTAATGACTTCAATAAATAATCCTTCCTTATTTTTATAATGATAATTTAGCTGGCTTAGAGCAACTTCAGCTGCATCTGCTATATCGCGCATTGATGTGTTTGCATAACCTTTCGACGAAATACATTCAAAAGCAGTCAATAATATCTTTTGGGATTGATTTATTTTTTTCTCCTTATACTCCATCCTAACCCCTCCCGTTTCAATTCGAACGTACGACCGAATTGAATATTATCACAGATTCAATTACAGGTCAATACCAATTACAATATTGACGTCGTTATAAACCAAAAAACAACTCTACTCTAGAATCACGGACTTGTGGTTCGCTTTTCATAATTCAATTTCAACGCCTGATTTAATCATATTATAAAGTGGTCACCATACACCGTAACATTTTGGATGATTGCGAGTATACACACCATTTCCATCATGGTCAGGATCAGAGCCTGCTCGTTGCGTTGGTACTGCCCAAATAGCTCGGTTCTGAATTTTCCATTACGATGGCGAGGCACCCGAAGGCTAATGCGCCGACCCGGGTTGAAATTCCCGTTGTCGGAACCCATTTCGGTAAGACCTGCGTTGGTCTGTTTGTTTATAGGGGTCTGCACCAATTTGCTCCTTGGACTGAATCAGCAGCACTTGATTGAAGATTGTTTCCAAAAGCTTAGTAAATGCCTTATCTCTTCCATCTCCCGTAAAAAGTCCGTGCAAATGCTCTTCGGTTAGGGTAATATTGAACTGAGTCATGATTCATCCTCCTCGGTTTGGTATTTGCTCGACAGTTATATTCTAACCGAGGATATAAGTTTTTGACTCGTTTTCTTTTTATACCATTATATTGACTTAATCTGTCTCTCTTTCACAGTTAATATATTTCAACATGTTGCTTAATGACGTTTTGACCTGAAGATTGAAATTATCAGCACCACAACAATAATGCCTGCAAGACTAAGGCCTCCTTTAAACATTGAAATAATGATTGGTTCAATTTCTGCACCAGAAATATCAGTTAATCCTAGTCCTACAAGTATTCCAGCAATTACTATACTTAAAGATAGAAGCACTATGCTTATTGATAACCGGCTAAATGCGCTATCAAGCTTTTGTACATATCGATCTGCATCTTTCAGCTTAAACTGCATTATAAAATCATCATGTTCCAGTTTATCTAGAAAACTCAGCAAGGCAGTCGGAAACTCTCTTACAAGATTCCCGTAATCTAAAACACCACCCAGGATTTCCTTACCTATTTTCTCAGGTGAAATCAAGGTGAAAATAAGCTTCCCTGCAATAGGTTCAGCAATTTCAAGGACATTAAGGTCCGGATCCAATTTCTCAACCAATCCCTCTAATGTAATAAGAGATTTAGCAAGCATTGTGAACTCTCCTGGAATCATAATATTATATGAAAATGCCAAGTCAAAAACTTCATTAAAAACTTCACCAATTTTTATTTGACTCAAAGGGACTGACAAGACTTGATCTCTCAATCGATCAATGTCTTTTTCCAACTTTCTCATATTGATTCTTTCTGACATTGCATCTAGTTCAACAATTGCTTGAACGATTAGTTTACTGTCTTTCAGCGTTATTCCCATTAGCATTTTCAGAAATTGGTTTTTTCTATGAAGGTTCAATTGCCCAATCATGCCTAAATCTAAGAAAGCTATTGTATTATCTTCTAGCACCATTATGTTCCCCGGATGTGGGTCTCCGTGAAAAAAACCATCTCTCAATATTTGGTATAAAATTGAGGTTGCTAATCTTCTAGCAATTATAGTATTATCAAATCCTAATCGCTCTAATTCATCA
>NZ_AXUN02000066.1 GCF_000495435.3 Youngiibacter fragilis 232.1 | reverse complement strand
CGCCCATGCCGGGCGCACAACTAAAAAACTGGAGATGCCGTTAAGGTATCTCCAGTTTTAAGGTTATGATTGGGACATGTGCCTGTCTATGAAATGTGTCACATAACGCATTGCTCTGGCCGCTTCCGGAACCGACTTTCCAAATACAGGGAATACATGGAACATCCTGTTCCAGACCTGAACTTCAACATTCACGCCTTCCTTGTATGCCTTCTCAGCCAAATCGATAGAGTCTGAGAGCAGTACTTCATCTCCGCCAACTATGATAAGCATCGGTGGAAATCCGCTGAAACTTCCATATATAGGCGAGACCAATGGATTTTCATATTCTTCAGGTGGCGCATATTCTGGAGCAAAGTCCATGTTCTTGCTGAATATCAGGTCCTTGCTCCTGTTTATAATATGGCTTTCCCCTCGGGATGCGAGATCAGTCCAGGGTGAAAAGGCAACTATTGCCTTGGGTAATGGCTTTCCAATCTGTTTGAGCTTATGTACAAGCGAGAATGCAAGTCCGCCACCAGCTGAATCACCAACTATTACAATCTTTGAAGGAGAATATCTTTCGATCAGGTATTCGTAGGCACTTAACGCGTCTTCAAGGGCTGCCGGAAACTTATTCTCTGGAGCAAGCCGATAATCGACAGATAATGTCCTTACCCCAAATTCATCTGCAAAATTGATTCCATTCCTTCTCATATATGCACCTCCGCCGAACGTGAACCCGCCGCCGTGAAGATACATTATACATTCATCCTGTGATGCTCCTCGTGGTATTGAAAACAGACAGCAACTATCACCAATCAGGACATCTTCAATCGAAACTCCATCAGGCACCTTTACCTTCAGTTTTTCTTCAGTAAGCTTTCTCAATTTGTCAGTATCCCTCAAATTGAGGGATATTCTTACCTTGCTTATCATCCGTGTCAGCATTGATGGACTTTCATTCATGAAAAGGACGTATGGTTTCTTATCCAAAATCTCATCTCCATTATAATATCATCCAATATAATGAATTATACCACATATGCCATATCTTTAATTACAAAGCGACAACACTGTACTTATTAATACAAAAAAACAAAAAATCCGGCATATCTGCCGGATAAAATTATCCATAAAATAAAAATGGCTCCGCGAAGAGGGCTCGAACCTCCAACCTATCGGTTAACAGCCGAGTGCTCCACCATTGAGCTATCGCGGAATATCCATTTTTATATCTTTTATAAAAAGATAAATCTGGCGACAACCTACTT
>NZ_AXUN02000067.1 GCF_000495435.3 Youngiibacter fragilis 232.1 | reverse complement strand
AGGGGCTTTTTCAGTGCCCTCGGGACGAAGTGGAATTTTTTAAATTTCCATCCGGGTCTCGTTGGAGGACACTGTATTGGCGTGGATCCATATTATCTTACCTATAAAGCTGAACAGCTAGGATACCATTCACAAATTATTCTTTCTGGTAGAAGAATCAATGATGATATGGGCAAATACGTAGTCGAAAATTTGATTAAAAACCTTATAAAAGCAGATGTACCAGTGAAAGATGCAAAAGTAGCTATATTAGGATTTACGTTCAAAGAAAACTGCCCCGATACTAGAAATACAAGGGTTATTGATATTGTTAATGAACTTAAAGAATATGGAATCAATCCGATGATTGCAGATCCTGAAGCAGATGCTCAGGAAGCTAAACATGAGTATGGAATTGACTTTGATTCAGTAGAAGGTATTAAAGAGATGGACGCAATTATCATAGCAGTTGGGCATGATCAATTCTTAAAATTTACTCGCGAGGACTTTGATAAGATGTTTAAAGACGGATCTAATGAAAGCAAAGTACTACTTGATATTAAAGGAATCTTAGATAGAAAAGAATATGAAGTAGCAGGATATAAGTATTGGAGACTTTAAGGAAAGGTAGTGCATATCATGGGGTATGAAAATATAACATTTGAAAAAGATAGCGTATTTCTCGTTACAGGTGGAGCGGGGTTTATTGGCTCCAACTTGTGCGAGGTTTTATTAGATAAAGGTTATAAGGTTAGATGCCTAGACGATCTTTCTAATGGTAAACAGGTCAATGTGGACTTGTTTATTAATAATCCTAATTACACTTTTATCAAGGGAGACATCAGAAATCTAGACACGTGTATGAAAGCATGCGAGGGTGTTGATTATGTACTTAATCAAGCAGCTTGGGGCAGTGTTCCGAGAAGTATAGAGATGCCGTTGCTTTATGAAGAAATAAATATCCGTGGAACACTTAACATGATGGAAGCGGCTAGACAAAATGGAGTTAAGAAGTTTGTCTACGCATCTAGTTCTTCAGTTTATGGTGATGAACCAAACCTTCCCAAACAAGAAGGAAGAGAAGGAAACCTATTATCACCATATGCTTTGACTAAAATGGTTGATGAGGAATATGGCAAACTATATTCAAAACTCTATGGGTTAGACACGTATGGGTTGAGATATTTTAATGTATTTGGAAAGAGACAAGATCCCAACGGAGCATATGCTGCTGTAATACCTAAGTTCATCAAACAATTGCTTAATAATGAACAGCCTACAATAAATGGCGATGGTAAACAAAGTAGAGACTTTACTTATATCGAGAATGTTATTGAAGCAAACTTGAAGGCATGTAAAGCTTCTTCTGAAGTTGCTGGAGAAGCATTTAATATCGCATATGGTGGAAGAGAATATCTAATTGATGTATACAATTCTCTTTGTAAAGCTCTTTGGAAAGATATTGAACCAATCTTTGGACCAGATAGAAAAGGTGATATAAAGCATAGTAATGCTGATATTAGTAAAGCGAAAGAGATGCTCGGATATGATCCTAGTTGGAGTTTTGAAAGAGGAATTGAAGCAGCAATAGAATGGTATAAGGAGAATTTATAATATGTCAAAAGGTACAATTCTATATGTAGGTGGTTTTGAACTGCCAGATAAAAATGCTGCTGCTCATAGAGTTTTGAGTAACGGGAAAATATTTAGAGAGTTAGGCTACAAAGTAGTGTTTATTGATGTCGATAAAACCTTGCCTTACAATTCAGATATTTTAACAACTATTAAAGATGTTCAAGGCTTTGAATGTTGGTCTATTCCATATCCTCAGAAGACTATTGAATGGACAAGTTACTTATCTAGCATCGATTATCTTAACTCAATGAAAAAACAATATAAGGATATAAAAGGAATTATTGCATATAATTATCCTGCATTAGCATTAAATAATCTAAGAAAGTATGGTAAAAAGAATAATGTGAAAGTTTTTGCTGATTGTACTGAGTGGTACAGTACAAATGGATCAAATTTAGTTTTTAAGGTTATTAAAGGCTTGGATTCATTTTTGAGGATGAGAATTATTCAAAAGCGACTTGATGGTCTAATTGTAATTAGTAAATTCTTGGAGAGCTATTACGGTAATACGAAAAACGTTGTTAGGATACCTCCGTTAGTAGATATTAATGAAAAAAAATGGAGTAAAAGCAAACAGATAATAATAAATGAATTTGATAATAGATTGCGTTTTGTGTACTCGGGGAATCCAGGCAAGAACAAAGATAAAATTGTGAACATTATTGAAGCACTATATGATTTAAAAGATTTAAGTAATTATGAAATGAATATAGTAGGAATAAGTAAAAACCAATTTATTAAAGATTTCCCAAACTACCAAAAGAAGATTGACTCTTTAGATAATAGGGTTAATTTTGTTGGCAGAGTGTCGCATGAAGAAAGTTTGGAAGAGCTTCAGAATGCGGACTATAGCATATTTATTAGAGAAAAATCTAAACTTACTATGGCAGGATTTCCAACAAAGTTTGTAGAAAGTATCACTTGCTCAATACCTATTATAACTACTGATTCAAGTGACATTAAAGAATATTTTCTTGATGAGACTTATGGAATTTTACTTAAAGATAGTACTGTAGATAGTATTAGAGAGGTATTACAAAATGTGATTTTAAATAATGTTAATAGAAGAAAAGAAAAGTGTGGGATAAACAATAAAATGTTCCATTATAGTGAATACCAAGAGTTAATAAGCAAATTATTATTGAATGTAGCTCAATAAGAGAATTTGGAGATGAAAAAAAATGTTTAAAGACAAAACATTACTAATAACAGGTGGAACAGGATCTTTTGGAAATGCAGTAATGAAAAGATTCCTGGATACAGATATCAAAGAAGTCCGAATTTTTTCTCGTGATGAGAAGAAACAAGATGATATGAGAAAGTTATATAGAAACGACAAATTAAAATTTTATATAGGAGATGTTAGAGACCTTGGAAGTGTTAAAAATGCTATGCATGGAGTGGACTATATCTTTCATGCAGCTGCTCTTAAGCAAGTACCTTCTTGTGAGTTCTTTCCTCTTGAGGCGGTAAAAACTAATGTATTAGGAACAGATAATGTATTGTCTGGTGCTATTGAGATGGGAGTTAAAAAGGTAATATGTCTCTCTACAGATAAGGCAGCCTATCCGATCAACGCAATGGGTATTTCAAAAGCAATGATGGAGAAAGTATTTGTTGCTAAAGCAAAGACTGTTGATCCTGAAAGAACACTTATTTGTGGTACAAGATATGGTAATGTTATGGCTTCAAGAGGGTCAGTAATACCATTGTTTATAGATCAGATTAAAAACGGACAACCCCTAACCGTTACAGATCCAAATATGACAAGATTCTTAATGAGTCTTGAAGAAGCTGTTGAACTTGTTGTGTTCGCTTTTCAAAACGCTGAAGCAGGAGATATTATGGTTCAAAAGTCGCCAGCATCAACTATCGGGGATTTAGCACAAGCAGTTAAAGAACTCTTCAAAGCAGATAATGAAGTTAAAGTAATCGGAACTCGTCATGGAGAGAAACTTTACGAAACCCTCCTAACAAAAGAAGAGCATGTTGTCGCTAAGGATATGGGTGGATTCTATCGAGTTCCTGCGGATAAGAGAGATTTAAACTACGATAAATACTTTGTTGAAGGGGATCAAAAGCTTTCATCAGAAGATGAGTATAATTCTCATAACACAGAAAGGCTTAACATAGAACAGATTAAAGAAAAGCTACTTCAGCTTGATTATGTAAGAGAACAATTGGAAAGTTGGGATAGATGATGAAAATTTTAGTCACTGGGTCAAAAGGCTTTATAGGTAAAAACTTAATAGCGGAACTGAGAAATAGAAAGTATGATGATATTTTTGAATATGATCGAGTTACAGATTCTTCTCTACTTGAAGAGTATTGTAAAGAAGCTGACTTTGTGTTTCATCTTGCGGGAGTTAACCGTCCAAAAGAAAAATCGGAGTTTATGGAAGGCAACTTTGGTTTCACCTCCACTCTATTAGATTCTCTTAAGAAACATAATAACACCTGCCCGGTGATGATTTCATCGTCTATTCAAGCTGAGTTAGATAATCCTTACGGCGAAAGTAAGAAGGCAGGGGAAGATCTCTTATTTGCTTATGGTAAAGAAACTGGTGCCAAAGTTCTTGTTTATAGATTCCCTAATGTATTTGGTAAATGGTGTAGACCTAATTATAACAGTGCTGTAGCTACTTTTTGCAATAATATCGCTCATGATTTACCTATTCAAGTGAATGATCCAAGTGTAGTAATGAATCTTGTTTATATAGATGATGTGGTAAATGAGCTGATTAATGCGTTAGTAGGAAAAGAAAACAAAGTAGATTCATTCTGTGAAGTAACCGTGGTACACACCATTACTCTAGGTGAAATAGTAGATTTGATTTACTCGTTCAAGAAGAGCAGAGAAGATAGATCGGTGCCAAATATGTCTGATGAATTTGCCAGGAAACTTTACAGTACATACTTAAGCTATTTGCCTGAAGACAAGTTTAGTTATGACTTAAAGATGAATGTGGATCAGAGAGGCTCTTTTACAGAATTCATAAAAACACCTGATCGTGGACAGGTTTCAGTTAATATCTCAAAACCTGGTATAACAAAAGGTAATCACTGGCACCACACTAAAAATGAAAAATTCTTAGTGGTAAGCGGCAAAGGTGTCATTAGGTTTAGGAAGATAGATTCAGCTGAAGTACTACAGTATTTCGTAAGTGGTGACAAAATGGAAGTTGTTGATATCCCAACGGGCTATACACATAACATAGAGAATCTTGGTGATACAGATATGGTAACGATTATGTGGGCCAATGAGCCATTTGATCCTGAAAAGCCTGATACTTATTATTTGGAGGTATAACTGATGAAGAGATTGAAAGTCATGACAGTCGTTGGTACTAGACCAGAAATTATCAGACTGTCAGCTGTTATAAATAAATTAAATGAATCTGACGCAATTGACCACGTTCTTGTTCATACAGGACAGAACTACGACTACGAACTAAATGAAGTTTTCTTCAATGACTTTAATTTAAAGAAACCGGATTACTTCCTAAACGCTGCAACAGGGACTGCTGTTGAGACAATTGGTAACATTCTAGTTAAGATTGATCCAATCCTTGAAGAAGTAAAACCTGATGCATTTCTTGTGCTTGGAGATACAAATAGCTGTTTATGCGCAATAGCAGCAAAGAGAAGACGTATCCCTATTTTCCATATGGAAGCAGGGAACAGATGCTTTGATCAGAGAGTACCTGAGGAGACAAATCGAAAGATTGTGGATCATACGGCAGATATCAACCTAACCTATAGCGATATTGCAAGAGAGTATCTTTTAAGAGAAGGACTTCCTGCAGATAGAGTAATCAAAACTGGTAGCCCAATGTTCGAAGTTCTTAATTCTAGAAAAGACGATATTGAGAAATCTGATGTACTTGAAAAATTAGGACTCGAAGCTGAGAAATATTTTCTTGTCTCTGCTCATCGGGAAGAGAATATCAGCTCTGAACAGAATTTTATGGATCTAGTAGATAGCTTAAACACGATAGCCGAAAAATATCAGATGCCATTGATCGTGAGTACACATCCAAGAACAAGAAAAATGATTGAAGCTAAAGGCATTGAATTCAATCCATTAGTTAAGACGATGAAACCTCTTGGATTTAACGATTATGTTAAACTTCAAAAGTATGCAAAGGCTGTTTTGAGTGATAGCGGAACAATTAGTGAAGAGTCATCAATTCTTGGGTTTAGGGCACTGAATATCAGACAAGCTCATGAGCGACCTGAGGCTATGGAAGAAGCATCAGTGATGATGGTTGGACTTAAGAAAGAAAGAGTTCTTCAGGGATTAGAAGTGTTAGAAACTCAGGGGAAAGATACTTTGAGATTAGTAGCTGATTATAGTATGCCAAATGTGTCTGATAAGGTCTTAAGAATAATTTTAAGCTATACTGATTATGTAAATAGAGTTGTTTGGGGAAAAAGAGAAAGCGAAGGTACACCATAATGAGGTATTATTTTGTTGCAGTAAATTATAATGGTTCTAATTTTACAAAAGAATATATAGATAGCGTTAACAATATAATAACCGTTCCTGAAGACGAGATTTATATAATTATTGTCGATAATGCTTCAAATGAAAATGATAAAGCAAGATTAGTATCATTTGAGAGACAGTATAATAACCTTGAGATAATTTTCTCATCAGAGAACTTAGGGTACTTCAAAGGATTAAATAAAGGTATCGAGAGCATCAGAAAAGATGAAGACTCAATTATTATAGTAGGAAATAATGACTTAACCTTCGATTGTAGTTTTATCGAAAATCTAGATAGAATTGATTATGATGAAGATGTTCTTGTTATAGCCCCCAATATAATCACTAAAGATGGCAGGCAACAGAATCCTCATGTAATTAAGGAGGTTCCTAGAATCGAAAAAATAAAAGTTGCATTATACAATTCGAATTACTATATCGGTCAAGCGTTAAGATTTGTGAATCAGAAAATTAGAAAGCTAAGAAATAAACCGGTTTCTCATACGAATAACTGTGGACAGATGAAAATCAAAAGAGGTATAGGTGCATGTTATATTCTAACCCCTAACTTTTTTCAACATTATACAAAATTAGATGATAGAGTATTTATGTGGGGTGAAGAAGCACTACTTTCAAATCAAGTAGAAAGTGTTGGGGGATCAACCTTATATGATCCAACAATTATAATAACTCATCATGAAAGTGCAAGTGTAAAAAGTATTCAAACGAAGAAGAAATATTATATGGTTAAAGAATCTTATAAAGTTTACAAGAGGTATTTGTAGATATTTTTCATGATTTGATCAGCGATATTGTTTAAGCCGAAACAAAATGACCAATTGCTGATGCTATTGCCTGTCCGAAAATTGCCAGATATAATGACCATAACTACTCTTAAGAAAGGAAAGACGCCCCTGTTTGGTAGACTGCTCACCACAGCAGTCTCAGGGACGTCTCACACAACTCTTATGGTCATTCTATCAAAATATGAGTTGTTTGAAAACCCTGAAACAGGTGTTTTTTGTTAGGAGTTTGGAGCCATTTTGTTGTCCCAGCTGTCAGTGTGAACACTGCAGCGTCATCGGAAGCCGTAACCGCAAAGTCATTGAAGCCTTCGACACAAGCCGGAGCAAGACCTTTCGAATCAGACGCCTCAAATGTTCAAGCTGTGGCAGAATCCATCACGAGCTGCCCGGCACGGTGATTCCCTACAAACGGCATCCAGCAGAAAGCATCGAAGCTGTTCTGGATGACACCGAAGTCGCTGTGGAAGAATCCACCATCAGACGCTGGAAAGCCTGGTTTAACGGCATCACCTGTCATCTGCTGGGTGTGCTGAACACCATGAGTGAAGACAACACAATGGAAAAAACTCCCTTTCCCGGAACCCCACTCCAACGGCTCCGGCAGTCCGTAGGCGAGACAACCGGATGGCTAAGCCGTGTTGTCCACCAGACAGTAAAACTGAATCTTTGGGTACAGACCCGTTCGGCCTTTTCTGCCGGGTAAAGCCAGTGTATGGTGATGACAATCCCCTGTAGAAAGGAAGATAGTCATGACCAAGGAAAAACAACAAGCCCAGGAACGGATGAAACTCATCGCACCCCTCTTGGCCCCTGGCCTGGACAAAGCCAGTTACCAGAAACTGAAAGATCAGATCAGCCAGGAAACCGGCCTGTCAGAACGCACCCTGCGCCGATACATAGCCCGGTACCAGCAGGCAGGCTACGACGGTCTGTTGTCTGTAAAGAAAAGGATGATTACCAGTGACGCTGTCCCGGAAGAAATCCTCCAGGAAGCCATCCTCCTGCGACGCCAGGTGCCCGGCAGAAGCGTGGCCCAGCTGATCCAAATCCTGGAATGGGAAGGAAAAATCCAGCCCGGCCAGATCAAACGCAGCACCCTTCAGGACAAACTGGCCCAGCGAGGCTACAGCAGCCGGCAGATGAAACAGTACCACCAAACCGGCAGCACTGCCCGGCGTTTTGTGAAACCACACCGAAACTGTCTGTGGCAGTCAGACATCAAGTACGGACCGTTCCTGCCCATGGGTCTGGGCTGCAAACCACAGCAAGTGTTCCTGGTCACCTGGATTGATGACGCTACCCGGTTGATCCTCCACAGTGAATTCTATCCCAGCCTGGGCAGCCCCATCGTCATTGACAGTTTCCGCCAATCCCTTCTAAAACATGGTATTCCGGACGCAGTGTACTTCGACAACGGGTCTGAATACCGGAACAAATGGATGCAAACCACCACAGGGATCCTTGGCATCAAGCTGATGTACACCAAACCATACAGCCCTGAGTCAAAAGGCAAATCAGAAGTGTTCCACCACCAGGTGGACCGGTTTCTCACAGAAGCCAGACTGGAAAACCTGGACAGTCTGGAAGACCTGAACCACCTGTACAAGGTCTGGTTAACAGAGTGTTACCAGCATAAACCCCACAGTGCCCTGAAAGACAACAAGAGCCCCTACGAAGCTTTCCAGGCAGACACCCGGCCCATACGGTACATGGACCCCAAGGAAATCCATGAGGCTTTTCTCCACCGGGAAGAACGGAAAGTGGACAAAACCGGTTGCATCAGTTTCCAAGGCAAGTTCTACGAAGTGGGCCTGTCCTACCTGGGGATGAAGGTCACCGTGATTTACGACCCGGCAGATACTTCAGTTATTCAGGTACAGGCAGGTAACCTTCAACCAGTACAGGCAAAGGAGAGAACCATCGGTCCCTGGGCAGGGACAAGGCCTAACCTGCCGGAACACTTAACCAAGGTGCCCGCCACAGAGTCCCGCCTGTTAAAGGCGGCCCAGAAAAAACACCAGCAGCGTCAGGGTCCCATGGTGATCAGTTACCGGAAAGCAGGTGAGCCGGATGTATGAAACCTTTTACGGCTGTGTTAAAACACCTTTTTCCCGGACCATTGATGCCACAGATTTGTATACCCCACCGGTACTGAAAGAAATTGCCGGCCGCTTGCACTACGCCGCCCAGCGCCAGCTTTTTGCCGTCTTTACCGGGGAAGCAGGCACTGGTAAAACCACCACCCTGCGCTGGTTTAAGGAGCAACTGCCTCCCAGCAAATACCAGGTCTTTTATCTATCGGATTCCAAGCTGACACCCCGGCATTTCTACAAGGGCCTTTTAGAACAGATTGGTTGTGAAGCCAAGTTTTACCGGGGTGATGCCAAACGACAGCTGCACCGGGAGATTGAACTGATGCGGGGGATTCACCACATCCGGCCGGTGGTTGTGGTGGATGAAGCCCATCTGTTGGACAGGGAGATGTTGGAGGAAGTACGCTTTTTACTCAACTTCCAGATGGACTCCATGAGCCCCATGACCCTGATCCTGGCAGGCCAGTCAGAACTGTGGGACCGGCTGAAACTTCAAAGCTTTGCGGCCATCCGCCAGCGTATTGACATGGTCTGCCGCCTGTCACCCCTGGACAGAGCCCAGACGGAAGCTTACCTGAGACAACATCTTCTGGCAGCTGGCACTGACAGGGACATCTTTTCAGAAAAAGCACTGGATGCCATTTACACATACTCTGGTGGCATTGCCCGGCTGATCAACAAAGCGGCCACCAACGCCCTGATCTATGGCGCTCAAACTCAGAAACCCATCATTGATGAACACATGGTGAGCCTGGTCATCAGTGGTGAGGTTGCTTAACGCGGATGCCTTAAAGCGTTAAACCTTCTTTTGACTTTGACCGGTTTTCTCCTTTCCGGGAGGATAGGGCTCTGCTGAGGAGCAACCCGAGCGCCTGGTCTGGGGCAAGACGCGTAAACTCCCTCCGTTTCCCGGAGGGCAGAAAGCCGGTCAGCAGCACCTGTTGGATGACCCAAAAGTGTTAAAAGGCGCTTTTGGGTTTTCCGGTCACAAAGTCCGGCAGTTTTCGGTCAATTTAGGCCGTCTGGTTCCGGACAGCCAGCGTTAGCAGCGACACGATATCTACTTAGGGGGTGCAAAGTGATATATATATTATTTGTTTCATTACTTGTGATGTTAATAATCAGTTTTTTTATTAATAAGTTTGACTTGCTGTCTCCTTGGCTAATTTCAATTAGTGTATTTATTATAAGTTTATTATTTGTAATTTTGAACAAGGACAATTGGGACATTAGCTTATCCCCCTATACTGTATTAATAATAATAATCGCGGTACTTTCAATTGGTATTGGTGAAACATTTGCTCGATTCGTTTTCAGAGATACATCTCCAACACTAATTCCTAAAGCACAAAATAGGATGAAAATTCCTCGATTGATAAACTTTTTTGTATATATGTTTTCTGTAGTGGTGCTTATCTGGTATTACTTAAGGATGCGAGAAATTGCAGGAATAGTTGGATACAGTAGTGGACAACAATTATTGATCCAATATGCACGGTTAGGAATATTGCAATATGGAATTTCCGTTGGGCCAGTTCTTGCGGTGGCTACATTTTTATTAAGAGCATTATCATATGTTTACACATTCATTTTTTTATATAACTTCTATATGTTTAATAAATCAAGAATCAAGAGTGAGGTCTATTATCTACTACCTTCTATCATGTATCTTGTCCAATATTCTTTATCTGGTTCAAGGGGAGCAATCATCGAATACTTCACGTATGTAATTATTTTGATTGGTATTTTCTTAATAAAAACCAAGAAAAGCAACATCGAAACTAACAAAAGAATAGCAAAATATGCTGTTTTGGGGCTGTTAGTATTTTTTATAGTCTTCATTTTTTTGGGGAATTTGAAAGGATGGAAAGGTGCTGATGTTAAGTCTCTTTTGTCGATATATACTGGAGGTTCGATATTAGCATTTGATAATTATCTTAATTTGCCCAAAGTACCAAATGAATATTTTGCAGAAGAGACTCTTGTCGGCGTTAATAATTTGTTAAGTAGAATTGGTATTTACGAAAGAGAATTTTCAAGAGTACTAGAATTTACTGTGATAGATGGCAAAATAACAACTAATATATATACTTCGATAAGAAGATATATCCAAGATTTTGGAGTCTTCGGAATGATCATTGTTCAAATAATAATTGGTTTTTTCTTTGGTGCTCTTTACTCAAAAATTAAAAAAAGCAAGAGATTTAATTACGTTGTAATATTCTATTCAATCTTATTCATGAGTGTTATTTATCAAAGTATAGACGAGCAATTTTTAACAACATTTTTATCAACAACTCAGATTTTCACAGTTTTATTTACTTATACATTTTATCGGATGTTAATCAGACCAAAACTAAGAAAAGAGTATTTACAATATTCAAACATGACATCAAAAGATTGAAAGGAGATAAAGGATGAAAGGAATTATTCTAGCAGGAGGATCTGGGACAAGGCTATATCCACTAACAATGGTTACCAGCAAACAATTATTACCTGTATATGACAAGCCAATGATCTATTATCCTCTTTCAGTACTTATGTTAGCAGAGATTAAAGATATTCTTATAATATCAACACCACACGATTTGCCAAATTTTGAAAAGCTTCTTGGTGATGGGAGTGAATTTGGTATCAATCTGTCATACGCTGAACAACCATCTCCAGACGGTTTAGCTCAAGCATTTATTATAGGTGAAGACTTCATTGGTGATGATAATGTGGCTATGATTCTTGGAGATAACATCTATTACGGTAATGGCTTTACTCCAATTCTTAAAGAGGCCGCAGAAAATGCACAAAATGGCGAAGCCACAATATTTGGGTATTACGTACACGATCCTGAGAGATTTGGGATAGTTGAGTTCGATGAAGACGGGAAGGTGATTTCTGTAGAAGAAAAACCTCAGAATCCGAAGTCGAATTATTGTATTACAGGACTGTATTTTTATGATAATAGAGTAGTTGAGTTTGCTAAAAATGTTATACCTTCAGCAAGAGGTGAACTTGAAATTACCGATCTAAATAGAATGTATCTTGAAGATGGGACTTTAAATGTTAAATTGCTTGGTAGAGGTTATGCATGGCTTGATACAGGTACAATGGATAGTCTTGTTGAAGCAGCTGAATTTGTTCAAATGATAGAAAAGAGACAGAGTATAAAGATTTCTGCACTTGAAGAAATAGCCTATCATAACAATTGGATTGATAAGCAGACGCTTTTAGCATCAGCTGAAAAATATGGAAAGTCTCCCTATGGGGAACACCTAAAGAAAGTTGCTGAAGGAAAAATTAGATATTAAGTGAGGGAACTCAATGAATATTATAAAAACAGAGATCGATGATGTTTTGATATTAGAACCTAGAGTTTTTGGAGATCATCGTGGTTGGTTTACAGAGACATATTCTAAAACTAAATTTCAAGAAATAGGTATTGATATCGAATTTGTACAGGACAATCACTCTATGTCAGCGCAGAAGGGAACATTAAGAGGACTGCATTTTCAGATAAATCCTAAAGCCCAAACAAAGCTAGTTAGGTGCACAAAAGGTAAAATTCTAGATGTTGCTGTTGATTTAAGAAAAGGATCATCTACATATAAACAATGGGTTGGTGTTGAGTTGTCTGAGGATAATAAAAAACAGCTTCTCATTCCAAAAGGGTTTGCTCATGGTTTTTTGACATTAACAGATAATGTAGAAGTACAATACAAAGTTGATGAATACTATGCGCCAGAGTGTGACAGAAGTATCCGATTTGATGACCCAGAAATTGGTGTAGACTGGGAGATTGAAAATCCAATACTATCTGAAAAAGACTTAAAGGCACCATTACTTAAGGATAGCGATGTAGATTTCAGCCTAAAGTTTATGGTTACCGGAGTAAATGGCCAACTTGGTCATGATGTAGTTTTAAAATTGAAAGAAATGAATATTGGTGTTGTTGCTCCAAGAAGAGATGAATTTGACCTAACAAATAGAGAGCAAGTTCAGAGATATATTATAGAAGAAAAACCAGATGTAATAATTCATTGCGCTGCATATACAGCAGTAGATAAGGCAGAAGATGAGAGCGATTTATGTTATTCAATTAATGTAGAGGGAACTAGAGCAGTAGCTGAAGCAGCGAGAGAGATTGACGCTAAAGTAGTTTATGTAAGTACAGATTATGTCTTTGACGGTCTAGGGCTAGAGCCGCATTCCGAAGAAAAGGAACCGAATCCTGTTAACTATTATGGCTACACAAAAGAACAAGGTGAGAAGATTGTTAAAGCGGAACTAGATAATTATTTTATCGTAAGGACGTCATGGGTGTATGGCAAAAATGGGAATAATTTTGTTAAGACAATGCTTAAATTAGCTGAAACAAGAAGTGAAATTAGTGTAGTTAGTGACCAAATTGGTTCACCTACATATTCTAAAGATCTAGCTGAATTTATTATAAACTTGGTTAAGACCAATCAGTACGGTATTTATCATGGTGTTAATGAAGGCTACTGCAGTTGGTATGAGTTTGCCAAAGCAATCTTTGAAAAAGCAGGGATTGAAATTAAAATAAATCCTATTACTACAGAAGAATATCCTACAAAAGCTAAAAGACCATTGAATTCTAGATTATTAAAGGATAACACTGATAAGACTGGAATTAAAAGATTACCTCATTGGGAAGATGCAATTAGCAGATTTATTGAGGAGCTTTAATGACAGACAAACGAGGTTGATATATTGAATCTAAAAACTATTAGTTTTATAAAAAACATGTCATATACAATTTCATCAAATTTGATATCGTTAATTATATCAACTTTGGTAGTTTTAATAATACCGAAACTCATAGGGATTGTAGAGTATGGCTATTGGCAACTCTATATATTTTACACTTCCTATGTTGGTTTCTTGCATTTTGGCTGGAATGACGGTATTTATTTAAGGTTTGGCGGAGAAGAATACAAGAATTTAGATAAAAAATTATTTTACTCTCAGTTTATTGAGTTGCTTGTCAGTCAAATTGTCATAGCATTACTAATATGGTTAGGGTCCTTTATTTTTGTTCGGGATTTTAACCGTGGATTTATCCTACAGATGGTTGCTATAGCAATGATTTTAGTTAATACTAGATTAATGTTTTTTTATATCTTACAAGCAACAAATAGAATAAAAGAATTTGCAAGACTAACTATGTTGGATAGGATTGTCTATATTATCTTAATTGTAACTTTTTTGCTAGTTGGGGTTAGAGATTTCAAGCTTATGATAATTGCTGATTTAGTTGGTAAGTTTATGTCTTTACTTTTCGCTACTTTTTCATGTAAAGACATAGTGTTTAGAAAAATAAATACATTTTACCTTACTATTTCTGAATCAATTATTAACATAAGTGTAGGTATTAAGCTTATGTTTGCAAATATCGCAAGCATGCTCATAATTGGAGTTGTCCGGTTTGGGATCGAGCAAACATGGGATGTAGCTACATTTGGGAAGGTATC
>NZ_AXUN02000068.1 GCF_000495435.3 Youngiibacter fragilis 232.1 | reverse complement strand
TTACTTTATCAATTAACCAAATACTTTAACTTAATACTCAGTTTATCTATATTCATCTCATTTTATACTCAATGAAGACTCCAACTATAATCAAATTAAATATTGATGACAAATTTCGATTTGATTACATATTTTATATGAACATCATCACTTGTTTTTACATTTTAGATTATATAGACTTTACTTTATAAGGCGCACAAATTGCCGATGGAGGATTAGTATTGAAAATATATATAGATGCTGATGGATGCCCTGTAGCCAAGCTTTCGGTCGAAATTGCGAAGAAGTATGGTATCGGAGCAGTAATCGTAAAGAACTATGCCCATGAAATAGCGGATGACTACGCCCAGATAGTGACAGTTGACATCTCAAGCGATTCTGCTGATCTTGCGATTGCCAACATGGTAAGAAAGGGAGATATCCTGGTAACCCAGGATTATGGACTTGCTGCAATGGCAATGACTAGAGGGGCAAACTGCATTAACCAGAATGGTCTAGTCATGGATGAGCGGAATATAGATAATCTCCTCGATAAGCGTCATGTCAGCAGAAAGATGAGAAGGGACAAGAAGATCTATACGAAGATCCCAAAACGGACTCTCTCAGATGATGAAAGCTTCAAGGATTCACTAGTCAGATTGATTGAGCGTCTTTCTGGCAAGCTATAGTTACCGCAATTTGGAAACCCATTTCCATACTAACTGCTATAATTGAACTATAAACAAAGACAGGAGGTAAGCATGGTAAGATTCGGAATTATCGGTACCAGCACGATAACTGAACACTTCATATCAGGAGCCCAGAAGGTCAAAGGGTTCAAGTTAAACGCCATATACTCAAGGGACATAGAAAAGTCAAAGTTGTTTGGCAGCAAATTCAGTGATGACCTTCACTACTTCGATGACCTTGAAGAATTCGCCTCCTCACCTGAAATTGATGCTGTGTACATAGCTAGCCCTAACTCGCTTCATGCTCCACAGTCAATGCTGATGCTTTCGAAAGGAAAGCATGTGCTATGCGAAAAACCTGCAGTGTCGAATTCAAGAGAGCTCGAAGAGGTCTTAAACCTTGCAAGGTCAAAAAATCTTTTATATATGGAAGCAATGAAATCATTGACGATGCCTGCATACCTGAAGCTTCAGGAGCTATTGCCAAGGATTGGAAAGGTAAGGAAATACATCGGCAACTATTGCCAGTATTCTTCAAGATATGACAGGCATAAGAACGGTGAATATGTGAACACCTTCAGGAATGAGTTCTCGAACGGATCACTACTGGATATCGGGATCTATTGCCTGTATCCTGCTGTCCACCTGTTCGGCAAGCCCCTTGGCATATCAGCAAATGGCGTAATACTTGAAGACGGAGGAGTCGACGGCACCGGATCGCTCCTTTTGAAATACGCGGAGATGGATGCTGTGATTACTCACTCCAAGGTCAGCAACTCAAAGATGCCTTCTGAAATTCAGGGTGAGCTTGGTAACATACTGATAGACAGGATAGGAAGTCCGGAAAGGATTACGTTGATACTCAGGGATGGTACGGTTGAAGAGCACGTACTTAACCAGGAGAGCTTCAACATGATGTATGAAGCTCAGGAGTTCATCTCCCTTATCGAAATAGGATCGAAGGAATCACTAATTAACTCCTATTCTCTGGCACTTGATGTTCACAAGATTCTGGATGAAGCTAGAAGGCAGATTGGCCTTGTCTATCCCGCAGACAGGTGAATTACGCAAAAACGGCTGAACCTCTAAGGTCCAGCCGTTTTCTCATATCAATAGACAAGTGATGCAACAACAGATGCCACCATGGCAATTGCAATCACTATAGTAATGTACCTGATAATCTTATTTCTATTTTTCATATGTTCCTCCTTGAACTAATCGACAATATCAAGCTTCGGTCTTCGATAGTAAAGAAACTGGGTGGATTCTGCTGCAGGAGTGAATTTGTTTCCGTAGGTATCCTTATTGTTCTTCTTAACCGAGTTGTTATAGGATATGACGATCCTTCCCTCATCCAACCCTTCAGCCTTATAGTTTATTCCACCCGCATGTATGAAGACCTTGCTGCCATTTATCTCACCGATATATATACCTATATGGTTGATCCTGCTATTTTCAGGAACCTCATAGAATCCGATGTCTCCAACCTTAAGCTCTGACTCCATGACCGGGGTTGATGCATCCCAAATCCTTGTGGTTGCCGGTCCTGAGGATGTCGTCTGAGCAGAGAGGATCTTGCCGCTCAGATTAAAATATACCCAATCAACGAATCCTGCAGCATCGAGCGGATTCGCGGGTATCCCTTTCACGACCTCCGATGAGCCGAACTTATACGGATGGTTGATAAGGAGCTGAGCCATTTTTGCAATATCATCCCTCTTTACCGCAGAAGTCTCAGGTTCGAAATATGTATTTGTCCCTTCATAGGTAACGCTCTTTTCGAATATTACCTCAAAATAGCCTCGCCTGTCCATCTGGTAAATTCCGAAGATTATTATCAGCATCACAAAAAAGCCCATCCAGAGCCTTCTTTTCCTCTTGTTCCTTTTTCTTATCTCGCGTGCCCGCTTCACCCTGTTGTTATCATGAAATTTTAGCCTGTCTTCCATTTTTCACCTTGTTCGCCAATGGGCTTGTTATTATTCCAACTAACATTATCTCAAATATAATTGAACTTTGCCTTAAGAAATGCTAAAACTCCCGGAATATATTCCGGGAGCCCAAAAAGTCCTATTTATCAGTGTCTGCTGCATCCCTGCGGGAATCTCTTCTGAATATTAGAGCTGCCGCTAAGGCCAGTATCAGCAGAATAAGGATAGCAGATAACAGTGCCTGGATATCAGCATTTCCTACAGGAACTATAGTTGCCTTGAAAGACTCCTGTCCGTATACCAGCACATTCGGATATAATATTGAAGAAACAACGATAAACAAAGCAGCTAACTTCCGCATTTCATTTCCCTCTTTTCATCACTAAAACCATTATACGTCGTGATAAAATGAAGTCTGTAAACTAATTTTGAAGTTATTGCCAATATTTCAAGAATTTAGTCACAAAATAGCGATTATCAGCATTTAATATCACTATTTGCCGACAATCTTTCTGCCCTGCTTCAGGAAAGTCCTGACTGAACCATTGTTTTCAATCACATGGTCTGCAAAAAACCTGTTCCTATATTCATGCTTGTCTTTCAGCAACCGTATTCGGGCTCTAATGCTTTCTTTAGAGTCGCCCCTTTCCCGCATCCTTTCACGCAGCCTTCTGGCGCTGCTGCATATATAGATTACTGAGACAATTCCTCCATAAAGACTTCTGAACGCTCTGGCACCGTTTATGTCAGTTACAGCGAATATATCCCCGCATTCAAGCTTCTCCTCCACCTCTCTCTTCGAGACCCCATATCTGTTTCCAGAGTATACGGACTCCTCGATTTTATCGGTAAGGTCGAACTCTTCATCAGTAACAAAATGATACGAGATCCCATCTGACTCTCCGGGCCTCATTCCCCTTGTAGTATGGGACACAAGCTCCTTCAGTCCTAGTGACCTGAAATAATCTCCCAGCGTGGTTTTCCCTGACCCAGAAGGACCGATGATCACATAGATCATAGGGTTGAATAGCCAAGAAGAGTAAGCTCCTTCTCTCTTGTCCTGAGTCCTTTTATTACTTCCATTATGAGTAAATCTTTATCCAGCCCCAGTTCGGATGCTCCAATGTCAATGAGCTCCCTGTCCACACCTCTTGCGAATCCCTTTGATTTAAGCTTCTTGTTTACAGAAGAAACCTCGAGGTCATCATAGCTCCTTGATGGTCTCATCAGAGCACACGCAGTAACAAAGCTCGAAAGCTCATCAACTGCAAAAAGGGCCTTTGCCATAAGTGTGTCCCTGGGACTTTCAGTAGCATGTCCGAGTATCGCTGATACAATATCTTCAGGAACACCAGCTTCCCTCAGTATTGGAGTCCCCGAATGCGGATGGGTCTCTGGAAACTTCTCATAGTCAATGTCATGGAGAAGTCCCGCCAGTCCGAACTTCTCAATATCCTCTCCATAGAACCTTGCCATCTGCCTCATGGATGACTCAACTGAGAGTGAGTGCTTAAGCACCACATCTCCTTCAACATATTTCCCTAAAAGCTCAAATGCTTCTGACCTCTCCACTTCAAATTCCTCCCTTTGATTTCTGTGCACAGAACTATGATTTCTATCCACAGCCTTTCTCATATATTGTGCAAAAAAGCTGCCACTATAGATTAATTTATCAGATTTTACCAAAAAATGTAACATCGCAAGCGATATATCCCCGCTTACCTTGGTAATTTGATATAATTATTGCATAGTTAATAGTTAGGAGTTGATTTTCCTTGGAACCTGGCACGTGGCAACTGATCCTCATAATCTTTCTGATATTGATTTCAGCATTCCTTTCAGCTTCAGAGACTGCCCTTTTATCTCTCAGCAAGATCAGACTGAGACATATGGTGGAGGAAGAAGTAAAAGGTGCATATCTGGTTCAAGGCCTTCTTGATGATACATCGAAGGTCGTAATAACCATCCTTATCGGAGACAACATATCAAATGTGGCGGCAACGGCACTGGGTGCCAAACTTGCCATTGAACGATATGGCTATGGTGCACTGCCTGTTTCAATAGCCATCATGGCAATAATCATAATAATATTCGGTGAAATGATACCAAAGACATTGGCATCTCAGCATTCTGAGCCTGTGTCACTTTTTGTGGCGCGCCCGATAAACGCCATAAAAGTTCTTCTCACCCCTGTAGTATTCCTGTTTCAGAAGGCATCTTCACTCCTTATCCTATTACTTGGAGGAAATCCCAAGAAAAGAGGACCTGCAATCACCGAAGAGGACCTGAAGACCCTTGTTGATGTCGGAAGCGAGGAAGGGGTGCTGGAGGTTGGAGAAAAGGAGATGCTCTTTAACGTATTTGAGTTCGGTGACCTCCAGGTCAAGGATGTTATGGTGCAGAGGATTGATATTGTGGCTCTTGATGCCAGGAGTTCCTATCAGGAGGTTGTTGAAGTCATCCTGAGTGAGCAGTTTTCAAGGTTACCGGTTTATAAGGAAGACATAGACGACATCATAGGTGTTCTTAATGTCAAGGACCTTATCTTTCTGAGCGATGAAGAAAAAGCAGAATTCAACCTTGAAAATATCGTAAGGGATGTATACTTCACCTACGAATTCAAGAAGATTATCGACCTGTTCAAGGAGCTGAAGAAGGAACGCACCCATATGGCAATAGTTCTTGATGAGTACGGTGGAACTGTCGGCATTGCTACAATAGAGGACCTGCTTGAGGAAATTGTAGGAGAGATCGGCGATGAATATGACGATGAGGAAACAGCGGACATTGAGGTTATCAAAGAGGATGAGTATATTGTGACAGGGTCATTCCGTCTCGATGAGCTGAATGAAGAAATCGGCACAAACATCGAATCTGAGGAATTTGACTCAGTCGGAGGTTATCTGATCGGGGTCCTCGGAACATTCCCTGAAAATGGACAGGTAATCGAATCAGAAGGCATACGTTTCATAGTTGAGGAAGTCGACAAGAACAGGATAAAGAAAGTCAGGATATTCACCTGATCGAGTTAGCATGGTTTTCCGATAGGAGGAAAGATGGAAGAGGTCCTTTACGACAATTATTATATGGAGGCCAGAAGAGAAGCTCTTCTGGCCCTTTCCAAGGATGAGGTTCCTGTTGGATGTGTCGTGGTGAAGGATGGCGAAATCATAGGAAGAGGCCACAACATGACAGAAACAGCGGCAGACCCTTCAGCACATGCAGAAGTCATAGCAATCAGGGAAGCTGCAAAAGCACTAGGAACATGGAGGCTTACAGGAGCTACCCTTTATGTCACCCTTGAACCTTGTCTCATGTGTGCAAGCCTAATAAAGAAATCACGAATCGGAAAGGTAGTCATCGGAGCCATAGAGCCGGAAGAAGGGGCATTTGGAAGCGTAGCAAGCATCAGCCTTCTGCCTCCAAGAGGCAGACAAATTGAAGTCGTCTGGCTTAAGGATGAGTTTTCAGGCGACCTCATGACTTCCTATTTCAAGAAGCTAAGGAGCAGGCGATGATTAGGATATTTGACAGAAAGAAAGGCGAATATGATTCAGAGGTGGTAGTAGGGGGCAAATACATTGAATGGCTTTACGGAACCATGTCCGGCAGATGGGTTTTGGAAGCTCTGGTCAAGCGCAAGGTGTTTTCTGCATTTTATGGCAGACTCATGGACCTGCCAGCATCAAAGAAATTGATTTCGCCCTTCATCAAAGACAATAATCTGGACATGGATGAATCAGTAAAAAATCTGAACAACTTTGAATCCTTCAACGATTTTTTCACAAGAAGCCTAAAAACTGAAAGCCGCCCGATACCCTCTGATCCTTCAATCCTTATGAGTCCTGTTGACGGAAGACTTTTAGCCTATGAGGATATCGATATAGACCGGCTAGTTCAGGTGAAAGGCATCACATACACTCTTGGCGGACTTATCGGCAACGGAAATTTGAAGAACAGGTATGCACACGGAACCATGCTGGTATTCAGACTCTGTCCACTTGACTATCACAGGTTCCACTTCGTGGATTCTGGAATATGCTCCAAATCAAGACTTATTAAAGGTGGGTATTATTCAGTAAATCCCGTATCATTAGCGAAAGTGCCCAATGTATACGTGGAAAACAAGAGGATGTACTCTCTTATGAGAAGCGATAACTTCTCAGATATCCTGATAATTGAAGTGGGAGCTACTAATGTAGGTTCCATAGTACAAACCTATGCCCCATCCAATCGATTCCTTCGCGGTACCGAAAAGGGATTCTTCAAATTCGGTGGATCAACAGTGCTGCTCTTCTTCAAAGAAGGTGCTGTAAAAATTGACCAGGATATCCTGGATGAGACTTCAAAAGGAATCGAATCAAAAGTCCTTATGGGAGAGCCAATAGGAAGAAGAGCCAGGCAGTGAATCTGCCTGGCTCTTCCAATAAGGCTCAAATATGCATATCAGCAAACTTAAGTATATCTCCATAGACTTCTTCCCTGTTGGTTTCATTGAGTATCTCATGCCTTGCTCCCTTGTATAGCCTTACAAAGAGATTCTTGTTTCCATTCGTCTTGTCAAGAAGCCTCGCAAGGGCAATAGGTCCGTTTCCCATATTGCCTACCGGATCATCCGTCCCGCTTGCTATCAGTACGGGCAGGTCTTTGCGTATCCTTGACAGCTCCTCCTTATCATAAACCTTTAGCAGGTTTGAAAGCATGGATCCGTAGAATCCGTTGGACATGACGATACCACAGAAAGGATCCTCCACATACTTGTCAACCTGCTCCGCATCCCTTGATATCCAGTCAAATTCCGTCCTTTTATCCTTTATCTTACTACCGAACTTTCCAAACATCATATTGTTTATGATATCTCCTCTGGAATGTCTGCCCCTTGCAGAAATCAGAGCCCTTGATATTGCCGCACCTGCCATAATGCTTCCCTTGTCCCCAGGTCCGTTATTTCCTGAGAGAACAAGCGCATCTATGGAATCAGGAAAAGCCTCCGCATATCTTAGTGACAGGAAAGAGCCCATGGAGTGCCCGAGCTGAACAACCTTCAACCCTTCGTGTTCATTTCTGGCCTTTTGGTTAAGCAATCTCATATCCTTTACTATTTCCACGAAGGTATCCTGTGTATCATCCGTACCAAGTCGATTACCCGCAGTAAGACCATGCGCCCTGTGGTCCTGGGAGTATACCACATAACCCTTCGTATTCAGGAAATCGGCAAAATGACCATATCTCCCGCCATGCTCTGAAATTCCATGGCTTATCAGTACTATACCTCTTTTCTTCTTATCAGGAATCCACTTGTGGACATAGACCTTCTTTCCATCCTCAGCAACCATATGATCCAATGAGTACATTATTTCTTACCAATCCTTTCTTTGCCCTTTTCACTTAAAGCCCATGATCTTGTCATGGTCTTTATCTTATCAGCCTGTCTGATCCTCAGCGCAGACCAATCCTCATCTATGGATACCTGAGTTACACCTTCGAATCCGTAAGCACCGAATGGCTGAAGTACATTGTCCCTTGAGAGCTCGGTCTTGTATTTCCTTGATGATTTCTTTGGATAACAGATCCAAAGTACCCCATCATCCTCTATTGTCCCTGAAATCTCCTCTGCCTTTTGAATCACATCGTTAAGACTAAGGACAAACAGCATTATGAATGGATACTTATCATTCCGCTTTTCGTAATCTATGGATAATCCAGATTCAGATGAAACAGTATCAACCTCTGTTTTAAAGAAATCAGGAGGATTTACGATCAGCAGTTCAGTTTGTGTGGTAAGCCTAAGCTTCTTGAATAACTCTGTCATGTCACTACTCCCTTGACTCATATTCTGGATACATTCCGAAGCGAAGCCCTAAGATTTCCACTTCACCCACAATTATATTATAATTGAATATGGAAAGACACTTTATGAACACTATTTTGCATGGGAGGGATTTTACCATGTACGGACTCGCACTTGGCGGAGGAGGAGCTCGCGGCGCATACGAAGCCGGAGTCCTGAAAGCACTTGAAGAACTTGATATTGAAGTTGGTGCGATTACAGGCACCTCAATTGGCGCAATAAATGCTGCTGGATATCTTTCAGCCGGATTAAGCACTGTGGAAGAGGTTTGGAGACTAATGGACAGAAATTCCATAGTCGACTTGAATTCCGAAAGCCTTATTGAATCACTCAAGAATGGAGGATTCGATTATGAAAAGCCATTCTCCCTTATTAGAAGCTATCTTGATGAGGAGAAAATCAGAAAAAATCCAATTGATTTCGGAATCGTAACAGTCAATCTGACAGAACGTGATCCGGTCGTATTATTCAAGGAAGACATTCCTAATGGAAAGATCATTGACTATGTACTTGCCAGCGCCAGCCATCCTGTCCTGAAGAGGTTTGAGATAGACGGTGACAAATACATGGATGGGGGTCTATACGACAATCTCCCCATAGATCCGCTTATCAGAAAAGGTTACCGGGATATCATCGTTGTTGATTTGTTCGCAAAGAAAAAAATACGAAACCCAATCAGCACTTCTACTATAGTGGACATTACACCAAACGAGGAACTCGGCCCTATCCTGGTACCAGACCCAGCACATATCGAGAAAAACATGAGGCTTGGTTATCTTGATACTCTCAAGGCATTTGGCAAGGTATTCGGACACAGGTACTACTTCAGGAACACTAATGTTTCAGGGTTACTATCACCACCATCAGCCACAGAGATCCGCAGGTTTGAAAATCTATCCGCACCATTGCTATCCGAAAGGGTATTTGAACCATACATGGAAAGCCTCAGCCACAGATATTCAATTACTCTATCATCATTGGAGGTCGTATCAGAGATACTCGAAATCAGCAACCTGGATATTTTCGAAGAGCCTTTTGAGCTTTTACAAATTGTCATGGATAAGGTCAACGAAATTGCTGCAGACATCAGAAAAGAACATTGGAAAAAACGCATACTCTTAAGTGAACTAAATGACAGACAGATCCTGATGCTCTCACTGTCCAATCCAAAGCTTGTTGTAGGTAATCTCTTCATAAGGGCAATCAATGAAAGAAGCACTGATCTGTCTCCCTGAGGATTCTATCACAAGGCGCTTCAACTAAATCCGAAGCCATTGAATTTGTTGGTATGCTGTGTTACTATTATTGAGTTGAATAGCATAGGCACTTGTAGTTAAACGGATATAACACTCGGCTACGAACCGGGCATTGGGGGTTCGATTCCCTCCAGGTGCACCAAAAACAAAAGGTAATATAGATTTATTGCTTACAAAGCCAGTAAATCCAAGCCTTTCGAGAGCTTCCACGATGAAAAGTGGAAGCTCTTTTTTCGTAGATTTATTGTGGTAAAAGCTTCACTCAGGCAGGATTCAAACCTACAAGTAAAAACGAATAAGAATGGCGCCCTTTTCAGAACAGAGTGAAATGAAAAAGGGCGCCACTCGAAATGCAATCAAAGAAACAAGCTCAAAATAAAACGGGCGCTGATTTTTAAGGCTGAATGAAAGCCGATACGGTTAGCGCCCTTTTTTAATATACACCAAAATCACATTAAAATTGAAAGCATCAGAAAGCCGGAGAATCGGAGTGCAGGAATGTACTCTATTCTCCGGCCTTTTTGTTTTCTGGAAAGGAATAACCATGTTGGTACGCTATAAGAGAAATAAACAAACTGCCTGTTACGACTCGGACCATCTCGCTACTCTCGGCAGGACATCACCGGACGAACGTCCTTGCGGTCCCTTCCCCAGCTGCGGCAACTGCCCTTACCCGTCCCACGGCTTCACTTGCTATAGCTCTGAGGGAGATTGCCTCAAAACCGATATGCAAAAAATTGCGAAACGCAGAAAGGATGATGCAGGAAGTGAGGTGAGCAATGGAAACCGAATTAACAAAACGCATTAAGGCGCTTACCCACCACTACCGCCCAAGGCTGCATACCGAAAAGCGCACCATCCGGTGGGCGGATGAGGTATGGACATCGTCAGGGATTGTAGACAGCATCCGGTTTGAGGACTATTACGAGAATGAGGAATATCTCTGCAGGCTTCTGGATGCGGAGCGTTTTTCCGAAAAGGAACCGTGCCTGACAGCGCATCGGCACGAACCTGGCAGATGCTTTCGGGACGGCAGTACAGATAAGAATGCAAAGAAATGCCACGGCTGCGTCCTGCGGTGCCACAACTGGCATATCGGCATGATGGTCACCTGTTTCGAGGTCAAAATTACCTATCAGGATTTCAAAAGCGGGAACGGCCATAACTTTCATGGAAACGAAAATTACTACTGCGTGCCGACAGCCCTTGCCGCCAGAATCGCCGGGGATATCCCCGACCACATCGGCATCCTTGCATATTTTGAGGGAGAACGCCAATACGGGCTCCGGCAGTTCAAACCGGCCACATGGCAGGAGGTATCGGATCAAACCAAGGTACTGCTGCTGTACAACGCCATGAAAAAGTGGTGCGACGGGGCGGTTTTTGTGTAACTGTCTGATGTGCATTGCAGTGATCAATCAAACGGAGGTATCAAGATGAGCGTTAACGCCAGAAAAGAAAGAATCTTTGAAGTAGAACTCAGCCGATGGAATCCTTCGGGTACAAACCCCTCGGCGGAAATCACACTCCCCGCCACACCCTATGAGCTGGCGGATGCGTTGGAAAGAGCAAAAATTAACGGGGACACCGTTTATTCTGCGGAGGTTTTAAGCTGCAAGCTGGACTATCTGCCGCAGTTTATCGCCCCCGATGCCAATCTTCATGAGCTGAATCATCTCGCGCAGCGGCTGTCTTCCCTAAGTGCATGGGAATTAGACTGCTTCGAGGGCATGGTGATGATGGATGCCGTCCAGACTCAATACGCTCCCATTCCGGTGGAGCGGCTCATCAATATGACCCACAGCACGGAGCACTGCCAGATTGCCTATGAAGCCCATGACGATCCGTCTCTCGGCAAATTTTATGCGGATAATGATTTTGTACCGGCACTAGAAAAGGTATCGGATGAAGTCTACGAATATCTGGACTTCGGTAAAATCGGCAGGGAGATGCGCGAGGGCGAGGGCGGCGTGTTCACGCCCCATGGCTATGTGGTACAGAACGGCGAGATTGCCGCCGAATACCACAGCGGCGATGCCCTTCCTCTTGAAAAACCGGATTACGCTGTGCTTCTCCGCATCACCAAGGGGCATTTTAACGATCCCGCCTATGACAATGAAACGGCTGTTTTCCTCAAGCTCCCCGCCGGGGATGCGGCGCTCCTTCAAGCGGTCGATGCTGTTGGAGCGGCTTCCCCGGAGGAATGTGCATTCTCGTCGGAGGACTGCATGGCGCCCATTTTAACTGAAAAAATCAGCGACGCTTTGTATGCGTCAGAGGGTGACTGCTATGGGCTGGTCAATGAGCTGGCAGAACAGCTACGGCGCATCCATGATAAGCACAACATCTTATCCTACAAGGCAATGCTGGGAGAAGCTCCCGGTGATATTTCTTTGGAAGAAGCCCTCGACCTTTCCCTTGTGTCAGAGGACTTCTCTGTTATCCGGGAGGCTGCTAACCCTGCGGACTACGCACGCTTTGTGCTTTCCAAATACTGCATTGAGCAGGAAAGCGAGCTGTTTGCCAGTGCAGACCTTGACGGATATGGCAGCAAATTGATTCAGGGAAAAGGGATTTCCCTCACGGAATACGGTGTTTTATGGTCGCTTACCGGGCGAACTGTGGAGCAATATCTCGACCAGCCCAGCCAAAGCCTTGGCATGGAAATGAAATAGCAAATCTTTGTTGGGTTTTGGTATAGCTATTCCCATGAAGCTGTGGCATTGTGTTGTGCTGAAGGGAGGCGAAGAAGATGGATGAGAAGCTCTTGGATTTACTGGATATGGCTCTGGCGGAGCGGTTTCAGCTTGCATATTCCGCCATGCGGGAATCAGACCCCCGGTCGGAAGAACTGGCACAGGAACTGCTCGAACTCAGCGCAAGCATTCAGAACAGCGCTGAAATTACACAGCACACAAAGGACAGGATCGATAATTACCTGACCGAAAACTCAGATATGGAGGTAAAATTTCAAAAGCACCTATACATTCAGGGCGCCAAGGACTGCGTGGCAGTGTTAAGAGAGCTTGGCGTAATCAAGTAGCGCAGGCAGAGATGCCTGCGCTTTTTTAGACTCCATATCAAAACAGGGCCGTTTCCCCATACAGGAGGCGGCCCTGTTTTTTTGCGCCCTTTTTTGCCTTTCCGGGGAAACGGCCGGAAAGGAGAACCCATGCAGAAAGAACTGCTTGCAAAGCATCTGCGCCGGTATCACCACGGTGCGGAAAACGCCGTCATCAGCCGGGAGCTGGAACACACCTTCCGCGTTTCAGGCAAGGAGCTACGGGATCAGGTCAACGCCCTGCGCCGGGCGGGTGTTCCCATTGCCAGCGACCAGAACGGGTACTTTTATGCGAAAACCGAAGCGGAGGTGCGTCTGACCATCCAGCATATGAGAAACCGCATCAGCGGGATCAGCGCCGCCATCACCGGCCTCCGGCACTCCCTTGCGGCCTTTGACAATACGCAGATACGTCTGCCGTTGGAAGGAGGTGATGACTCCTGAACAGCTTCATGTCCTGGATCGGCGGCAAGAAATCCTTGCGGGAGCTGATCGTCACCCTGTTTCCCCTCTATTATGAGCGGTACATTGAGGTGTTCGGCGGAGGCGGCTGGGTACTGTTTCACAAGCTGCCCGGCAACGATTTTGAGGTCTACAACGACTTCAACGGTCTGCTGGTGAACCTCTACCGCTGTGTGCGGGAGAAGCCGCAGGAGCTGATGGCGGCACTTGCCTACTGCCTTAATTCCCGCGCGGATTTTGAGCTTATCAAAAACGCCCTTGCCCGTGACAGCCCCGCATCGGACGTGCAAAGGGCGGCGTGGTTTTACCAGCTCATCCGCTACAGCTATGCGTCGGGGCTTACCAGCTACGGCAGCCAGCCCCACGATATCCGCAGTAACTTCCCTCTCATAGAGCAGGCCCACCGGCGGCTTGCCAAGGTGGTCGTGGAAAACAAGGACTTTGAGAAGCTCATCGGGCAGTATGACCGCCCTGTCAGCTTTTTCTACTGCGACCCGCCGTATTTTGAAACCGAAAGCTACTACAAAAACGTGGGCGAGGATGGCTTCACCGAAAAGGACCATATCCGTCTGCGGGATGCGCTGCTACGGATCGACGGTAAATTTCTGCTGTCCTACAACGACTGTGAATTTATCCGCAGCCTCTATGACGCGCCAGGCATCCAGACGGAAGCCTTTACCCGCATCAACAACATCAAGCAGCGGTACGACAACGGGGCGCAGTTTCCTGAAATCCTCATTGCCAATTACGATCTGCATGAGCGTGAGAAGAATGCCCCGTCACAGCTGAATCTGTTCGGGGAAGGGGGCTTCATGGAATAGCCAAAAACGCCTGTTGTCACAGCATTGCGTAAATAGAAAAATCAATATTTGATAGGAGGAACTCATTCATGAAAAAAAATCAAATGCCCCAAATCGGACTCCCGGCCGACGCCTGCGAACGGTCCGGCTTCAACGACAAGGATACACTGGAGCTTCATGCCGAACCGAGCGCCCTTGTCTTTATGAAGGACAAAATGACGGCGCTGGAGGTGGCGAACGCCATCCAGAGCCTCAGTGCCCTTGCCGCCGAGCTGACTGTCGTCCTCGCCTCCGCCTGCGGATTGTGCAACAACTGCGACGAGGGCTGTGAGGATGGCTGCCCCGCCGGATGGGTTGCCGGGTGTTCTCTCTGCCGTGATCTGCTGGATGACAGCCAGACTGTCCACATCCCCGGCTATCTGCTGGAGGAAGCGGGTATCCCCACAGATGCCAGGCTGGAAGCCTATACGGATGAGGACAGCGGCGAAATCACGGTGACAGAGTCGGACATCCAGCAGGATATTACCGATGTGCCGCCCGGTATTCTCGCCGTGCTGGCCCAAAGCGGCGTGTGCCTTGCGGAGCTGGATGAGCTGATTATGCAGGAGGAAATCATCTATGGCAGATAAAAAGTTCTCGGCTGTCTATCCATACTCATTTGCAGAAGCCAAACAGCTTGGCGAGTTAAATGACTGGAGGGCAAGCCACAGGGAAAATATCTCCTGCAAGAATGCCATCGAAGAAGCGATTCGCCGGGATTTTGACGGAATGCATCTGAACAGTGACTGCGCCCAAAGTGTCATTAACCAGTTCGGCTACCACCGGGTGTCTTATGTTCTGGCAAACAGCTTGCAGTGCAAGGATTATGACGGGCGCTTTTCCCGCGGTAACCACGATTGGGCAAAGCAGACTTATATCCCAGTCGACAAGGATTCGTACAGTAACCGCAATCTGGAGTTTGCCGTGGACAGCCACCCGGCCGTGCTGGACGGCTTTGTCAACCAGTACCGCAGAGCATATCAGGCGCTTGGGCTGTTTGACCATACGCACTGCCTGACTGACACGGAAAAGCAGGATTTTGAGGGAAGGGTGATTGTACTTTCACCCAAAACGCTGAAAGAAAGCTGCCTGACTGTACAGGATCAGCTCTGGCTGTGTACCGGGGGCTTCGGCGCTCATGCCGGAGCCAACGGCCGTGCTGTCTTTGCCGTAAACCTTGCGGACGGCGAGGAAACCCGCTGGAACAGAACGGATTTTACCGGAGTTCTTTCCGAAAGCCATCTTCCCGATTGGGCAAAGGAAAAGCTCTCGGAAATACAGGAGCAGAAGCAGGCATCCTCCGCTATGGGAGGGATGACAATGCAGTAAGGAGGCGGTACCATGCCGGGAATCACCCTGAAAAACGGCCTCATTTCCTACTATGGAAACCCGGCCGGATATACAGAAAAAGAAAAGGCGGTGGTGGACAGCATCTTCCAAAATGACGAGCTGACCGCATGGCTGAAAAGCCGCAGCTTGACCCCGCAGTGGACGGACGGCGTGATGGAGCGCCTTGCCGCTGGGGAACGGATGGGCGGCATGGACGAGTCCGCCGCACCGCTGAAAAATGTGCGCATCTGGCAGCTGAAGCCGGAGACGGACGTGTATATGAAGTTTATCTCCTATGAGGAAACGGTGCGGCAGTTCGGAGAGCCGTCCCCGGAGTATTACCATGTCGCCTATGACGGGCAGCTGGATACAAACGACCTCGAAGCTATCTACACAAGGTGCAATGTGAATCACCCGCCCGGCTATGGCGGACACTCCCTGTCCATGTCCGATGTGGTGGAACTGTATGATGAAGGCGGCAGCGAGTTCCACTACTGCGACCGCTTTGGATTCCAGAAAATCAGCTTCGGTGAACCGGAGCAAACCCAAACCATGGGCATGCGTATGTAGGCAGCCGTCGGCTGTCTTTTCTCATGCCCTCACTTTATGAAGGAGGCCAAAATGAAAAATCTATTTTGCAAGCTGAAGAACAAGCTCGGCGCGGCTGCTGTCAAAAGCCGCTCCATCCTCACGGAGAATGCCGGGGAAGGCTACATTGACACCGCAATCAAGATCCTGATTGCCGTGGTTTTGGGCGCGCTGCTCCTTGCGGGGCTGTACGCCCTGTTCGGGGAAACGGTGCTGCCCACCCTGGTACAGCGCATCAAGGAGATGTTCAACTACGCCGGTTAACAGTGCCGGACATTTTGAGAAGGAGGAAAAATCATGCCTAATAATATGACACCGGCTGTCCCCAAGTACGATGTGAAAATCCATTCCATCCGCCCGGAGGGAAGCTGCAGGGCCACCGCCTCGGTCAATGTCTACGGCGATTTTGCCGTGCGGGGCATCAAAATCATGGAGGGCTCCAAGGGGCTGTTTATCTCCATGCCCAGCTATAAAGCCGGAAACGGTGAATACAAGGATATCTGCTTTCCCTGCACCAAGGAGGCCAAGGCGGAGTTTGACAAGACGGTCCTCGGAGCTTACCAGCAGGCGCTGACCCAGGGGCAGACCGCCGCACAGAAACAGGAATCCCCCACCCAGCAGCAGGAGCAAGGCCAGCCCGTCATGGGTGGGATGTAGGAGGTAGGCCGATGAACAAGAAAATGAAACGGCCGCTGGGCCTCGCCCTCACTGTCTGCCTTGTGCTTTCCCTGCTGGCAGGCAGCGCCTATGCGATAAACCGGTATTTTGAGGACGCCAAGGGGCATTGGGCGGAGGAAGCCATTCAAATCCTGACGGAAAAAGGCGTCATCAGCGGCTATCCCGACGGGCTGGCACACCCGGATGAAATCATTACCAGAGGGGAATTTGCCGCTCTGGTTGCCAGAACCATGGAGCTGCCGGAGCCGGAGGAAAGTGAGGTCACCATTCACTTCACCGACATTGCCGGTCACTGGTCTGAGCCGCACATTGAGGCGCTCATCATCGCTGGAATCATCCAGAAGGACGATTTCGGCACAGAATTTCAACCGGATCAGCCCATCACCCGTATGGAAATGATCCGTATGCTGGTGCGCGCCATCGGCAAGGGTGACCATGATGCCTCCTGCCCCTGCGTCACCGGATTTTCCGACGACGGCACACTTTCCGAGGTGGACAAATCCAGCATCTGCACCGGCAAGGAATATGGAATTGTAGACGGCTACCCGGACGGCACAGTCAAGCCGGACGGCAAGGCCACCCGCGCCGAAGCCTTTGAAATGCTGGTGGATACGGAAAAAGCCAAGGAGCAGATCAAGAAGGAAGAACCGCCCAAGCCGACTGTTCCTGCCAAGCCGGAGGATCAACCCTCCGATGGGAATTCCGGCGGAGGCAGCTCCAGCGGCAGCGGTTCCGGTGGGGGCGGGTCTTCCTATGTTCCCGCCCCGCAGTTTTCTTTTACCTTGCCAAAAACCGCCTATACCGCCGATGAAATTGAGATCAAGCCGGAAAGCCATTCTGTCAGTAGCGTAACATGGTCAGCCCTGAAAAACGGTCTGCCCACGGGGCTTTCCGAGCTGACAGACGGTACCCTTGACCACAACGGCGGCAAGGTGAAATTCACACAGACCGGCAGCATCACCCTGATTGCCACAGCAAAAAACAGCCGGGGTGTCACGGTGACCCATGAGCAGACCATCAGCATCTATCCGGTTGTAACAGCTGCTTTCACACTGCCTGAAACCACTCACACCGACAAATCCGTGGCGGTGGAGCTTTCCACCGAAAACCTCGGTTCCAATGCGGTGGTGTGGTCGCTGGAAAAGGACGGTTCCGCCGTCGATGTCGAAACGGCTCTCGCCGGAACGCTGGATTCCACCGGCGGCACGGTGCTGTTCAAGGAAAAGGGCAGCTATACGCTGACGGCCTCTATCACAGACGAGCTGGGTAAGGTTATCACCGCACAGGATAGCATCACGGTCTACCCGGTAGCGGAGGTCAAGCTGACACTCCCAGCCGTCTCCCATACCGATAAAACCGTGGCGCTCAAGACAGAAACAAAAGAAACGGACGGCCTCACAGTGGCCTACACCCTGACCCGGAACGGCGAGCCTGCCGAAACCGACACATGGATCGAAGGAAATCCTGCTGACGGTAGCATCCGATTCAAGGAAAAAGGTGTGTATGCGCTGACCGCCTCTGTCACCGATGATACCGGCAGAGTGTTTGCCGATACCGTAAATATTACCGTTTACCCGGTAGGCTCTGCGGGCTTCTATCTGCCAGAAATCTTCCACACCGACAGCACCGTGATGGTGGAGGCAGTGTTCGGGGAAATCGGCAGCCATACCGCAAAATGGACGCTGCTCCGTGACGGAAAAGAAGTATCCCTCACCGATACGGTGGAAGGCACGCTGGGCAACAACGGTGGGGAGCTGAAGTTCCGCACCAAGGGCAGCTATGTCCTGAAAGCGGAATTCACCGACGATGGTAGCAGAACCTACCATTACGAGCAGGGTTTCAAGGTGTATCCTGTGCCCGCCGTCCGCTACAGCCTGCCGGAGTATGTCCACACCGATACGGATATTGCGGTCAAGACCGAAACCGCTGATTTGGACGGACTCACCGTTGAATGGCTGGTGGACAACACCTACGGATTTCAGGACTGGCCGACCTATGTGGACGGAACGCTCACGAACGGCGGCGGCACGATCCGCTTCAAACGGGCCGGTGTCTATGAGCTGGCCGCCAGAGTCACCGATGAAACCGGCCGGGTGTTTCTGTACGAAAGCCATGACAAATGCGAGGTTCTGCCTGTGCTGACCCTCGGCTTTGAGCTTCCCGAATTTGCCTATACCGATACTGCCATCGACCTCAGAACCCACGGCAACAATCAGGTTCTGCCGGTGGAGTGGTCCGTGACAAAAGACGGCAAGAGCATTCCGCTCTCCGAGGCGTTTAGCGGAGAACTCACCGCACAGGGCGGCAAAATCACCTTCAAGGATGACGGCGAGTATGTCCTCACCGCAACTATGACCGATTACCTGAAACGCAGCTATTCTCACAGCGAGAGCATTCGCATCCTTCCTGTGGTGCAGTACGCATTCACCATGCCGCAGACTGTTCACTATGGCACAGAATTTGAGGTTGCCGCAAAGGATGTTCAGTATCTTGGCAGCTATGCCGTGGTTTGGACGCTGGAAAAGGATAAAAACGCCGCATCGTATCAGGGAAGCCTGGGCAATGATGGTGGGAAAATCGCTATCCGCGACACCGGGGCATTTACTCTGACCGCCTCCGTAACTGACCGCGCAGGGCGTGTCACCACCTATTCGGAGCGCATCACGGTCACCAACACCGCGCCGAATGCTCCTGTGGTAGAGGCCGTTCCCACCCGTACTGCCAAGGACGGCAAGTTTCTTGTGAACATCACCGCCAGTGCCACAGACCCCGATGGGGATGCGGTGACCTTGGAGTATGCGGATACTGCGGCCGACAGCTATTATGCGCCGGGTACTCACACCATCCGTGTCCGGGCAAAGGATATCGCCGGAGCATATTCGCCATGGACAGAAAAGACCTTTACCGTGACCAATGCCGCGCCCACCGGGACCCTGACCGCCGAACCGACCCGTACCGTCAAGGACGACAAATTCCTTGTAAACATCAGTGCGACAGCTACCGATGCGGATGGCGATGCCACCACGTTGGAGTGGGACAACAAGGCGGCAGACGGCTACTATGCCCCAGGCACCCATACCGTAAAAGTCCGTGCGAAAGACATTGCCGGGGCGTATTCTCCTTGGGTGGAAAAGACGTTCACCATCACCAGCTCCGCGCCCACGGTCACCTTGACTGCCACCCCCACCCGCACAGCGAATAATGGCAAATTCCTTGTGAATATCAGCGCAACAGCCGCTGATGCGGATGGTGACGCCACCACGCTGGAGTGGGACAACAAGGCGGCAGATGGCTACTATGCCGTTGGCACGCACACTGTCCGAGTCCGTGCCAAGGATGCTACCGGGCTGTATTCGGAGTGGGTGTCCAAAACATTCGCCATCGCAAACTCCGCCCCGACAGCGCCAGTCATTACCCGAACGCCAAACGGCAACAGTGTGGCACCCGGAACGCCGGTTACGATTACGGCAGCCAGCTCCGACCCGGACGGCGACCCCGTCGCCCTGATTTGGGAGGGCAGAAACGCCGAAACCCAGACCTACCCTCGCGGAAAGAACGTAGTCCGTGTCAAAGCGGTGGATTCCACAGGAGCCGAGTCGCCCTGGGCCGCTATCGTTTTCTTTGTGGCGGATTCCAACGGCGGCGGTGGCATGACCCTCACCGGTCCCGATTCCGTCATCATGGAAAACGGCATCGAAGGCGCCACCATCACCGAATATACCTTTACCGTACCTCCCGTCAGCGGACACAGCGGCTCCGATTTCGGCAGGGTGCGCGGCTACAACAAGCTGACCGGACAGTGGGATCAGCTGGACTACGGCACCACCTCCAATGGCATCACCTTCACCCGTACTCTCGGCGCAGGCGTGTATACGCAGCTGGAGTTTTATTATTACACCAATCACAACTGCATGTACAACAAATCCAACATCACCTACTCAGTGACCTACCATTTTGAATAAGGAGGGAATCCATGAAGCATCTCATTTGCAAGCTGAAAAGCAAGGCTGTCATGACTGCCGCCAGAGCCCGCCACATCCTTTCCGGGAGCCGCGGGGAAGGCTACATTGACACCGCGATCAAAATCCTGATTGCCGTGGTTTTGGGGGCTCTGCTCCTCGCGGGGCTGTATGCCCTGTTCGGAGAAACCGTGCTGCCCACCCTTGTGCAGCGCATTAAGGAAATGTTCAATTATGCAGGCTGATAGCATCGCTGGGGCGGTGCTTTTTTTCTGTCTGCTGCTGGCGGCTTCTGTGTGGGATCTCCGCAAGCGGATTATCCCGGACAGCATCTGCCTCCTGATCGCATTGACGGGGCTGATGGATTTCAGCCCCGTCAGGCTTTGGGGCGCCCTTGCGGCACTGCCGCTTTTGATTGCCGCCCTCTGCAAGCCGGAGGGCATCGGCGGCGGGGACATCAAGCTCACTGCCGCCGCAGGGATTGTTTTGGGATTTTGGGGATGCACGGTCGGGCTGCTGCTCGGTCTGACAGCGTCCCTCTTTTTTTATCTCACAAACCAGCTAATCAAGAGGCTCTGCAAGCTGGAGCCGCAGAAAGCGTCGCAGGCGTCCCTGCCTATGGCGCCGTTTTTGTCCCTCGGCTTTTTTGCCGTAACCATTTCAAAAATTTTAGGAGGAATGATCTCATGAAAAAAATCCATATCAGCAGAAAAAAGGCCCTCGTCGCTGCCGGGATCGCTACCGTTGCGCTGGCTGCCACCGCCCTGATCCCCAAGGCCGTGAAAGCGGTGAAACACCGCAGATACAGCTCCAGCTTCTAAAATCACAAAGAAATCAATCAGGAGGAAAAATCTATGAGCCTTTTCAAAAACCGCACGGTGGTCGGCGTGATCTGCATCCTTTTGTCCTTGCTCATCTGCTTCGGTGTAACACCGCTGTTCAACAAATCCGTCAGCCAGAAAACCGAAATTGTCCGCGTCGTGAAGGAAATCAAGGCAGGCGAGGAAATTACCAAGGAGATGGTGCAGACCGTGGAGGTGGGCGGCTTCGGACTGCCCGAAAATGTTCTTCACCAGAGCGAATCCGTTGTGGGCAAGTACGCCACCGCCGACCTTTCCGTTGGTGACTATATCTTAAATACCAAGCTGTCCGATACCCCGGCTGCGGAAAATACCTACCTTTACAATCTGGACGGCACCAAGCAGGCCATGTCGGTCACCATCAAGAGCTTTGCAGACGGTCTTTCCGGCAAGCTGGAAAGCGGCGACATCGTGTCGGTGATTGCCCCGGACTACAAAAAGCAGGGTTCCACTGTTATCCCCGCCGAGCTGAAATATGTGGAGGTCATCGCCGTCACCGCAGGCAGCGGCTATGACGCCAACCAGCGTGACGCTGGACCCGATTCGCCTTCGGCGGAGAATGAAAAAGAACTTCCTGCAACCGTGACCCTGTTGGTGTCCCCGGAACAGAGCAAGGCGCTGGCGGAACTGGAGTCAGACGGCAAGCTCCACCTGTCCCTTGTTTACCGCGGCACGCCTGCCAACAGCGCCAAGTTTATCGAGGCACAGGACAAGGTGGTGGCGGCGTTGTATCCCACAGAACAGCCCGGCTCCGCTGAACCCAAGTCTCAGGGATCGGAGGAAAACACGGCATCCGAAGCGACTGCGGAAAGCGGGGTGCAGTGATGCTGAACTTCAAGAAAAACGGCATCTTCACCCGCCAAGCCCCAAGGGAGGATGCCCCGCCGAAGCAGGAGCCGCAGGGCGGCATTCTTGCCGTTTGGGGCTCCCCCGGCAGCGGAAAGACCGTCACTGCCGTAAAGATCGCAAAGCACCTTGCCGACCGGAAGAAAAACGTGGTGCTTCTGCTCTGCGATATGACCGCGCCCATGCTGCCCTGCATCTGCCCGCCCTCCGATTTGGAGAGTGAGCATTCGCTGGGCAGTATTCTTGCCGCCGCCCATGTGACGGAGCCTCTCATCAAGCACAATCTGGTGACGCTGAAAAAGCACAAACACCTCACCATCCTCGGCATGAAAAAGGGTGAGAACGAGTACACCTACCCGCCCTATGAGCAGCTACAGGCGCAGGAGCTGATGGATGGGCTGCGGGAAACTGCTCCCTTCGTGGTGGCGGACTGCGGCAGCTATATTGCCAACGATATTCTCTCCGCCGTGGCGCTTATGGAGGCTGACAGCGTCCTGCGCCTTGCAAACGCCGACCTGAAATCGGTGAGCTATCTTTCCAGCCAGCTCCCATTGCTCCGGGATTCCAAATGGGATGCGGAGAAGCAGTACAAGGTTGCCGGGAACGTAAAGCCCCGGCAGGCCGGGGAGCAGATCGGGCAGGCGCTGGGTTCTGTGGCCTTTACTCTGACCCACTCGCCGGAACTGGAGGAACAGTACCTTGCCGGGAATCTGCTGGCAGATTTGTCCTTAAAGGACAGCCGTCAGTTTAGAAAAGAAATAGAAAAAATCGCAAAGGAGGTATTTGGCGTATGAGTTTGGGTAAAAAACGAAGCGCACCGGCATTTCAGAATAAGGCGGCATGCACAGAAAAAAACGGCGGTCAGCCGCTATCCACAGAACCGGAGCTGATCGCCGAAATGGGCAATATCTCCGAAACCACAGCCGAGAGGTTTGCAAACTTGCAGTTCGGTCCCGATGTGGATATTTTGAATCCGCCGGATGAGCAGGACGCCGCGCCGTTGCGTGACAACCGCACACTGCGTGCCCACGGACTGTTCTTTACCCCGGAAACGGAGGGAAAGGACTTCTCCTCAGTGCTTGCCGAGGTACAGGCGTATATTTCCGAGCATTACAGCACCCTCATCACCGAGGGCGGTGAGGACGCCAAGGCGCAGATGAAGCGGTATATCCAAAAATTTCTGCAGGACAACCGCATTTCCGTGGGTGGCATGAGCGGCGACAGGCTGGCGGACGCCCTTTACACCGAAATGGCGGAGTTCGGGTTTCTGACCAAATACATCTTCGGCACCGGGATCGAGGAAATTGACGTCAATTCATGGAAAGACATTGAGGTGCAGTATTCGGACGGCCGCACCGTGAAGCTGGAGGAACGCTTTGAAAGCCCCCAGCACGCCGTGAATGTGATCCGCAGGATGCTCCACATCAGCGGCATGGTTTTGGATAACGCCAGCCCCATTGTGCTGGGACATCTCAGCAAAAATATCCGTATCGCCGCCCTGAAAAGCCCTATTGTGGACGAGGATGTGGGTGTGGCGGCCTCTATCCGTATCGTAAACCCGCAGAGCATGAAAAAAGAGGACTTTGTCCGAAGCGGCACGGCTACAGACCCGATGCTGGATTTTCTGTCCCTCTGCGTCCGCTACGGGATTTCGGTCTGCGTGGCGGGCGCCACCAGCTCCGGCAAAACCACTGTGGCAGGCTGGGTGTTGACCACCGTCCCCGACAATAAAAGAATCTACACCATTGAAAACGGCTCCCGTGAGCTGGCTCTCGTCAGAGAAAAGGACGGTAAGGTGGTCAATTCGGTCATCCACACCCTGACACGCGACAGCGATAACGACCGCCAGCGCATCGACCAGACCAACCTTTTAGACTATGCACTCCGCTTTAACCCGGACATCATTGTGGTGGGCGAAATGCGCGGCGCTGAGGCAAACGCGGCACAGGAGGCTGCCCGAACCGGCGTGGCGGTGCTGACCACCATCCACTCCAATTCTTGCGAAGCTACCTATCGCCGCATGGTGTCCCTGTGCAAGCGCGCCGTGGATATGTCCGATGCGACCCTCATGGACTATGTCACCGAAGCCTATCCCATTGTGGTGTTCTGCAAGCAGCTGGAAAACAAGCAGCGCCGCATGATGGAGATTCAGGAATGCGAAATCCTGCCCGACGGCACAAGGCGTTTCCGTTCGCTGTTCCAGTATGTCATCACCGAAAACCGCATGGAGGACGGAAAATTCATCATTGAGGGGCACCATGAGCAGGTCAATACCATCTCGGGCAGCCTTGCCAAGCGGCTTCTGGAAAACGGGATGCCGCAGGCGGTCATTGAGAGCTTGCGGAGAAAGGAGGAACAAATCGCATGACGACGGTACTGTTAATCGCCTGCATCGGCATGATTGCAGGATTTTTTATTTTATTGGGCATCACCCCTATGGAGTTCACCAATTCGGTATTTGAAAAGCTTACCGACAGGCCCAAGTCTCTTCGCGATGAAGTGGGTGAATTTACCCGCAGGAAAAAGCAGTCCTATCTGCGCCGGGAGCTTGCCGAGGTGCAGTCTATTCTCAAGGTCACCGGCAGATCGGCGCGCTTTCCTATGCTCTGCGCCTTGTCCCTGCTGTTCTTTGCCGTGGGGGCGTCGGTCGCCGTGATGCTCTCGAACTTTTTTCTGGTTCCTGTCATGGCGGCGGGCTGTATGCTCCTGCCGTTCTGGTGGGTAAAGCTCACAGCCAGCCACTTCAAAAAGGACATTGCGGCGGAGCTGGAAACGGCGCTCTCCATCATCACCACGGCCTACCTTAGAAACGAGGACATTTTGACAGCGGTGGAGGAAAACCTCCCGTACCTGAACCCGCCGGTGCTGTCGGTATTTCAGAGCTTTGTATCCCGCGTCCGGCTGGTGGACCCCGATGTGACAGCAGCGCTCCATGATGTGAAAACGAGAATTGAAAATGCTGTGTTTCAGGAATGGTGCGACGCCCTCATTGCCTGCCAGCATGACCGCAGCCTGAAAACCACCCTGACGCCCATTGTCAGCAAGCTCAGTGATATGCGGGTGGTCAACGGCGAGCTGGACACCATGGTGTTTGAGCCGAGAAAAGAATTCATCACCATGGTGGTTCTTGTCATAGGCAACATTCCGCTTCTCTATTTCTTGAATCAGGACTGGTACCATACGCTGATGCACACCCCGCTGGGGCAGATCATCCTGACCATCTGCGCCGCTGTGATTTTCATTTCCACGGCGTTTGTCATTAAACTCACCCAGCCTATCGAATACAGGAGGTAGCCGATGACAATCTATTTGTTCTTATTCGGAGTTCTGCTGACGGCGGGGCTCTTTTTTGTTGCCGCCGATCTGCTGCGGCTGCCCACCCTTGCGACCCAAAAGGCGATGCTGGCGGCGGGAAAGCAGGCCAAGGCAAAGCCGAAAACCACCGATGCTCTGCTGCGGAACGCCGCCGTCCGGCTCTCCCGGTATATCCGTATGGACGAATATAAGAAAAGCCGGATGGCAAATGTGCTGTCGGCGGCGGGGCTTTCCGACTCGCCGGAGCTGTTCGCGGCAACGGCTATTACAAAAGCGGGGGCTATCGGGCTGTGTATCATTCCCTGCCTGATTGTTCTGCCGCTGCTGGCGCCCATTGTGCTGTTTACCGCCGTGCTGGTCTATTTCAAGGAAATCCGTAAGGCAGATGAAGCACTGGCAGCCAAGCGTGGGAAAATCGAACAGGAGCTGCCCCGTTTCGTTGCGACCATTACCCAGGAGCTGAAGGCCAGCCGGGATGTTCTGTCCATGCTGGAGAATTTCAAGAAAAACGCAGGGGAGGACTTTGCGGCGGAGCTTGACATCCTCACGGCGGATATGCGCTCCTCCAGCTATGAGGCGGCGTTGACCCGTTTTGAGGCAAGGTTCAATTCACCCATGCTCTCGGATATTACCAGAGGGCTGATTGGCGTACTGCGCGGGGACGACGGCGGAATGTATTTTCAGATGCTGGCCCACGACATGAAGCAGCTGGAGCTTCAGCGGCTGAAAGCGCAGGCCATGAAGATCCCGCCTAAAATCCGGGTGTTCTCCTTTGCCATGCTCATGTGCTTTCTCATGACCTACATGGCGATTATTGTCTATGAAATCATCACATCCCTCGGTGGGATGTTTTAGGGAGGTGTAAGCCAGATGACAGAACAGGAAATGATGACGCTTCTGCGTAAAAAGCTGGACAGAGGCATGGCGCAGTATCAAAAGGAATGGCAGCAGAAACCGGCCTCCGAGCTGGTGGAGCTGGCGAGTGAAATTGCCGCTGTGAAGTTTGTGTATGGAGAATTATCCGCAGGCGGCTATTACGCCGAATATATGGAGTATCTGCTCCGCTTTGAAAATCCGCTGGAGGTGGTAAAGGATCAGTGGATATCTGAGCAGAACGTTGATTTCAGCGAGGAACTCACCCATGCGCTCTGGACGCTGTGGGACAAGGGCGAATCGGAATCAGAGTATACCCTCGACCCGGAATATGCGCCTGTTTCCGCAGAGGAAGTGAGAATTACCGTGCGGGAATTTATCGAGGCGCACCCGAACGCATCGTTTGATATGATGACGCCCGGCGGGTATGTGTACCTGACGCCGGAAACCGCACAGCTTCTGCTCTCCGGCCAGAGTGTGAAAGGGAATCCCGGCAGTGCTGAATTTGCCAGAGATGTCCCCGCGGAGGAACTGCTGGATCAGGAAATCTGTACCGCTGATTTCAGTAAGGGCGCATGGCGTGTGTTAAGTGACCACAACCCGGAACCGCAGCAGGAGCAGGGACCCTTTGAGCAGGGGGTGACCCTGTGCTGAGAAAAATCCTGAGAAGCAAGCGCGGCGAGGGCTATATCGACGTGGCGGTGCTGGTGCTGTGCGCCATGCTGGTCATTGCTCTTGCCGTGAAGGTGTTCCCCGTCTACATCCAAAAGCAGCAGCTTGACACCTTCGCCACCGAGCTCATCCGGGAGGCCGAAATCGCCGGACAGGTGGGCAGCGAAACCAGCCGCCGGGAACAGCTTCTGCGGGAAAAGACCGGGCTTTCCCCTGCGGTATCGTGGTCTGAAACCGGCAGAATCCAGCTGAACGAGGAAGTCACGGTAACGGTCACCTACCAGACCAACATCGGACTGTTCGGCGGCTTCGGTTCATTCCCCATTACGCTGAGATCGGACTCGGCGGGAAAGAGCGAGGTCTACTGGAAATGATGGATAAAATCAAGCAAATTTTACGGGGAAAAGGCGGCACAGGCTTTCCTCTCATTATCGCAATCACTCTGTCTCTGGTCATGATCTTCACCGGCATTTCGGAATATTTCCGGCTGATGATTGTGGCGCAGGGTGTGCGGGATGCGGTGCAGGCAGCGGTTATTTCCACCGTGGTGGAGAATTACGATGATGTGTACCACGGTGTGCGGGAGGGCTATTCGGGCGCTTACCAGCCCTATGCCGGAGATTTTGAGGAAAGCCTCGATTACGGCGATATTTATGAACGGCTGGACGGCATCCTTGGACTTTCCTATAGCAACGGATATCATGAAAAGCGCACGCCGGACGGCAAGCTGGAATTTAAGGTCTGGAATCTGGATGTGGACATTCGAAACGCGCCCCTTGCATCGGGCGACCAAGCCTCCGCCCGCTTTGAAGCGGACAGCACCATCCTGCTGGAGGTTCCCGTATCCTTTGGCGGAAAGCTGCTGCCGCCCATGACCATCAAGGTCAAGACCAGCGCCGGATACACGCCAAGGTTTTGACTGTTATCAAAAGTTTTTCTATCATATAGATAGACTTTTTGAAAACTTCGTGGTAGGGTGTGAAATAACAAGAGGCTTATCAAAATATGGTAAATAGGAGGATACTCTTATGAAAAATATGAATCCCAAAATGAAGAAGTGGCTGGCTGTCGCTGGTGGCCTTGCCCTCTGCGTGATACTGGTGGTGCTGATCGGGCAGCGGTTTCAGACGCCCAAGCCGGTGGATGCGCCCCTTTCGTCCCAAAGCTCCGAGGTAAGCAATGTGACGGTAGACCCGTCCGAGCCGGACAGCACAGAGAAAGAAAAAGAGGTCACCGTAACCCCGCCTGATACCAGCCAGCCGGTGAGTACCGACAACGGCGCGGTTTCCAACGGTACCGAACAGACCATTCAGGGTGATGTGAGCAAGGAGGAATATACCGAGAAACAGCTCCAAGACCCCACGCAGAAGCCCAACGGCGAAAAGGTCACTGAGCCTCCCACGGCTGTGGATCATGACAAGGTGGAACAGCCAAAGGAAACGCCGAAGCAGGAAGCCTCATCTAAAACCAGCAGTGGTGGAAACAGCATCCCTGGCTTTGATAATGTGCCGGATGGCGGTGCAAACACAGTTATTGAAGTGGATGGAGATGGTGATATCAACAAGCAGGTCGGTATCATGGGCGAATAAGAAAATGCTTTTTAAGGGCACGGTTGAAAGATACCGTGCCTTTTTCTTTTGCAAAAAAAGGAGGTCAGGATGAAAAAAATACTTCTACGGGCCCTGCCGCTACTCCTCATATTTTGCCTGCTTTGTCCGATGTCCGCTTTTGCGGACACGGGCGGCAGTGGAAACATTGACGGCGGTGGCGGTGGGATGGGTCAGGGAACCAGCACCAATTCATGGAATAGCGGCAACGAGGGTGTGCGGGTTACTGTGGTTCGTGCAAGCGACCATACGGTAGTTACCACACCCTTTGACTTTACAAATAAAGCTCCTTCATCCTCAATTTATAATTTTGGAAAGGTCAGCAAACTGCAATATAACAGCGGAACAAACCTAACTCCTATAAAGGGTGGTTATACCGCTATTAAACCAGCTCAAACCATGCCGCGCATCATCAGTACCAATGGCAGCAACAACATTGAGGCCATCAAAAAATACTTATGCTCCGAATACGTGGTCAAGCGCATAGCGGATATCACAGGCATGGACTATGATGTTCTCATCGGCGGTGAGTATAAAATCCTTTTGGAGCCGCTGGCTTACTACAAATTTGAAGGAAATATGTTTGCCACCACCGCCACAGAAGCGGCGCTTTATGATGAGCAGACAAGCGGCCTACTGCGAAAAAGGATGGTATCCCTCACCCACAAGAATCTCCCTCTGGCCATGTTCTTGGAAGTAAGCGATCTCGGCTATCCCGCATGGGGAGGCAGCAAAACCAGCGCCGCAACCAATGCGGATATCAAATCCAGCCTTGGGCTTGGCATCGTCCGCTTTGAAGAAAAGCCGGAGGAACCGCAGATTGAAGCCTACGACTATGAGTACCGGGTCAACACCGACGTCATCACGGCGGCGCGGATCAGCGGCGGACAGTCAGATCCCGACAGCCCCACCCGTGTCAGCTTTAACATTGGCGGCCAGACCTACAGCGTGGGCAATGTTTATTACCCTGAAGGCGACAGCCAGCTTGCGTGGGTGAAATGGAAAACCCCGAATACCGAGCAGAATATGACCATTGAAGTGACGGTGTCCGGTCCCGGCAGCACGGCGAAAACGACCCTCAACGTGAAAATCGTTGACCTTGATAAGAACCCGCCGCCAAATCCTGTAGCTGATGACCGCAACGACAGCTTCTCCTGTGCTTCCGTTCCAAGCAGAACGGTGAAAAGCACAGCAAGCTGGAGCATTTGGCGTCCGTGGTGGCAGGAATATTGGGTATGGCACGGAGATGACGAGGACGGATATTGGTGCGATCACGGGTGGTATGAATTTGATCTGGATCGCTACAGCGCCAGTCTGACCGCCGATATGAGCATCATGTGCGACAGCAAAAATCCCACCGCCAGCGGAACGGTAATGAAGTCCGGGTACGGCATCAATCAGACCGTCACCGGGAGCATCAGCTCCAGCCAAAGCTCGGCGGTAACCCAGCCGCAGAATGCGGTCAGCTATTTCCCTGAATTCGGCTACGAAACCTACTGGCGGCTCTTGGAACGGATGGGATCGGGACGGTTTGAGTTTCAGAAAAATCCCTATTCTACCTACAAGAATCGGACTCATTTCAGCCCCATCTGGATGCCGGACGGCGCCTATACCGTCAACACGTGGCTCATAGATGCGTGGACCCCCGATGGAATGCTGTCCGCCAACCTTACCGCCAGCCTGACCATTCGCGGCAATCTGTGGCAGGATTGGCATGCCGGTCCCATTCAGCCGTAAGGGAGGGACGAGGATGGCATATGAACGCATTGAGGCTCCCAAAGGCAGCCTGTACCACTACACGAAAACGGATCGGCTGGAGGCAATTTTCAAGGATGGCCGCATCCGGCGGTTCGGAGATCGGGAGTGCTGGTTCTGTACCTCTCTTGCGGATACCCTGCGGCTTATGGAAATGACCGTCATGCTGGAGGGGCATCCTTACGTTGATACACAGGGCATCTGGCGGAAATATCCCGCTTTCGTGCCGGAGGATTATGTGATCCTCCAGCTGGAGCCGCGCTATCAGAACGGAGATTGGGTGCGCTGGAATCAGGAGCTGCCGCCCGGCAGTTCCGCTGAGCTCCTTGCGCAAGCGAAGGAATTCAGCGAGCTGAAAAAAGGATTCCGGGGCGACCTGAAATTTTACCAGAATCCGCAGGTGCTTGCGGTTGCTCCGCTTTTGGAGCAACAGACTCCGGGCATGGACATGACCATGCAGCTATAAAAGCAGAAAAAGAACAAGGCCGCATGGGGTAAACTCTGCGGCCTTGTTCCTCATTTCGGAAAGGTGGTTTTTATGAAAAGATGTAAAAAAATCGCGCTGGCGCTCACGCTCGTTCTCATGGTAAGCCTGCTGTTCAGCACAACTGCTTTTGCGGCAAACGGCGACGTGGCCGGGGCAATTGAGGGAACATGGAACGACGCCTCCGGGCAGATCAAGACGGTGGTCAACAAGGTGGTGTTCCCTGCAATCGACCTGATTTTGGCGGTGTTTTTCTTCGCAAAATTGGGGACGGCGTATTTCGACTATAGAAAACACGGACAATTTGAGTGGGCCGCGCCAGCGATTTTGTTTGCCTGTTTGGTGTTCACCCTGACGGCGCCGACCTATATCTGGCAGATACTTGCATAAGGACGGTGAAAATAGAAAGAGGGCAACTAAGCCGATAATGGCGAGGTTGCCCATACTTTCGTAGTAATTAAGCTTGGCTTTAGCAAGAGCTACAAGGCTCATATCAATCACATGCTCATAAACTCATTGGCAAATTGGAATTTTGAAGTATGACCTGTACCCAAAAATCAGAGCCGTTTTATACTTTCTTTCGTGTCAAGAAAATTCCGACGATTGCCCCTATAAGGACAATTGGTGCTAATCTGACAAACAGCCATTCAAATGCGTGAAAAACAACTCCGACAACGGCAGTTTCAGGAGCACTATAATCCCATCCTAAGTAAGGACTGTTTAATGCAATTAAAACTGCAGAAATTGTTACTATGACCACACACAATGAGATAAGTAGCCAATGAAGCGTTTTTCGTTTCGTAGTATTCCTTTGTGCGAGCTGTAAGTTTATAATCTCCAGTTTTTCAGAAATCACTTTCAAGTCATCGACCTTCGACTCAGTAACAGTATCTCCAAGCAAAGTGCTTACAGGTATTTCAAACACTTCCGATATGGAGATTAACATTTCAGAATCAGGAACTGACAATCCTTGCTCCCATTTAGAAATGGTTTGTCGCACCACATTCAGCTTGATAGCAAGTTCTTCTTGTGAAAGTCCTTTTGATTTTCTAATAGCTTTAATGTTTTCGTTTAACATAGCAAATACCTCCTTTGATTGCCATTTAATTATAATAGATATTTGCCCGTTGCCACAAGCAACGCAAATTAACAATGACTGTTTTTATGCTAAAGGGTATATAAATTGATTGGACGATTTTAGGGATGTAGTGAAACAAACTATTTTTTACACACAGCTCCCAAACAGAGAGAAAACATTTTGCAGCAGCAAAACAAGGAGGGCGGCAGAACCGCTCTCCTTGCTTTTTGCAAACGGGCTATGCTATTTATCGTTGTCGTCGGGCTCCGAATCTCTTTTGAGCTCCACAATAACGCCGTCATCGCCGGAGATAAAAAGCTCCTCCGTCTTTTGCTGCGCACGCTGAAGCAGCGAGATGGCATCCGTCACATCGTTGAACAGCGAATCATACATTTTTTTGTAATCTGCCACGCAATTGACCTCCTTTTCCTTATTTCGGCGGCCACCGTTGTGTGGTATTGAAGCTCTGAATGGGCGGATTGTCAAGTCGTTTTTGAAGTTTTCTAAATCTTGGCTCTCTGCCCGAAATCCGTTCAACCAGATACGCAGGCACACCGCATTTTATTTCATTGTGTGCCTTTTTATTTCCACGGAAAGGGGTGAGAATCCAATGTTCATATGGGACTTTGTCCTTGGAACCGTCATGGATCAGATCATCGAATGGCTCTACGGACAGGTGGTCGGCTTTCTGGCCGACTTTTTTGCACAGATGGGAAACATGGGCGTGGAGCTGTTCGAAATGAGCTGGGTGCAGTCCATTGTTCTGTTTTTTTCCTATCTGGCTTGGGCGCTGTACGGAACCGGGCTGGTGGTGTCGGCATTTGAAACCGGCATCGAGTACCAGCACGGCCGGGGCAGCATCAAGGATACCGCCTTAAACGCCATCAAGGGCTTTATGGCGGTGTCCCTTTTTACCACCGTGCCGGTGGAGCTGTTCAAGCTCTCGGTCGATCTCCAGAGCAGCCTCACGGCGGGCATCACCGGCTATGGAACCAGCTTCGGCGACCTTGCCGGGAACATCATTTCCGAGCTTGGCAGCTCGCCTGATATGGTTGGCGCCATGGGCTCCGGCGTGTTCGGAGGGCTGGCTGTCATTACAAGCCCCATCCTGCTGCTATTTATGATCATCATGATGGGGTACGCGGTCATTAAGGTGTTCTTTGCCAACCTGAAGCGCGGCGGCATCCTGCTGATCCAGATTGCCGTAGGCAGCCTGTATATGTTTTCCGTTCCCCGCGGCTACATCGACGGCTTTACCCAGTGGTGCAAACAGATCATCGGTCTGTGCCTGACCACGTTTTTGCAGGCGACCATCCTTGCGGCGGGGCTTATGGTGTTGCGAACCCATGCCCTGCTGGGGCTTGGTCTGATGCTGGCCGCAGGAGAAGTGCCGCGAATTGCCGGAGCCTTCGGACTGGACACCAGTACAAAGGCCAATGTGATGAGCGCCGTGTACACCGCACAGGCAGCTGTCAACACCACCCGCACCATCGTACAGGCGGTAGCGCCGAAATAATCACGAAAGGAATTTGCCCATGAAATTAATCTATGTGGCGTCCCCTTATGCCGGGGACATCGAACAGAACACCGCATTTGCCAGGAAAGCGTGCCGCCATGTGATGAACGAGGGGCACGCTTTTTTTGCGCCCCATCTGTTATACCCGCAGCTCCTTGATGATTCCAATCCGCAGGAGCGTCAGGCGGGTCTGGATATGGGGCTTGCCATGCTGCCCCGCTGTGATGAGCTGTGGTGCTACGGTGACCGCATCTCCCATGGAATGCACCTTGAAATCGAGGAAGCGGCCAGAATCGGAATCCCGGTTCGCCGGGTAATGGAACAGGAAAACGGCTTTGTTATCGGCAGGGCCAAAGGCACCGAACCGGCCGAAGCTCCCCAGCAGGCGATGAGGATGGCCTGATGATGACGATGGGGAGCCTCTTTGATGGGATCGGAGGTTTTCCATTGGCGGCTATCCGCAACGGTATCACTCCCGTATGGGCCAGTGAAATCGAAGCCTTTCCCATTGAAGTGACGAAAATCCGATTCTCAGAAATGCTCCATGTCGGGGATATTACAAAGCTGGACGGAGCGAAGCTGCCGTCTGTGGACGTCATTTGCGGCGGCAGCCCGTGTCAGGATTTGTCGGTTGCTGGCCAGAGGGCTGGCTTGGCGGGAGCACGTTCCGGCTTGTTTATGGAGCAGACCCGAATTGCAAAGGAGATGAGAAAAGCCGATGAGCAACGAAACGTACCAGCTCACCTTGTTCGACCTCGATACCTCGTTTGGGAGAATGTCCCCGGAGCCTTCAGCTCCGCAGAGGGGGAGGACTTCCGGGCGGTCATTGAGGAAATTGTCCGCATTAAGTACAGTGCCTGTGATGTGCCTCGACCTGAGTCCGGGCGCTGGGAATCTGCTGGGGCTGTCCTTTTGGGAGATGAATTCAGCCTGGCTTGGCGTGTCATGGACGCTCAATTCTGGGGAGTCGCCCAGCGCCGCCGTCGCATCTTCCTTGTCGCAGATTTTGGAGGCACAACCGCACCCGAAATACTATTTAAGCAAGACAGCCTGTTTGGGAATATTGCGCAGAGCGGAGGCCCGCGGCAAGGAACTGCCGCCCCAACTGAGGGATGCCTTGATGATACAGGCGGGGCTTGCCTGACCCCATGGGACGTCCAAAGTCGCCGCATTTTTGAGGAAGCCGGAACTTGGCTCGCCCTCTACGGTGGTGAAGGCGGCGGGCACGGATATATCCAGACAGAAGAAAAAACACCGATTGCTTTTGCCGCCAACCAGCGTGATGAAGTGCGGGATTTGCACGATATTGCAGGGGCGGTACAGGCCCAGCCGGGGATGAAGCAGCAGACCTTTGTGGCACAGCCGCTGTTCTGTTTGAACGATCAGGGCGGCGAACGGATGGATGTCACCGAGGATGTGACGTCCACGCTGCGCGCCGGTATGGGCGGACATCCGCCACTTGTATCCCAGCCCAATTGTATGAACGGCTGGGATACCCAGCAAAGCCGTGTGTTCACGCCGGAGGGTGTGGCACCGACTCTTTCCGGTGCAGACGGCGGCGGGGGCAGAAACCCGGCGGGCCTACTGCTTACCGCAGGCTTCTGCGGTAATGCCAGCGCCGAGGCCAGAGGAATCGGCTACCAGATGGAGTGCTCACCCACCATTAAAACGGGCACAGCGCCATCGGTGATCTGCCTCAATGATCAGGGCGGTAGCCAGATGCACTGCACCGAGGATATCGCAGGAACACTCCGCGCGCAGGAACACGGACACCAGCCGCTGGTGTTTGACAACCACGCACAGGATTCCCGCTTTACCGGACCGGTGGCTGTGTCGCAGACAGTATCCGCAGGCTTCGGGCAGGGCGGGAACAATCAGCCGCTGGTCATGGCGACCCAGCAGGGCGGTGCTGAAATTGGCGAGGGTATCTGCCCGACCATTACGGCAAGTGCCGGAATGAGCGGAAATAACCAACCGGTGTTGTTTGAAAATCACGGCATTGACAGCCGCTACACAGGCCCCCATGCAGTAGCACCCACCATGTCCGCCCGGATGGGAACCGGAGGTAATAATGTTCCGCTGGTGGGCAGTGCCGTTGCCTTTTCGTTGGATTCCAAGGAATCCAACAGCATGAAATCAGCAAATCCCCATTCGGGATGCCGGGAAACGGACGTTGCCAGAACCATTGACACCACCAGCCCCGACCCCAGCAAGAACCAAGGCGGTATTGCGATTTTGCAGGAAACCATCTGCATTGCGGGCAACACCATCGACCGGAAGCCGGAAAACGGCGGCAACGGTCTCGGCTGTCAGCCGGACATCAGTTACACCATTACAACCAGCGACCGCCACGCAGTGTGTGAACCATACCAAGAGGTGGTGGGCGCGCTTTGTCGTGGAGATGAGAAAGGCATCGGCAGCCAGTATGTCAGTCAGAATAAATGCATCGTGGAAAGGCGCAACCTCATCCGCAGGCTTACCCCGCTGGAATGCGAACGGCTCCAAGGTTTTCCCGATGGCTGGACGCTGATTCCCGGCGCATCCGACAGTGCCCGGTATAAAGCTCTTGGAAATAGTGTGGCGATACCCTGCGTGGACTTTGTCCTCCGCGGTATCGCTTATTTTTTGCGAAAAATCTACGAGGAACAGGAGGAATCACCCCCATGTATATCTACCCCGACAACTTAAAATCCAAGGCGACCCTGTGGCTGTGGGAACTGCGGGACATCGGAATCATCGGCGTCGGCTGCCTGATTTCTGTCTTTGCCCTCTCCCGGCTGGGCTGGCTGCCGCCCATTGTTGTGACGGCGGTCTATGCTTTTTTATCCATCCGCTTCGAGGATGTGAGCATCCTTGATTTTATCCGCTATGCCGCCGCTTTCTTCTTTGGCAAGCAGCAGACCTATGAATGGAGGGCGTGAATATGAACCGGAAAAAGAAACAGGAAACCAGAGAAAAAGCCTCCACCCGCCAGCTCATGGGCATTGATGGCATCACCGGCCACAGCCTTGTAACGCCCCACGGTGAGCTGGTGTTTTTTATGATTAAGCCTACGAATATCAGTGTTTTGTCTGAGAGCAGCGTGGGGGCAAGAATCTACGCACTTATGAATGTACTCAAGGGTATCGCTGAAATTGAAATGCTGTGCCTGAACAGCCGGGAAAACTTTGAGGACAACAAAAGCCACCTCAAAGCAAGAATGGACGCCGAGCAGAACCCCGTCATCCGAAAATTGCTTATGCAGGATCAGACCGCCCTTGACCGTATGCAGGTGCAGATGGCAACGGCGCGGGAGTTTTTAATCATCATCCGGCTGAGAAATGAAAAGGAACGCGATGTTCAGCCCTACCTTTCCCGCATCGAAAAGAGCCTCAAGGATCAGGGCTTCACAGTACGCAAGGCGGCTGAAAGCGACATTAAGCGCCTGCTGGGCGTCTATTATGAGCAGAATGTCACAACAGAACAATATGAAGATTATGATGGGGAGCGTTGGGTCATTTTGAATGAGTGAATTCTATGGAAATGGGAAGCTGGGGTTTTTATTCCCAGCTTCCCATTTTGCTCAACAAGAGAATCCGATAATACTAATAGATTTTTATTGCTTTTTGCTGTATCTGAAGTCGCAATATTTTGCACCCTCAGCTATTGTTTGAGTTCGTTTCAAACTTAATCCCATCATATCCGCCATAACAAAATCTAGCTGGCATAAATACTTTGCAAGTTCAAAGCAGCCTTCATCCTGACACAATTTACAAATTCCACAATCGTGATAGTCATATCCCAAGTCATATTGATCCGTCTTGTCCAGCACGACTACAACCCAGTCATTTTCATATTTATGTAGATGAGAATCTTTCTCCCATTGCTTTCTTTCAGGCATTCTCTTAGGATTTAAATAAGATTCGGCGTCTCCCATTGCAATATGGAATAGCCGATTTGCATATAAGGCATCCTTAAACATGCCATAGGCTTCATCTGGGGGCATTTTTGTCATGCGGCATATGGAAATAAAATAAGCTGCCATGCAATAGGCGCTCAAAAGCTTAGAATTTCCAATATCCTTAGCTCTGAGAATAATAGAAATATACTCTTTCTTAATAGCTTTTATATTATCTTGTTCGCTTTCATAATTCTTTTTGATTTCCTTTTTGCAGGAGCTATGATAAAACCACCCATATAGCTTTGTACTGAAATTACACTTCATAAAATGAATCACCTCCTTAAATTTCTTCTTATTTTCCTTTTATATAAATAACCTGTACTTGAATACATTTTTCCGACACCTTATTATACCTCGTTTTTTTACCAAAGTGAACCCATTTACCAAAAGCCGTCACAAACGTGGCGGCTTTTGCTATATCCAAAATCAAAACCAGAAAGGAAGAAATGCCAATGGCAAGAAAAAAAGCTCACCAAACCCCACCGCAGGAGGATGCCAAAATCAAGGATTTCCTTGACATGATCGCACCGGGTATCATCAAATTCAACACCGACCACTTCCTCTGCGGCAACACATACCGCTGTGTGTGGGTGCTGCGGGAATATCCCACCGCCACGGAGGAACAGGCCATCCTGCGCCACCTTGGAGAAAAGAACGGTGTGACCCTGCGCATCTATACCCGTCAGGTATCGGCGGCCGAGGAAAAGAAGATCATCCACAATGCCGCCAACAAAAACCGTATGGATAAGAGCAGTACCAACGATCTCCAGCAGACCGTCACCGCCGAAAGCAATTTGCAGGATGTGGTCACGCTGGTGGCCTCCATGCACCGGAATCGGGAACCGCTCCTGCACTGCGCTGTTTTTATTGAGCTGACCGCTCACGATTCCGATGCGCTGAAGCTGCTCCAGACCGATGTTCTCACCGAGCTGGTGCGCAGCAAGCTCAATGTGGACCGGCTCATGCTGCGCCAGCGGGAGGGTTTTCTCGCCGTAGGCCCTGCCGGATACAACGTGTTCGCCAGCCAGTTTGAACGGGTGCTGCCCGCAAGCTCCGTGGCAAACCTCTATCCGTTCAACTACAGCGGCAAGACCGATCCCCGCGGCTTTTACCTCGGCAGGGACAAATTCGGTTCCAATATCATCGCGGATTTTGACAAGCGCGACGATGACAAAACCAACGCCAATGTCCTGATACTCGGCAACTCCGGTCAGGGCAAGAGCTATCTGTTAAAGCTCATCCTCTGCAACATCCTCGAATCGGGCAAGTCCGTTCTGTGCCTGGACCCCGAGCACGAATATGTGGAGCTGGCGGAAAACCTCGGCGGCTGTTTCATTGACCTCATGTCGGGCCGGTACCGGATCAACCCGCTGGAGCCGAAAACTTGGGATGAAGGCGGCAGCCCGGAGGATACCGACGCGCCCCAGGCATTCCGGCAGTCCACCAAGCTCAGCCAGCACATCAGCTTTCTCAAGGACTTCTTCCGGTGCTACAAGGATTTTTCCGACCGCCATATTGACGCCATTGAAATTATGCTGGGCAAGCTGTACGAACAGTTCGGCATCAGCGACCACACTGATTTCAGGAGCCTTGCCGCCACGGACTATCCCATTTTGTCCGACCTGTACGCCCTGATTGAAGCCGAGTACAAGGGCTACGACAAAACCAAATACCAGCTCTATCCGCCGGAGTTGCTGCAGGAAATCCTGCTGGGACTTCACTCCATGTGCATGGGTGCGGAAAGCCAATTCTTCAACGGCCACACCAATGTGACCTCCGACCGCTTTATTGTGTTCGGCGTCAAGGGACTTTTGCAGGCCAGCCGGAACGTGAAAAATGCTCTGCTGTTCAACGTGCTGTCCTTTATGAGCGATAAGCTGCTGACCGAGGGCAACACCGCCGCCTCCATTGACGAGCTGTACCTGTTCCTCACGAACCTGACAGCAATTGAATATATCCGCAATTTTATGAAGCGTGTGCGCAAGAAGGAATCGGCGGTGATCTTAGCCTCGCAGAATCTGGAGGACTTCAACATTGAGCATATCCGGGAGCTGACCAAGCCGCTGTTTTCCATCCCGACTCATGCGTTCCTGTTCAATGCAGGCAACATCGACAAGCGGTTCTATATCGACTCCCTCCAGCTGGAGGAATCCGAATACAACCTGATCCGCTTTCCCCAGCGCGGCGTGTGCCTCTATAAATGCGGCATTGAGCGGTATAACCTTGCGGTTCACGCTCCGGCGTATAAGGAGAAATTGTTCGGCACGGCAGGCGGCAGATAATGAAGAAGGGAGAAAAAATCATGAGCAAACTGCAACAGCAGAAAGAAAACAAATCGGGACTCCTCGATGATATGCTGTCCTTCATCCGCTACACCCCGAACCGGGAAGCGGATCTTTTAGCGTTTATGGAGAAATACCAGAAAGCGGACTGTGACGAACGCCCTGCTGTTTTGGAGCAGCTCCGGCGCTGCATGGACGGCAAGGAATACCCCGATCCCTACACCGGTAGCTACCATTATACCCCGGAGGATGTGTCTGTCATGGGGCAGATTCTGGATGAATACATCGACGACCTCACCTTGGCACAGGGTGATCCCGCCGCCGTTTCAGAGTGTGTGCGGGACACGGTGCTGAAAATCAACGCGCTCAATGAGGAATGCGGACGGTATCTCATTGATACCTGGCGTAGGGAACGGCTGTGCGGCTTCATCAACTCCGCGGCGGAGCTGGCGGGGCTGTCTCAGGAAAAAGACCTGACCCTGCAGCACAGGATGTGGTAAAGGCGGTGAGTAAATGGAGATACAGGGTCAGGATTTCGGGATTGAAATTGAAATGACCGGGCTTACCAGAAGCCGCGCCGCCGAGGTCATTGCCGAATATTTCGGCACCACAAAAGAATATGAGGGCAGCTTTTACGACGCCTATTTCGCAAGGGATACCACCGGCCGCAAATGGAAGGTCATGAGCGACGGCAGTCTGGACTGCCAGCGGAAGGAGGGGCGCAGAAAGGTCAGCGCCGACCGGAACTACAGTGTGGAGGTGGTCAGCCCCATCTGTCAATATGGGGACATCGAAACGGTGCAGGAGCTGATCCGCAAGCTCCGGGAGGCCGGGGCGTTTGTGAATTCCTCCTGCGGAATCCACATTCACATCAACGCCGCTCCCTTTGACGCACCCCATCTGCGCAATCTGGTCAACATCATGGCAGCCAAGGAGGATATGATTTACAAGGCGCTGAAGGTTTCGCGTGGGCGGGAAAGCCACTACTGCCGGAAGATTGACCCCGCCTTTTTAGAGCGGCTCAACCGGCAGAAACCCGCCACCCTCGACCGGCTCAAAAGCCTCTGGTATAACGGCAGGGACGGCAGCCGGGAGCATTATCACGACAGCCGCTACCACTGTCTGAATCTACACAGCGTGTTCCAGAAGGGTACGGTGGAGTTCCGGGCGTTCAACGGAGAGCTGCACGCCGGAAAAATCAAGGCGTACATCCAGTTCTGTCTTGCCATGACCGCGCAGGCGCTCAACCAGAGGTCGGCAAGCCCGGCAAAAACACAGTCCAGCAATGAAAAATATACCTTCCGAGTGTGGCTTCTGCGCCTCGGTATGATCGGGGATGAGTTCAAAACCGCCCGCCAGCATCTGCTGGATCATCTGGAGGGCTGCATTGCCTGGAAAGACCCGGCACAGGCCCAAAGGCAAAAGGAACGGCTGCGGGAAAAACGTGAGGCGGAGCGTCAGCAGACACAGGCTCCCCCGGAAGAAGCGGTACCGGAACCCATGATGGAAGCGGAGGACGAACAGTCCCCCGCTTTTACTATGTCCATGTAGAAGGGAGATCGTATGAAAAACAAACTGTATATTGCCTACGGCAGTAATCTCAATCTGCCGCAGATGGCGCATCGGTGCCCCTCCGCCAAGGTGGTGGGGGCATCCGAAATCAAGGATTATGCCCTTGTGTTCCGGGGCGGCCGGAACGGGGCCGTCGCTACCGTTGAGCCCTGCGAGGGTTCGTCTGTCCCTGTTCTGCTGTGGAAGATCACGCCCAAGGATGAGGCGGCGCTGGATCTTTACGAGGGCTTTCCCCGGTTTTATGACAAAGAAATGATGGAGCTGCCTCTGGACGGCCAGACGGTGTCCGCCATGGTCTATGTGATGACGCCGGGTCACCGGCTGGGGTATCCTTCGGATTATTACTATAACACCATCCGTGAGGGCTACGAAACCGCAGGCTTTGACACTGCTGTTCTGGAGCAGGCGGTGGATTATACCGAGCAGCTCATGGAGAGTGAGCCGGAGCCGGAACAGCAGAATCTGTTCGGCTTTGGCGGTCTGAAATGGTGGTGACGGCATGGCAGATCCCGCAACCATCGCAGCGGTTGCAAAGGCCGCCGCTGCCGCACTCTCGGATGAGCGCGCCCGAAAAGCCATCGGCTGGGTAATCGCCGCCGTCCTGTCCCCGCTGATTTTAATGATCGTGCTGGTCTGCTCCCTGCTTTCCGGCACCACCAATCACAACAACACTGCCGTGGAGCTGTGCTTTCACGGCGGCGTCATTCCGTCAAGTATGCCCGCGGAGTACCGGGAGTACATCGGGGATATGCGCCAGAGCTTCACCCTCATAGACGGCGCAATTGCCAGCGTGAACGCAAAAATGGTGGATGGGGACAGCCTTGACGGTTACCGGGTTAAGGCGATTTTTTATTCTCTGTTCTTCGGCGCAGAGTCTCCCTCCCGGCTGGAACACCGCCGCTATGTGGACTGCTTTGTGACGTATGAGGAACGCACCCGCACCGTGGACAACGGCGACGGCACCGCCACGAAGGAAACCTACACCGTAGCCGTTCCCATCACCTCTCTGCCCGCTGTCTACAACAACATCCGCGCGCTGTTCGGCAGAGCCGTCACCTATGAGGATCAGGCTAACGCCAATGAAATCTATTATCGCGCCCGATACGACACCGGCGCACCCATGGAGGATGACGATTCCGGGCTGTGGGAGGACTGGACGCCGGATCAGATAGACGGCTTTTATTCTGATTTGCCTGTCGGAGAAGCGGGTGCGGAGGCTGTCCGGCTGGGGATGTACCGCCTTGGCGACCCCTATTCGCAGGAGCTTCGCGGACAGGGCAGCTACACCGACTGCAGCTATATTGTGCAGTGGGTGTACAAAAAGCTGGGTGTAAATCTACCCGGCACGGCGGCGGCGCAGGGCAAATACTGCGTGGACAACGGGCTGACCATTCCCAAATCCAGCCTTGCCCCCGGTGATCTGGTGTTCTGGAGCCACAAGCCCAATGGCCGCTATCTCAATATTACTCATGTAGGAATCTATGCCGGGGACGGCAAGGTGGTGGACGCATCCTCCTTCAAAGGACAGGTCGTCTACCGGGATTTATTTGATTCCGGCAAGCAGGTGCTGTACGCAAGACCCTACGCCGAAGCCCCGGAAGCCTCCGTCTCCGGCCTGATTTCTCCGCTGGGTAAGAGCTGGCGCTCCATGGTGACTTCCGAATTCGGCGGCAGGACGGACCCACTCACCGGTGAGTGGGCGGGGCATTCCGGCATTGACCTCGGCGCATCAAAGGGCACCTCCATCCGCGCGGCACAGGCTGGGACGGTAAAAACCGTGGTCTATGGCAGCACCGGCTACGGCTATTACCTGACCATTGACCACAGCGGCGGGCTGGTCACCTTATACGGTCACTGCTCTGAGATTCTCGTCCGGGAGGGGCAAACCGTGAAAGCCGGGGAAACGGTTGCCAAGGTGGGCTCCACCGGCCGCAGCACCGGAAACCATCTGCACTTTGAGGTGCGGGTGGACGGCGTGAAGCAGAATCCGAGAAACTATCTTCCGTAAATAAAGAAAGAAGGGATGATTTTATGAGTGAAAACAGGATTAAGGTACTCAAAATTGAGCCGGGACAGACGCCCCAAGTCAAGGAAATTCAAAATGACCTTGCCAGTCTGCAGGCAGAGGTAGGCGGCCTGATTGAATGCATCAGCTTTCCTAACGGCTGCGTTGCCGTCTGCAATGAGGAAGGCAAATTAAACGGAATGCCGCCCAACAGGCGGCTGGGCGCGGACATCATCTGCGGTCCGTTTTTTGTCTGCGACACCACCCGTGACGGTGAGTTCGCCTCTCTCAGCAAGAGCAAAGTCGCAGAATACAGCCAGCTTTTTGCTGACATTCCCGAATTCACCGGGCTGGAACCGGAGCTGGAGCCCGGCTTTACCTTTATGGGATTTCGATTTTAAGGAGGGCACTCAGATGAAAAAAGAAAGCATTACCGTTCAAATGGACGGAGAAAAGCTCCGTGCGGTGAAGCGCTACATGGAGAAAAAGGATGCGGATCTCACGCAGGAGCTGTGCGATTCTCTGCAAAAGCTCTATGAAAAATACGTTCCGTCTTCCGTCCGGGAATATATTGACGAGGGCTGTGAGGATGCTCCCGCCACTGCTTCGCCCAAAAAGCAGAAGGAAAAAGAGAAAGCCGCTCCTGCTGCTGACAGCACACAGGACAGGGCGGCACATTAAGGCGCATGCCCGTCCCCCAGCGTTGCCCCCTGTTCGCCCCTGTGTGCCGCTTTGACAGGCGGGGTGGCACCCTGCACCCATCTCACTCTAAACGGCAATGTGAGGGCTTTGTGCCGAGCACTGGGAAAAGGCTCTCTGCACCCCGAATACGGCAGCTCCCCACGGTCGAAAAAAGAGCAGGAGAAAGGCGGGTGGTCGCAAGCGCCCGCCCGCCGTCCACTTCGCCCAGCAGTGCTGGGCGTTTTTCGCACCTTGCCATGAGGTGGTCGGATTGGGGATTTGTCACGGTCAGGGTGGTCGGAAACTGCAAAAGCACAGGGAAACAAAGGAATTTGCACGGTCACCTCGCAGGTGTACACGCACGAAATGGAGGTTTTCACATGAAAAACAACAAGGAACGAACAGCGGTCTGGCTGTATCCCGAAACCATGGAGCGGCTGGACGGCTGGCTCATACAGGATAACTGCAAAAGCCGCAGTGAGTTTATAGAAAAGGCACTCTGCTTTTACATGGGCTACCTTGGCACGGAGGACACCTCCTCGTATCTTTCCAAGGCATTGCTTTCCTCCATAGAGGGAACCTTGCAGAAAACGGAGAACCGGGTGGCCAGCAATCTCTTTCGCCTCTCGGTGGAAATCAGCATGATGATGCATCTGCTGGCGACGACGTTGGATGTCTCGGATGAGGAACTGCACCGGCTTCGCGGCCGGTGCGTTACCGAGGTGAAAAAGACTAAGGGGAAAATCCGGCTGGATGATGCGGTAGAGTTTCAAAGCAGAGCGGATGATGAATAATGGCGCGCATTATCGTCAAGAACGGTTACCTTAAGGGCGGCAGTGAAAAAACAGCCGCCCATCTGAATAACCTCGTCAAATATATCGCTACCCGTGACGGCGTAGAAAAAATAAAGAGCGGTCATGAGCTCTGGCACTCCACCAAAAAACAGCAAACACTCATAGATGAAATCCTTCGGGAATTTCCTGATGCCAAGGAAATGTTCGAGTATGAGGACTATCTCGCAAATCCAAACCGGGAAAACGCTTCGGAATTTATCACCATCGCTCTGGAACAGCATCTTGATAAAATCGGAGATCGGGAAAAATATCTGGACTACATTGCAAACCGTCCTCGTGTTGAAAAGTTTGAAAGCCACGGGCTGTTTACCGCCGGGGATGCGCCGCTGGTGTTATCTCAGGTGGCGGAAGAAGTGGCCGCCCACACCGGAAATGTGTGGATGCCGATTATTTCCCTGCGCCGGGAGGATGCCGCACGGTTGGGTTATGATCATGCCACTGCATGGAAAGCGTTGCTTTCCTCCAAGGCGATGGAGCTGGCGGAGAATCTAAAAATTCATCCGGACCACCTGAAATGGTACGCGGCATTTCACAATGAATCGCATCATCCGCATATTCACATGATCTGCTACAGCACCGACCCAGGGGAGGGCTACCTCACCAAACAGGGCATCCGTAAAATGAAGTCCGCTCTGGCAAATGAGATTTTCCGTCAGGAGCTGATTCCGCTCTACGGAGAAAAGACCCAGCGGCGGGATGCGCTGAAGGAACAGGCCGCCGAAGCCATGACAGACCTGATCCGGCAGATGAGGGGCGGTGTTTTGATCAGTGAGCGCATGGAGCAGCTCCTCACACACCTTGCCGAACGTCTGCAAACGGTCTGCGGAAAAAAGCAGTACGGCTACCTGAAAGCAGACCTGAAAAATGTGGTGGACGAAATTGTGGAAGAGCTTTCCAAGGACAGCCGCATCGCCGAAGCCTACCGCCTGTGGTGGGAGGTCAGAGGCAGAATCGAATCCATCTACACCGAAACACCCTCCGAGCCTCCGCCCCTCTCCCGTTGTGAGGATTTCAAGCCCATCCGCAATAGGGTCATTCAGGAGGCAGTGAACCTTGGCGGTGGAGTCATGACCTTTGAGGAACCGGCGTCGGTGAAAACCGCTCTGCCGGATGCCGACCCGGATGCCGATACCCCCTCCGTGGAGGCTGCACCAGAGAACACACCCGCTGAGCTGGAGGAAGATTTTGAACCGCCGTCCGCTCCATCTTTCCGCAGCGGGGAGAAAGCCTCTGCATCATGGTGGACGGACGAATACAAGCTGGCAAAACAATATCTGCACGGCGATGAAGATGCCGAAATCCCGCAGGATTTTGAAAAAGCCCGTGAACTTTTCCTCGTAGAAGCGGAGGAAGATAATCCCCTTGCACTCTATGACCTTGGCCGCATGTCCGCCGATGGGCTTGGGTGCGAAGCGGACACCGATAAAGCCTATTACTGGTACGAAAAGGCTCTCACGGTGTTCCATGCCGCCGAAGAAGAAAAGCCTTGGAAATACACCGAATACCGCATCGGAAAAATGGTTGCCGCGGGGCTTGGCACAGAGCAGGACTATTTACAGGCGGCGGACTGGCTTACCTTATCTGCGAACGAAAAATATAAGTATGCGCAGTATTCCCTTGGCGGTCTGTATTACCACGGCAAGGGTGTGGATCAGAATCATGAAACCGCCTTTGCCCTCTATACCAAATCTGCAGACCAGAGCTTCCCCTATGCCAGCTTTGAGCTTGGTAAAATGCTGCGGGATGGAATCGGCTGTGTGAAAAACCAGCCGGACGCTGATCATCGTTTTGAGGAAGCCTTTCTCGGCTTTGTCTCTTTGGAGGAAAAAGGGCACGATGATAAGCTCCAGTACCGGCTGGGCTGGATGCTTCTGAACGGCGTGGGGACGGAAAAGGATGAAGCCAAAGCCAAGGAATACTTTGAAAAGGCGGCGACGGTGGGAAATCCCTTTGCCTGCTACCAGCTTGCAAAGCTCATTCTTTCCGATGAAACAGCGCCGCCGCAGGAGGTGGAAAAAGCCCTCGGTTATCTCCGGCAGGCGGTGGAGGCTGAAAATCCCTATGCCGCCTATTTTCTCGGCAAGCTCTATGAAAAGGGGCAGCACGTCCCGCAGAACACGGCCGAGGCAGTACGGCTCTATACCCTGTCGGCGGAGCAGGACAACGACTTTGCCGCATACCGGCTGGGAAAGCTGTATCTTGGGGGCGGTGGCGTCCTTAAGGATGTGGAAGCCGCAATCCACTGGCTGACCTTTGCCGCCGACCGAAAGAATTCATTTGCAGAATATGCCCTCGGCGTTCTCTATCTCAATGGAGAGGATGTTCCGAAGAACGTGCCCAAGGCATTGGAATACCTGAAACGCTCCGCCGGTCAGGGCAACCAATATGCTCAATACCGGTTGGGCAAAGTTTACCTTATGGGCGGGGATGTGCAAAAGGATATTCCCGCTGCCCTGCAATTCTTGACAGCCGCCGCCGAACACAAGGTGAATTGCTCCGAAGGAGCAAGAGAGGGTGGCCTGGGCCAAGGGAATCAATACGCGCAGTACACCCTCGGCAAGCTGTACCTGATGGGAAAAGACGTCCCAAAAGACAAGGAGGCCGCCGCCCGCTGGTTCACCCTCTCGGCGGCCCAGGGCAATCTTTACGCGCAGTTTTTCCTTGACCATATGGATGAGTTCAAAGACCCCTCCGTCCTATTGGCGGGTACACGGCTCCTGCATCACATGAGCCGTGTGTTTGCAGATAACGCTCCGCCCTTGAAATCGCCCAGTCAGCGCATCGACCGCAAACTTCTGCGCAGGCTCCGTGAGAAGAAGCAGGCACAGGGTCATGCGCGGGACGACCACGAACAGACCATGTCACTCTAAAAACGATGGGAGGATACCCGTGAAAAAGCAGAAAAAGAAAATCGGGCAGATGCCCGTACTAAAAACTCTGTACCCAAAGCAATGCCGTCCTGTAAAAAGGGCGGCATTTTTTCATCGAACCGGCAATCGCCACAGATAGGAGGTGCGCCCATGGGTGCGTATGTGTATTTTACGGACGAGCAGAAATACCGTGCCAACAATGTGGAGCTGGCAGACTTTCTCCAGCGGCGCGGGGAAAAGCTCCTGCCCAGCGGACGGGATAAGCGGCTCGCCTCCGACCACAGCATCACCGTCCGGGGAAACGAGTGGTACGATCACTCCGCAGAGAGCGGCGGCTATGCCATTGATTTCGTGCGGAAGTTTTATGGATGCTCGTATCCTGAAGCCGTGACCCTGCTTCTGGGCGGTGAGCAGGGCGAAAGCTATCGGCCTGCCTCGCAAAAGGAGCCGGAGCCGAAAAAGCCCTTTGCGCTCCCGCCGATCCACACGGATATGCGCCGGGTCTATGCCTATCTGGTGAAAACCCGGCACATCAGCCGGGAGGTGGTGAGCTTCTTTGCAAAAAAGAAGCTCCTCTACGAGAGCTGCGAAAAATCCAAGGATGGAACGAAGGAATATCATAACGCAGTGTTTGTGGGTTTGGATGAAAACGGAGTTGCACGCCATGCCCACAAGCGCGGGATTTACACCTTGGGGCAGGCGTTCAAGGGGAATGTAGATAGCTGCGATCCCCGGCACAGCTTTCACTGGCTTGGCGAAAGCGATGCACTGTATGTGTTTGAAGCACCGGTGGATATGCTGTCCTACATCACCCTGCATCCACAGGACTGGCAGCGGCACAGCTATGTGTCCCTCTGCGGCGTCGGCGGTCAGGCCATGCTGTGGATGCTGGAGCAGTACCCGCAGCTCCGACAAGTGTCGCTATGCCTGGATAACGATACAGCCGGACACAAGGCCAGCGAACGGCTACAACAGCAGCTTGCGGAACAGGAATATCCTTCACAGCGGCTGATTTCTCAGGGGAAGGACTGGAATGACGATTTAGCAGAAGCGGCGCAGCAAAGGCAGAGCGGCTTTGAAATGAGGATGGCATAGAAAACTGGAGCAGCCAGATGCCTGGCTGCTCCATAAAAAATCTGCCATGGATAGATAAATTATAATGTGTCCACTATGTGTTATGCCCAAAGTGTCAATAAATCACCTTTATAGCGATAGAATCAAGAAACAGGTGTCTTCTACAGGGCTTTCATAATAAGGTGCAGTTTCTATAAATCCTAAATGCCTATAAAGCCTCCTGGCATTTTCCATGGTAGACAGCGTATCCAATACAATTGATTTATATCCAATGTCTTTTGCATCAAGAATTACCTGCTCGGCAAGCATTTTTCCAATATGGCAACCGCGGAATTGACTGCGGACGTATAACCTTTTCATTTCAGCTCTTCTGGCATCCAATTTCCGTAAGCCTATGCAGCCGGCAACCATTCCATCAACATACGCGGTATACAATCTTCCAGTGGGCTTGGCGTACTTACCGGGCAACATTGAAAACTCTTCTGCGTAGTTCTGATAAGTTAAATCTATGTCGAGCAAGGATGTATATTCCTTAAAAAGTATTTTTATATCCTCAATATTAGAGTAAGATTCTCTTATTTCAATGCTCATGGTTAACCTCGCATTTTATAAATAATCTACAGTTAAACGTGCTTAACAAACTTCTTATAGAACACCACAAAATACACCAAACCGAAAGGAGTTTCGCTATGACCTCTCAAGTTTACATCTTATTCGCAGTGGCCGCCGTGATGTTTCTCGTCATCGGCGGCCTTTCTCTTTTGGCCCATTATTACACCCTCAACGGAATTAAATCCCGGACGGTGGGTGACGGCCAGCATGGAACGGCGCGATTTTCCACCAAGCAGGAAATCAAAAGCATCTACAAGCACATTCCTTTCCAGCCGGAGCTGTGGCGGCAGGGAGAAAGCCTCCCCGCTGTTTCAGAGCAGGGTATCATCCTTGGCAGCACGGGAGCGAAAAACAAGATCACGGCGCTGGTGGATACCGATGACGTCCACTGCCTCATGATCGGCGCATCCGGCGTGGGCAAGACGGCATTCTTCTTGTACCCCAATCTGGAATATGCCTGCGCCAGCGGTATGAGCTTTCTGACCACCGATACCAAGGGGGACCTGTTCCGCAACTACGGCGCCATTGCCCATGACCATTACGGCTACCATGTGGCGGTCATCGACCTTCGAAATCCCACACGCTCCGACGGAAACAATATGCTCCAGCTGGTCAACACCTACATGGATTCGTATCTTGCCGACGAAAACAACCTTGTGGCAAAGGCCAAGGCGGAGAAATACGCGAAAATCATCTCTAAGACCATCATCAATGCCAGCGGCGAGAACTACGGACAGAACCAGTTTTTTTACGATGCCGCCGAGGGGCTTCTGTCCTCCATCATCCTGCTGATCGCTGAATATCTGCCGCCCACCAAGGTGGATGGCAAAAAGGTGGACTGCCGCCATATCATCAGCGTGTTCAAGCTGGTGCAGGATTTGCTGGCGCCCAGCAAGGTAAAGGGCAAGAGCCAATTCCAGCTCCTCATGGAAAAGCTGCCGCCCGACCACAAGGCCCGCTGGTTTGCCGGAGCCGCACTCAACTCCGCGGAACAGGCGATGGCTTCGGTGCTGTCCACTGTACTATCCAGGCTCAACTCCTTTATCGACAGTGAAATGGAGCAGATTCTCTGCTTTGAAACCGCCATTGACGCGGAGAAGTTCTGCAATGAAAAATCTGCGCTGTTTATCGTCCTGCCCGAAGAAGATCTGACCAAATATTTCATGGTCAGCCTGATGATCCAGCAGCTCTACCGGGAAATCCTCGCGGTGGCGGATGAGAACGGCGGTAAGCTGAAAAACCGGGTCATGTTTTACTGTGACGAGCTGGGTACGCTCCCAGCCATTGAATCGCTGGAGCTGATTTTTTCGGCCAGCCGCTCCCGCCGCCTTTCCATGGTACCCATTATCCAATCCTTCGGCCAGCTTGAAAAGAATTACGGCAAGGAAGGCTCAGAAATCATCGTGGACAATTGTCAGGACACCATCTTCGGCGGCTTCGCGCCAAACAGCCAGACTGCCGAGGTGCTGAGTAAAGCGCTGGGCAGCCGCACCGTGATGAGCGGCAGCATCAGCCGGGGCAAAAACGATCCCAGCCAGTCCTTACAGATGATGGAGCGTCCGCTCATGACGCCGGATGAACTGAAATCCATTCCCAAAGGAAATTTTGTCGTGATGAAAACCGGCACTCATCCCATGCGGACAAGACTGCGACTGTTCCTTGATTGGGGTATCCGCTTCGGAAAGCCCTATGCTGTGGAGGAAAAGGCACATCGAAAGGTGATCTATGCCGACAAGCAGACGCTGGAGGAAAATATCGTCCGCAAGCACACGGCCTGCCTAATGGTGGATGAAGAAACCGGCGAAATCCTTGAACCGCTTACCGGTACCGGCGCACTCCACACCCCCGTGACAGAGCCTCCCGCAGAGCCGCTAAAACGGCGCAGTCATGTCAGAACGTAAAGGAGCTGATAGTCCATGAGCTATTTTAACCACATCTATACCGCTCCGCCCGATGAACTCCCTCATCGGGCGAGGGCGGTTTATATTTACCTCCGCGACCGCACCGGAAAGGGCGCGGACTGCTGGCCCGCAGTAAAAACCATTGCCTCCGACTTGCAGCTCTCCCGCAGCACTGTCAAGCGTGCCCTGCATGATTTAGTTCATGCGGGGCTGATTGAAAAGGAATCCCGCTATCGGGAAAACGGCAGCAACACCAGCAACCGGCTGATTCTGAAAAAATAGCCGAATCGCGGCAATGCAAAAAAGACGGATTTCCCGCCAAGGGGATTTTCCGTCTTTACGCAGAACCCAGGTGCGGTTCATGATGGACCCACCAGAACCTCTCACTCTAAGAATATTTATGACAGAAAAAAGAAATTATGTGTGTCATTTCTGAGGAAGCAATTTTTGAAATCCATAGTAGGAGGCGGTGCTTAAAACGTTAACCACCTCTGTTTCGGTAAGGCTTACCTCATTTCTTAGCCACTTTATATAGGCGGATATGAGACCCGCAGAATAAAACTCCGCATACATATTTAATTCATCTTTTGACACATTGATTGCACCGGACATGGATTCTATTACCACACTTTTTGAAATATCCTTAATTTCCTCCCAAAAGGAGGCATAGGAGGGCATTTTTGCAATATGCCGGTAAAGTTCTATGTCACGCTGAGCTAAGATATTGAGCGATTGAAATAAGGCCAAAACATCAAAGGACCGGTCAAAAAAGTCATTCTTTTCTAGTATCAAAAGGAAATCATTGATTAAGCTTTTATAAAATTCATCCTTAATTGCCTCCGGAGAATCGTAATGGAGGTAAAAGGTTTTACGGTCGATATTTGCACGGTTCGCAATCTCAGTAACAGTAATTTTTGAAGATTTATTGTCTTTTATAATTGAGAAGAAAGCTTCTCGAATTGCCGTTTTTGTCTTTGTAATTCTTCTATCCTGAGCCATAAAATCCCCACTTTCTATATTTGTGTGTAATATTCCACAACAGTCGATACGTTGGCAATTGATTCTCTGCCTGCACGTATTATAATACATATATATAGATAAATCAACATATGAGGAATAAGTAGGAGGTGATTTTTATATATGATGTCAAATAAGCAGGATTTGCTTATTGAAACTATCGTAGGACAACTGTGTGAAAACTCGCGTTTTACACAGACGGCGCAATATAAGCAGCATGGGAAAACAAGTGTCTATGAGCATAGCATTGCCGTAGCGTACACGAGCTGTTGGATTGCTGGAAGACTCCACGTTCACGTCGATTATATATCCTTAATCAGAGGCGCACTGCTTCATGATTATTATTTATACGATTGGCATGACAAAAGTGACGGTCATCGGCTGCATGGCTTTTTTCATCCGCGAAGGGCTCTGGAAAACGCTTGTGAGGACTTTGAACTAACGGCAAAAGAAAAAAATATGATACTTCGGCATATGTTTCCGTTGACGCCAATTCCACCATATTATTTGGAAAGCTGGATTGTATGTGCTGCGGATAAGCTTTGTGCTATGAAAGAAACATTTCGAATGACAGAATTACAGCACAAAAAAACAGGAGCGTACCTTTATGAATTTAAGTGAGTTATTCCTGTGTTTCTTTTTCTACAGTTTTTTGGGATGGCTTTATGAATCTCTCGTTTGTTCCATTTTTGGAGAGCGGCGGTTTATTAACAGGGGATTTTTGTTGGGACCGTACTGTCCAATTTACGGAACCGGCTCAATTTTGTGTTGGCTTGTATTAAAAGATAATGCGAATATGTTAGAAGTTTTTGCGATTGCGGCTGTTTTATGCTGTGTTGTAGAATACATTACTTCATTCTGTATGGAGAAAGTGTTTCATGCAAGATGGTGGGATTATAGCAGCCTGCCCTTCCAACTGCACGGCCGGATTTGCCTATACGGCGGGATTATTTTCGGTGGCGGGGTTGTCATTGTCAAATTTTTAATACAGCCGACGCTTCTACAAATGACCACTCAATTAAACCAAAGTCTGTTAGATGTGCTTGCTGTTGTAATCTTTGCAGTGGCTGGAATTGATATCCTTGTTACACTTGGGAGCTGGAAGGGACTGAATAAGCATTTAAGTATCATTCATAATGCCATTTATGATAAGGCAGACGGTACATTTTCCAAGCTGACAGATAAATTTTGGGATACTCCCATTTCATCTGTTGTTGAAAAGGGACATGGGATTTTTATCCGTGTACAGAATATAAATGTTAGACTGTCATCAAACGAATTGCATTTTTTCCGGGCTTTCCCCAATATACATATTCCTGCCTATGAGGAAATTATAAAAAGGCTAAGCATAAAAGAAAAAATGAAAATGAATTCCGAAACCAAAGAACATCAGGAAGTGGATTGCACTCCGGATACCAGTGTTGAGGATGTGATTCAGTAAAAAAGAAAATAGGTGATAAAAATATGAATCAGATAAGTGTGCCAAATCATTTGGCAATTATAGTTGACGGTAACAGACGATGGGCGAGAAAACATCATATGCCAGCATTTATGGGACATAAGCATGGATTTGATCGTTTGGAAAAAATAATTGACCATGCAGTAAAATCAGGTGTTTCATATATCAGTCTCTTTGTATTTTCAACAGAAAATTTTAGAAGAGATGCAAATGAAGTGGATTATCTGATGGAGCTTTTTTGCAAGAATTTTTCTGAGATGGCTGCGAAGATGAAGCGTAAAAATATAAAGGTTGTTTTTTCAGGCAGAAGAACGAACCTGATCCCTTCGGTAATAGACGCAATGAATTATTTGTCTTCTGAAACACAGGACTGCACACAGTCGATTGTTAATTTCTGCCTTAATTACGGTGGAAGGGCAGAAATTGTGGATGCGTGCAAAGCAATCTCCGCTGACGTAGATGAAAACACTTTACAAATCGAAGATATTAATGAAACGACCTTTACCCGATACCTATATCAAGATTTACCGCCGGTAGATTTTCTGGTGCGTACTAGCGGAGAAATCCGTATCAGCAACTTTATGCTATGGCAGCTTGCTTATGCTGAAATGTATTTTACAGATGTTCTCTTTCCTGACTTTGATGAGGCATGCTTTGATGAAGCACTCAGAGTTTATCAATGCCGCAGCCGCCGTTTTGGTGTAGATTAATTCAAGTAAGGAAAGTTTACGATAAAGTTCTTTGATTTGCCGCAGCTTTAAGCAGAAAGGAGAGATTCGGCTTGTACAAAGAAAGATGCATTACTTCATTGATCGAAAAAGTAAGCATGAAAAATCCGATCACACCAATGGTGAAATTAAAATGACAGAGGATGGTCTTAAAACAAAGGGTATTGGCTTAGTCTTAGAAGGGGGCGCACTCAGGGGAATATTTACAGCGGGTGTATTGGATTATTTTATGGAGCGGGGATTAAAATTCCCTTATGCAGTCGGAGTATCTGCCGGGGCATGTAATCTGCTGGGGTATGTTGCAAATCAAATTGGATATACAAAAAGCTGTATGATCCCAAAAGATGCGAAAAACCAGTACTTTGGAGTCAATCAGCTGATACATAATAAAACCATTATTAATCTGGACCGCATCTTCTATGAATACCCTTACAATCAGCTTCCTTTTCACTTTAAAACGTTTTTTGGTTCTGGAATACAGACAGAATTCGTTGTTACAAATTGCGATACCGGAAAGGCGGAATACCTCCATGAAAACGGTAATGAACATCGGCTCGGTACTTTGGGCAAAGCCTCCGCCAGTGTCCCGCTATTTTCCAAAATGGTAGAACTGGACGGAAAAAAATACTTGGATGGAGGCTTGGCAGATTCCATACCCATTGAACGTGCCATTACGCAGGGCTTTCTAAAAAACGTGGTCATTTTAACCCGCACCCGTGGGGCTGTTCCCACATTGAATTCATACCAGCGTATCCTGTATCAAACCTTTTACAAGGATTTTCCACAGCTGGTCCAAGTAATACTTAATCGGCCGGCAATGTACAAGGGTCAGCTTGCTTTGCTGGATTGTCTTGAACAGGAGGGAAAAGTATTTGTAATACGGCCAAGGCTTCCGGAAATCAAGCGGTTTGAGACAGACCCCGCCACACTGGAATCCTACTATCAGCATGGTTTGCAGATTGCAAAATCCTGCTGGGATGAATTGCAGAACTATTTATTTCGTTCCGCTATACCCACCTAATTTACAGGCGTTTGTGCTTCATACGTATATATAAGTTTAGTTTGCAAAGGAGAATCAATTATGAATTTTAGTGATAAGGCAAAGGCCTTTGGTTTTGATCAGGCAGTTAAATATTTGGAAAAGGACCCGGCCGCAAATATCCCCAAGCTGGCCGCGCTGGTAGACCGTTTTCTACCCAAGGAGGAATTTGCGCCCCAGCGGGAAGCTATTCTGTCGGCAATTGATCGGAAAGACAACTGGTATCAGCTGATTATGAAAATCTATGAGCTGGATGCCGGAGCGAGAATTACCTTCTTCCGGAATTTTATCCTGAATGAAAATTTCTTCGGCTGGCCGGAGCAGGAGAGAAACCGTGAAAAATATGGCTGTAATATCCCTTGGGCAATTCTTTTAGACCCTACCTCTGCATGCAATCTGAAATGCACCGGCTGCTGGGCGGCCGAATACGGACACAAGCTTAATCTTTCTTATGAGGACATCGACTCGATTATTGAGCAGGGCAAGGCGCTGGGAACCTATCTCTACATCTATACCGGAGGCGAACCGCTGGTACGCAAGAAGGATTTGATACGCTTGTGTGAAAAACACTCGGATTGCATGTTCTTGTGTTTTACAAACTCCACATTGATCGACGAGGACTTCTGCAAGGAACTGCTGCGGGTGAAAAACTTTATTCCTTCCATCAGCTTGGAAGGGTTTGAGGAAGCGAATGACAGCCGCCGCGGAGAGGGCGTTTACGCAAAGGTCATGAATGCAATGCGGCTTTTAAAAGAAAACAAACTACCCTTTGGGCTTTCGGTTTGCTACACCAGTGTCAACTGGGATGATGTAAGCAGCGAGGCATTCTATGACCAGATCATTGAGATGGGTGCACTTTTTGTATGGTTCTTCCATTATATGCCGGTAGGACAGGGCGCTGTTACGGAGCTTATGGTGACGCCGGAACAAAGAGTAGAGCTACGGGATCGCATCCGTGCGCTCCGCAAAACAAAAGCAATTTTCTCCATGGATTTTCAAAATGATGCCCAGTACGTGGGCGGCTGTATCGCAGGAGGAAGACGCTATCTACATATCAATGCAGCAGGAGATGTCGATCCCTGTGTGTTTATCCATTACTCCAACGCAAACATTCATGACTGTACTCTGCTGGAAGCATTGCAATCTCCCATTTTTATGGCCTACCATGACGGGCAGCCGTTTAATGACAATATGCTTCGCCCCTGCCCAATGCTGGAAAATCCTGAATTTCTGCCGGAAATGGTGAGAAAATCAGGAGCGCATTCAACAGATCTTCAATCGCCGGAAAGCGCAGAAGAATTGTGCGCTAGAACCGCGGAATATGCAAAGCGCTGGACACCAGTGTCGGAGCAGCTTTGGCATGATTGCGGTTCCTGCGCAGGCTGTGCAGAGCGTTCCGCAGGAAAGCAGAGTGTATTGTGAACCCCTACCAAATCATCACAGACGCCACGGCCGATATGGATTGGAAGCTGTGGGATACCATCGTAATACCAATGGAAGTACGTCTCAATGAGCTGGTCTATCTATATGGCCCCAATGGGACAATTCGTACCGAAGATTTTTATCAAGAACAGCAGACCGGGGGCAAAACCAGCACGTCGCAGATTTCACCGGCTGAATTTCACAAGGTATTTGAAGAATCCCTTTCACGGGGGATGGATGTTTTGTATTTGGGCTTCTCCTCCGGCATGTCAGGCACATTTCAAAATGCAAGTCTGATTACTGCCGAATTAAGGGAGCGGTATCCACACAGGCAAATTGCCTGTGTGGATACGCTGGCAGCCTCCGTGCTGCAGGGATACCTGGTATATGAAGCTGCCAGAAAAAAGGCGGAGGGAATCCCCTTAGAAGAACTTGTGGTTTGGGTAAAAAAACTGCGGGAGCAGGCCTACTGTCGGTTTGTAGTAGATGGCTTAGACGCACTGAAACGCGGCGGTCGCATTTCAGCGGCTACCGCTTTCGTAGGTACAACCCTTCAAATCAAACCGGTTTTAAAGATAAATGAAAAGGGTTTGTTGCAGATTATTGACAAAAAGCGGGGAAGAAAGAAGTCCATCCATGACTTGTTAGAGTATTACCAGACACAAGATAAAAAAACAGCCAATGGCGTTGTTGTCATTGGACACGGAAATTGCCTGAAAGATGCTAAGGCACTGAAAGAGGCGCTGCAAGAGCAATATCCCAATACAGAGGTAATCCTCACCGAAGTCGGTCCTGTAATAGGCGCCCATACAGGGGCAGGTATGTTAGCAATTGCCTTTTCCTGAGTGAAAGGTAAAAAAGGTTTCAATTAATTAGCGACAGAATCAACAAAACAAGTTTCCACCCTCCCGCTGTCTGCCCCGATTCGGCGGATGGCGGGAGGCTTTTAAAGCCAGTACAGAAAGGATATCGAAATTCATGTATAACAATATAGTAGCGTTTGGCCCCATTGTGATCCATGGATATGGGCTGATGATAGCAATCGGTATCATCTGTGCACTGTTTCTCTTTGAAAAACGTGCAAGCGCCAGAGGGTGTGACAAGAACAGCATTTATAACTTGAGTTTGATTTCTTTGCTCTCTGGCTTTATTGGAGCAAAATTACTTTACTGTATTGTAGAATTTGAAACGATATGGGATAATCCGCAGTTAGCTTTATCAGGAAGTGGCTTTGTAGTCTATGGAGGCATAATCAGTGGTATCGCTGCGGCAATGATATATTGTAAACGAAAGGACCTTCGTTTCCTCTCGTATTTTGATTTAGCGGCACCGTCCATCGCTCTTGCCCAGGGGGTTGGCCGAATCGGCTGTTTCCTGGCAGGGTGCTGTTATGGCCGTGAGACAAACAGCGCTTTTGGCATTGCGTTTAAACAATCCTTAATTGCTCCGAATGGCGTTAAATTAATTCCTACCCAATTATTATCCAGCGCAGGTGATTTCATGATTGCTGCCATACTGCTGCTCTACACCCAGAGAGAGCGAAAACAAGGACAGGTTGGTGCCTTGTATCTCATCCTGTATAGCACCGGAAGATTTTTAATTGAATTTTTAAGGAATGACAATAGGGGCTATATGGGTCTGCTGTCAACATCGCAGTTTATTTCTCTCATTGTCCTATTCTTCATAGCAGTGGCGCTTTTCGTGAGTAACAAATCAAAAAGAAGTATGGTTTGAATATAAGCCGTTGTATATAAGGAGAACACTGAATGACAATAAATCAAAAAAAGAATTTTATTATCAACATAATATATTTTACGCTAATTGCGGGTATTGTCTATATCTTTATTAAGCATATTTTAATTCTTATAATGCCTTTTATCATTGGGTTTGCGGTAGCACTTATATTAAGGCCGGTAATCAATTTTGCCTCTAAAAAATTTCATCTTCCGCAAAAGGCCACGGCCGTTGTACTGGTTTTGCTGTCTTACGCGGGGGTAAGTTCGTTGGTGGCGTGGACAGGAATGCGCTTTGTCGCTTTGGTAAAGAACAGCATTGTCAGACTCCCGGAAATCTACGCACTTCAAATTGAACCTGCAATTCGTGACATTTTTGAAAATGTCGAAAGAGCTTCTGAAAAACTTGATCCGACGATGGTTCAAATGGTTCAGGATATGGCTGTGTCTGTATCACAGTCAACAGGCTCTGTGGTTAGCAAAATTTCTTCAACCGTCATTGAGTCAATCTCTTCCTCCGTATCGTTTTTACCGGGTTTGTTTTTAGGCGTTATCTTTGCGGTTATTTCCTCTTTGTTTTTTGCCATGGATTATAGCAAGATTACTGCTTATCTATCAAGTCGGCTGCCATCCAACAATCCAGGTCTCTTTACGGAAATAAAAAAACTGGCTACCGGTATAGGGTTTAAGTATGTAAAAGCATATGCGATATTAATGGCGGTCACATTTGGCGAGCTCGCTTTGGGACTGCTTCTCCTGAGAGTAGATGGAGCGATTGAGGTTGCTGCGCTGATTGCCGTGATTGACTTTCTCCCTGTACTTGGAACGGGGGGTATCGTTATCCCTTGGATTCTGATCGAACTGGTTCAAGGTAACCTGCCGTTTGCCTTGGGATTAATGGCACTATATCTAATTATAACGGTAGTCCGAAATATATTGGAGCCCAAGCTGATAGGTGAACAAATTGGGCTCCATCCCCTTATCATGCTAATCAGTATGTATGTAGGGGTTAAAATCTTTGGGTTCGTGGGACTGGTTGCCCTGCCGGTTACAATTGTGGTTATAAAATATCTGTACGATAATAATAAGATTCACTTTTTTAAACCGGAGAAAAACCTATGAACACAATCGTATCAAACTATAGAAATGCCGCCTGACAATTTATTATAAACTGCTGTATTTTAAATATTTTTATTCAAAGGAGGCCTAAGGGGATAACATGCTGGACTTTGTTTCCATTCCGATGGGATTTATTTTAAAAATTATATACGATAGCTTAGCTTTTCAAAATTATGGAATTGCACTTATCATTTTTACGGTAGGCGTAAAGACATTGCTGCTTCCCACGACAATCAAGCAGGTACAATCAACTTCAAAGATAAGTGAGATCCAGCCTCAAATGCAGGAGATACAAAAGAAATACAGGGATGACAAAGAAAAGCAAAGTGCGGAACTGATGAGGTTGTATCAAGAAAATAAAGTAAATCCGGCAGGAGGCTGCCTCCCTCTTTTGATACAGATGCCGATATTGTTTTCTCTATATTATGTAATTTCCCAGCCTTTAAAGTATATGGTGGGAAAATCTCCTGAGATTATCACGCAGCTTTATTCACTGGTACCTCAGGGGAGTGGAAACATAAATCAAATGAAGGATATCAGCGTAATCACTTATTTTAGCGCTCACCCGGAACAGCTTTCGCAGGTATCGAACCTGTTAAAGCCGGAGGAATTATTGAACATGAGTTTTTTAGGAATTAATTTAGGTGCGGTACCCAATTGGAATCCTGCCAGCTATATCACCTCAGGGTCAGAGATACAAAGTTATCTTTTGCTGCTGATTCCGGTATTGTCGGCACTGACATCTTTTATTTCTATGAAATACTCAATGAGAAACACACCCAAAACAAGCGAAACAGAAATGCAAACTTTGATACAGAATAATATAGCTTTACTTTCGCCCATCATGAGCGGAATAATTGCTTTTACCGTTCCTGCAGGGCTGGGACTGTATTGGATTATCGGAAACATCTATCAGCTTTTTCAGCAGATATTTATTGATCTATTTGTGTTAAAAAAATATAAAAAAGCGAATGATCCAGCCGTTAGGAGAGATGGAGAATGAATATTGTAAATTATGCAGAAACGCAGATGGAAACCTTTAAAGCTAAGAAATTTAATCTGGTGGATAGCATGGTTTTATCTCAGTTTGTGTATCTTCATTTTAACAACATTGTACCGGGACTCACTGACACGCAAGAGCCTGTGCGAATCGGTGAATTGCTGAAAGCAGAGCATATTCATCATATGCTGCATCATGTCCGAGATCCGAAAAGCAATCGAAGACTCTTGCTTGCCCTTGGAATGAGTTCCAGGTATCGGGCTATTCGAATGTGTTGCTATGCTGACAGCTTAAACATATCGGAGCAAAAGCAGTTTGCAACTGTTACCTATCTGATTGATGAAGAAACAGCCTATATTGCTTATCGTGGAACCGATTCAATGGTTGTAGGCTGGAAAGAGGATTTTAACATGGCGTATATTTCTCCAGTACCTGCACAGCAGGAAGGAGTTGCCTATTAGAATGCAGTTGCTGAGAAGTTTGAACAAGCTTTTATGGTGAGGGGACATTCTAAGGGTGGAAACATCGCAGTTTATGCTTCCATGGAGTGTCATTCGACCACTCAGGATCGTATTGTCAGTATTTACAGTCACAATGGCCCCGGATTTAGGGATGAAATATTTGCTACTGGAAAATATGCGAGGATTAAAAACAGGATACATAAAACATTACCTCAATTCTCTTTAGTGGGGATGCTTTTGCAACATCAAGAGGACTATGTAGCGGTTGAAAGCAATCAGTTCTGGTTTATGCAGCATGATCCCTTTTCGTGGGTAGTGAATCAAGGAGATTTTCAATATACGCAAGGTATCACAGGAGGAGCGGCACAGGCCAATACAGTAATTAAGCAATGGCTCCTATCCCTGGATGACGAAAAACGAGAGCTATTTGTAGCCACATTATATAGTGTAATTGAATCAATGGGTGTAGTAAATTTCAGTGATTTTACAGAAGATTGGCATGAAAAGCAGTTTCGGCCATGGAAACCGCAAGAGGTATTGACTCAGAAACCAAGCGTTTTGTCTTTGAAACCGTTAAATTGCTTTTAGCATTATATATAAAGAATTTGCGCTTTCCTCAATAATAATCAAATTTTTGTATTGCCATATTTCATTGACGGGAGATGAAGAAATGATATTTCATGCCAGAGCTGAACTGCTGGATGCAATTGTTTTAGCTGTGATTTTTAAAAATAGTGAAGGAAATTATGGATATAAAATAGCTCGGGATGTCAGAGAAAAAATCGATATATCAGAATCTACGCTGTATCCAGTGTTAAGGCGTCTGGAAAAAGACAACTTTCTTGAAGTTTATGATATTGAATATAAAGGAAGGAACAGGCGTTATTACAAGGTAACAGCCCAAGGTAATGTTCAACTCATATCGTTCTGTGAAGCATGGAGAGGCTATTCAAAAAAGATAGATAAAATTTTCATGGTTGCAGAGCAGTAATATTAAGGAGTGTGAAATGGTAGAAAAGCCGCTGTATGCTTTAATGTATGCAGCAATTTTTTGGCCCTTTTAGCAAAACCAACGGCAGTATTCTGCTCTCACTGAAAGAAAGGATACCATAAAATGTCACGCGGGTTTGCCATTACTTACAAATAAATAATTATGTCAAGGGCGAACCTGTTAAAAGCCGGGGGCGCAAAGCCACAGGGTCTAAGGCGTTTTCGGACGTTATGATAGTCTGGCTGCCAAAAACCGCGCAGGGCGTGCCCTCTCCAAACAGAGGGCACGCCCTTGCTCTTTCTTACGGCTTTTGACGGATCATTTGGATATCGGGATACCGGCTTTCGCCCGCCACGGAAGAAAGAGGTATTTCTATGGAAAACAACAGCCGCCCTCCCGCACGGAGGTGGAAATAAAGACGGCGCTGTCCGTCTATGCCACCTTTTACATATACAATTTCATATTCAGCTTCTAAAAAAGTCAGTATTTTGCCAATGGCAATCTACTGACTTTTTTTATTCGACAAAATTCTCGTTTATTTTACAGATAATTCCAAGCATCCGGTCTGGTAGCTACACAAGATTCCAGCCTCGTTGCCGCTCTCCTCCGCTTCTGACATTTTGACTCACCATCAAAATTTCAGAAAACGGAGGACAAGCCATATGGCAGAAAAGAAAGAATATCAAATCAAGGTGCAGGGTCAGCTTGTGCCGGTCAGTGAGGAAGTTTATGTTACCTATCACCGCATGAAGCGCCGTGAAACCTATCTGGAGGAAAGGGACACGGCAAACGGTGTTTTTTATTACAGTGCCATGGATACAGCGGAAACCACAGGCGAGGATGGGATTCCGGATCTTGCGTCTCCCCGTGTGGAGGATGTGGTCATGGACAAGTTTATAGCAGACAGGCTCCATTGGTGCCTCGACCAACTTAGCAAAGAGGAACAGGAGCTCATTTTCACTCTGTTTTTTCAGAACAAAAGTGAGCATCAGCTATCTCGTGAAACAGGAATCGCTCAGAAAACCATTCACAACCGTAAGGTTCGGATTTTGGCCCAGCTAAAAAAGTTGATGGAAAAGTAAAATAATATGGCTCAACCCCCTCACGAAATCGGCTTAGTAGTGAGGGGGTTTTCTATTCACCCTCATTGCTCTTTGAAAATTTCATATCCGACGACCTGAATACGTTAGCTGACGGACCCCAAAAGGGAAAGCGACTTCGGAAGATGCGCCAAGACCACCTGTAGGCAGGCAGTAAGAAAACGAAAGCTCTTATTTTTGTTCGTTTGATTCTTTCTGCTCCTATCAAAGACGGCCAAATAAGGTGCAAAGCGATACCCATCCGTCCGAAAAGCAGGCTGTGGCAGCCTGTTTCGCAATGACCCCGTCAGCCTATCATGATACTTCTGTCCAGTCACAGCCCCCCTTGACCGGGGGACCACGCAATGAGGGCAGCCAGCGGAGATCCCGGTGGAGGTGAGATTCCTATGATGCGGTGAAGCCAACCGCAGTTCAGGCCGTCGCCTTTTGAGCTCTTATACACCAGAGCTCTGCGTGCTTGGGGAGTAGTGTCGAATTAAGCACAGAAGAAAAATCTTAATGTCAGAAGCGATGGGGATCGCTCTGCCTATACAGCAGGGCGATCCCTATATTTGTGCCATTAAGAATACCGGCATAAGAAAAGAGGTGTGTATTTGAAACAGTTCCAAAAGGTCATTTTACGGGGCGACATCTACTATGCAGACTTAAATCCCACGGTCGGCTCGGAACAGGGCGGGGTGCGGCCTCTGGTCATTTTGCAAAATAACGTCGGAAACCGCTACAGCCCCACCGTGATTGCCGCCGCCATAACAGCCAGCCCCAAAAAGACGCTCCCCACCCATGCGGCCATTGGTCATGCCTGCGGACAGATGAAGGAATCCTTTGTGCTTCTGGAACAGATACGCACCATCGACCGCAGTAGGCTGCGGGAATATGTCGGCAGGCTGGATGAACAGGAAATGAAGAGAATTGACGAGGTACTGGCAATCAGCGTTGGACTGGCTCCGGTGCCTATTCTATCAGGGAGGGAAACGCCATGACAAACGCACAGGTATCCGATAATCTGATGTACGCTGCCGCTCTGCAGCAGCTCACACGGCTTGCAGCTGCCAAGAACATGACAGATCAGGAAATAGAAAGCGTCAGAAAGGACTTGGAACGCAGGCTGCGCCCTACCATCATCGCTCCCTGCTGAGTCCCGGAATTGTTTTCTGAATATTATCAACTATTCAGTAGCTATATACCGGGAGGTGTGGTAGTGTATGTCGTTGAAAGGAGGGAAAAAAGATGTATCAATCCAATTCAACATCGGTGGAAGCGCCTAAAATCACATTGATACAGGCGCGAAAGCCGGAAACTGCGAAGCTCCGTGTGGCGGCATATGCCCGTGTGAGCAGTGATTCGGAGGATCAGCAGAACTCCTACATCGCACAGGTGGATTATTACACCCGGCATATCGCCGCGCAGGAGAGCTGGGAGCTGGCGGACATTTACGCAGACGAGGGCATTTCCGGCCTTGTGGCAAGCAAGCGGGATGAATTCAACCGTATGATACAGGACTGCCGGGACGGAAAAATTGACCGCGTCCTCGTCAAATCCATCTCCCGCTTCGCAAGAAACACCAAGGAATATATCCAGTATGTGCGGGAGCTTCTACGGATGGGCATCTCCATCCACTTTGAAAAGGAGAACATCGACACCGGCAAAATGACGTCGGAGCAAATTGCCACCATCTACGGTGCTTTTTCACAGATGGAGTCACAGAACCACTCAAACAATATGCGCATCAGCGTCCGCATCCGTATGGAAAAGGGCGACTACCTCTCGCCGTCCGAGCCTTACGGCTACAGGTTGGAGAATCGCACGCTTATCATTATCCCCGAACAGGCAGAGGTAGTGCGCCGCATTTATGCCGCTTATCTCAGCGGTCAGGGAAAGAATGACATCGCAGATGAGCTGAACAAGGCAGGCATTTCCCGCACCAAGGGACGAACCGTCTGGCACCCAAGCACAGTAGCCTACATCCTTACCAACATCGCCTATACCGGAGATATGCTCTGGCAAAAGAGCTTCTCTACCAATGAAATCCCGTTCCGGCAGGTGCGAAACAAGGGTGAGAAGCCGAAATACTTTGTAGAAAACTGCCATGAGGCGATTATTCCCAGGGAGGACTTTCGGCAAGTGCAGGTACTGATGGAAAGCCGCCGAAATCACATCAACGGACCGGGTTCTTCCACACTGCTGGCAAGGAAAATCCACTGCGAAGGCTGCGGTACTCTGTTTCGCAGAAAACTCGTTAATGAAAAGGTCTACTGGACTTGCCGGAGGCATGACCGTAATAAGGACCTTTGCCCCACCTCACAGGTACCAGAGGAACAGATTGTCACGGCAATCCTCCGTATGTACCATAAGCTAAAACGGTATCACGCGCAAATCCTCTCCCCGGTTTTAATCCAGCTGACCGAGCTTCGGGAAAAAGAGCTCCGCTCCAACTGCAGAATCAATGATATTGACAAAGAAATCGCCCAGCTCACAGAGCAGAATCTCGTTCTTGTTCGACTTAAGTCGAAGGGATACGTAGATTCTGCTCTTTATTTATCCCAAACCGGGGAAATAGACTTTAAGCTCCGGGAATTGCGCCGTCTGCGCCGCCGCATCATGGAAGCCAACGGCGAGGACAGCCAGATCAGAGCCACCCAAGCGATGCTGGACTATTTGGAGGACAGCCCCGAATATCTGGAGGAGCTCACGGAGGAAATGTTTGAAACAATGGTGCAAAGTATCAGCATCGCCTCGGAAACCGAGATGAATCTCAATCTCTACAACGGCCTGATGCTGAAAGAAACCATGGAAAGGACGGTGCGGTAAATGGCATGGCAGAGAAAAATCCCCTTTGGATACACCATGAAACAGGGCGAGATACAATGCAGCCCCACGGAATCAGCGGCGGTCAAAGAGATTTTCAGGCTTTATGCTGACGGCATGGCATATAGCAAAATCGCCGCTGAAATGATGCGTCGGGGGCTTCGCTACCACAGCCGCACGGCTGAATGGAACAAGCACATGGTCAAGCGCATCCTCGAAAACGAACGCTATCTCGGTGAAAAGGAATATCCCCCCATCCTTGAACCGGAAGCCTTTCTGCGCGCCCAGCTTGTCAGGGGAGGAAAGAATACGCATACACCCTGCCCGGATTACATCAGACCCATCCGTGAAAAGGCAGTCTGCGGCATGTGCGGCGGCAGGATGCTCCGTGATACCAGAGCTGAGGGAAAGCCCCGCTGGTACTGCGAAAAGGACGGCTGTGCCAACCGCCGCTACATAGAGGACGAGGACATCCGGACAGCTCTTTCCGAGCGGCTGGATGTGCTGGCACGGACCCCAAACCTCTTAGACTGGCCTCTGCCGCAGAATACAGATGAACCGACGCTGGAGGCAGTGCGCATCCGTAACGAGGTCATCCGGGAATTGAACAAAGCCGAGCCGGGTGCGGAATATACCAAAATGCTGATACTGGCCTGCGCCGCCGAGCAATACAGTGGGCTCCCCGATGCCACGCCCTATTATCAAATACGGAGGCTAAGAAATAAAATCGGCGGACAGCCCATGGATGAAATACTCCGCGAAGAAATTTTCAGAACGGCAGTGCAGGAGGTACATTTTACAGCTGACGGCGGTCTCCGCTTACGGCTGATCAACGGAAAAACCCTTGAAGAAGGTGGAAAGGAGGATGCAAAATGCACCAAAGCGCAGTGAGAAAGGTTACGGTGATTCCGGCCGATCCGACATACGATCAGAAGGACATCCGAAAAAAGCATCTTCGTGTGGCGCCCTACTGCCGTGTTTCCACTAACTCCGAGGAACAGCTTGACAGCTATCAGGCGCAGATTGAATACTACACCGAAAAAATAGCCGCCCAGCAGGAATGGACGATGGTGGATATGTTTGCAGACGAGGGCAAGACCGCAACCTCCACCAAAAAGCGTAAGGATTTTCTGCGAATGATTAAAGCCTGTGAAAAAGGAAAAGTAGACCTTGTCATCACGAAGTCGGTATCCCGGTTCTGCCGGAATACGCTGGACGGCCTCGATTATGTCCGCAGGCTCAAGCGCATGGGCGTTGGGATTTTCTTTGAGAAGGAAAATGTCAACACCCTCTACATGGACAATGAGATGATTCTCACCTTTATGATGAGCCAGGCACAGGCCGAAAGCGAGTCTATGAGCGGCAACATCCGCTGGGGGCACCGCAAGAATTTCAAGGACGGCAAGGTTTACTTCCACTATGCCGGATTTTTAGGCTACCGCAGAGGTGAAAACGATCTCCCCGAAATCGACCCGGAAGAAGCGGAAATTGTCCGCAGAATTTTTTCACGGTATCTGATTGGGCATAGCGTGGCCAAAATCATCACAGACCTTGAGTCGGACGGCATTAAAACGGCGCGTGGGCATAAAAAGTGGAATGACGGCGTGATACGGGGTATGCTCCGAAACGAAAAATACATGGGGGACGCCCTGCTCCAGAAAACTTATATCGCAGACCTTTTCACCCGACAGACCAAGAAAAACACCGGCGAACTCCCCCAATATTATGTGGAGAACAGCCATCCCGCCATCATCGACCGGCTGACCTTCCAGCAGGTGCAGGAAGAAATGGCACGGCGCTCCAGCCTAAAAAAGGTCAGTGCCGCCGCCAAAACCGAGCTTGCCAAATACAGCGGCAAATATGTGCTGACGGAACTGTTATCCTGTGGGAACTGCGGCAGCACCTACCGCAGGGTGACATGGAGCAGACCGGAGGGTAGGAAAATCGTCTGGCGGTGCATCAACCGTCTGGAGAACGGAAAAAAGTTCTGCAAGGACGCTCCCACGCTGGAAGAAAGCCGGATTCACACAGCGGTGGTCAGCGCCATGAACGAAATGTTCAGCCTAAAGAGCATGAAAGCAATTTTGCAGGACAGCATCCGGTCTGCCCTTGTGCCAAAGGGCGGTGAAACCAGCCTCACAGCCATCGACAGCAGGCTCTCCGAACTGCGAGAACAGCAGTACAGGCTCCTTCAGCTTGCCGCCGCTGTGGGAGCGGATTCCACCCAATACGATGAGGAACTGAAAAAGGTCAGTATGGACTTCTCCGCACTGGTGGCAAAACGGAGCGAGCTGGAAAAAAACCGGCAGGATACCGAACAGGCGGATGAGCGTGTCGAGCAGCTTACCGCCGAACTGGAAACGGTGGACACCGGCATCACCACATTTGACGAGGTCACCGTGCGACAGCTAATCAGTGCCATCACGGTACTCAGCGAAGAAAAACTGCTCATCCGTTTCAAGGACGGAACGGAAATCGAGCAGATTATATGAGGGCAGCAGTAATCAGGTGCGGGAAAATATCCTGCACCTGATTTTCTATACAATATAATTTTTATCAGGAGGAATTAGTATGTTTTTCGATTACCAAAAAGCACAGCGGATGAAGGAACGGTATCCCGGCGGAACCCGCATCCGTCTCGACAGCATGGATGACCCTTATGCCCCCATCGCGCCGGGCACGGAAGGGACGGTAAATTTCGTGGATGACATCGGCACACTTCACTGCACCTTTGACAATGGACGCACCCTCGGTGTCGTTCCCGGTGAGGACAGCTTCTCGGTGCTCTCGCGTCCGGAATCGTCTGAGCCGGAGGAAAGTCCCTCTGAGCAGTTCGGCATGAAAATGGAATAAAAGGAGGATGTGCCATGAAGCGGATTACGACAGATGAGCTTCGCACCATGACAGACCGTGAGGGACTGATTCTTCAAGGCTGCGGCGGGGAGCTTTCAGAATGGGTGAACGGCATCAACGAGTTGCTGACACAGGAAGGTATCCTGCAAAACGGCGATGCCTTCAAGGAGGTTTTCGCTTTTGAGCATAACGGCTGCACCAATCTGCTGTTTCCTATGGAAAATGTAGATTTGCATATGGGAAAACTCGCCATATGGCGTTTGCAGTCGCACAGTGCTTTCGGCGGCACATGGTTGAGTGACTATCTCCCAAACCGGCTGGGCGTTTCTATGGACGAACAGCCTACGCAACAGGACAGCGGTCTTGAAATGAAACAAAGCTACTAATTCCAAGCGTTCCACCGGCAGATTCAGCTCTGCCGGGTACATAAAAAAACAGGCTCCTACGGAGCCGGAAAGGAGAAGTCTATGAAAGCGTTGAAAAAGAACAGTACCCTGTATCTGGAGCAGATTGCCTCTGCGGTAGCTGAATGTTATGAAAGAGATGAGAAGCCCTGCAACCGGGTACTGCTGGAGCTTTATACGTTGATCGGCCAATGTGTTTGCCGTCAGGGAGAAAAAGCGTTTATCCCGCATTTGGCTGGAATGCTCACCAACCGGTTTCCATCGCTGAAGGGCTTCTCCCTTCGAAACCTCCGCAGGATGCGTGACTTTTACCGCACCTATGAAAACGCCCCTGCTCTCATGGGCAGGGGCGCAGTCCCTTGGCTGGACGCAAAATATTGCTATACTGGAGTGCTGCGAAACCGGTGAGCAGCGTTCTTTTTATATTGAGTTTGCGGCAGAACGGAACCTCTCCAAACTGGCGCTCATGAAAGCCATTCAGGAGGATGCCTTTTTCACTGCCCTGCATACGGAAAACTGCTCTGAAGGAATGGAACCCAGCTTCGCCCCTGTAAACGATAGCTGCCCCGATGAAGCCGTAGACACCACTGCACCCGCTGAAACGGCTTGTGAGCCATTTGTGACAGCGTGTGAGCCTCCGCGCCAAGGGGATGCTTTGCACCGAAGCATTGACAGCGGCTACAGCGAACCCCTCACTATGATCTCAACCGACAGAAGAATAAAAAATATGCTCAACGACCCTTTTCTACGCTGGCAGGCCTACCCGTTTCCGATGCGCTTCATATCACCAAACACATTGGTGCAGATCGGCATCATTCATCTGAAGCCACCGCCCGACATAGTTCAGCCGAACAAGTTCCCACCGTCTTTCAGCAGAAATCAGGCCCGGAGTTATCAATGGAAAGTACACCGAACGCAAACAGCCGCATAAATGTTTGCACTCAATCGTGAAAAAGTTGAGGATTTATGGTATCATAAAATTGATAAACGGCTGCGGAGAATCTGATTTATTTTGAGGACTTGGCGCTCTCTTTGGAGAAAGATAAGAAATCTTTTTTCCACGGTGTCCACACAATTTAATCCAATCCTTTTTCTCAATGAAAGATGGTTGGATTTTTCACTTACAGAGCTGAATTTTCGAGAGTGTAGAAAATTTTGT
>NZ_AXUN02000069.1 GCF_000495435.3 Youngiibacter fragilis 232.1 | reverse complement strand
CTTAAAACAGCGAAGCGCCTTCTTTTGTTATATTGTCAATGACAACATATGCTCCAGAAGATGTAAAATATGCTGTAGCTGCGTTACCCGTTGCTCTATTAAAGGCTTTTCTACCCACATTTTTTAGTATAGTTTCTTTAACCAGCTGATTTGTCCACCCGCGCTTAGCCATTTGGCTACTAATCTTCGATGTGATTTTAAATCCACTTGCAAAGCCCTTAGCGGTTCCAATAGTTGTAACAGAAGCTCCAATCGCAATGCCTATCGCATATCCCGCTGCTGCACCAATTGCCACTCCCGCTGCCGCACCTATCAACACATATTTCCATCTAACTTGTTTAAATTTTCTATGTGAAATATATGATCCAGTAGCACCGCCTAGAAGCATTCCAATACCTGCGCCAATAAGCACACAAGTAAATATAGCTATTTCACCAGTTGGATCAACCATATTAGCGGGATTATTCAACGCATAGACGAAGAGGTTATTCTCAATCAGGCTGTCCTGGTCAACTTCAAGTATTCCCGCATCATCAGCATTGACAAACCTGCCCCACTCCGGATTGTAATACCTAGACTGGAGATAGTAAAGTCCTGTCTCGGTGTCGTACCTATATCCCCGGTACCTGTATGGATTCTTAACTCCAATCGTGCTAGCTAGGGTTCCCGTTGTTGAGAGCAGCTTCCCCCAAGTGTCGTAGGTGTAGCTAACCACAATATTTCCTGTGTTGTCAATAAGCCCTGTGATATCCCCCTGGGCGTTCCTCACGTAGTAGTATTCTGTTCCGTTGAGGTTCATGGAGAAAAGGTTCCCTGACGCATCATAGCTGTAGTGGATCTTGTCTGAGCCTGTAGTCTCAAAGGAGACTTTGTCACCGAATACTGTGTACTTGGTAGTGACGCCATTGACGGTCTTCTCTGTCCTTATCCCGTCGGAGTTGTACTTGAAGCTGAGGCTTGTTGAAGCGTTGCTCAAGCTCTTCAGCTGCCTGCCATTTTCCCAGGTGTAGGTCCAGCCGTCGTAAGACAATGGATTTCCTATGGCGTCATAGGAGATGGCCTTTCCATTGTAGGCTGTAAGCTTATCCTTCCAATTAGTGTCGCCATAGGTGTAGCCTATGGTGGTCAGCACCGTACCTAGGGTGCCGTTGGTGTATGCATACTCCTTCTTGTTAAGGATGTTCCCGCCGGCATCGTATGTATAGGTTATGGACTTGTTCAGGTAGCCGTTGTCTTCCCTTATTACCTCGTTCAGCTCATTGTAGTAGTACTTCGTGAACTTTGTCCCGTCTGTTATGCTCTCTATGTTCCCATTCTGGTCATAGATGTATGATATGGCGCTTCCATTGTTGGTTATGGATGCTACCCTTGCTGTGGTGGATCCGTTGACTCCTGAATGGTAGGCGTATCCCACTGTCCAGGTTGCTGAACCTGTGCTTATTACTGATGTATCGATCCTTCCTAACTCGACATAGCTAGTCAAGCCATATGCGCCGCTTCCCAGGGTCACCTTCTTTGGCCTGTTGTCATTGTCATATTCATAGGATGTGGTGTATGTGGTGCCGTTTCCCGTCTCGGTTATTCCACTGACATTATTGTTTACGTCAAAGCCGTTTGTCAGGCTGCTTCCGTCGCTTCCCGATATCTTAACAAGGCGGTCTGCAAGGTCATACACATATCTGTAGCTTGCACTGTTTACCACATCCTCCAGGTAGCCAAGGTTCCCCGATGCGTCATAGCCGTACCTGAACTTCACCTCGTATTGGCCTGTCGCACTGTTCCATACCTTGTATGTCGCCACCCTGTCCAGGTTGTCATAGTCTGTGGCCACCCTGTGCCCGTTCCCGTAGGTTGACTCAAGCAGCCTTCCGGTCCTCAGGTCGAAGCTGTTTGTTATGAGGGTCTGGCTTCCTGCAGATACGGTGGTGTTATTCCCCAATGCATCATACCCGAAGGTATAGCTGAACCCGTTGTGTGCTATGGTCTTCAGCCTGTCGTTCTCATATGTGTATCCGTTTGTCACAACGCTTCCGTCAACCGTCTTAGATACCCTGGTAAGCGCATCAGTATTGCTATCATAGCTGTAGGTTGCTGTCTTCCCCTTAGGGTCTGTGACGCTTGTAAGTGTTCCCTTGCTCTCGTTGTAGGCATAGCTTACGCTGTTGCCTGAACTGTCGGTAATTGTATTTGCGTATGCTCCGCTTGCAGTATATGTTGATGATGACTCCATGAAGGATGTGGCGCCGCTTACCTTCGCCTTCCTTGGGTTTCCGTAGCTGTCGTATTCGAAGCTGTACACCACATTCTCAGCGGATGTGGCCTTGGTCAGCCTCCTCTTCCCGTCAGCTGAATACTCGTAGGTGAAGAAGCTGCCCTTGGGATCTGTTAACTTCACAAGGTCATTCTGCGTGTTGTAATCGAACCTTGTGTTCTGCTTGGCAAGGTCCACGGTGGAGGTCACGTTTCCGTTGGAATCGTACTGGTAGCTCTGGCCGTACTCCTCCCTGTACAATTGTATACCATCAAAGTATGCGGTGTTAAGGTTCAGGTAGTACAGCGCATATATGGATATGCTGCTGTAGCTTCCGTCCGCTATTATTGGAGAGGACATGTACTGCCAGTCTCCTGAATCCTCGTTGAAGTTCACTGCCGCCCACTGAGTTGTCCCGTCTGTCTTCCTTATCGCAAGGTCAAGTGCAAAGTACCTGAGTCCCGACAAAGGCACTGAGGCTCCCTTGGCCCAGCCGCCCATGACGAAAACATCACCTGCGCTTCCAGATACGTTTATGTTCTGTACCAGGCTCTTGTTCGTCCCTGCATTTCCGTTTATCTTAAGGACGTTGTCATCAATGCTTGACGGGTGGTTGCTGTCGCTTGTAACCGCTGCCCCGTCTCCAGTGGTGAAGCCCCCTGATGACCATCCGTCCAGACCATACTTGAAATCCCCATTCTGCACAAGGCTATACCTGTTTGCGATGGAGCCTTCCTCAAGCTGGATCGAGTCGAACCATGCGGTTCCGCTCTCACCCTCGATACCTATGCACGCATAGGCGCTTCCTGATATGGCATTTGAGGGTATGGTAAAGCTCACCTCGACCCTTGTCCAGTCATTGGTGCCTGACACATATTTCCCATATGCATATTTCCAGCCTGCTGCATCCTGGTACCTTACAGCTGCAAGGGCTCCCATTGAGCTTCCTGAAGTGACACCGCTGGTCTTCATGTAGGCTGATAGCGTGTATGTATTTCCCTTGGCAAGGGTAACCAGCTGCGACGCGAAAACCGTGCCGGCATTGCCTGTCTTGGTAATCCTTATTGACTGGTTCCCAAGCTGCTTCTGGTCTGACACATAGGCCAGCGTACCTGTTGAACCGTTATGCTGCTCAAGGGTCCAGTTCGATCCGCTTTCCCCTCCATGGTTTCTAAGCTCATTGACCACTGTCTTCTGAAGCTTTGACTCAATGGTCAGCTTGTTCTTCGTTGACCCTGCTGTGCCGTATCCATAGTAGGCTCCATAGCCTCCGTTGTCCTTTATGGATATGGTGTTCCCCTGGTTGTTGAACTGGTATGTGTTGCTTCTTCCCAGGTAGTCGGTGAACACAGTGGTGTTGTAGCCGTAGCTTAAGGTAAGCTCTCCTCCAAGGGCTCCGGACGTGCTTGTCTCACTTATCTTCTGTACCCTGTACGGAGCCACTCCGTAGTAGGACCACCCTATCCTGTAGCCGTCGTGGTTTGTTGCG
>NZ_AXUN02000070.1 GCF_000495435.3 Youngiibacter fragilis 232.1 | reverse complement strand
ACGGTGGTGTGGGAGGTCCCCTGCTTAATCAGCGGGGTCCTACCCGATTATGGTTATTACTAGACTTATGGGTGTTCTCAGACTGAAAGTGACTTCTTGCTGTGTGAGAGGATATTTGACGTAAGCTGCATAATGAACAGCCCGACAATTATACTGCCTTGAACCCTGCTGTTTTTCCATGCCATGACAAAAAAGCCATAATTCATTGACCAATACAGCGTCAGGTATGGGACTAAAAGTATCCAGATTTTACGGAAGGAAACCTTGAACACAAAATCATACAGGAAGTCAATCGAAAGGAAAGCAAGGAATATCATTAGAAATATGGCATATTTACTGGGCTTGCCCTGCGTAAACGCTGCATAAATGAGATAAAGCGCTGGTAATGACAGAAGTAGGTATGCTCTTCCAAATATCTTCAATTGAGACTGCCTTGATGAAAAAGCTTGCGCAAACTCGTGACTTCAGTCGTGAGTTAGCAAGCGAAGTGAATAAATAGACAGTACTTAAGACATTAGCATATCCACAAGGACGGGAAGAAACCACTCCATGTGAGGGAGTGGACCTGTCCAGTTTGCCATTCCCAGCATGACCGCGACGTCAATGCAACAAAAAATATACTGGCTGAAGGACTCAGGATAAGAGCTCTTACTCCAGGGTCTTAGCAATGCAGAAACAAACAGGAACCGCAGGAATTGCGGGGATAGCTTGGTTAACAAGAGAAACCTCTGTCGGCAAAGAAATAAGCCGGTAAGTATGCTATGCTCCCAAGAATCTCGTGACTTTAGTCATGGGAGATTCAAACATTTTATTGATTTTGAAATCTGTGAAGGCGAATCCGATGATCGCATAACTGTTAAAGATTTCTAGT
>NZ_AXUN02000071.1 GCF_000495435.3 Youngiibacter fragilis 232.1 | reverse complement strand
CAACTAACTTGACAAACACCGCTTCCAAGAACTCGTAGAAACCATCTACTCCGCCAACATCTTCTGGCGGTGCAGTTCCAGCACCATCAAGTAAAGTAGCAAACCCAAAATAATAGTCATCAACGATATCTTCAAGGGTTATTGTGAAATTCCAATTGTCTCCAAAATCATATATGTATTTAATTTTCTTATACTTCTCAAGATATTCATCGATTTTGATTCTGGTAGGCTTTTTCACTTCAACTTTCAGCTGCTCTTGATGCCGCTTCTCAAATTCGACCATATTTGTAGGCATCGTCTTCAATCGTTCATCATACATCTTTTTATTCTTCTTATAATGCTGATGAGATTGGAAAGCTTCTTCATCATTGGTTACAATCAAATTCTCTTCCCTTATGTCGAACTTGTAGAGATGATAATCACCGTAAGGATACCCACTCTGAAAGTTTGTCACATTCTGAATAATATCATTTAGCCTGTTGAAAGTGGCACCGGCAGGCATGATTACCCTCCTCCAAATAAGCGGCTCAGATCCATCTATTTCAATTTTTATTATATACGATTTCATTTACTTCTCCTTAACTCTTCCATTTCATTTGGTGTAAATCCGTTATTCTCACATAACCTAGTATTGTCCATCAGATTCTGTATCAGCACTTTAAGTTCTTTCAACTCATTGTTTGATAATTTCAATCTATGTCTATCAAAGAAGTTATCCATTCTATCCTTCGCATCGATGTTCTTGCTTAATATCTGAATCTCCAGGGCAAGTCGATCTGCTTTCCTCTTGTTCCAATACTTGTTCCTGAAAAACTTTCTCAACTCAATGAACTCTTCATCTTCCACGAAATAATCTCGGCTCGCATATCGTTTAATTTCCTCTTTATCCGGAACATAGTAAGGTTTGTCTTCTTTAGATTTCAATAAAGAATCAAAGTTATCATCTATCAATACATCAAGGTTGAAGAAGTAGTCACCATTGATTCCAATGAACTCTGTGACTTCTTTGCTTCTTTTATCATAATCTAAGTATCTTAAATCACCGGAGTCAATTTGCTTATCATGATGAGCATTATAAATCTCAATGACTTTATCAATGGATACCACTCCATAGAGATTTGTCAGTGCCTTAAGATAAGTGTAAATCTCATCCCACTGCTCCGGCTTAGTTGGTATATCTTTGGTCAGGAGCTGCGTTCTCTCCTCTGCGTAATTTTGAATTAGTCTGTGTATATCTCTTATTGATTTCAAGTTTACCATAGCTTAGGTTCACCCCTTTGTGTTTACAGGGTTAACGGGCGTACAATTCACTTAGAATTCATCACAATCTCAGAGCTCTTTCTCTAATAACAAAATGGTTGTCCACTATAGCCTTCTCTTTAATAAAAGCAAATGACTCCTCATCAAGATTTTTTAGTTTTTCTGAATAATTCATTATTTGGCTTTTAATGTAGACACTGTCATAGTCCATTATACTTAAAAACTTCTTCATAATCGGTTCCTTGTTATCCGAGGAAAGAAAATGAAGCAGAGCCTTTGTTGCATAATATCTAACATCATGATTAGAATCATTCGTAGATCCTAATGTGAACTGCAGGATTAGCAACAATACTTTGTCATCCACCAACTCATTCTTCCCACTTTCAAATATTGATATTATTGTCTTTAAGGCTTCCAATTTTTCAAATATTTCTAAGTCAGTATATGAGCTTAATAGGGATAGCACTTCTTCTACATCAATCTTATTAAACACTAATTTCATCATGGAGAAATTAAAATATAAGGTGGCTTTTGAGGTTTTGTCTAAGAACATATTTTCTGCGCCGCTAAATATATATTCCTCATCTTTAATTAATTTATCCATAAGACTTTCGTAATCATATATTGAATCATCTGAAACTATACGTAAAAAAGTTATCAAATTAATGGCATTTACTTTTGCGCCAAGAGTTTGATTTTCAGCATATAAAGTAGCTACGCTAGCCTGCATTATTTTGCTAACCATTTCACTTTCTAATTCAACATTATCGGCAATAATAATATTTTCAATTGTTTTGTATGGATTATCCATATAGCCTGAATAACGCCCATTTTTCCCTTGAGTATCATTTCTATCATTAATTTCATCAATAAATTTGCTAACATGAGCTTTACTTTCCGCTTGGGTACCTTTCCGGGTTTCTAATGAATATCGATTTTGAAAGAATTCAGGCATCAATTCTATAACAACATCATCAAGAGCAGAACACAAGTCCGGTGTTTGTTTTCTCAAAGAGATCACTGCGTTGCCTAGTTTATGTAGATTTTCTCTTGCGCTATCATCTTTTATTAACTCAGTTAAAATACTGATTAGTCTTCTAACATTTTCATCACTAATCGTAATAAAATCTAATTTTGATAGAACTTCTAGTACTTTGTCATAAAACCGCTTTATTTCATTATCAAATACTTTTATTAGAATACTTTTTACAACATTGTTAACATCTAGTCGGAGCATGTTCTCAGCAATTGCATCAAATATATAATCGCCCAATGCTACAAGTTTATCTTCCGAGTCGATCCAATGATTGACTATAGAAGATATCTCTTTCCATACCTCTATATAAAAGTCGTCATCAAAATAATAACCTAAATGCTGAAAGGCTAACAATTGTGCGATATTACGTTGATATTTTATCGGATTGCCCTTTACAAACTCATAAATCTCTTTGGCATCCTTTCCATTCATCTTTCCATATACATCATTGAATAAATCTGTTATACCCTTTATTTCTTTCTTATTCCCTTTAATTAACGCCATTCTTAATAATAGGACTCTAAATTCCCAATCACTATATTGATGACATAAATGAAAAGCTATATCTTTTATGCGATCTGTTGTTCTCACTAATTGAGTTAGGGAACCGTTAAATACGGACATAATATATATGTTCGAAATGTAATCACCATATTTGTTTATGCTATTACCGAAGGTTACAGAATATGGTGATCTCATTGATGACTTTTCAGACTGGTTAATTATTTCTTCATACAAAGATCTTTCGTATCTATCTATAAGTGGATAGAATAGCGCTGACTTCTCAGAATCTAATTCTTTTTGTGCTTCACTGTTTATAAGATACTGGTTTTTTGACTGTGCTTCAAAGGAATACAAATTCCTTAGGTCGATTAATATATCTTGCACTATCCAATTGGGTAGTTGTAATTCACGAGCGGCATTTAATGCGTGTTTTTCACATTCAATCGCTTTCTTAAGGTCATCCATGTAATAAAACTGGATGGCATTCCATCTTTCAATAACTACTTTATGAAGATTTTCACTCTGCATTTCTTTTAGTGTAGAAAATAATAAGTTGGTGTTGTATTCTTTAATATTCTTTCTGTTGAATAACACTTTTAAAAATTCAGAACTATACATATCTAGATCACAAGTATTTTCAACTTTTCCATCTGATCTGGTGAAAATTTCATTTGAAATTAACTTCTTTGTATTGTCAATATTTTTGAAAATCTGTTTATCTAGAGACTCCGATGCAACAGTATCAATTTCTTCAATACTACCAGTTGCGGCTATCCCTATGAATTCAGGATCTATAAGCCTACCCTTGCAGTAACTAATGTAGATTTCTCCAATATCATTAATCAAGCTTTGATATCCAATATCTATAAACTCATCGAAATTCTTAGTTATGTAATACTTTGCTCCTCCGGCTCCAGTAATTTCTTTCTGTATATGTGTAGGTTCTTCTTTATTCTCATTGCAGAATATAAAAAGTGATTTCTTGGGATGTGCTTTTGCCCGTTGATACTCCTTCATCACCCCTTCAGGAACACCATCAGCATTATCAATCAAAAATAAGCATACATCACTATCATCAAGTCCATAGAGATAATCTTGCTGGGCTGATAGGGTCGACGCTCGTCTACTTTCAAATAAATACACTTTTGCAAATCCGGTATTCTCTATTAGCGACTTAAGCTTCGTCCTGACATTATCGTATCTTTCTTCGCCACATCTTGAGCTAATAAAGACTCTTATTTTCTCGTCAAATTCAATTCTTTTCTCCAAGAAATTCACCTCTCTTTATTTCCTTTTCGCCTATCTACATCGTCAACCATCAACAAAATATTCTGTAAACTCATCTTCTTAAAAAAACGGACATCTCTGCTACCTAAAAAATGCCCGTTCTCTTTCACTGCTAATCTGAAAAGTTGCCATCACTGCTAATCATGGTGTCTAATTGATCAACCAGAATCACTACCGATCTGAAAAGTTACCATCACTGCTTATCTGGGATGTTTACCATCACAGCACATCCTGGTGTTACTCTCACAACCGATCTGGGTGTCAAAGTAATCATGGCCTATCTGGATGTCAAACTAATCATGCCTATCAACCAGATTGAGCTAAAATGACCCCATCTCGAATGTAGTCGTCAATACCGATCTTGATACCAGCCTATTTACCTATCTATTTATTCTGTATAGCTGCTCATCTCTCCATCACCCTAATCAACTTGTCCATTTGTCCACTTGTCAGTGCCCGGCACCTCTCAAATCTCATTTGTCCATTTGTCCGTGCCCATCAACCAGTCTCACATCTTCACCCTGTATATAACCCTTATTACTTCTAAGCCTCATATAAGATTCCCAAATCCCCCTATGTGGAGGAATAGTTTCTTGGGGAGTTGGGGGCTCAGGTATACTTGGTACTCAGTCCGACTATCTGGGGAGTTTTTTTTGAATTTATCCGCTAAGAGCTAAACCCCTGTGTACATTTTATCATAGTAGTTAGCATAGTCACCGGAAATGATATTCTCAATCCACTTAGTGTTTTGAAGGTACCACTGAATTGTTTCTTTCATTCCTTGCTCAAATGTGTATGCTGGTTCCCAGCCAAGTTCAGTAGTAATCTTGGTATTGTCGATTGCATATCTTCTGTCATGACCTGGTCTGTCTTTCACATATTTAATTAGCCCTTCTGATCGCTGACTGTCAAGGTAGTTGTCAGTAATTCTTCATTTTTTAGTATGCTATGAGACTGAAGTATTAGACTTGGTTCCAATATTTTCAGATTCTGTATTTACTGGATTAAGCCAGACTTCATCAGGTAGAGTCCAGTCTCTTGTGGACATAGACCAGCGTTCAGGATGCTTAGCTCTCGCTGCCTCATATACAGCTCTCCTCTGATCCAATATTTGCTGACCTATTCCGCTGT
>NZ_AXUN02000072.1 GCF_000495435.3 Youngiibacter fragilis 232.1 | reverse complement strand
ATCCGGAAATTGCCTGAAGCTGCCTAAGCTGGGCCTCGTAAAGTTTGCAGACAGCAGGGAGATGAAAGGCCGTATACTGAATGCCACAGTACGAAGGAAATCGAGCGGGAAATTCTTCGTATCAAGCCTTTGTGAAGAGGAAATATGTGAATTGCCCAAGACTGACTCAGCCGTCGGTATTGACCTCGGAATCACTGACTTTGCAGTCATGTCAGACGGCAGCAGGAATGACAACAATCATTTCACCAGACAGATGGAAGACGGGCTGAGACGTGAGCAGCGAAAGCTTGCAAGGCGTGCACTTGCTGCGGAGAAAAGAGGCGTTCCCCTGTCTGAAGCCAGGAACTATCAGAAGCAGAGACAGAAGGTAGCTAGACTCTACGAAAAGGTTGCGAACCAGCGAAATGAATTTCTGAACAAACTCAGTACGGAGATAGTCAAAAACCACGACATCATCTGTATCGAGGACCTTAACGTGAAGGGCATGATGCGCAACCACAAGCTGGCAAAAAGCATTTCTGATGTATCGTGGACGAGCCTTGTATCGAAACTTAGGTACAAGGCTGCCTGGTATGGGAAAGAAGTCATCAGTATAAGCAGGTGGTTTCCGTCAAGTCAGATATGCTCAGATTGCGGCCACAAGGATGGGAAGAAACCACTCCATGTAAGGGGGTGGACCTGTCCAGTTTGCCATTCCCATCATGACCGTGATGTCAATGCAGCAAAAAATATACTGGCTGAAGGACTCAGGATAAGAGCTCTTACACCAGAGTCTTAGCAATACAGAAACAAACAGGAACCGCAGGAATTGCGGGGATAGCTTGGTAAACAAGAGAAACCTCTGGCGGCAAAGAAATAAGCCGGTAAGTATGCTCTGTTCCCAAGAATCTCGTGACTTTAGTCATGAGAGCATTCCTGTAATGAAAAAACTTGAACTTTGAAAAAGGAGACCCTTAGCAATACAATGAAAGTGTGCTGATCCAAGGCAAGAAAGGCACAAATTCAAAGTATGAAAGGAGTCTCCAAATGAATAGTACACAAAACGACAAGCTAATGCAAATCAAATCTGAAACGTTGGTGGTTGGAG
>NZ_AXUN02000073.1 GCF_000495435.3 Youngiibacter fragilis 232.1 | reverse complement strand
ATTTACTTTACTCAACTTTCCAGTTAAAGTATTTAGAACAATAGTCTGAGGTGTTGAATGGAGTTTCGATAAGGTTATAATTATATTGAGGAAGCTTGAATCGGCCTGTTGTAATGGCTATAGCATGAATAGCAATAACGGGGATCAATATAGATTATAGTGAACTATAGGTATGGGTAAACTAAATCGGGTAGATTAATTTTAATTAAATTATATAATTGCATGTAATTTGCTGGGCTGATAATATGCATAATCTTATATGGATTAATAGTAAGCTATGAATGAATTATAAAGTGATAAATTATTGTCAAGAGCTGGATCAATCAATAGATAAAGAATCTAGAACCATATATAAAGGAGTGAATCAAGTAAATCAATTGAGGATATCTGTACAGCTGTAAAGCTAATCTACCTCCTGCTCGAGTAAAGAAGGTTTTTAAGCTTGTATGATGCACTTCGTATCCTCAATTGACATAGATGGCATATCTTTTTTTACCACACATGTGGGAAAGGAAGTGCAAGAAAAATGCGTAGCTGGAAGATGCGAAGATACCGACACTTGAAATTCCTGGCGGTTTTCGTTGCTTTCACTATGGTGCTCACGCTAGGCTTTGCGTCGAAGAATGTAGAAGCAGCTACTGGACTATCCGGATTTGCGACTATGGAGGGGTACAACGTAGATTCGAAGGATTGGGAAGGTGCGTATGTAACCGGTAACCTGGGTAAAACTTATGCTGAAGGCGAGTGGTTCCCTGGAAGGATAAGGTTGAATGGATTCCAGTCGGTTTATCCTAACTTTGCAGGTTTTCCGGATATCAGTATCTGGTATACTGCAGCATATGCGACTAACAGCGGAACAGGAATGTTTGTAGACCTTGTCAAGGGTATCCAGATAGGGGTAAGGACACTTACCGACGATGAAGGATGGCCGATGGAAAGTGGTTTGCCTTATCCGATGGGATCCGCAGAGAATGTAGATGATGCCCAGAACCATTCCGGAGAGAATCAATGGTTGGGATATAAGCTTCTGAATCTTCCGGACAGTCAAATGAACAGGTCTGCTGAAACCGCTACACTTGGCGGGCTGGGTTCAATCACCGATGGCAAGAGGATGTTCACAATAACTGCAGAAGATATTAAGTCAGCATTGAATTCTATGGGCATTGGATTAAACACAAATAACATTGAGATATACTTTGAGTTCCATCTTGCACGTACGTCAATTTGGGGAAGCAGAAACCTTCAGACAGAGTACGCAAGCGGTGCACCTGCAAGCTGGGGCGGATATCTGTATGGATTGATGAATTTTGATGCTATTGCATTCGGATCCGGACCTAAGACTGGATCCAGCGGACACTTCGGATTACTTGATTCCTCGAAGACAGTTCCGCTTCCGGATACCCCTGAAGTATACAGGACTGTGACAGGAATGAAGTTCCTGGATGTCAACAATAATGGTCAATTTGACGTTGGTGAGCCTGGTCTTAAGGATTGGACCATCAATCTTGTTGGGTATATCGAGGATATTGAGGTTACGCTGACAACAAAAACCGGACCGGATGGTATCTATACCTTCGGTGGATTGTCATATGGTTCGGAGCTTAGGGTACATGAGGTAATGGAACCTGGTTACACGCAGACTTATCCTCATTCGGAGATTACTCTGGCTAACGGAGCAAAATCGTTTGTGAAGGTAGATGCAGGAAAGGGTCCATGGAGATGGTATATTGACAGAAGCCTTATGCCAGCAAATGCAAACGATGCGGTAACCATATCTGGAATAGATTTTGGCAACTTCCTGCCTGACCCGAAGATCGAAGTCAAGAAGACAGGAGATGAACTATCGAAGATTGGCGACGAGATAGAGTTTACAGTTGAAGTCAAGAATACAGGAAATGTGGACCTTGAGCTTACAAGCATAGTAGATGACAAGTTCGGAGACCTGAGCTATATCAAGTGGAGTACTGATGGATTTGGAGCGACTCTTGCGAAGGGTGCAACAGAGAGTCATACCTTCAAGATGGAGATTCCAGAAGAAGCTTCAGACCCATTCGTAAATAAGGTAACAGCTGTATACAACTATATGCAGATTGAGGCAAAGGGAGAATCTAGCCATAGCACAAATCTGTTCCAGCCGCTGTCGTCAATTGAGAAGACTGTAGATAAGAAATATGCAATTCCAGGTGAAACTGTAAGATACAAGATTGAAGTAAAGAACCTGAGTTCACAGGATACTCCTGTTATGCACTATGTACTGGAAGATGATCTTCTCGGGTGGTCGATTTCCGGTGGTACCGCAAAGATATTTGATCTTGGTTTTGGGGAATCAAAGATCTTTGAAGGGACAGAGACAGACTACATGATTCCTCTTGATGCCGAAAGGTATTCGATAATCAAGAACACTGCTACGATACATACATCATTCGACGATTTTGACAACAAATATGATTATAGCAGCTTCGCTGAGACGAAAGTGCTATGGCCTGGACTTGAGATCAAGAAGTCGGGAGATGAACTATCGAAGATTGGTGACGAAGTGCTTTACAAGTTTGAAATCAAGAATACTGGTGATGTAGACTTGAATCTTGTAAAGGTATACGATGAGACATTCATGTTTGACCTCACTTCGCTGTTTGGCAAGACTATACTAAAGCCTGGTGAGACTGACAATGCAGAGAAGCTGTTCAAAATTCCGGCAGAAGCTAAAGATCCGTTCAAGAACAAGGTAACTGCAACCTATAAATACATAATGGGAGATTTCAGCAAGACTGTTGAGGAGAGCGCAGAATTCGAAGTCAATCTGTTCCAGCCTGGGATAAAGATTGAGAAGACTGCAGACAAGACAGTTTCAATGGTCGGGGGTACAGTAAAGTACAAGATTATTGTTACGAATACTAGTTCATCTGATTCGCCTGACCTCAAGTATTCTGTTGTGGATGACGTGTATGGAACAGTGGTTACCGATGCGCTGTTAAGTCCAGGAGGCAGCAAGGAGTATACTTATGACTACCTGATAAAGAACACTGATCCTAATCCGCTTGTAAATACTGCAGAAGTAACTGCATCACCGGTAGGATTCCCGAATGTTCTTAAGGATAATGACAGTCATGAAGTCAAACTCTTCACACCAGGATTGACTATCAAGAAGACTGCAGATACAGAGATATCCAAGGTTGGAGATACTATCAACTACAAGATAGTAGTCAAGAATACTACAGCTGAAGCATATGCACCGAAGATTCACTGTGTACTGACAGATGCTTTATTGGGACTGAACATGAGCTTTGACCTGGCTTCCGGCGAAGAGAAGATCGTAAATGTACCGTATGTAGTAAAGGCTTCGGATGATCCTGATTACCTTACTAAGTTTGGATGGACTGAACTCAAAAATACCGCGAAGGTTGTAGGATCACCAATCGGTTTTGAGGCTATCAGCGAATTCAAGCTTGAGGATAGTGTTACAGTTGACCTTGTGCACCCACACATCGATATTGACAAATCTGTGAATACAGCATTCGCACATGTAGGTGATACTGTAACATATACTATTAAGATTACAAATACGGGCGACATAGCTCTTCATAACATCGTGGTTAAAGACAGCATGTTAGGAACTCTATCAGCATTTGCAACTTCATTGGCTGTGGGAGCGCACGATACCCATACTTATGACAGGCTGTTAACGATTGCTGATATTGGCATCCTTACCAATACAGCAACTGTAACCTCGAATCCTGTTGGTCTTCCAAATAAGATTGAGGACAAGGATGATGCAGTAGTGGAGGTCAAGCCGAGACTTTATGATGAGACCGGATGGGCATACGGAGGATCTTACGCGAAACCAATTAAGGATATTGAGGGAGTAACCTCAACTAACTGGGGCTGGACAAACGGACCAATTGAAGAAGGGGACTACAGATGGCCGATCTATGTTGGTGCAGGACAGAATGACCTTAGTAAGGGTAAGATTGTTGGTGAGCTTATCATAGCATTCCATGATGGTACTATGAAGATTACATACAAGATGGACGAAGGATTCTCACTGAAGGAAGTACATCTGTATGTAGGCTGTTTTAGACCGCTTGAAGTGAATTGAAATAGATTTGATTGCCTGTCGTGAAATTGCTCTGT
>NZ_AXUN02000074.1 GCF_000495435.3 Youngiibacter fragilis 232.1 | reverse complement strand
AGTTTTCGGGAATCCAGGTTGTGAAGGGGGATCTCATAAGCGCTCCGGCTGTTGTTGGTGCACCAATGGGCATTCTTGCACTTTTGGCAGCGATTTCTGCTACTACATGGTCCTATGACGGCATGGGTGCTGTCTGCTACATGACAGGAGAAATTAAAGAGCCGAAGAAAACAATGCCTAAGGCGCTGATAATATCAGTACTGCTTATCATCGTTCTCTATACTGCACTATCTACTGTTATTACCGGACTTACACCTATAGGTGACCTGGCAAGTTCTGATGCACCGGTTGCCCTGGCGGTATCCAAGATTCCTGGTATAGGCGGAGCAGCAAGCAACCTTGTGGCAGTAATGGCGATAATTGTAATAATCGGATCCTTGTCAAGCTGCATCATGTTCCAGCCAAGAATGGAATATGCCATGGCAAAAGATGGACTGTTCTTCAAATCCTTTGCAAAGGTACATCCACAGTGGGAAACTCCATACTTCTCGATCCTGGTGCAGTGCGCAATGGGTATTATACTGATTTTCGCATCCAACATCACGGAGCTTCTAGGGTATTTCACGTTAGTGGCATTGGTTAAGAACTTCCTTACTTTCGGTACGATTTTTATCCATCGCAAGAAGGCAAGTTACAATCCATTATGGAAAGCTCCAGCATGGAGATTCATGGCTCTTATGGCAATGGTAACCACAGGAACACTTATTGTATCAACATTCCTTTGGGCGCCAATTCCGGGACTTGTTGCAGCGGTTGTAATCATTGTTACAGGCCTTCCAGTATATCATTATTGGAATAAGAAATCAGAGCAGGCAATTAGCTGATAAACTTCTCAAATATCAGTGAAATCGGAATTGCACAGTGGAACATTGCATGTTCTGCTGTGCTTTTTCATGTGAAAGATCAATAAAGTGGCCATGTTTCATGAAAGCTTGTATAGATTGGCCATCCTGGGAAAAAGTATGATATACTTTTAATATGATATTGGAAAGAAGGTAGGCAAATGGAAGAGCTGGGAAAAAGCAAATCAAGAAATGAGGCTCAGGAAGAACTAGAGTATTATATAAAAGTTAATCACCTTGAAGCACATGATAAGTTACCATCAGAACGTGAATTGAGCGAACTGTTCAATATTAACAGATCTACCTTGAGGGCGGCCATAATTAGGATGATTGATGAAGGGAAGCTATATAAGGTAACAGGATCAGGTAATTTTGTGCAGGAACCAAAAATAGTCAGGAATCTTAACAACCTTGATTCACTTACAGAACTTGTGAGAGGATTTGGTAAGGAGATATCGAGTAAAGTGATTCATGCTTCTGTAATTGAAGCGAATAAGCAGATCATGAAAAAGCTGAAGCTGCCTTTGGGGACAAAGGTATTTCAGCTGCTTAGAGTGAGACTTATTGATAATGAACCTTTTGCGCTTGAAACGAGCTTTATAGAATATCAGCGGTTTGAGGGAATTGAGAAGTATGATTTTGAGAAAGTCTCATTATACAAGACTCTGAAAGATGTATATGGAGTTGATATTGTAAAGGGCCAGGAAAAACTGACATTAACCTATGCTACAGAGGAAGAGGCAGAGCTGCTGTCAATTACGTATGAATCCCCGCTTTTCTTCATCAGCGGAACGGCAGAGGACAATGAAGACCGGCCTGTTGAGTATTTCAGATCAGTTGTGCGGCCAGACAAGATGAAGTTCTCAAGCATACTTGTGAAAAAGAGTCAGGAGGAAATGCAGCGTGGATGAGAAGGAAATTACCTATTCGTCTCCAATATACTTACAGCTCAGAGAAGTGATAAGAACTAAAATTGAAGAGGGTGAATATCAGCCGGGGATGGCGATTCCTTCGGAAAATGAGCTTGCAGAGACTTATGGAATCAACCGGATGACGGTGAGAAGCGCGATTGAAGCATTGGTCAGAGAAGGTCTTCTGAGGTCAGTTCAAGGTAAAGGAATTTTTGTTGTTGGAAAGATTTATCAAAGGAACCTGGATATACTGGAAGGGTTCACCCAGGTGATGAAATCCAAAAATGCGAGTCCGAAATTCAAGATACTTCAGAAGAACGCAAGGCCAGCAGGGAAACTTTTTGCGGATCTTTTCGGAATCAAGGAGGAAGACCAGATAAACTATATCCGCCGCACGTGTTATAACAACACAGAGCCGGTTTCGATTGAAGAACTCTTTATACCGGAATACTTGGTTCCCAAGTTCCACGGGATTGATCTCACCGTTTTCTCCATTTATGAAATCTATGAGTTCTATGGAATCAATCTGGTGAAGGCAATACAGACATTGGATATCACAAAATTGAACCAGAGGGATGCCAAGATTCTTGAAGAGGAAGAGGACGCTCCGGTACTTTTATTTGAATGTACAAGCTATGATGATAAAGGAAGGGTAATTGAATTTACAAGAAGTTATACCCGTAGTGGAAAGAGTGACTACAGTGTAGATTTTCGAATCTAGGAACAAGCCTGGGATACCAGGCTTGTTTGAACCATGAAATGGTACAATAATTGATAAACTTGTTGATTGGAGCGTGCATTTATGGTAGTATAACCTTGGTGGTACAAAATTGAAGAAAAATGTATAGAATCAGGAGGGAACTATGCTAAAGTTTGATGAAAATTGGTGGTTTGAAAGTTTTAGAGGGGCCTTGGAAAAGCGTCAGGAGATTGAAAGTATAGTGGATAAAGTCACCGAAGAAGGGTATGACAATATTTTCTTTCTTGGGATCGGGGGCACGTATGCTTCCAGTATGCAGGTCGTGCAGCATGTTAAAGAATTCAGTGCCATGCCTACCTTTGTTGAACATGCTGCTGAATATATGACAACAGGTAATAGAGCGCTGAACAAGAACTCTGTTGTTGTCTTTTCCTCTGTCAGTGGGACAACAGAAGAGGTTCTTGTTGCGCTAAAGTATATTAAAGAACATGTTGGCGCCAGAATCATCGGATTCATAGACAAAGAAAACACACCAATGGGAGATCTTGCTGATTATGTGGTAATCTATCCGATGAATGAACAGCTGAAGTTCTTCATGCTTGCCGACAGGTTTATGTGGAATAGAGGGGATTTTGATGACTATGAGGCTCTTTATGAAGAGCTTGATGCACATCTGCCTGCCGCTCTTGTAGATGTCGAGAAGCGTGCGGATGGCTTTGGGAAAGCTTTTGCTGAGAAGCATCATAAGGATGAAATGCACTACTTTATCGGAGCGGGAAACCAGATGGGGGCGACTTATTCCTATGCTATGTGCTATTGGGAAGAGCAGCACTGGATTAGGACAAAGTCTATTCATGCAGCTGAATTCCTGCATGGCACACTGGAAATTATTGACAGAGATACCAATGTAACTTTATTTTTAGGTGAAGACAGCCAGAGACCTCTTGCTGAACGAGTGAAAGCTTTCCTTCCTAGGATTTGCGGAAACTGCACTTTTATTGACACTAAAGATTATCCATTGGAAGGAATCAGCCAGCGTTTCAGAGGCCATATTTCCCATCTGGTGATGATGGCAGTAAATAGAAGAATTGACGCGCATCTTGAGAAAATAAACTGCCATCCGGTAGAAATCAGAAGGTACTACAGAAAACTGAATTACTAAGAAAGCGAAATACAGACATTACTGATAAAATCGATACAATGAGATCATAAAGAACTGCAGGAAGCAGTTCTTTATGACTGTAGCAAGGTTATGTGGATGATACAGAAAAGTATGTTAAGGCAGATTAATGGGGGAAAGAAATGAGAATTGCAGCAGTAGGAGACAACTGTATTGATTATTATGCGAACCTGAAGACAGGATATCCAGGTGGAAATCCTGTCAATGTGGCGGTATATCTGAAGAGACTCGGGGTGGAGTCCTCATATGTAGGATTTGTGGGAAATGATGAATATGGAAAGATCCTCACGGATGCCCTTTCTGAAAAGGGTGTGGATATTTCCCATGTATCTGTGAAAGAAGGATCAACTGCCGTTACACAGGTTGAGCTCGTGGATGGAGAGAGGGTTTTCGGGGATTATGATGAAGGTGTTATGGCTGATTTTGACCTCACAGAGGAAGACATAAAATTCCTTTCAGGGCATGACCTCATTGCAAGTGGCATCTGGGGGAAGATCCATGGGAGACTGCCTGAATTGAAACGCCTTGGTAATATGATTGCCTTTGACTTCGCAACAAAACTGGATGATCCCATAAAAGAGGAAGCCATTCCCTATGTGGATTACGCGTTCTTCGCAGCGGAAGGGGAGACAGAGGAGCTTCTCCAGTTCATGGTAAGGGAAAAGGCTAAAGGGCCTAAAATTGTCATAGTCACTTTGGGTGAAAATGGCAGCATAGCTTACGATGGAATATTTCACCGTTTTGGTATAGTACCCTGCGAAGTTAGGGATTCCATGGGAGCGGGAGACAGCTACATTGCAGGTTTTCTGAAGGCGATCATGGAAGGTCATCAAATTCAGTATGCTATGGAACAGGGGGCTAAAAACAGCAGTGTCACTTTGGCTTACTTGGGGGCTTGGTAATAATGAAAAAGATTATTCGAAGCAAACAGATTTTTACAGGAGAGGGACTTCTGAACGGTTATCTTGTGGTATCCGATGGAATGATTGCAAAGGTAAGTGATGGTGTACCTCAAGAAGAGGAGATGCGAGGAGCGGAGTACTTGAATTTCGAGGAAGGGATGGTTATTCCGGGACTTGTTGATACTCACTGTTTCTTTATGGGGAAGTACTTTCAGGAGTATGGTGAGGATTTTAAAGGTTTTGGCAAGGAAGCTCTGCTGATTGATTTAGTGAATCGGGCTGAGAAGAAGCTGGTTATTGGCAGAAATGTCAGTGAAGAAGCCTTTCGGGATCTTTGTCACAAATCACTTCCAAATGGATACCCAATAGTCCTATTCCATGAGTCCTTTGAGGAGCTGCTGGTCAATGAGGATGCAAAGAGATGTTATGAAGTCCATTCAGGGTCCGTGACCATGGAAGGATGTGTGCATCTCATTGAAGAAGCCATGAAAGATGAAAAGGCTTTTCTTAAGGCTTATGAGAAACATGCACAGAAACTCCTTGCCCGAGGTGTGACTTCTGTAAAAGAGATTGTTTTTGACCAGGGATTTGGCTGCCTGGAAGCCCTTGAGATGTACCGTTCAAAAAAGGGCCTTCCTATACGGATGTCAATTGTGAGCCAGCCTGTTGCAGGACCTTGGGATATATCCTGGGGTGCCCGGATGAAGGAGAAGTATCAATATCGTGATCTTAGGTTCTATGGCTTTAACATGATGCTGGATGGGTCCATGTCGCAGGAAGAAGCGCATCTTAAAAATAATTACCTTGGAAAGGAGTATTCTGTGCGTACCATTCCGGATTATGCGAAGGCGTATACTCTGGTGAAAGAAGCTGATGAGAATAACCTTGCAGTATCACTTCACGTCCAGGGCGGTAAGGCAGTGGAGGAAGCGGTGAATATTTTCGCTACCATGAAAAAGGATGAGAGCGGAAAACTTGTTAACCGGCACAGTATGACAGATCTTGAGATGGGGGAGCCTGAAGAGTTCAGGAGGATGGCGGAGCTAGGGATACATGCGGAAATCTATCCTCAGATTCAGAGCATATATGAGGATTGGAAAGGAAAGATTGAGCAGGTAAAAGGTCATGCTGGAGACGAGTATCATAAAATCTGGAACAGAAAGGGAATGGTTTCTGAAGGAATGTCCATATCCTGTGCAACAGATCTGCCTCTGCTTTTCCCAAGTCTTCCGGAATCCATTTATCATGGATGTGGTGCCTTCATTGGTGATTCAGAGGAATCGTTTGTGGGGGAGAATGCCATGGATCGGGAATCGCTGATCAAGGCTTGGACCCGAGGTGGAATCAAAAACCTTTATGGAAGTGAGGAGAAACTTGGAAGAATCCAGGAAGGCTTTGGTGCTGATTTGGTGATTTTTGACAGGAATCTTCTGAGTGAAACTCATGATAAAGTCCGGGATGCTGAAGTGCTGCTGACGATTTCCAGGGGAGAAACTGTATTCCAGAAAAAATGAATACTGCCATTTGTGCAATATTGAAGGTTCATCTGCGGGTAAAGGGATCAACGTGTGCAAAGTGGAAGAACGGAAAAGCTGCCAGAATTTGCGATGATAGGATTTCTTGAAAGTATGCCTTAGTGAAAGAAGTAGATAACCCATTGATCTTAATGGCCATTCGCATTGCAACACCATGCGTGGTATAACATAATAACAATTTGTATAGCTGGGAGTGTGCTGATATGTTATGGACTGAAAAGTTATTCAAAGTGAATAAGCCAATTATTGCGATGCTGCATCTGAAGCCATTGCCTGGAGATCCGCTCTTTAAGCATGGGGACACAATGAGAGAGGTAGTCAGGTATGCAAGGCAAGATTTACAAGCCCTTCAGGAAGGCGGAGTAGATGGTATTCTCATTTCTAATGAGTTTAGCCTTCCATATGAGAGAAAAATGAGCTTCATCACACCAGCATCTATGGCTAGAGTCATCGGGGAGCTTATGAGCGAGATTCATGTGCCATTTGGAGTTGACTGCATATCTGATGGACTGGCGACAATAGAACTTGCAGCCGCTGTAAATGCTGACTTTGTCCGTGGTACGTTCAGTGGGGTCTACGTGGGAGACGGAGGAATTTACAATAATGATATTTCTCAGCTTCTACGCAGAAAGGCAGCTCTGCAGCTTGATGATTTGAAGATGCTCTACTTTCTGAATCCTGAATCAGACATGAATCTGGACACTAGAAAATTGAGCAGCATTGCGAAATCACTCATATTTAAAGCGAAACCGGATGGCTTTTGCATATCGGCTTCTGCAGCCGGTGCTGAGGTAGATTCTGAACTGATGAAGCTGGTCAAAGAAGCTTCGGAAGAGACCGCAGTCCTCTGCAACACAGGGGTTAGGCCAGATTCTGTAAGAGAAAAGCTGCAATATGCTGATGCTGCGGTAATCGGCACCTATTTTAAATATGATGGCTATCTATTTAATTCAGTAGACAAAGAACGGGTTCTTAAGCTCATGGAAGCAGTACGGGAATATAGGAAAATTTTAGAGCAATAATTAGTGAAGAGGCTTATGCATTGCCCTAGCACGATGTCTCAAGGGAACGGACTTTGAAGAGTGCAATTGAATTACATCAGTTACAAGGGGGAGTATCTTGAAGTCATATTTTATTGGGATTGATACGGGTACCTACGAAAGCAAAGGGGTGCTTGTTGATGAGGAGTTTAATATCATAGCAAGTCATGCGGCGGCTCACGGTATGGAAAATCCAAAACCAAACCACTTTGAGCATGATGCGGAAAATGTGTGGTGGCATGATTTCTGTGAGATATCGAATGCACTGCTGGAGAAGTCGGGTATCGACCCGAAACAGATCAAGGCTGTTGGTGCGAGTGCTCTGGGAGCTGATTGTCTTCCGGTTGATGAGAACTGTGTTCCACTTCGAAAAGCCATTCTATATGGAATAGATTCCCGAGCGGTGGAGGAAATGAAGTGGCTTACAGAATACTGGGGAGAGGATCAGATCATCGAGTGGTTTGGACGTCCATTATGTTCCTCTGATGTAATGCCGAAGATACTGTGGATCAAAAACAATGAACCTGAGGTATACCGCAAAACGAATAAGTTTCTAACCGGGTCTTCTTACATTACAGCTAAGCTTACAGGTAATTACACTGTGGATAGGTTTTTAGGACTTGCGTCTTTTAATCCACTCTATCACAGCGATGGATCGCCCAATGAAAAAACATGTGAACCAATCTGCAGACCAGACCAGCTTGCAGCTGTGAGGAACACCATTGACATCGCTGGATATGTGACTGATAAGGCATCTGCTGAAACGGGTCTTCCTGAAGGGACACCGGTAATTGTAGGGACTGATGATGCAGGTGCTGAAGCAATCAGCACAGGGGTGCTTCAGGCGGGAGATATGATGCTGATGTTTGGTTCAAGCCTATATATGATTCTTTGCACTGACAGGCTTGTAAACGATAACAGGATATGGCGAGAGGAGTTTATTATTCCAAATACTTACGACATATCTGCAGGTACGAATGCGGCGGGGACGATCACAAGGTGGTACAGGGACAATCTTTTTGAGGACTGCCTGAAATCTGAGCTTGAGACTGGTCTGAATGCTTATGGATTGATGATGAAGGGTGTAGGCGAAATTCCTGCTGGATCAGAGGGACTGATCACACTGCCCTATTTTGCCGGAGAACGGACACCTATCAACGACCCTTATGCCAGAGGAATGATTTTCGGCTTAACGCTGAAACATACAAAAAAGCACCTCTACAGGTCTGCACTGGAATCTATAGGATATTCCATTGGACAGCACTTTTCGATTTTCGAAGAACACAATGTGAAGATCAATACGATCATGGCTGTTGGTGGTGGAACTAGAAATCCTGAATGGATTCAGATGGTTTCTGATATAACCGGGAAAGAAATAGCTACAGCAGAAGTTACCATCGGAGCCTCGTTTGGAGATGCCATGATGGCCGCGATGGGTATTAAGTTTTTTGAAAGCTATGAAGAGATCTCCAGACTAATCAAAAAAGGGAAGATATATAAGCCTGACTTTGAGAGGCATGAAATATACAAAGGTTACCAGAGGATTTTCGATGAGTGTTAAAGATTTCTAGT
>NZ_AXUN02000075.1 GCF_000495435.3 Youngiibacter fragilis 232.1 | reverse complement strand
GATATCCTGGATATGGACTGGTTGTTTGGTGGGAGCATCTTTGCAACCATTGCATCCCTTAACTCTTTACTATATGCCATTTTATTCATCCCCTCATCAGTAGTACTTACTATACTATTTTCAATTACCACTGTCAACTATTCTGACACATAGGGCTAAAGGGAAACACTTCAAATATTAAATTTCTTGATACGAAAATTTTTAAAAATGGAACGATTTTCTTTACTTCTGAAGAATAACGTGCTAAAATTAAAAAAAGATGAATAGCACCCGTAAAAAATGGTTATAATATTTTTAAAAACGGAATGTTATTCTTCAAATATGAAGAAAATCATGACAAAATTAAAAAAGCGAGGTGAGATAAGTGGATGTGTTGACTGAACTGGCGAAGTATCCGGTTTTTACAATCGAAGATGTGAAAAAACTTGTAGGTAATGAGAAGACAGCTTATTCTCAGCTGGACCGTTTAATGAAAAAGGATCTGGTCAAAAAGATACGAAAGAACATATACTCTGTGGTTAATCCGACAACAGGGCAGCTTGTAGCAACTCGTTATCAAATCGCTTGCGCCATAACCGACACAGCTTATATCTCTCACCACAGTGCATATGAATATTATGGGCTGGCAAATCAAGTGTTCTATGAAGTGTATGTTTCATCAGAAACAAAGTTCAATCATTTTGAATATGATCATGTCACTTATAAATATGTTGCATCAAGGATGAGTGAGGGTGTTTTTGAAGCAAAGAACACCACCGGGGTTAGAATAACTGATATGGAACGGACAGTTGTTGACAGCATAAGGGATTTCAATAAAATAGGTGGGTTTGAAGAATTATTGAACTGCCTGGAAGGCATCCACTACTTGGATGAAAAGAAACTGAAGCGATACCTTGATATATACAATACCCAGGGCCTTTATCAACGGGTAGGATATCTCCTTAATCATTATCGAAAAGAGATGCAGTTATCGAAGGAGTTCATAGAATATTGCAAAGGTAAAATAGGAAAAAGCAGACGGTACCTTGTTAGTGAAGCAAAGGACGACAGCTTCTATAACAGTGAATGGGAACTGATGGTGCCGGAAGGGCTATTTGAAATAACGGATCAAGGAGGCGATATACTTGTCTAATTACGACATTATATATTTAGGGAAAAAAGCTGAAGAACTGCGATTTGTGAGGGATACATTAGAAAAGGTAACCAGGCTAGCGGATATTTTGGAGTATTTAAATACAAATCCAATTCTTAAAGATAGTCTTGCGCTGAAAGGTGGCACAGCAATTAATCTTACGATTTTCAACTTGCCACGTCTTTCTGTAGATATAGATTTGGATTATTTAATCACCAACAGTAGAGAAGAAATGCTTGAGAGTAGAGAAGTTATTAACAGTACTATTGATCGCTATATGGTGTCCCAGGGGTATTCAATGAATCCCAAGACGAAAAATCCTCATAGCTTGGACTCCTGGGTTTATGACTACATGGGAGCCAGCGGGAATAAGGACAATATCAAGATTGAAGTCAATTACTCATTACGGTCCCACGTTCTTGAAGCAGAAGAAAGACCGATTATAACTGAACACTTTTCCAGTGAATATAAGGTGAAGTCTCTAGCTCCACTTGAGATTTACGGAAGCAAGATGAATGCGCTTTTAAGCAGAGCTGCAGCCAGGGATTTATATGATGCTAGAAATATGATTCACTATGGTCTTTTTGATGAATCGGAAGAGGAGATGCTCAAGAAGTGTGTTGTATTTTATGCAGCCATATCAGCGAAGGATAAGAACAGTATAAACAAGAGTTTTGATACTAAGGCGATTGATTCAATTACAAAGAGGAAGATCAAAACAGATCTTAATCCTGTCATTAAAACAAAAGATGATTTTGAGCTGGAGCCAGCAAAGAAACTTGTTAAAGAGTACATTTCTGATCTGATGGTTTTGACGAAGGAAGAAAAGGAATTCTTGGATAGGTTTGAAAATGGAGAATACATTCCGGAGCTACTCTTTGAAGATGAGAAGATTATAGAACGAATTAGAAATCACCCAATGGCATTATGGAAAACTAGATAATAGAAATGAAGAAACCCACCAAGAGAGAATCTAGCTTCGGAACGTTACCGAGGTTAGAGGGAATCTGAGTGGGTTGTTTTATTTTGTATATATAATAGAAGAAACTCGTTTTAGTATAAACATTAGAAGGTCATATTAAGAGACAATTTCTAGCTCATCACAATGTGGTGGGCTTTATTTTTTTGTCCTTTTTTACATAAAGAATTATTTTAGGGCCTGTAAGTGGGTCTATATAGCATAGTCGGAGCAGCAAAATGCGAAATAAAATGTACTAATTGGCCCTGTGTTATCCTTCTCGTATCATGGCGCGTATTACGCTCCCTATTAAATTTATGAACGACAACGATAATGACGCCTTTAATCGGGCGTTTTTTTAATATACACTGTTAGAGCCGTAAAATTTTGACATAGAGTAGCCATGCTTGCCTGTCCGTAAATTGACGGATATACTGGCAGAGAGGAAGAATTGAATAGAAAGGAAAGGAAAGAACCCCTCCCTGAATTCCGCCTACGAAACTGAATCAGAGAAGGGTTCCCACTAAAATTAATTAGCATGGTTATTTTATCAGAATTCAGGCTAGATAGGAAGGGGGAATCTCTCTTCGTAAGGAGCCATGAGGTGAATTTTTGTCCTGGCTGAATTGATAAAGTAAATT
>NZ_AXUN02000076.1 GCF_000495435.3 Youngiibacter fragilis 232.1 | reverse complement strand
CAACTACCTTGACAGTCAGCGTTAGTTCTGTTTGTTATAAAACGAAAAAATAACCCACCAAGTGGCTTGATCACTACAATCAGGCTACTCAGTGGGTTTTGTTTTTACTTTCTTACTTGCTTTGAGATTCCAAAAATCAAATTGAAGTTGATGATGTTATTAGGGTGTACAATCCCATTTTCAATGACTCTTTTAAAGATGTCGCCCCGATAGGAAGTGGACTTGATATCACCAAGATTCTCTAACTCATTTAAAAACCAATTTTTCTCACTCACAAGAAACTTATATTCATCTTCCTTATCTACTAACATATTTATTTTCTCTTGTGTTTCCATTATTGAATCCGTATATCTCTTAATCACAGTGGTATCCTCACCCTTTTTTCCTCCCTCTTCTACTACTTTGTACAACTCCTGGTATTTCTTTTGGTTTTCTTCTTCCAAGAAGACCAATAATTGTTTTTCTTCTTCAGATATTTTTTTCAATCCAATATGCTCGTTTAAGAGGGCCTCAAAAGACTGGTCATTTTTAAGACCAAATAGCAAATCCATAAATAGCGACATGATATCTTCTTCCTCAATTTTAAGTGTATCACAAGATACTAACGGGTTTTTCTTCAGTGCTGCCTTACATCGCCAGTGATGTTTTGTGCTCGCTTTATTATTTACCGCTACATGAAAATACACACTCCCACATTCTGAACAGATAAAACTAGAAAAGAATTCTATCTTATCATGCGATTTATTCGTTTTATCACTTTTCTTAGGTCTTCTTTTAGCTAATTCATTCTGGGCCTTTTCCCAAGTAATCCTGTCTATGATTGCAGGATGATGATCTTCAATCAAAACCTGAGAAACATCTCCAAAGTTCAACTTCGATCTACTGGTAAATGTATCTTTTGTATATCGCTTTTGATAAAGAAGATCCCCAGTATATGTTGGATTATTTAAGATAGTACTTATAGTTTTACTATTCCATGAAGATTTCTTTTTCATTGTGGGAATCCCTTCATGGGTTAAATCTCTACTTATCTGAGCTCCATTAACTCCTGCGATACATCTTTCAAATATTGACCTTACTACTCTCGCTTCTTCTTCAACAATATACCAACTTCGATCTTTATTAAAATCATAACCATATGTTCTCATGCTATGTCCAACGACACCACGTTTTGCATATGCCTTTTTCCCCCATGATATACTTTCTCCTAAGCTTCTTGATTCTTCTTGGGCAAGAGCACAATATACAGTTAATAATACCTCGCCATCTTCATTGGCAGTATCTATCTCTTCTTTCTCAAAATAAATGGAAACATTATATTCTTTGAGCTTTCTGACATACTCTAGAGCATCAACAGTATTTCTTGCAAATCTTGAAATAGACTTTGTAATGATCCGGTCAATTTTACCATTCTCGCAATTTTTAATCATCTTCTGAAATCCTGATCTCTTTTTTGCATTAGTCCCGGATACTCCTTTATCAGCATAGATTCTAACTAACTGGTTATTAGGATCTTTTAGAACTGAAAATGTATAATAAGCAACCTGTGCTTCTAGTGATCCTAACTGATCAGGTTCTCTCGTGCTGACTCTTGCATACACGCCAATCTTAATCTTCTTCTTTTTCTTTACAGGTTCTATTTTGAAGATGCCCGATGGGCTGTCTTTGTACTTCTTTTTAATCTGTTGTATTAGTTCGAGTCTTTGATTATTCTGAGCCTTTATAACTGCCACCTCATCGTTCCTCCTCTCTTCTTGATAACATATCGTGTTCTCGCTTTTTTCTGATTTAACGGGGTTTATATTTTCTTACTCTACCTCTATCCCTGATTTTTTCTTTTTGTAGTTACTGGGTTCCATGCATTTTTTGGGGTGAAGTTGCATAAAGTCTCCAAATTCAGTAACCGAATTATCTAGCCAGAGGACTTGAAAATCTATTTCTGTTAGTATCGATATACTCATAACAAAGGCTCGTAACATCGAAACGTCGGCCATTTCAATAAAGTCTTCTAGAAATTTTATGCCTTGCAATTTTTCTAAAGCTTCCATCCTAAAAGCTCGATCTTCTTCTATCTTAGAGGCCAAGTCTTCAAAGTCTACAATGCTCCTTTCAAGTTCTATTATTTTCTTATTCATAACTTCCTGGTTACTTTCATCAGCTAGAGTCAATTCCTCTTTTGCCAAAATCAATCTCATAAGGTGACTCATTCTGTGTAGTTCGAATCTATCATTTTGGTTCACCTTCTCAATGTCATCCCTCATTCGTTTCAAAGCGCCTGGCTGGTCAAAAGAATATCGACACTTCATGGCTCCCATCATCATTTCGATTAACTTTGACTCGCTCAATGGTGATGAACTACAGTAGCTAGAATGTTTATCCTTTCGTCCACATTTCCATTTATGAACTTTCCTCTCTTTTCTATGTTGATAATTCGACCCACAATAAGCGCAGGTGATTCTTTTTGTTAGTGGGTAAACCTTATTTGGACTTTTTCTATTTTTCTTTTTTGCATCAATAATGGACTGTACTTCGTTAAATGTATCCTCATCGATGATAGCTGGATGTGTGTTCTTTATATAGTAACGATTTTCTTGACCTTCATTTATTACAGTTCTGCTCTCTAAAAATATGGGGTCAATCACAAAACCTGTG
>NZ_AXUN02000077.1 GCF_000495435.3 Youngiibacter fragilis 232.1 | reverse complement strand
CGGTACTGTCAGAAAATCGCCAGTATGAGGCAAGGGTTTAACCAATTAAATTACAGCTTCACTCAGAGCATTTATCAAATGCTCTATTTGTGTTGTGGTTTTATAGATACTTCTATGGGCTGCCTGAATTACTAATTTCAACCATAGAGGGAGTTAATATTCTTAATTGAGTCTTGACATTTTATAGCTGGTCTAGTAGTCAGGCTGTATGAAGACAGCCTTGCTTATTATCTCGCTGACCAGGCGTGCGCCTTCCTGCGAGGTTGAAATGTATCTGTACCTGACAAGCAGGTCGTGTATCTCACCCAGGGTTCTTGTATGCTGAAGGTCGAACCGTGTGGAGTTCCTGAAGAGCTTGGAGAGCTCGTAGAACATCTTGTCAAGGTCGCTCTTGTTTCCATAGCTTGAATCATCGATGACCTTGGCCATGTCTCCCATCGTGTGGACAAGCTCATCACCCTGACGCAGGAAGTCCTCATAGCTCAGGGAATCCCTGTTCCCCGTATACTCTATGAGCCTGTCGACTACACCGAGTACCGCAAGGTTAGAGTTGTCCTTTACCAGCTCACTGGTCCATCTGAAGGAATGATATGCGGCAAGTAATACGGTGACTGTAATGACAGCATAGATCAAAAGGAATTTCCGCTTCATATCTCCTCCGGAAAATAGTTAGTCTTACCCAAAATTATATCACATGGTGCACGTTTTTGCAGAACTACTGAGAATTCGGGAAATTTTCAGCAATTTCGTTGTTGACATGTGCCTTTCCTGGTGGTACAGTTGTCTACAATAAGTTGAAAGAGGCAATGAAGGGAAGAGTAAGCTTGCATGGACTCCTTACAGAGAGCGCCCGTTTTGGTGAAAGGGTGCGGATGAGGTCTTGCTGAAGATGGTCCCGGAGCCTGATGGCTGAAGGGTGACTTTAGGCTGTCACGTAGCGCACACGTTATAGTGCAGGGGTATTTACGGACTTTGTCCAGCGTACCTTAAGAGGTCATGTGCTGTGAGGCACAGGCGAACAAGGGTGGTAACACGGAGCTTCCGTCCCTTTGCATACATTGCAGGGGATGGGGCTCTTTTTTATACAAAAAAACAAGGAGTGGATCAAAATGAGCGACACAAAGAGAAATTACAGATTCGAGACACTGCAGCTTCACGTAGGACAGGAGACGGCGGATCCGGCAACTGATGCCCGATGCGTACCCATATACCAGACATCATCGTATGTATTCTCAGGATCAGCCCAGGCTGAGGCAAGGTTCAACCTCTCTGAGGGAGGGAACATATATACAAGGCTCATGAACCCGACATCGGATGTATTCGAGAAGAGGATAGCTGCGCTTGAAGGCGGAGTGGCAGCCCTTGCAACCGCTTCAGGGATGTCTGCCATCGCTTATTCGGTACAGAACATAGCGGTAGCAGGAGACCATATAGTATCATCCACAAGCATTTATGGCGGTACCTACAACCTCTTCGCCAATACCTTCAAGGATTTCGGGATAGAGACCACATTCTTCGACGGTAATGACCTCAGGACACTTGAGGCGGCAATAAGGCCCAATACCAAGGCTGTTTTCATCGAGTCACTTGGCAATCCAAATGCTGACCTCATAGATATCGAGGAGGTTGCAAGGATAGCCCATGAGAACGGTATACCGCTCATCGTGGACAACACATTTGCTACACCGTACCTTCTGAGGCCAATAGAATATGGCGCAGACATAGTCGTCCATTCGGCGACCAAGTTCATTGGCGGACATGGTACGTCCATAGGCGGCGTTATCATAGACAGCGGAAGGTTCGACTGGAAGAGGAGCGGTAAGTTCCCCGGTCTTACGGAACCGAACAGCAACTATCACGGGGTTGTGTTCACAGATGCTGTGGGGAGCCTGGCATACATAATCAAGGTGAGGGTGACCCTCATGAGGGATACGGGAGCGGCAATAAGCCCGTTCAACTCATTCCTGTTCCTCCAGGGCCTGGAGACCCTTTCACTAAGGGTTGAGAGGCATGTTGAGAATTCGCTGAAGGTTGCAAAGTATCTTTCGGAGCATCCTAAGGTTGAAAGGGTGAACCATCCGAGCCTCCCGGGGAATCCATACAACGGGCTGTACAACAGGTACTTCCCGAAGGGCGGTGCTTCCATATTCACTTTCGAGGTGAAGGGCGGAGCTGAAAAGGCGAAGGCATTCATAGATAATCTTGAGGTGTTCTCGCTGCTTGCGAACGTTGCAGACGTAAAGTCACTTGTCATACACCCTGCAAGCACAACCCATTCTCAGATGACTGCAGAGGAGCTTGAGGCTTCGGGAATCAAGCCGGGAAGCGTAAGGCTCTCGGTAGGCACTGAGCATATAGACGACATCATCTATGACCTGGAGCAGGCGCTATCAGTAATATAGGAAAGATTGGGGGAAATAAAAATGCCTATCCTTGTGCCAAAGGGGCTGCCGGCCTACAAGACCCTTAAGGAAGAGAACATATTCGTAATGGATGAGAAGAGGGGCCAGAAGCAGGACATAAGGCCTCTGAGGGTTGCAATCGTGAACCTCATGCCGACTAAGGAGACAACGGAGGAGCAGCTGATAAGGCTTCTTGCCAACACTCCCCTCCAGGTGGAGGTCCAGCTTCTGTCCATGGGAAGCCATGATTCGAAGAATACTGACAGGGCTTACCTTGATAACTTCTACAAGACCTTTGACGAGATAAAGCACCAGAAATATGACGGTATGATAATAACGGGGGCTCCGGTTGAATTCCTGCCCTTCGAGGACGTGGACTACTGGAAGGAACTGACTGAGATCATGGATTACTGCAGGGACAATGTCTTCAGCACCATACACATATGCTGGGGAGCCCAGGCAGGGCTTTACAGGCATTTCGGGATAAACAAGCATGTACTCGACAAGAAGCTTTTCGGGGTGTTCCTGACTAAGGTGAAGGACAAGAAGTCAGAGCTCATGAGGGGCTTCGACGAGGAGTTCTATGCTCCACAGTCAAGGCATACCCAGGTGGACAGGGAGGAGATCCTGAAGGTTCCTGACCTCAGGATACTTGCCGATTCCGAAGAGACAGGTCCCCATATCGTGGCGACAAAGGACAAGAGCCTCATCTTCATTCAGGGACATATGGAATATGACAAGGATTCACTGAAGAAGGAGTACGACAGGGACATAGCCAAAGGCATGGAAATGGAAGTACCGGACAACTATTTCAGGAATGACGATCCAAAGAAGGGAGTTCTCTTCAGATGGAGGGGTCATGCAAACCTCTTCTACGCCAACTGGCTGAATTTCGTATACCAGGGTACCCCTTATGACCTGAATGACCTTCCAAGGCTCAGGGAAAAGAAGCACAGGGAAGCCTGATCCAAAACAGACAGCATAACAGCAAGACAGGGTCAACCCATTATGGGATGACCCTGTCTTGCTATCAGTCATGCTTCCAGCGGAAGCCTCTTGACCATGAACTTGTCGAATGCCTCCTGTACGTTGAAGTCCATCTCCGGGAAGGAGTGGTTGACAAGGTACAGGACCTCGAAGACTATGGAATAGAGGTCCTCGACAGTATCCAGCCTGTTGCCCTCGAACATTGCCTTGAACCTGCCGACTATGTTTACAGGAACCAGGCTCATCTCCTCAAGCTCTGCGTACATCCACTTGTAGCCTCCTGAATAGCTGTCGTTGATCGCAGAAAGTATGTTGAAAAGCCTGTGCTGGATGTCTATGACCCTTGCAAAGAATTCGGTCGGATTGTCCCTCTGAATGAATAGCTCTATATTTCCATTGGTAAGCTCCTGCAGGTTATCGTAGATGACATTGACTGCAAGCTCCCTTGGGTACAGGTCTGCCTTTTCCTTCCACTCCTTAAGGATCTCTTCACCCATTAGCACGTATGCATGGCTTATGGTGTCAAGGAAACCAAGAGTCTGGTAGTCCGCAAGATGGTATTCCCATGTGTCTGAAATAAGGTTGTCGTAGTAGTCAACGCCGTTGTGGGTGACATCCACCTGTATGGAGCCAATTACAAGGCTGTCCTCGTTGTTGTCCTCATCCATTGCATTTATCCTGTCTGCCCCAATGAGTTCCACAAACCTGTTTCTCGTATCCATGTCGGGGAACATGTCCCAGAAGCAGAGCAGCTGAAGGTCCGAGTAGGCATCAGCCTTTCCCCTTGATACGGATCCTCCTATTGCCATTGCCTGAAGAACACGGCCATCGAACTCGGCAGTGCTCAGTCTATCCTTTATCTCAAGTGCAAGCCTTACCCTCGGATTGTTCATATCAATTCCCACAAATACCACTCCTCGTTCAAATGCTTATGATGACTGATAATCTAAAGAAGTCCCTACAACCATGATATCAGAAAATGAAGGAGAGGGTTCTGAATCGGGAGAGTGTTCATAATTTGTTAGGTTTTCAGCATGCTTATAGTATAATTTAGAGAAAATGGGAAGGGGGGTGGTGCGCCAGTTCGGCGCTGAAAAATATAACTGGTGGGAACCCAGTCTGGTAAGTGTTAGCCACACGCCAGTATCTAGCCTTGGAGCCGAAGCCGCGAGGTCAGGTTTAAGCGTAGGCAAGAAACCATACGAGCCGTAATGCGAAAGCGTAAAGTGATTGAGCCTCGTTAGACTAATTAGAATGGAAGCTGATGCCGTCACCTCGGTAGCAAGCTATAATGCTTATTCGAAATGGCAAGAATAAGTAGGTTCCATCGGGGTCTGAGAACATGGCGAGTATGAGAGAGTTATTTTCAACGTACCTGGG
>NZ_AXUN02000078.1 GCF_000495435.3 Youngiibacter fragilis 232.1 | reverse complement strand
CAGAATTTGTGATTGAGCCAAAATATGTTCGCAACTTTATTTGTAAATCTATTACCCGTAAAATTATGATTCGTGAGCAAATGCTTTACACTAGTACAATCCCAAACATCTCTCCCTAACGGTCTCTTAATACCTTTTTCTGTAAGTATCAATGCAATTTGATAGGTAGAAGTACCCTCCAGAAATAGGCTGAAAATTCTCCTGATCACTTCCGCTTCTTCTTCAACTATTCTTAAGGTCTTCTCTCCATCAATTTCAGCAACCCTGTAGCCATATTGATTCAGAAAAACAGGTTTTCCCATTTTATTTCTCTTCTCAACACCCCATTTAATTTGCTCGGAAATCGTCAAGGCTTCTTGCTGAGAAACTGCTGCTAAAGCTGTTAGAAAGAATTTATTACGCGTTTTTAATGAATCGATTTTTTCTTTTTCAAATATTACAGCTACATTGTTTTCTTTCAATAGCTCTACAGTTTCTAGTAGCTCTTTTGCATTTCTGGAGAATCTTGAAATACTCTTCGTAAGCACTACATCTATCCGTTGTTCCAAGCAATGCCTTATGAGCCTTTTAAGACCTGGTCGTTTATCTATCGTCAATCCTGAAATGCCACTATCATAATATATACCGACTAACTTATACTCAGGGTTCTTCAGAATATAAGTTGAGTAGTAATCCATCTGATTCTGTAAAGAACTTAATTTAGTGTCATCAGCAATATGACTAATCCTACAATAAGCTGCAACTCTTATCTTTCCACCATTTTGTTTAACTGGCTCTTTTCTCTCTGAAGACAACAGCACTTCAACTGATTTTCTTGCCACAATAAAAACTCCTTTCTCTAGAGCTGACCTGCTAATATTGCAGGTATGTTATTAATGGCTCTAGTCCAAAGATAATGCAAGTACTATCTCTGGAATGAAAGAAGTTCTGGATTCAATTGATGATATTAGATTTTTATTTCTGTGCCTAAATGTTACTACTCAGCTTTCTTACTCCTCTGTGGTCTTCTCCTAGCGTCGACTTCATATGAAACGCCGCATTTTAGTTGAAACTCTACTCGCCATTTATTGTAGACGATTCCCTTCTCAATGACTTTGGTTAGGATGTCCGGATCAAAGTCTTCTTCAGGACCTTTGATGTTCTCTAAGACTTCAATTAGGATTTTCAGATTCTCTTCAAGGTATTCACTTTCCTTTTTGTTCTCACTCAGCCCATCATACTCCATTTGGAGAATCTCCTGTTCGTATATTAAGTGTCGCATAGTCGCCTCGTAAATGGTCTCATTTGACCCTGTTGATCTGGCAGCCATTGCAGTAATCTTATCTGTGATCCTATCGATTTGGGTGCCTAGTTCATTTAGCCTTCTGTCTTCTTCCTCTGTCAATGAGGCTTCTTCAATGGACAGCTCCACATCTTCAATCAGTTTAGCCTTACCCTTTTTTATATCGAAGAGAAGTTTCATGAAGGCCCGCTCTAGTTCTTCCTCCCAAACATAACTGCATTTGCAGTCTTTAAAATTTGGATCTCTTTTGGAAGCAACTCTACAGTGCCAAGCCGTGAACTTCACAGGTGCACTATCCTCTCCACAGTGAGTGGTGAGCCGCCTTCTGGTGACTGGTCTTCCACACTCCCCGCAAAAGAGTTTATTTGAAAATGGTGCTGCCCCGCTATAAGCCATGTTGTATTTATTGTCTGGATCCCTAAACATCTTACTACGTCTATTCAGCTCTTCTTGTACCTTTTCCCAATCTTCCTCGCTGATGATCGCTGGATGGTGATTTCTAATATAGTACTGCGGCTGATGCTCTTTGTTTCTCACTCGCTCATGGGTCAGAAAATCCACCGTCACGGTCTTCTGTGCTAGACAATCACCTTTATATTTTTCATTTCGTAGAATTTTGTACACAGAATCTGAAGTCCAGGTCTTCTTATTTCTCGCTGTCCTAATCCCATCTTTCATCAGTTCCTTGGCAATTGTGGGTGTACCTTTCCCTTCAAGTACCTCCCAGTATATTCGCTTTACCACTTTGGCCTGCTTTTCATCGATGATGATGTTCCCGTCTTCATCTTCAGTGTAGCCAAGGAAATAGGTCGTTGGAACATGTGCTTTTCCCTGTTGGAACCTTTTCTGAACGCCCCACTTTGTGTTTTCCGAGATGGACCGCGACTCTTCCTGGGCCATGGATGATAAAATTGTGAGGAATAATTCACTCTTGCTGTCTAAGGTATCCAGATTCTCTTTTTCGCCTCGAATCTAAAAGGATAAAAAGGAAACCCAATACACAGAAAAATGTCAAGAAATACTCTGTTTTTGACCGGCAATTCTAGGATTTTGAAGTCCGTAACGTAAAAAAAGCCCACCACATTGTGATGAGCTGTAAACTTGATCTATATTTGCGCTCTCAGAGCGATTTGAAATTATCAAAGTGAGTCCATAGTTCATCCTAAATATTCTGAGTCGAATATACGACGCCTTATTATGTTACATGAAACTATGAAGAATGCAGAACCTAAACACGCTACCCTTCACTATCTATTTGTTGCTTTTCAATTCTAATAAAACGAGTTTCTTCTATTATATATGTATTCCTTTACGTATTTCTCATCATGAACAAGAATCAGACCCAAGACAGGAAATTTTGAAGGGTCACTAAAAAAACGACGCTTCAGTTTGCCTTCTAACGGCTTTTCATTGTATTTTTTGACCCATAGTTCCACTCAAGGTAAGCGTAAATTCTAGTGCA
>NZ_AXUN02000079.1 GCF_000495435.3 Youngiibacter fragilis 232.1 | reverse complement strand
GTTACTTTATCAATTAACCAGTAAATTCCATTATTTTAACCTGGGGTAGTTCGCCAATCTGCAGAGTCTCTGGCCTTCCTGAGTGTCATTCAAGCTTCAGATCCTCTCAGCCTTCTGGAGTTCCTTATATAGATCAGGAAATCCGTGGATACCATGACAAGGTTCAGTGCATAGAGGAAGACCACCTGGTCATATCTGTACAGAAGCTTGTTGAGTATCCCGCATATATAGCCTACCATGATGATACATAGGAAGAACGGGCTCTTGCCCGCTATGGATCCCGACTTCAGCGACCTGTATATCGAGAAAGGCCATGCTGCCCCAAAACACAGCAGCATGCCGATCTCAAAAATGCTCATACCTGAAAACATATTTGCCTCCTCATCATTTTCAGAATCTCCTTGGCATCGGCGGGAATTCGCCCCAGAAGGACTTGTCCCAGAACCTTTCAAACTCAGATGCTGGTATGTCCGCCACCCTTCCATGAGGCTCAAGCGGCTCTTCCCTCATCCACTCAGGCAGCCATTCTTCAGTTACTCCAGCCGCAATGTTGAACACCCTTTCCTTTTTTATGCACTCCTTGCCGATCTCGGATATGAACGAATCATCCTGGTATTCAGTTCCGAATGCGGTGTTGAACAGGTCTTTGAGAAGATGTGTCGAAGGACCGACTCCCCTTGCCACGAACGAACAGAAATAGGTATCATAGAATGCGACTGTCACCTGGATGTTCCTTGAGACATCGATTCCTCCCTCCCATCTGAACTGGTCTATCGGGGCCCTGAAAGTCACTGCAGCGGTATGGTCAGCTCCCATCGGTGTCATGGCATAGGTGGCGCCCATGCTCTTTACCCCTCTCGGATCATATCCAGCCATTGCCTGGCCCTTTACCGCAGGGACTTTATTTACTCCAAGCACCTTTCCTGCGATTGCTGCGCCACTGCCAAGTATCTTCCCAAGATGTGTGCCCTTCCCTATCTCGTCTATGAGCTCGGCTGCCTTCCTTCCATCACCCCATTCAAGTATGCCCGCATGTGCCGCCACACCGAGCGCTGCTCCGGTCTCAATGGTGTCAATGCCGTAGTCATTGCATTTCCTGTTTAGCTCCGCTATAACATCAAGGTCGTCTATGCACAGATTTGTCCCGAGCAGGGCACTTGTTTCATATTCCAGGGGCGAAACGATCTTCCTGCCATTTTTATCAGGATACACATTTGAACACCTGATGACGCAGCCCGGCATGCAGGAATGTACAGCCTTACCTTCCCCGCCCCTATCAGCCATGTTTTCAAGCATCTTCTCTCCGCTTACTGATTCAACGCCTTTGAAGTCAGCATCTGTGAATCCCCTGCCTGGCAATGTGCCAAGGGCATGGAGTGGAAGCAGTATTCCCATAGTCCCGTAATTCGTGTATGCCTGAGCGCCGGGATTCTCAAGAATCGCCTTGTGAAGAGCCAGCCTCGCCTTGATGAACTCAGCCTTATCAGAGGGTTCAGGCTTATAGGTGCCGTCATTCTGGATGACTATCGCCTTCAACCCCTTCGAGCCCATAACAGCGCCCAGTCCTCCCCTGGCTGCCGCCCTGCTGGAATCACCTTCAACATCGCTCACGAACACGCCTGCACTTAGAAGAAGGTTCTCTCCCGCCGGACCTATGGAGATTACCGATGAGTCCCTTCCGAACCTGTCAAGCAGCCTGCTTGTGGTCTCATAGGTCCCAAGGCCTGCAAATTCAGGTGCTTCAAGAAGCTCGGAACCGCTTGATGATATCCTGAGTATCCAGGACCCTTCAGCCGCTCCTTCAATAGCGATCGCACCAAGACCCTGCCTTGCCATCCTTGAGCCCGCTGTACCACCCGCATTGGCTTCCTTGATGCCACCGGTGAGAGGACTCTTGGCACCGACCGAAATCCTTCCCGTGCTTGTGACACCGAATCCCTCAAGAGGACTTGAAGCTATGTACAGCCTGTTGTTAGGACCGATCGGGCTGCATGTCGGGATCACTTCATCACAAATCAGTGATGATACCAGACTTCGGTTGCCGAGAAGAGCATATTTTTCCGGAAGCTCCTCCAGTCTTATAGATCCTGTTCCCATGTTGACTCTCAGTATTTTCATGTTATCCCCCATTTCCTTCTCTTCAGCCCCCTCCGATGAACGGCAGCAGCTGAAGCCTGTCTCCTTCATTGATATGTTCGTTCCTGTCAATAAATCTTCCATCACTCATTATTGCCATGATTTCATCGTCAGCAATACCAAGGATCTGCATAAGTTCTCTGATGCTGGTTTTCTCAGGGACATCAACTTCAAGCCATTTTTCTCCCCCCAGCCTGTCCTTTGTAGCCCCATAGGTCCTTACACTTGCCTTCAAGCCAATTCTCCTTAAGATAGAATTACACCCCGTGCTGATACCATTATAATACAGTATCGGATGCATGGGGTGTATAAATCATTCATATTTGTTTTCAGTATCCTGTTATCTTGTTATTGCTTCCTTACCCTTCAGGTATGGCCTGAGGACTTCAGGGATGGTGACTGAGCCGTCCTCATTCTGGAAGTTCTCAAGGATCGCTGCAACGGTCCTGCCGATTGCGACTCCTGAACCATTCAGCGTATGGACAAACTGAGGCTTGTCCTTCGGGGTTTCCTTGTATTTGATATTTATCCTTCTTGACTGGAAATCCTCGAAGTTCGAACAGCTTGATATTTCCACGTACCTGTTGTAGCTTGGCATCCATACCTCGATGTCATACTTGAGGGCTGCTGTGAAACCAAGGTCCCCCTTGCATATCCTGACGATCCTGTAAGGTATTCCGAGGCCCTGAAGGACCCTCTCGGCATCCTCTACAAGCTTGTCCAGCTCGGCATATGAATCCTCTGGCTTAGTGAACTTGACGAGCTCCACCTTGTTGAACTGGTGCTGCCTGATAAGTCCTCTTGTATCCCTTCCTGCAGAACCTGCCTCAGCCCTGAAGCAGGCTGAATAGGCCACATGCTTCAACGGCAGCGTATCGCCCGAGAAGGTCTCATCCCTGTACATGTTCGTTACAGGCACCTCTGCCGTAGGAATCAGGAAGTAGTCGTCATTTGTCACCTTGAACGCGTCTTCTTCGAATTTCGGGAGCTGTCCCGTACCTGTCATTGAGGTCCTGTTGACCATGAATGGCGGGAATATTTCTGTGTAGCCATAATCGGTATGTGTATCAAGATAATAGTTGATTACAGCCCTTTCCAGTGTCGAGCCGAATCCCTTGAGTATCGTGAACCTTGAGCCTGTTATCTTGCCTGCCCTCTCAAAGTCGAGGATATCAAGGTCTGTGCCTATGTCCCAGTGCGCCTTGGGATCGAATCCGAATGCCTTGGGTTCTCCCCATCTCTTGATCTCGACATTGTCAGCATCAGTCGCTCCATCCGGTACCAGCTCGTTTGGTATGTTAGGGAGTCTCAGCATGATATATTCGATCTCAGCGTCGATGTCCTTCACCTTCTGGTCAAGGATCCTGACCTCATCTCCGAGAGCCTTCATTTCTGCCATGATGGCTGAAGTATCCTGTCCGGCCTTCTTGAGCTTTGGTATCTCAGCTGATACCTGGTTCCTTCTCGACTTGTCAGCCTCAACATTGACAAGTATCTGCCTCCGTTCCTCATCGAGAGCGACGACCCTGTCGATGTCCGACAGGTCAAGTGCTTCCCCCCTGTTGGCCATGAGCCTCTTTATCTCTTCAGGATTGTTCCTTATCCTTTTGATGTCCAGCATTTTTTATTCCTCCGTTTGTTTTATTCGCCTAAACAGGCTTATTTTTGGATATGAAAAAGCCATATCATCCGAAGGGACGATATGACTCGCGGTGCCACCCTAATTCAATGGTAATAACCATCCTCAAACACATGTAACGGTGTGACCGTGCTGCTCGTCGCAGCCCCTCCGAGGCGGATTCACCTGTATCAAGCATCGGGTTTTCACCAAACCACCCTGTCTCTATCTGCCTGAAAGAAGGCTACTAATCTCTTCAATGGTTTATTTCTGTATTCTTAGATTATATCTCCATCCAGATTAAAGGTCAACATCCCGACACTCTTGGTAGCTATGATGTCGATTCCCGTATTCAGGATATTGCTGCAAATAATGTCACCCTTTTTTACTGGCGTGCCTACATATACTCTTGATAACACCTTAGAGCACTCAATGAATAACGAGGTCTCAATAGGCTCAGTGCTCTTCACTGGAACCATCCTTACATTTGGATCGCCCTTCAGCCTGATTACACTTGTGTAGTACTCCTTTTCCACAACAAACCTCCTACATGGTGTCGAATTCCTTGATCCTAGAAGCGATGACCTGGGAATTCTTCTTATCGTTCATGATGTCCATGGGATTCTTGTCAAGCTCCCTGGCAAGTATCCTTATTACCTTTGTAAGGCAATGGGAGCCCTGGCATCTTCCAAATACTATCCTGGTTCTTCTCCTGACACCTTCAACTGTCCTTGCTCCCAGCGGACGCCTGATTGAATCAACTATTTCACCCTCTGTGACATTCGAGCACAGGCAGACCATGTTTCCGTATTTCGGATCAATCCTGATTAGCTCATTCCTCTCCTTGTCTGACATTTCACTGAACCTGTAGTACTCTCTTGTCTTTGATTTGAATTCGGATACCGGCATTGCCTTGAAGTGCTCAACAACAGCACTAACCGTATCTTTAGTAAGCGATGTCATGATTGAGTCAACCGCATAGCTTTTCGCCTGAACATGTATATATCCCTTTTCCGCAAATTCGCAATCCAGGAATACAGGCTCCTTCCAGTATATTGTCTGGTTCAGTATATCCACTCTTTCTGCAGGAAAAGGCCCGATAACACTTTCAACCTCCTTCTTTACTCCGGAGAATTCCTTCCTTTCATTGGTCCTGAAGGAAGCAACAAGTTTGTTGGTTGAGCTTGGAAGTATTGTCACGACTTCCCCATTTGATTTGTATCTCGTGATTATGTTCCTTATTTCACCTTTGAAATCTTTCTCGATGAGCATATTCTCGAGAATTTCAGTAGGGAACATCACTGAATCCTCATGCTTGATTGTATATCTGTCTCCGAATGTGGTCTTGATTACCAGCTTGGATGTGTATTTGTTCTTATTTGTGGTGATCTTCATTCCACCTCTAGCCTGTCTCTGGATATCTGTAACCTCTTCCTCAAGCCTGAAGCTTACCCCGTTGTCGAATGCTATCTCAGCCATTGCTGTGGCATAGTCGTATGGTGCTATTACTCCCGTGTTTTCGGAGTATATTACACAAGACGGATCATCCTTTATAAGCGGATTCCTTTTTATCGGTCCGTCTTCTGAAAGCAAGCTTATTCCCTCTATTCCTCTCCTGACCGCCCTGTCGTATATCCTTTTTGCTTCATCCTTATCCCTGTAGATAGTGAATGACGGGACCTTCTCGTGGAAAACACCCAGGGCCGTGGAAAGCCTCCCCAACTCTTCGGAGCTTTCCTTGATTCTCCTGAATACCGCCTCGTCCTCCTCATCCTTGCCATCCAGTATCAGGGATGAGTTGAAAAGGGCAGCATCTTCAGCAATATCGAAATTCTTCTCGATAACCGCAATATTCAGGCTGTACTTGCAGAGCTCATAGGCAAGTGAGCATCCAACAAGACCGCCGCCAAGGATCACTACATCATAATCCATATTCAGTCCTCCTAATCCTGCAGCGCTTCAATTACCTTGCCCAGCTCTTCAATGAGCCTTCCATACTCAGCCCAGTTTCCGTCCCGTTGAGCTGCAATGGCAGCCTCATATAGCGCCATAGCCTGCTGAAGAAGGTCTCCTGGCACCTCTCCCGGCTTTCCTGGCTCTTCAGGGGTCTCCCCTCCCGGTCCGTATCCAAACAGATCCAGAAGACCCTTGTCCAGGGATTCCGCTATTACGATCCTGTCATCATTCGATACTATTACCCTCTTGACCTCAGGTATTGAATTCTCCCCTTCAGCAACAAGGTATAGTGGCACTACATAAAGAAGTGAGTCATTGATTGGTGTAATTACAATATCTCCAAAATTGACTGCTGAGCCCCTTGCGTCAAGCAGGCTTAACTCCTTCGATATTGTAGTATCCTGGTTAAGCTTGTTCCTGAACAGGTAAGGGCTCGATACCGTCTTTTGCGGCGGGAATTTGAACTCTACTATCTTGCCGTAGTTCTCCCCATCCATTCTGGCACTTACGATCGCTACCATGTTCTCTTTTCCCTTGATCGTATAGTAGTCTGTGAAAATGAGCTCCAGCTCCTCTTCTCCGGGGAATCTCGTGAACAGGCTGTATGCATCGCTGACAGACTTTGCATCAACCACAGTCCTTGTGCTCTTGGACCTCTCCCAGATATCTTCACCGTTATAGAATACGTTAGGGTCGGTCACATGATATCTCTCCATGACAACAGCCTGGTATTCAAAAAGGTTCTCAGGGTACTTGATGTGCGACCTTATACTTTCAGGCATAAGTGACATATCCTGGAACAGTCCTCCGAATATCTTGTTGAAGCTGAGTGCGATCGGGTCGTTCGAATCTGACAGGTAGAAATTCACATCCCCCGTGTATGCATCAACAGTAACCTTAACCGAATTCCTGATGTAGTTGTACCCATCAAAGGTCTGTGCATATGGGAATCTCGATGATGTCGTATATGCATCCATTATCCAGTAGAGCTTGCTGTCCGCTATCACAAGATAAGGGTCTTCATCATAAGCAAGGAAAGGTGCGATTGCGGAAACCCTGTCGACAATGTTCCTCCTTCTAAGTATCCTGGAGTCACTGTTGACTATCGAAGAGATAAGTATCTTAGGCTCCTGTTCAACTATGGAATATAGAACCTTGTTCAGCAGGCCAAGCTTTATTCCACCGTCACCTGTATATCTGTAGGTCTCGTTCTCTCCACCCTTAGGATAGTCGAATTCCTCGATATCCGTATTTACTATAGTGTAGTCTGATGTAAGCTCACCAAAATAGAGCCTGGGGTTTTCGAGCGGAATATCAGTCGAGTTGGTTGTAGGAATGTCCTTCATGAGGAAGCTCGGCTGACCCTGGCTTGTAACCGTGGATGCATCGCTCATGATCACGCCATAGCCGTGTGTATAGAAGAGATGCTTGTTCTGCCATGTCGCCGGATCAATTATGCTTGTGTCGATCTCCCTTGCAGACAGGAACACCTGCTTCTTCTCTCCATTTATGGTATATCTGTCTATATCGACATCATTGAAGTCATAATAGTACCTGATAACCTGAGTCTGCTGGATGAACTTGAGAGTCTGGTCATATGAGTTGATCTTTATCGCATCGACCACATCACGGTTCTCCTCCAGTGTATCCTTTGTCAGGTTCTTGTTTGCATCAAACGTCCTTATCTCTATCTTGTCCAGCCCGAATGCCTTCCTTGTCATATCAATATTGTTGCTTATGTACGGGCGTTCCTTTTCGAGCTCGTTTGGAGTTACCGCAACCGATTGTACTCCCACTATGGCTATACCCTCAACGACATTCATTACGAAGATCGCTGCTATTGGAACCAGAATGAATTTCGCATTCCTCTTTACCACACCATAGGAAACAACTACTGCGGAAAGAAGCGACAGACCTGCAAGAATATAAAGGAAAGGAACCTCCACCTTGACGTCAGTGTAGCCTGGACCAAAAACCACGCCTCTCGGGCTGTACATTATGTCAAATGTGCCCAGATAATAGTCTGCAGAGGTGAGGACAAGGAATATCGCTGCAAGCACTGCAAGTGGTTTTCCAGCAAATTGTATGAAACCTGTCTTCATTACCTCAAAATTACCCTTAACATCCCTCAGGTCTAACCTTCCAAGGGATGATGATGCTGAAATCACAAGGTATACCCCAACAGTGATTATGCCTATTACGACAATTATTGTCCTGGAGACAGATATGAGGAGATTAAGAAGAGGCAGCTTGAATACATAGAATGACACATCCATTCCGAATATCGGGTCTGAAATGTTAAAATCCACACTGTTCAAGAACTGCAGGATCACATACCAGTAATTCATGGCAATATTTATTGAAATGAAAAGGAAAAATACTCCTGATGCAAAATAGAAGGTCTTGTTCCTGGTTGCTATTACCCTCGATGGCTTTGGAGGATATACGGCGGAATCATATTTTTTTGTGATCCCCCTGAAATATAGGAATGAGATGACAAAAAGGATCAGAAAAATGGGTATTGTGAGTGCCACAACTGCCATGGCACGTGTAAGGAAGGTCCTTGTATATCCAACCTCATTGAACCATTGGAGCTCAGCGATCAGTGATGATGATGCCAGGAGCAGTGCTATGATTGCAACTACTATCCCGATAATGATGTTCTTCCTGTTTTTTGTAGTTCTCTTGATGCTCATACTATTATTCCCTCCCCCGGAATTAAGTGCCGGGTGTTGCTATTGTCAGTTTTCATTATCTGCAAGCCTAAGTGAATTCATCGCTCCATTGAACAGACTCTCAGTATCACTTTCACCCAGGTAACTGTAATACATATCATGGTGGTATCGCACGACCTCCCTCACCCAGGGCACATCATAGAAAATCCCCCTGCCTTCAAGTATTTCCGCTCCTATTCGCCCATGCTCCATATAGGTCTCGACTGCCTTGAATTTCAAAAACCTCTTCAATTTTTCCTTCAGCATGGCATGAGCCAGTACAATTGCTACCTTCTCGGCTATGGACAGAGGTCTTCGACACTTCCCGATATCATGGAACAAACCGATGCCAGCATATAAATGCTTAAGATCCTCCGGGGCATCCTTCTCCATTGCTTTCGCTACCCTTATACTGTGCTGCGCATCTATCTTTGAAAGCTTAAGAAACAGCGTAAGCTGACTCTTATCAAGATGTTCGACCAGATAATCCTCATCCAGCCGTTTGAATGTCCCTGAAATACTTATCAGGAACTGCTTTACCCTTCCAAGCATTCTCCACCACCTAATCCAAGTCTATACTTCGATTATATCGCATTATTCACGAAATGAATAAAATTAATAACTTATAAACAATCGGTCAACTCAATACTACAACATTTCAATTGGAGTATAATCAAATTAACAGAAATATCAGGTGTAAAGGCAATGTCCCATTACTTCATGTTCAATCGAACCTTCTGACTAGAACTTAAATATAAAGCCAGGTGGTGATATCATGATAACAAAAAAGTCAGAGATCGAAATCAAGACCTCGAAGAAAGAAGAGCTTGTGGACATAACCGAAAAAATCCGTAGCTTCGTCAAGGAAACTGGTATCAAATCAGGACTGCTCAATGTATTCTCTCACCACACTACCGGCGCTATCACAGTCAATGACGGTTCCGATGGTGATGTGGCCAGGGACATACTTCTCGGTCTGTCAAAGGCATTCCCGGAGGATAAGAGCTTCATGCACATGGAAGGCAATTCCACAGCCCATATCAAGAGCTCTACCATAGGATGTTCAGTTACCGTAATTATTACCAACGGCTATCCTGACCTGGGGTTATGGCAGTCAGTACTCTTCTGTGAATTTGACGGTCCAAGGACCAGAAAAATCCTTCTATTTGCTATGGGTGAATGAAAAAATAGCCTGCAGATCACCTCTGCAGGCTATTTTTATCTGTTGTCGACTTTTTCAGGATACATGTCGTGCTCCTCTAGCCTTCTATCGGCCACAGCTTCCCATCTGGTGCCTTTTTTCCCATAATTGCAATATGGGTCAATTGAAATCCCTCCCCTTGGAGTGAACTTTCCCCATACCTCTATATATTTGGGATCCATTATCCGGATAAGGTCCTTCATAATGATGTTCATGCAGTCCTCATGGAAATCTCCGCGATTCCTGAAGCTGAACAGGTATAGCTTCAGAGACTTGCTTTCAACCATATTTACATCAGGAACATATGATATGTATATGGTTGCAAAATCAGGCTGCCCGGTTATAGGGCAAAGGCTTGTGAATTCAGGACAGTTGAACTTGACGAAATAGTCGTTGTCCTGGTGCTTGTTTATGAAGGTCTCAAGAACTTCAGGCGTATAGTCGAATCTGTAGGTCACATCCTTGTTACCAAGAAGAGACAGGTCCTTTTCCATTCCCATCCTATATCCTGCCCTTCAAACGTGATGCGAGGACAGCTCCTGCTATTCCTGAAACAGCCTGCCCTACAGCAAGGCTTGCTACCAGCATGAGATATGGAAGGCCCAGGATGTATGACAGCCAGACAGGAACCAGGAGCGTCGGCACAACCATTATCGGAATAGCCGTTAGGTAGATGTTGTATCTTCCGAGAAGCCTGCAGAGCCCTGCAGTCAGAAGGCCTGCTGCCAGTCCTCCAGCCATATCAAGCATTCCAAGTCCACCCATGAGCGTGTTGCTCAGGAGGTTTGCAAGGCCCAGAGGAACGACAAGAAACGGATGAACCGCGGCCAGCGCATAAAGCCCTGTGGCTATCCTTATCTGATACTGACCAAAGGCAAATCCCTGGGTCAGGTACATGATCACCACATATGCTGCAATGACTATTCCCGATATCGCAAGCTTTGAGGTCCTGTTAAGTACCGGCGCAATATTTTCTCTTCTTTGTGTTGTCTGCATTTTTTTCTCCTTCTTGTTGAAACCACGCCTTAATGAACAACAAAGGATGCCATGACAATAAAAAAATGGTGCGTTGTGCGCACCATAATAAAGCCAAAATCAGCTGATCCTAGTTTTGTTTATAGACAGGATGGTTACGAACTGTCTTTTATTTTGTTTTACAGCGTATTTTACCATATTGGCAAGGGTGGTGTAAACAAGTCAGGGAAGAATATCTAGAAGCTCCCTTATATCCCTTATGCTGTAGGTAGCATCCCTTCCTTCATCTAAGCTTCCATATCCGTATTCGCAGAATATGGAAGGAATCCCGTTCCTTACTCCAGACTCCACATCATGGAACCGGTCACCAACTATGACCTGTCCCATGGGAAATCTGGACATGACACCCCTCAGAATCTCATCCTTAGGGATATATCCATGGTCTTCAGAGCATATCATGGAGTCAAAGTATTTTTCAAGGCCGAATGCCTTTGACGAGGTCTCCATGTATTTGCGGCCGCAGTTGCTGAGGAATACGAGAACATATCCCCTTTTCTTCAGTTCTGAAAGAACATGTGCAGCTCCTTCATAAAGCCTTGCAGTCCCTTCCTCGATACCTTCCCTCATGGTCCTGCCTATCATCTCACCAGCTTTTTTCCTGTAGTCTTCCTCCAGATGACCCATGAAGCTCTTCCACATTTCAGTCCTCGAATACCCCAGCCAAACTGAGATCTCCTTGTCTGTGAAGGTCCTTTCATCTGCCTTGCCTTCGTCAACAAGGTATCTGTAGGCTTTTCTGAAGGCCGGAGCATATACCCTGTTGCTTTCATGTATTGTCCCGTCGAAATCAAAATATATGGTCCTGATTCCCGACAGGGTTATCCTAGCCATTGATCTCCCCGATAAGGTTGACCATCTCTACTGCAGTGACTGCAGCATCAAAGCCCTTGTTTCCAGCCTTTGTCCCTGCCCTTTCTATGGCCTGTTCAATCGTATCAGTGGTCAACACTCCAAAGATTACAGGTATCCCAGTTTCAAGGGACACATGGGCAACGCCCTTTGATACTTCACTTGAAACGTAATCGAAGTGTGGTGTGGATCCCTTTATTACCGCACCAAGACATATGACGGCATCATACCTTTCACTGGATGCCATCTTCTTCGCAATCAGCGGAATCTCAAACGCACCGGGCACCCATGAAATTTCGATGTCATCCTCAGAGACCCCATGCCTTTTAAGCCCGTCCAGGGCTCCCGCCAGGAGCTTTCCGCCAATGAACTCGTTGAACCTTCCAACTACGATACCGTATCTTTTTCCTTCTGAAATCAGCTTTCCTTCATAAACCTTCATTTCTATTCCTCCTCAAAATTAAGCTCGTGGCCCATCTTTTCCTTCTTGGTCTTCATGTAGAATTCATTTACTTCATTATGGTTTAGCTGTATAGGGACCTTCTCGGTGATCCTGATTCCATATCCTGAAAGCCCGATTACCTTTTGGGGATTGTTTGTCATGAGCTTCAGCTCCCTGGCGCCAAGGTCATAAAGTATCTGGGCTCCGATACCATAATCTCTCAGGTCTTCCTGGAAGCCAAGTGCAAGATTGGCTTCGACCGTATCCATTCCCTGGTCCTGGAGAGCATATGCCTTGATCTTGTTGATCAGGCCTATCCCTCTTCCCTCCTGCCTCATATAGAGCAGGATGCCCCTTCCTTCACTTTCTATCCTTTTCAACGCCTCAGCCAGCTGGTCCCCGCAATCGCATCTCATTGAGCCGAATGCATCGCCAGTAAGGCATTCAGAGTGGACCCTGCAAAGGACCGGCTGGGGTGTGGTTACATCTCCCTTGACAAGTGCTACATGATGTTCGCCATTGACCTTGCTGACATAACCGATCATCCTGAAGCTCCCATACTTTGTAGGAAGGATGGTTTCAGCTACCCTCTCAACAAGTATCTCCTTGGTCCTCCTGTATTCAATGAGGTCCTTGATCGTCACTAGCTTCAATCCGTGCTTTTCACAGAATGCCTCAAGTTCAGGAACCCTTGCCATGTGTCCGTCATCCCTCATTATCTCGCAGATGACTCCGGCTGGTGAAAATCCGGCAAGCCGAGCCATATCCACAGCGGCTTCAGTATGCCCTGCCCTGACAAGGACACCACCCTCCCTTGCAACAAGGGGGAATATATGTCCAGGTCTGTTGAACTCATCAGGTTTTGCTCCCGGTTCCATTATATGGCTTATTGTTGCAGACCTCTCATAGGCAGAGATTCCTGTAGTTGATCTGTTAGAATCCACCGAAACAGTGAATGCCGTCTTCTTAGGATCGGTACTGTTTTCCACCATGTTGCAGAAATCCAGCTCCGAGGCCAGCTTGCCTGTAATAGGCATGCATATCAGGCCTCTTCCGTAGGTAGCCATGAAGTTTACAGCTTCAGGCGTAACCTTGTCAGCTGCCATAAGAAGGTCACCCTCATTCTCCCTGTCCTCGTCATCCACAACAACAACGATCTTGCCATCCTTGATATCCTTCAGTGCTTCTTCTATTGTATTGAACATTTTCTCTCCTCCTACAAAAAGCCGTTATCCTTAAGAAAATCCACGCTTATGTCCTTCTTTCGCCCGTCATCCCTGAATGAAAGCAGCCTCTCCACATATTTTCCAATTATGTCACATTCAAGGTTTATAGGATCACCTGCCTTCTTTCTCAAGAGAGCCGTTTCATCCTTTGTCGTTGGTATTATTGAGACCCTGAACCCGCTGTTGTCTGTGTCAACCACTGTCAGGCTTGTTCCATCCATGGCTATCGAGCCCTTTGCCACTATGTACTTAAGTAGCTCATCAGTACATTCCACAGAAATCCAGGTCGCATTATCCTCCTCCCTGAAGCTCCTTACATGTCCGATACCATCTATATGGCCTGATACTATATGCCCTCCGAACCTGCCTCCGGCAAGCATTGCCCTTTCAAGGTTGACAGGACTCCCTTTGACGAGGCTTCCAAGATTAGTAAGTCTCATGGTCTCAGGCATTACATCAGCTGTATATGTTGATGAATCAAAGGATGTGACAGTAAGGCATACTCCGTTGGTGCTTATGGAATCACCCTTTCTGACATTTTCAAGCACCTTGGATGCCCTGATCCTTATCTTCATCGAATTGCCTGAATGAACCACTGATTCAAGATACCCGATTTCTTCAACAAGTCCCGTGAACATCATTGTCACCTCTTTTCACATATCCCTCGATCAGGGTATCGTCTCCAAATCTTGTGACCTCAACACCATTAAGTACAAGTGCATCATCCAGCCCTGGAAATCCGTCTCCTCCGACAGGCGTCTTTGATTCGCACCCCCCAAGGATCTTTGGCGCAATGAATGTCATTACCTTGTCTACCAGACCTTCATTTATCATTGACCAGTTAAGCTCAGATCCGCCTTCCAGTAGCACGCTGTCTATACCTTCAGCCCCGAGGTGTGAACATAGGTGCTTAAGGTCGACACCCGAACCTGGTTTTCCGGAAACCAGCACCTCTACAGAATCAAGCTCCTCAAGCTCTTCATATCTATTCCTGTCATAGCCTTCTGTCGTTGCTATTATAGTCCTGCCTGGACCGTGAAGAGCTTTTGCAGTCATCGGAATCCTCAGCCTTGAGTCCACAATTATCCTCACTGGGTCACACCCACCCTCAGTCCTTGCAGTAAGAGACGGGTCGTCAGCAAGCACTGTGCCTATTCCAACCATTATGCCGGATACCCTGTTCCTAATCCTGTGGACGTATTCTCTGGATTCTTTTCCGGTAATCCACTTGGATTCCCCTTCGGAAGTAGCTGTCTTGCCATCCAGCGTCATTGCGCTTTTCATTATCACAAAAGGCTGCTTTGTGAGTATATACTTTATAAAGATCTCATTCAGCTTCTGTGCTTCCTTCTCAAGCATACCTACATCGACCCTGATTCCTGCTTCCCTGAGTATTTCAACTCCCTTTCCTGCCACCAGTGGATTGGGGTCTGTCATGGCAACTACGACCCTTCTGAATCCCTTAGCTCTAAGAAGCTCAGCACATGGAGGGGTTTTTCCGTAGTGAGAGCACGGCTCCAATGTCACATATATGGTAGAGCCTCTTACATCCTCTGTGGCGCTTCTGACTGCATTGACTTCAGCATGTGGTCCTCCGTAATATTCATGCCAGCCTTCCCCGATTATCCTTCCATCCTTCACTATTACCGCACCAACCAGAGGATTTGGATTTACTCTTCCCTCACCTCTGCTGGAAATTTCAAGGGCTCTTTTCATAAAATCCATGTCCATGATGATTCCTCCACTTTCAGCGAATAACAAACCAGCAATCATTACTCTGACCTTATTTGGAAAAACAAAAAAAGGTCCTGAATATCTTCAGAACCTAAAAAAGCCGAATATAGACGCAAGCGTCCCATTCTTGTCCTCTTTCATCCAGACTTTACTGTCGGCTTCGGAATCTAACCGAATCTGCCAAATAGGCTCGCGGGCTTTACCGCCGGTGGGGAATTACACCCCGCCCTGAAGACTTGTATCATTTCATAAAATATAACACCAATTGTTTTGACTGTCAAATATAGAATGATAAAACATTCACCAGTAATCAACAAAATTTCACGGCAACAAAAAAAGCGTCCTTAGACGCTTCTTTTGTGGTGGAGATAAAGAGACTCGAACTCTTGACCCCCTGCGTGCAAAACAGGTGCTCTCCCAACTGAGCTATACCCCCATGGTGGACCTTCAGGGACTCGAACCCCGGGCCGACCGGTTATGAGCCGGTTGCTCTAACCAACTGAGCTAAAGATCCGGAATCTGGCGACAACCTACTTTCCCACAGGGCTTCCCCTGCAGTATCATCAGCACCTTGAGGCTTAACCGTCGTGTTCGGAATGGGAACGGGTGTAACCCTCAAAGTCATAGACACCAGATAGATGTAAATTACGATGGTCGAACCTATCGCAAATTTACTATAATCAAAACGTATGCTGCAAGAATGTTGCTGATACGTATTGGTTTCTTCAAATCACCGCATGCAGTAATTTTTCAGAACAAAACTTATTATAGAGGTTATCCAGGCAACTGTCAATGGATTTTTATAAAATTTTACTCAAGGAAAAAACAGGAAAAAACAAGCTGAAAATGGATTAGTACAAGGTGGCAATACTGAACAGTGCGCTGTTCAGTATTGTCACCCTAATATCCCGAAATGATCCTTCTTTTTTATCAGGAATTCCTTGTCATTATTTCCAGAATCACCTTGTCAGTCTGCATCATACCTGGATTGCTGACAAGTCCCATATTTAATATGGCCTCCTCTGCACTGGATCCGGCAATTCCATCAGTAGGGGAGATTACTACTCCACTCATGGACAAGTATGCACTCATTAGAGCGGCACCGCTTGCTGTAGCAAGCTTCAGAGCACACCCAACCTTACCTCCATCACAAATCATACCTGTAAGGTTTCCAGCCATGTTAATAATTGTCCCTTCAATCTGCCTGTCATTACCTCCAAGAAGCTTTGTCATGGCAGCTGCAGCCGCAGAAGCGGCAGATACACCGCAGCCGCAGGTTGCTGACAGCTTTCCTGTATATTGCTTTATGTACACATTAAGCGCGTGTGAAAATGCTATAGCCCTGATCAGTTCATCCCTGCTATTTCCATTATGTGCAGCAAGCTCAACAACCGGTATTATCGCTGTAATTCCATGGTTGCCGCTGCCGGCACTGCTCATCACCGCATGAGGGCATCCAGACATTCTGCTTTCTGCGCAGGCTGCTGTCTTCATCATTATCCTGCTTTGCAGGCTGTCCCCCATGACAGTACCTGATGTCATTTCTTTCATTGCTCCAGCTATGCCTACCCCATTTTCGCCAGCCATTCCAAATTCAGCTATCTTCTCATTCATGTCGACTCCATCCATCATGAAGCTGAGGCTCTCAGTATTTACCGAGTCAACAAGCTCCCTTATATCCATTATCTTCATCCTTTTGAGCTTGCAATACAAATCCCCTTCGAATTCAGGGCTCTTAGCCAGGTTCATAAGTACCTTGTCGTTCACACTCAGATACTCGATATTTGAATGTGTATTCCTTATAATGGCCGTGCCCTTTCCATTCTCAGTTATTATTTCTGCATCTACATAAATCAGAGTCTTTGAATGGTCAATACTGACTTCAACCATCGACTCACCTACTATTCTATCCGCTTTTGATCTTATGCTTTCATCAAGGTCCTCAAGAAGCCTTAGTCCTTTATGAGGATTTCTCAGGCATGCTCCCAGCGAGGCGGCATACTTGAGCCCAACCTTATCAAATCCCGGTATGCCGACTGACATGCCATTCTTGAAGATGTTGGGATTCACTGTTAACCTTATGGATATTACCTCACCTCCAACAGCATTCGCAGCAGAGGCAGCAGCTAATGCAACTGCCACAGGCTCTGTGCAGCCCAGGGCAGGTACCACCTCCTTCTTCAATAGCTCAACCAATTCTGTTTCTGTCAGCATCCCTTATCATCCTTTCCTTGCTTGTATTCATGCTATCCTATTAAGCAAATTGCATGCCAAAAAAGCTGCTTGTAGAATTGTCGTCTATGACATACACTTTCACTGAGACATCGCATTTGCAAAAACAGCTTTGAAAGGGTGTTTATCATAAAGAAAAAAATCACTGTAATAGCATGGGATCAGGTGGCATCAAAATTTTACGAAAACCAGATAATTGATCTTTTTGGTGAGCTTGTTGTAACATCCGCTTACCATGTAAGGGATGGGTCAGTCCAAGATATCGCTGATGCGGATCTCTATGTGGTTTCTACTGATGCATTTGAAAGCATGTCAGATCTCCAGAGATACATACCTCAAGGACGCCCGATGGTCGAGATTGAGGTTACTTATACAAAGAAGGCCATAGAGGTGCTCCTTGAGCTTCCTGAAGGTACAGAAGCACTGTTCGTTAACCTGAGTGAGAAGATGGTGCGAGAGGCAATAACCCGGCTTAGCCAGCTTGGCATCAACCATATAAAGTTCACTCCATGCTATCCTGGATGCAATCCACCTGGTGGTTTCAGACTAGCAGTTACACCGGATGAGAGCAGATATGTCCCGGAAGATGTCGAAAGGATACTCAACCTTGGTCAAAGGGTTCTTGCATCGACAACAGTCGTTGAGATTGCTCTCAGGCTGAAGTTCGACTTCCTCCTTGAAAGGGAACAGTTCAGAAGCTACTTCAGGTCAATCGCTGCCAATAACTATAGCTTTGACCAGCTTTTTGGAAGGTCACTGAGGCTCGAGAGTCAGTTCGAGATACTCTTGAACATCATGGATGATGGAATCATCGGAGTTGACGAGAACAGCTATATTTTCGCATGTAATCCCAAGGCATGTGACATTGCAGGAATAACCTCTGAGAACATCGTTAACCAACCTGCATCAGAGGCTGTTCCTTTCATCCCTTTTGACGAATGCCGAAAATCAAGGAAGAAGATTGAGAACCGTCTAGTACGTATAAAAGGAGTAGACATCAACTATTCAATATCCCCGGTTATCCGAGGTTCAGAATATATGGGTTCATTTGCCACAATACAGAGGTTCACTGAGGAAGAGAGCAAGCAGCATAACCTCAGGATACAGCTGCTGAATAAAGGACATAAGGCCAAATATAGGTTTGAAGATATTATCGGAAACAGCGAAGTAATAATGAGATCTAAATCAATAGCTGGAAAAATGGCTAAGACCAACTCATCTATCCTTATAACCGGAGAAAGCGGAACAGGCAAAGAGCTGTTCGCACAGGCCATACACAACAGCTCAGCCAGAAAAGAGTATCCCTTCATTGCCATCAACTGCGCCGCTATTCCTGACAACCTTCTGGAGAGTGAGCTCTTCGGATACGAGGACGGGGCATTCACAGGTGCCCGAAAAGGGGGGAAATTAGGTCTTTTTGAGTTTGCTCACAAAGGAACCATTTTCCTGGATGAGGTCGAAGGAATGAGTCCTGCTCTTCAGATAAAGCTCCTCAGGGTAATACAGGAGGGGGAAGTAATGCGAATAGGCGGGAACAAGATAATAACAGTAGATGTGAGGATCGTTGCAGCATCCAACGAATCTCTGGATGAACTGGTTGCTTCAGGAACCTTCAGGAAAGACCTTTACTACAGGCTTAATACCCTGCCAGTCCAGCTGCCTCCTTTGAGGGAGAGAGGTGATGACATTATGCTTCTCTTAAATGTTTTCATGAAGGAATTCGGTGTACGATTCGAATTGTCCCCGAACGCAGAGAAAGCATTTATGACTCATATCTGGAATGGAAACATCCGAGAGCTTAGGAACTACGTGGAGTATCTCGCATATCTGGACAAGAATATTATAGATTGCGAGGACCTGCCTCAAAGCTTCCATTCTTGCATATCAAAACCGTCCAAAGTTCTATCAGGTACAAACGGAAGCTATGAATCAGAACTTCTTCTTCGAATTGCAGGGAATAGGCTGGATGATTATCTTTTTGTTCTCGAATGCCTGAATGAAGCATATGAAAATCATGAAACCATCGGAAGAAATTCAATAGCAGAGAGGGCTGATAATATCGGTATTTACCTGTCTCAGCAGGAAATAAGAGATATCCTCAACAAGCTTGACGGACTTTCGCTTATAAAAATTTCGAAGGGAAGAGGTGGCAGCAAAATCAACAGCAAAGGGATCACTGTTTTAAGTGATATGAGAACCAAATATTAGGATTAAAATGGTTAAAGTGGTTATACTTTAACCATTTTAATCTCTTGATTGCCGCTTATACCTGCAATAAGGAGCCATATCTTAGCATAAACTTAACTTGTTCCATAGTTATTGATAAAAACTTCAATTGGCATGCATATTGCTATACCTTCTGTGAAACAAATATAAAAACTAAGGAGGATAACATTGCAGTACAATTTCAATGAAATCATTGACCGTAAAAAAAACTTCTCAGCCAAATACGATGAAAGGATGAAAAAATTCAAGACCGATGCTGTGATACCCTTGTGGATAGCAGACATGGACTTCAAGGTAGCCGAGCCAATACAGGAAGCGATACTAACAAGAGCCGAACAGGGAATCTACGGATACACCACACGTCCTGATTCATACTATGAGGCATTCTGCACCTGGCAAAAGAACAGGAATTCATGGGATGTCGACAAAAGCCTTATCAGCTTCAGCCCTGGTGTAGTGCCTACACTATCAGTAATCGTCAGGGAGTTCACATCAAAATATGACAAGGTTTTGATTCAGACACCTGTATACCCGGAGTTCTATGAGGTAGTAGAGGCATGGGGCAGAACTGTTATTGAAAATCAGCTAGTAGAATCAGATGGTAAATATTCAATCGACTTTGATGACTTTGAAGAGAAGCTCAAGGAAAGACCCAGTATTTTCATCCTATGCAGTCCACACAATCCAATAGGAAAGATATGGACGAAGTCTGAACTTGAGCGAATGACTGAACTCTGCCGCAGGTATGGTGTCCTTATTATCTCAGACGAGATACACTCAGACCTTTTGCTTTGGGGAAACAAGCATATCCCGACTGCATCAATTTCGAAGGAATCATCTGAAATTACGATCACGTGCACATCAGCAACTAAGACCTTCAATCTTGCAGGACTACAGGCATCCTTCGCAATATTTCCGGATGCTGAAAAGAAGGAACTGTTTGATTCCTTCTGGCGAGGGCTGGATATTCACAGGAACAACTGCTTCAGCCTTGTAGCAATCGAGGCGGCTTACAGACAAGGATCTGAATGGCTTGAACAGCTTCTTAGGTATGTTGAAGGAAACATCCTTTATGTAAGGGATTATTGCGCTAAGCACATACCTGAGATAAAGCCTAATCTTCCTGATAGTACATATCTTGTATGGCTGGATTGCAGGGAGCTTGGCATGTCCAATGATGAACTCAACAGATTCATGGTACAGGATGCAGGGCTTGGCCTAAACGACGGCAATGCATTCTGCCGCGGTCTTAACGGATACATGCGGCTTAATGCGGCATGTCCGAGGAAGACACTGGAAACTGCAATGTATCAGCTTTCAAAAGCAGTAGAATCTATCACAAACAAAAATAATTATGGAAGGGTGCAGTAAAATGGTTGAGAAGAAAACGAGCGTTTGGAAAAATTACAGGTTTCCCCTTATACTCATTGGATCGATAGCAATAGGAAGCATCATCGGACTCATTTTTGGTGAGTATTCCAGTTGAAAAGTGCATGTTTTCCGGTAAAATAGAGCACCCATTCCGATAAGTGGGAGCATGTATATCCGATACATAGAGCACCTCCCTATAATGAATATAGGCACACAAGTTGTGCAAATATTATTATGGAGGTCGATAATCATGGTGAATTATCGAGAAATCATCAGGTTGAAAAGTCTGGAGTACAGCAATGCCCGTGTTGCGAGCAGCTGTGTGAATATTATGCTCAAAA
>NZ_AXUN02000080.1 GCF_000495435.3 Youngiibacter fragilis 232.1 | reverse complement strand
GGTGCTGCACGCTGAGTTCTATAACAGCCTGGAGCAGATTATTGTCGAAGACTGCTTCAGGAAAGCTGTCATGAAGCATGGTTTGCCACAGTCCGTATATTTTGATAATGGAAAACAATACAGGACCAGATGGATGACCAGAGCATGCGCAAAGCTAGGCGTGAGGCTGATGTTTGCAACACCATACTCGCCGGAGGGCACAGGCAAAATAGAACGCTTTAACCAGAACATTGACAGGTTTCTGGATGAATACCAGGTTGACCCCAGCCCCAAGAGCCTTGATAACATGAACAGGCTGTTTTGGGTATGGCTGGAGGAGTGCTACCAGAACAAGGAGCACTCAGCAATCAACGGACTGACTCCAGTGCAGGCATACAATCTTGACAGCACTCCGATAAAGAGAATAGCGCCTGAAATCATCGCAGATGCATTCCTCCATGCAGAGGAAAGAAAGGTGGACAAGAGCGGATGCATAAGCTTCAATGGAGACAAATATGAGGTTGGAGTTACCTTTGTAGGCTGCACTGTAGACGTAGTCTATGACCCATCAGACACATTCGAGGTGACCATCGAGTATCCTGGTGCAAAGCCATTCAAGGCAAAGAAGCTGACCATAGGAGAAAGAGTAGGTGCAAAGCCTGTAGTGCCTGAACACCTGACTATCCTAAAGCCAATCGAGTCGAGACTGCTGAATGGTGCGCAGAGGAAAAATGAGTTGCGCAAAGATAAAGAGAGAAGCACTGCC
>NZ_AXUN02000081.1 GCF_000495435.3 Youngiibacter fragilis 232.1 | reverse complement strand
GGTGCTGCACGCTGAGTTCTACAACAGCCTTGAGCAGATTATTGTCGAAGACTGCTTCAGAAAAGCTGTCATGAAGCATGGTTTGCCACAGTCCGTATATTTTGACAATGGAAAACAATATCGGACCAGATGGATGACCAGAGCGTGCGCAAAGCTAGGCGTGAGGCTGATGTTTGCAACACCATACTCGCCGGAGGGAACTGGCAAAATAGAACGCTTTAACCAGAACATTGACAGGTTTCTGGATGAATACCAGGTTGACCCCAGCCCCAAGAGCCTTGATAACATGAACAGGCTGTTTTGGGTATGGCTGGAGGAGTGCTACCAGAACAAGGAGCACTCAGCAATCAACGGACTGACTCCAGTGCAGGCATACAATCTTGACAGCACTCCGATAAAGAGAATAGCGCCTGAGATCATCGCAGATGCATTCCTCCATGCAGAGGAAAGGAAGGTGGACAAGAGCGGATGCATAAGCTTCAATGGAGACAAATATGAGGTTGGAGTCACCTTTGTAGGCTGCACTGTAGACGTAGTCTATGACCCATCAGACACATTCGAGGTGACCATCGAGTATCCTGGTGCAAAGCCATTCAAGGCAAAGAAGCTTACCATAGGAGAGCGAGTGGGTGCAAAGCCTATAGTGCCTGAACATCTGACTATCCTCAAGCCAATCGAGTCGCGACTGCTGAATGGCGCACAGAGGAAAAATGAGTTGCGCAAGGATAAAGAGAGAAGCACTGCC
>NZ_AXUN02000082.1 GCF_000495435.3 Youngiibacter fragilis 232.1 | reverse complement strand
GTAAGCGTAAATTCTAGTGCACATTGACGGCATAAAAAAATCGCCTCACTAGAGACGACTTGTTATACATCTTCAATTTTTTCGATTTTTCTCTTTAATTCTTCCGGTAGTGTTTCTGACCATGGCAAACAAGCGTCCAAAGCCTCATGATTATCTAAATCTATGTTTGGAAGCGTTTCAAATAGAAAATTGAGATACAAATGTGGAATTAAACCATTGGCTTTTGCCGTCTCAATTATGCTATAGCATACGCCACTGGCTGTAGCGCCTTTTGGAGATTTTGCAAACAAGAAATTCTTTCTCCCGAGCACAAATGGTTTGATGGCTCTCTCGGCCAAATTATTTTCGCTGCTGAGTCTGCCATCTTCAAGGAAAACAACTAAGGAATCCCACTGGTTGAGGGAATACTTGATGGCTTCTCCAAGTTTGCTTTTAGGAAGCGTCTTCTTCGACTGTTCATGCAGCCATAGACGATATTTCTCCAAAATTGGCTTCACTTCCTCAAGTCGTTTTTCATAACGCTCTTCAGGTGTAAGGCCGGCATAAGATTCTTCCAGTTTGAAGATCTTTTTGAAAAGTTTAATGGCTTCGTTGGCTTTGGATCTGGATAGCTCAGCGCCCTCCGGAAATGCTTTTAAGGCATCGGTATAATAACGCCTTGCATGAACCAGACAACCTAAACGTTTTACACCAGACACTTTGTTGTAGCCTGCATAGCCATCGGTCTGAAGGAACCCTGTGAAGTTTTCTAAAAACCTTTGAGGATGCCTATTCGCCCGAGACTTCTGGTAATCATAAAGAAAGATTCTCTTTGAAGCCTTCTCACCAGTCGCGTAAAGCCACATGTAGTTGGTCTTGTTGTCCTTTTCATCAAGGCAGTTCAGAACCGTTTCATCGGCATGTACGATGTCTTCTCGAACCAAGTAATCATGCAGCCTGTCGAATAAAGGTGCAAGCCATCTTTCAGCTCCTTTAATCACCCATGAAGCCATGTTCTGACGGCTGATGTCGATGCCGTAATCTATAAAAGACTGTTCTTGCCTGTAAAGTGGCATCATCTTGTTGTACTTCATGTCCATGATTGTGGCCAAAAGAGACGGACTCACCAACGATCCTGGAAGTACCGGATTTGGCATGGGGGCAACAACAATAGACCCGGATGATCCTTCATTTTCATAGGAATCACAGTGTCTACAAGCATATACTTGGCGCTTGTGAAGAACAACCTTCACACGAGCAGGAACAAATTTAAGTTCTTTGCGGACAATCACTTTCATTTCATGAAGTTCATGGTTACACTTTGGGCAGTTTTGCTCATCAGTGGGAAGTGTGTAAAGGATTTCTTCCTCTTCCAGATCCGCATAGGATTTTCGAGATTTGCTAGTTCCTTTTCTCCGTTTGTAGGTAATCTCTTCAATATCAGGCTCAACATTTTCTTTAGCGGATTCTTTTTCCGCTTCATTGAAGATACTTAACTGACCGTCAGAGATTATCTCGCTGGATGAACCATACTTTTGTGATTGAGAAAGTTTGATCTGTTCTTCATAGAACGTCACTTTTGCTTTAAGCTCCTCATTTTCCTGAATGAGTTGTTCCATTTTATATTCAATTTCAGTTAACCTGTCATTAGCCGAATGGCTAGTGTTTTCAATGTTTTTCATATATTTATTATACCATTTTTGGACACTCAAAAAAAGCATTATTATAGGTTGTTACGAGTAATTAAAGAACTAGAAAATCAAATGATTTGACGTTCTTCAACCGGTTTGTGAGCGGACTTTTCTCTTATAGTTAGCCCATCCAGAAGCCATCTGAATGAACGCTCATCGATGGAAATGTGAGTGCCACTTATATTCTCCGGCCATTTGAATCTATCTTTTTCAAGTCTTTTGTAGTGGAGCCAAAAACCACTTGTGTCCCATTCCAGAATCTTGACCTTATCGCGCTTTCGGTTGCAAAATACGTAGAGATTTCTTGAAAAGGGATCAAGTTTGAACTTTTCCCTAACGATAACCGCCAAGCCATCTATGGATTTTCTCAGATCGGTAGCACCAAGTGCAAGATAGACTTCGGTGACTCTATTACTGTTAAACATGTTTCATCAGTACCGATAAGACCACAGATAAACTCTCTGTATCAAAGCTTGGGCTAACTTCAACTATTGCTTTTCCAATATGAATACATAATGTTGATTTAATATTATTTTCATCGACATCTGATTCTGGACTTGTTATGATAGCCCATTTGGTTTCAGACTGATCATCAACTGGATCGGGTCTTGATGTAAGCCGCCTTTTCCAGTAGCGAAAGTTATGAATGTTGACACTATTCTGCTCGCACCACTTGTGTTGTGTGAGTCCACTTGAAATTTGATTTGTAATAATTTGCTGCCAGTCTTCAGAGTTTGCTTTTTTACTCATAAAAAAATCACCTCGTTTTTGAGATGATTTTATCATTGGTAGATTGAATTGAATATGTGCACTAGAATTTACGCTTAC
>NZ_AXUN02000083.1 GCF_000495435.3 Youngiibacter fragilis 232.1 | reverse complement strand
ATTAACCACCATGAATGAGGTTATTCCCCGACCTAAGGTTTTCATCTGTTCGACCGGCGTCATCTCAGTATTCTGGTTCACAGTCCCCAGCTGTTCAATCGAGCTTCGGATCAGCTCAAGTGTACACAGGTTGATTAGATTGTCTTTTGTCTGAAAATGGTAATTGATAAGTCCGGTCCCAACACAGCCCTGCGTATGAGCCTGCTTGAGTGCTCTGCTGACTCCTCTTCCCAGACCTCCCAGCCTACTATGTTCCGGCTGAATATGTCGATTATCATGTATAGGTAATAGTACATTCCCTTTATGGGTCCAGGTAGGTACGTTATATCCCAAGACCAGACCTGATTGACCGCTGTAGCCTTGTGTGAGCTTATAGGCCTGCTCTCGCGCTTATTGCTTCTTCCCCTATGGTTCTGCTGCTTCGCTTCATGCATCACCCTGTAGAAGCTTGATTCTGATGCAATATACTCACCCTTGTCAGCAAGGGCAGGGACTATCTGACTCGGTGGTTTATCCGCATACTCGGGGCTGTTGACCACTTGAAGTATCCTGTCCTTCTCTTTGTCGGTGAGCTTGTTCTTTGGTTCAGGCCTGCTTGCAGTAGGCCTTCTGTCATGGTCAGGTGTATTGGGATTAATCCACCTCTGGTAGGTTCTAGTGGAAATACAAAGTATCTCGCAGGCTTTCTTCTGGCTTGCTCCAGATGATACTGCCTCTTCAACCAGCTCTATGGCTTTTGTGCGATCCTGGGTGCTGGTCAGTCTTCCTCGTCCTCCGAGGGTCCCCAAATCGCTTCCGCTTTTTTTCTGAGCACCAGGAGGGCTGCTGTCTCAGCCAGCGCGGATTCCTTCCTCTGAAGCTCTTTCTTTACTCGTTTTAGTTCTCTTTGTGTCTCCTTGTCCTGCTGCATCAGTTCTGAAATCTGAGACGGTATATCTGCATTTGCGTTTGAGCAGTTCTCTTGCCAGGATTTCACCTGGTCAGGGAACAATCCATGTTCCCTACAGTATTCGGACAGCTCTGACTCATTCATCTTCAGGGTTTCAACCACTATGAGGAACTTATCCTGGCTGCTCCACTTGTCAGCAGGTTCATCCTTGGATGGTACCGGGTGCCCGTTGGTTCTCAGTTCTGTTCTCCATTTCTTCAAAGTGACTTCCGGTATCCCTAAAGACTCGCTGATCCTCTTGAGTGGCATGCTCTGGGGTGGCAGCATCATCTTGATGGCTGTCTCCTTAACTCTCCTGGTATAGGCCATAATGTCGTCCTCCTCATCCTATTCCTATTAGGATACTTTATTTATTGGGGTACGACAACCATTCTGACACATAGGG
>NZ_AXUN02000084.1 GCF_000495435.3 Youngiibacter fragilis 232.1 | reverse complement strand
ATTAAAGTGGGAAAGTTGAGTGACTTAATTTAAATGCGGATGATTCTAAAAGAGTGAAATGGGGATTTGGAATAGGAACAGGTATAAATTCACTGTTCAGGTGGAACAAATTAAGATCTCGTGTTATAATTTTCCGAATAATGATGATTGGAAAAATGACACGGGATTCTTTGTGTGAATATTGAAGCAGGTATTCAGGTATATTGGCGGATATGGTCAGTTTTTCAGTGGATTACAATGAGAACAGCACTAACATGTAAGAGAGGAAAGAATTGTTGAATAATCAGTATCAGCCAGTAAGCAGGGAAGACATGGAGGCCCGTGGATGGGAACAGGTGGATTTTGTGCTGGTCAGCGGGGATGCCTATGTTGACCATCACAGCTTCGGACCGGCTATAATAGCGAGAGTTCTGGAAAATGCAGGATATAAGGTTGGAATCATAGCTCAACCTGATTGGAAGGATCCAGAAGACTTCAAAAGATTGGGCAGGCCCAGGCTGGGCTTCCTAGTTACAGCAGGGAATATGGATTCCATGGTCAACCACTATTCAGTCAACAAGAGAATAAGGGACAGGGACTTCTATTCACCTGGAGGGAAAATGGGATTGAGGCCTGACAGGGCCACAATTGTCTACTGCAACAGGATCCATGAAGCCTATAAGAATGTCCCGATAATCATTGGCGGCATCGAGGCGAGCTTAAGAAGATTCGCCCATTATGATTATTGGAGCGACAGCGTCCGTAAATCAATACTTATTGACAGCAATGCGGATCTGCTCGTATATGGAATGGCAGAGAAGCAGATCGTTGAAATTGCCAGATATCTGAATGATGGATTCGAGGCAAAATACATCCGTCATATTCCCGGTACCTGCTATGTAGTGGATTCACTTGAAGAAGTGTATGACTATATCGAGATACCTTCTGCAAAGACGGTTTCTGAAAATAAGGTGAAATATGCTGAAGCTTTCAAGGTCCAGTATCAGGAACAGGACCCTATTAGAGGAAGGATGATCGTACAGCAGCAGAATTCAAAATATCTGGTACAGAATACGCCTGAGAAACCATTGACGCGTGAGGAGCTGGACCGGGTCTACGCTTTGCCATACCAGAAGAACTATCATCCCATGTATGAAAAGGATGGAGGGATTCCGGCTCTCGAAGAAGTGAAATTCAGCATTGTAAGCTCAAGAGGATGTTTCGGAAGCTGTTCCTTCTGCGCACTGACATTCCATCAGGGCAGAATCGTACAAAGCCGAAGTGAAGAGGGAATCATCCAGGAGGCTACTGATATCACTAATATGGATGGCTTCAAGGGGTATATCCATGACGTGGGAGGACCCACAGCGAACTTCAGGCAGCCAGCCTGTGACAAGCAGTTGAAAATTGGTGCCTGCAAAAACAGGCAGTGTCTGGACCCCAGCCCATGCAAAAATCTTTTTGTTGACCACGAAGAGTATCTGAACATATTAAGGAAACTAAGGAAATTGCCCAAAATCAAGAAAGTATTTGTCCGTTCAGGACTTCGCTATGATTACATCATGGCTGATAAGAAGAATGAAGCATTCTTAAGTGAACTTATCGAGCATCATATCAGCGGTCAGCTGAAGGTGGCTCCAGAACACGTTTCAGCAAGAGTCCTGAAGTATATGGGAAAGCCTGCGGGAAAGACCTATGAGAAATTCAAGGAGAAGTACTTCAGATTAAACGAGAAGCTAGGGAAAAAGCAGTTCCTTGTTCCGTATCTGATGTCAAGCCATCCAGGATGTACTCTGGAAGATGCGGTAGAATTGGCAGAATATCTCAGGGATACCCATTATCAGCCAGAGCAGGTACAGGATTTCTATCCGACTCCTGGAACCTTATCGACAGCAATGTTTTTCACCGGATTAGATCCAATGACAATGGAAGAGGTCTATATACCAAAAAGCAAGACTGAGAAGGCTATGCAGAGGGCATTGCTTCAGTTCAATAATCCCAAGAAGAATGAGCTTGTTCGTGCTGCATTGACTCAGGTGAACCGGACAGACTTGATCGGATATGGCCCCAAATGTCTGGTGAAGCCTCTGAATAAAGAAAGAAACAGCAAATATCATGAAATATCAGCTAAAGACAAGGCGGTTAACATTAAGGGAAAGCCTGTAAGAACAATTGAGAAAAGAAAAAAGTGAGAAACCCGTTCATAAGTCCTTCAAAATGCAATCAGAAACGTTTGTTTTTACCCCGTATACTCCACAATACAAGTGGATCATACGGGGTTTTTGCATTTTTTATTGGCAGGTTGAAAGGTGCAAATAGTACAATTATATTAAGAACTTGCTGTATGTGAGGGAGTGATCCATTCCTGTCTAATGTACACACTATGTAACCATTGGTATAAGGAGATAGGTTAAGTGTCAATAAACTGAGGATGTGGGTAATAGAGACACTTACTCTATGTTGGTAAAGGCATTAGCTGGTATGGCACAACATGTACCAGAGGATTTCATGGCTAAAGTCATCTTACAGAAGAAGAAGATCCTGGCAATCCATGGTGGATAGAATAAACGGCATCCAGATAAGTAAATGTTAGAAATCTAAAACTGGCATTATGCCTTGCTATTTGAACAGGTATCGTGTTATTTGATGAAAAAGCTTGCGTAAACTCGTGACTTCAGTCGTGAGTTAGAAAGCGAAGCTAAGAAACAGGCAGTACTTAATACATTAGTATATAACTGAAACTTCGCACAATAAGAGTGCCGGCAAAGCATTGGGATTACTAGATTATTTGTAAAAAAACAACATGAACGAGCCA
>NZ_AXUN02000085.1 GCF_000495435.3 Youngiibacter fragilis 232.1 | reverse complement strand
TGAATATTATGCTCAAAATGAGCAATGAGTACGCTGAGCTAGAGCCACAAAAACGGAATAAGAGAGCCATAGTTATTCTGTGATTGAGCCACCCTGAGGTGGCTCAATTGGGACCTTAAGGTTTCAGTGCGTAACGCTCTCTCATGGATACCTTTCCGTCAATTATGATGCTATAGGCATTGTGGATGATTCTGTCAAGAATCGCCTCAGACAGGGTTCCTTCATTGATCCGGTCATGCCATTCAGATGGCGCAAACTGGGAGCAGAATATTATCGATCCCAGCATGTACCTAGCTTCGACTATCTCCAGCAGGTCTCTGGCAGCAGCATCATTCAATGGAGACAACAACCACTCATCGAGGATCAGGAGGTCTACGGTCTTGTACTGACGCATTGTCTTCTTGAACACCCCTTCACCACGGGCCACCGTGAGTTCATCAAGGAGATCGGGAAGGCGTATGTATTTGACTGTGTAGAAGTTCCGGCAGGCAGCTATCCCCAATGCGCAGCTCAGGAACGACTTGCCGTTTCCTGAAGCACCCATGATTATGACATTGTGCTTTTCGCTGATGTACTGGCAGGACGCTAATCTGGCGATTTGGGCCTTGTCCAGCTTTCGGTCCGGCAGATAGTGGATATCCTCCACGGAAGCCGAGCTGAACTTCAGGTCTGCCTTGTGGATCAACCTTAGCAGCTTATTGCTTTTCCGCCTTGACCATTCAATATCGACCATGATTCCGAATCTTTCCTCAAAGCTCAACTCCTGGAAAGTTGAATCCTGAAGTTGTGCCTGGAAAGCTTCCGCCATGGCGGTCAGCCGCATCTCATTCAGTTTGGACAGTGTGCTATCCTTAATCATTCTTCTTCACCCCTCCGTAGTATTCTGCACCACGGACAAATCCCTGTGCTTGCTTCTTAGGCTCTACCGCTGCAGTTTCCACAAGCTTATCGGAACCATTCTTCAGGATGGTCTGGATACTTCTGTAGCTGGGATTAGGCGTATAGGAGAGGGCTCTTCTGCAGGCGGCTTCGAGCCTTGTCACGGAGTATTTGTCCGCAAGCTTGAGCAGACCGAAGCATGACTTGTAGGCCTGCTGTTCAATCTTATGGGAGTGGAGTATCGATCTGACGACGATCTCCGTATGTATTCCGTTGGCTGCGGCCCACCGGATGAATCGGTCTCCATCCCAGAGGGCGTAGTCGCGATGCTTGTCAGGCATGTGGTCGATGTTGGTGCTGTAATGTCCGGTTTTACCAAGCAGTCTAACGTGTGAGGCGATACGTGTATGGTGGTAGTAGATCTCGATCACTCTTTTTGTCATTCTGACATCGACTTTATGCTTGATGTATTCATACGGTACGGAGTAGTAGTTCTTCTCTACAGAAACGTGATAGTTGAACTGCACGGTAGCGATCTTCCACGTAGCTAGTTCATAGGGCAATGCCGGTAAGGGAATCAGGTGCATCTTCTCTTCCTCGAGAAAAGCGCTGAGCCTCGATCCTGGTTTCTTCTGGAAAGGCTTGCTGTTGAACTCCAGAAGCTTCTTCCTTATTTCTCTGTTCAGATCTCCTATGCTGAAAAACTGCTGCTTACGAAGAGCTGCAATGATCCAGGTGGAGATGGTGTCCACCGTGGATTCCACCATTGGCTTATCCCGTGGCATCTTCACTCTGGCCGGTATGACGACAGTGCCATAGTACTCCGCCATTTCCTGATAGACTTTATTGATGGTGGGATCGACTGGATGCGGCTTGGAAATACCCGTTTTAAGGTTATCCGGGACAAGGATGCGTGTCACTCCTCCAAAGTGGCGAAAGGCATTGATGTGTCCGGTGATCCAACTCTCAGTATCCATGTTGAGGAAGGCCTCCACATAGGCATAGGAACTGCATGTGAGAGCAGCTACGAACACATAGACATCGATGCATTCTCCGGTGACATTATCGATGAGAGATGTCGTATCGCCTGCCCAGTCCACCTCACAGGTATCTCCCGGTTTCCGATGGATATGCGAGGTTGCCTTGTTCTTCATGGCAAAGTCCCTGTAGAGCTTGCAGAACTGAGTGTACATATAGGGAATCTTGCTGATGTCCCGGCACTGGATGCAGTACTCATCCCATAGCAGTGTCATGGTTACGCCATTTCGAGCCAACTCCTTGTGGACATATTCAAAATCCGGGGGCATTCGGTCCGAATCCAGGGACCGTTCCGGAAAGAGGAG
>NZ_AXUN02000086.1 GCF_000495435.3 Youngiibacter fragilis 232.1 | reverse complement strand
CAAGGACAAAATTTCAAAGGTAATGTTGTTGAATCTGACCAAATATGGTAACATAGGCGTACAAATAGTAGTTGTCCTCCTTTAGGTTATTTGTAGTTTGTCGTGATTCCACAATAAACCAACAATGGGGATTAAACTACTATTTTTTTGCGTAAAAAAAGCCTCTGTCAATTCAAGAGGCATAAGTATAGAATTGAGTTAAGGAACTATCGCGTAGCGATTTTGTTCAATTGTGCCATAGACTAAAATGAATGGAGTTGATCTGATGCTGGAGTTTCTTGGGATAATTATGGATTCAGGCAAAGGTGGGGCCTATTTAGAGGTTCCTTTTGATATCGAAAAGGAATTCGGGAGCAAAAGGATCAAGGCAAAAGTACAGTTTGAAGGTGTAGAATATCGAGGCTCAATAATGAAGATGGGCACTGAGTGTTACATAATTGGGATAACAAAGGATATCCAGTCAAAGATTGGTAAGACAATTGGCGATACAGTGAATGTAAGATTCGAGAAGGATGAGGAAGAGAGAACAGTAGAGGTCCCGGAAGATTTAAGGGCATCCCTTGAGTCAGAAAACCTTATGGAGAGGTTTGACAAAAAATCATACACATTTCGAAAGAAGCATATTTCAGGCATAATGGAATCAAAGGTACAGGGGACCAGAGAGAAGAGGATATTAAAGCTTATTGGTGAGTTGAAGGAGCAAAAATAACGAGGAGGTGGCAGTAATGAAAAAGATACATGGAAAGGTAACAGATTACAAAGGTAAACCCCTGCAAGGTGCGGAGGTACTGTTTCTAGACAGGGCACAGAACATAATCGCTACTGGTTACAGCGACAATGATGGATACTACTTTCTCCAGACTGAAGAGAAGACAAACGGATCAATACTCTGTACCCATAACTATGGAGTCACAAGTCTTGGATTTTCATTCTATAATATCACGAGCGACAAGGCGAGAGACCTTGATATAAGGCTTGGGGAGATAGAATTCCTTGATTTCAAGAAGTTCCTTGACAGGGAAAAGCAGGTTATCAGGATTTCCTTCAGACCAGTATCATTGAAGGCGATTAATGATAAAATTGAGTGCATAAGTCCGGACAGGTTCACGACAGAAATAGAACTGCTGCTTAATGGCAAGAAGCAGAAGTGTCAGGAGCTTGAGGTAGAAAAGGAAATCAAAGATGACAAATGCACAGACAGGTACAATCTGATATTGGAGCTGCCAAAAGGCTATGATCCAAAATCAGAGAACATACTGGAGATTTTGATGAATAGCAAGAAGTCAGGCGAGAAAGGTACAGTATGGGTAGTGGCCTGAACTATAATGATAATGCTGAAACAAAAAGGCTTCTGCTCCGGCAGCTTGAAAGGCGTGACAGTCTCGATATGCTTATCCTCAAGAGTAGCATTAAGACAGCAGAACATACGGGTAATGAGGCATATACTTCGATCATACAGGCGGAGACCTTCATAGACTATATCATAAGCGGTCAGGAAGCTGGAAGATGGCTGTACTATGCCATTGAAGCTAAGGAAGACCAGGAGTTCATCGGAACAATAACACTGTGGAATTTCAATGAAGAAAAGTCAGTCGCAGAGGTCGGATATGAGATGATTGAAAGGTTCGAGGGCAACGGGTATATGTCTGAGGCACTTAGTGAGGTTCTTAGAATTGGATTTGAAGAGCTGAACCTGAAAAAGATTGAAGCGTTCACATCTAAGGAAAATATACGGTCTGTAAGGCTCCTCGAGAGACACGGCTTCATTAAGGAAAAAGATGTTTTTGATGACATTACCAAAATGCCTACTAGATTTGTAATAATGTCTCTGACAAAGGAAGGACGGAAAAGTAAGTGAGAAGAAAAGACAGGGAAATGGATATTGATTCTGCCGAAAAGGCACTGGTCAAGGGCTCATTCGGAGTATTGTCAGTACTGGGAACTGATGGATTCCCATATGGCATTCCGGTCAATTATGTTGTCAGGGAAGGATACATATACATCCATTGTGCCAAGGAGGGTAAGAAGCTTCTTGAAATTGCCGCTTACCCCAAGGTATCATTCACAGTGGTTACCCGTTCAGAAGTTCTCAGTGAAAAATTCAGTACCGACTATGAATCGGTAATAGCATTTGGTGATGCTGTTGAGTATTCTGGAGACGACAAGGGAATGCTACTCTTTGAGTTCATAAGGAAATACTCAAGGGAATACCTGGATGAAGGTATGCAGTACGTTGAAAGGATGAAGGATTTGACCTCCATTATCCGTGTTTCAATTGATAGAATATCCGCTAAACGCAGAAAAGGGAAATCTGAGTAAAAAACTCTGATATGATATTGCGTTGAAACCGGAAATCAATTAAAATAAACATGTCATTTTCATACCCAGGTCGACAGGTCCATGCCATTGAGGCAAGTACAGAAGTTGCAGGGTAACAGGAGGTTAAAATGAAAAAGTCAATAAAGGTAATAGCTTCAGCTCTGCTTGCAGCAGCTGTTTTTGTAGGATGCTCCTCAAAGGCTGCATTCAAGGACGGCACATACGAGGGTGAGGCCCAGGGATTCAAAGCCCCAATAAAGGTTTCTGTTGTAATAAAGGACGGAAAGGTTTCAGATGTAACTGTTCTTGAGAATGGCGATACTGCAGAGCTTTTCGGAAAGGCTTCTGAAGCGATAATCAAGGAAGTAAAGGAAGAGAATTCGGCTGACGCCCTGACTACAGTTTCAGGCGCAACCTATTCTTCAAAGGGCCTTATAGATGCTATAAAGGCTGCGCTGGAGAAAGCAAAGTAAAAAGTAAGACAGGGATTTCGGGTCATAGCATCCGGAATCCTTCTTTTTGCGGTTTAAGCCTGGATATGCTATATTTTGCATGTAGCTCATTAATATTGTTATGAGGTAATTCATGGAAAGAAAGATCGATCTAACTAAAGGGGATATTCTACTCACTTTGACTAAACTTGCCATTCCCATCATGGGCACATCATTCATGCAGATGGCGTACAATCTTACAGATATGTTCTGGGTAGGCAGATTAGGTAGTGATGCTGTTGCAGCAGTGGGTACTGCTGGATTTTTCATGTGGTTCGGATTTTCACTGATACTAATCTCCAAGTCCGGAGCAGAGGTGTTTGTCGCGCAGTATCTTGGCCGCAAGGATGAAGAAGGCGCGAGAGATCATGCTGTTTCAGCAATACAACTGAATCTTTTGATAGCGGCTGTGTATGGAATGCTCATTATCATCTTCAGGCGTCAGCTCATTTCTTTTTTTCGTCTGGGGGACCAGCATGTCATAGATATGGCTGTGGCTTATCTACTTGTAATTGGAAGCGGGATATTCTTCAACTTCATGAATCCAGTCTTTACAGGAATTTTCAATGGAGCCGGTTTAAGCAAGGTACCCTTCAGGTTTAACTTTATCGGGCTTGTAACGAATATGGTCCTTGATCCTGTACTGATTTACGGGTTAGGTCCATTTCCGGAATTTGGTGTAATCGGTGCAGCTGTAGCGACTGTTTCGGCTCAAATTCTGGTAACGACACTCTTCTCTGTTCATATGAGGACCAGGAAAGAAGCATATTTCCGAATCAATATCTTCAGAAAACCCTCAATCCAGCACATTATGAAGATAATCAGGCTTGGACTTCCCATATCTCTTCAGAATGGGTTCTTTGCAATGATCGCTATGGTTGTCGCAAGGATAATTGCTGTTTATGGACCGGAAGCGATTGCTGTTCAAAAGGTCGGATCCCAGATCGAATCATTGTCATGGATGACCGCGGGTGGATTTTCGACAGCACTCAGTGCCTTCGTAGGTCAAAATTATGGCGCTAAGGAATATGAGAGGATAGTAAAGGGTTATAGGTCAGGGGTACTGGCTGTATCAGGATTGGGATTGTTATCGATGATAATGCTCATGGTTTTTCCGGAGCAGCTCTTTGGTATCTTTATCCAAGAGCCTGAAACAATACGGATGGGAGCATCATATCTTTGGATTTTGGGGCTTTCACAGGTGTTCATGTCAATCGAGATTTCCAATCAGGGTGCATTCAATGGCCTTGGGAGGACAAAGATACCATCCTATGTTGGAATATTCTTCAATGCGCTGAGGATTCCTGGGGCATATTTGCTTTCAACATATACAGGGCTCGGTTTGGATGGAGTATGGTGGACTATCTCTATCAGCAGTGTATTCAAGGGCCTGGTCCTGCTTGCCTTGTTCAATATAATGGTCATGAAACCCTACAGGGCTTCGGGATCGATAATATAGGGCGTACAATGGAATGCAAATAGTGTCCTTATACCGCCCAAATGGCGTAAAATGAACGCTCCCGTAATGGGAGCGTTTGTTGTTTCTGGTCTAAAATTAAAGGTTTACATTAAGATTATGTTAACTGGAAGTTACAGGAAATCAAAGATTTGATGTCCAAAACATGTGTTGTCTACGTACACTACCCCAAGCGTATCAATAAACGGAAACGTGAGGAAAATCGAGCAATTCAGAGTAAAGTACCAATATTTTGCTTATGATTGGGTTATTAGGAAAACCGAGTCTATTAAACCGTGTTAATATGTACAAGTTGCCTGATTCAAGGCGGTTCAAGCCTCCGAATCCGTTGACATTGCATTATGGCTGGGCCATAATAAAGGAAGTCACCTTAGAAGTGACAAGCTCTTTGAAAATTAA
>NZ_AXUN02000087.1 GCF_000495435.3 Youngiibacter fragilis 232.1 | reverse complement strand
ACAAATTAAAATACACTACCTTTCAGACAGCCAACCATTGGTTTTGTATCGATTAGCTTCCCGGGATATTCTATTTGTTAATCCAAGTGACATCTCGAATGCTTGCTACTCAGTCTCATTGGAGTAGATGCTATTACTATTTCCTCCTTAGTTCTATCTGAGGTAATTGAAAGGGATGGGTTTCATTATTTCTTCTGAAATCAGCTTTGTAACTGTAATACTTTCGTAGGTCTTAATGTTCGAAAAAATATATATTCTTTTTTTTCTTATCTTCAGCCAAGTAAGCGATATGGAGAGTTTACCCTTCTTTTTACTCTATTAAAAGGAAGGGTCCATCAGCCGAAATAGTAAAATCATCACGATTGATATGGGTGAACTCTGCTCCATTATTATCTAAATCCCATCCAAAGTCTTTTCTCTGACTGCACAGTGAAGTTTTGGCTTGCTGTCTTATAGTATTTCTTGCAGATATATCCTTCAGAGTATCTGAACTTGATCAAGCCTAATTTCCACCTCATTGGTCTTATTTATTTTTTCCCTCTATCATTCTCAATCAGTATTCAATAGTCTTCAATGCACTGTGTATCCATATGTACTTCCCGTATCCGCTCTCATAGAGGTTTACACTATCTGGTTTTGGATAGAAAGACTTACTTGCCTTCTTGTCCTTTCTCCCCAGGTCTTCCTGTGAGTTAAATTCCCCATTAGCATACGCAAATAGTATCACTATTCGTTGTGAATCTACTTCTCCTTAGAGTATTTTCTCAACCTTTAAATTCAGTATATTGCTTAATATCTACATACCGTTGCTTCTGCATCCGCCATCAGTAACTCTAAGTACATCCCTTCCTTCTAGCTTCACCTCTTCCTTTAGTTGCCTAATGCCGAAGCAACCACCTCCCATCACAGGCTGATCAATATCCGCCCTGACGGTATATATCGGCGATAACAATCCACAGGTATTTCAGCTTTGAACTATTTGGTGACTTAACTGGCAGACGAAACCTGATTGAAAAATCAGGAAGGACTCCTCGTTAGACGCCTTCATATCATCAGTGAGCGACTCTCTCAAAACAAACTGCCTGTTGGTAACAGTTAATGACAATCTCCAGGTGATTAGGACCTCACATTTTATGTTGGTAAAACCTGACTTATAATACAAAATAGGCTTCTTTACCTTTCCCGCTGCTTAAGCAGAGGTGTTGGTCGAGAAGCCTTTGGATTTCCGAAATATTTTGTTCTGTCAGACTTAAGCTTGCATAATCAGTCTCAGGATTGAACCAATTTACTTGAGTTCTATCTCAGTAACACATTCAGTCTTTATCTTCTGCACAAGGAACTGTAGCGCATCTATTACGTTCGGTCTTATGTCTCCACCAATAAGTACATACATGATGTCGTCACCGACCTCGAGCTGACCTTCGTTCAGCCAAGTCCTTACATAATAGACACCCTTAAGCTTATATGTCTCTTCAATAGCAGCGTTGACCTTGATCTCGTCATACGAAAATACCATGCCTGTAACAGGTGCAGTACCTTCCTCTCCTAAACGCACCTTTGCTTTGGCAGTCTCACGCACCACCCCGTTATGAACAAGAAACATTCCTACCTGGGATGCCCTTGGATCTGATTTTGCTACCTTAAGCCATTCATCCATAGAAGGCGAAGATTTTTTTGTCTTGATATCCACTTGATTCCCCCCAATTCTCATTATCCTTACATACTCACATTATATCTATATGGCAATCGAAATTCAAATTTTAAACAATGCACTTAGATCGTATGGAGATTGAGGAAAGAATTATCGTTGATGCATAAGTCAGCTGAAAATAATCGGAAAGGCAAATGTAACAAATGCAGCCCATATCCCATATGCAGGCAGATATTTTGTTACGGCATTTTGAATCGCTGATGAACCTTTTTCATTTCGAATAAAACCTGCATACGAAGATATTATCCATATGAGGTTACCAAAAATCAGGATATTTAATCCAACTACAGCTATCCTGTTAGGAGTGATACCATACGAAGCGAGCCTGAAAACTATTGCTGACAGGGCAATTGCGTTCATTACCAACGCAACGGCTATCAGGATAAAATTGACATAATCCGATATGCTCTTTTTAGCATCCTTAGTGCTTTCGGTGATCGAAAAAATCGATATTGCAAGTATGCTTATCAGAATCCCATTGAACACAAGAAGAAAGTTCCTGTCCAAGAATGGATTCTTACGAGAAGCTGCCACTACAATAAGGTATGTAACGAGAGTGATAAGAATTAACGGGCTGAATATCTTTGCAATGTATGGAGCTATGCTTTTGGCAAGCTTCATATTTGTTGTCACAAGATACGATGCAACAACTGAAAGAGCCGCAGCCCCAAAAAGCACAATATTTTCAAAGTAAAATTCCGAAATATCAAAGCCTGCAACAGAGAATAGCTGTAATGTCAATCCGGTCAGCATCATCCCGCTAATTGCCATGGTTGCATAAATGATCAGGAATTCTCCGTTGAACTTAAGAAATGACAATCTTGCTTTTACTGAACCGAATTCATTTCCGGTAAACGAAAACCCCATCAATACCCACAGGAAGACTGGAAGGTGCATATATGAGAGCATTATGCTGTCTGTGTTCTCCTTTGGAAGGAGGTTCATATAAATTATGGATATTGCTATCAGTGATATGATGGAATAGAGAATCTTCTTCTCAGGTTTGCTCCTGTAGAGGAAATAAGCGCAGATAAAAGGTATGACACCAAAAAGAACGTTGATTGGCGATATCTTGTCCAACTCAGCAAAGTACATGATAATCCTCGAACTGATTCCAGCAAATACTGCAAGTGCTCCCATAACCATAAAGTCACTCTGTGGCATCTTATTCTTCGCAACCAATTCATCCTCTTTGAAATATAGCCTCTCAAACCAGACTGAAAGTACTTGTGATTCACGATTTTGCTCATATGCTGAATTGAATGCACTCTTGAATACCTCAGGTTCTTCCCTGAACATCCTCTCAAGTTCATGCGGCTTAGCCAAATTTTCAATAATCATATTTTCTGTAGACATGATTCCCTCCTTAATACTTTCAATTGTCATACATATTTGGACAAGAGCAGCCAATCTTTGTTTGGTTTCTTACGTGATTAACACCACGATTCAATGTGATTCTACCACGCAATTTATTGTTTATCAATATATTATTACTGTATTAAATTATATTTTTGTCGTAACTGCTTTTCATTTTTATTTTAGGGAAAATGAAGGAATGCTTCAGAAATAAAAGAGAAGGTTTGAGACTCACCCAAACCTTCATTTGCTCTATTTTATTTCAGTTCCTCGCTGGTTGCAGGCATCATATAGGGCATCCTTGAGTCTCGAAAGAGCGGTTTCCAGTGTCGCTCTCGGGCATGCTGCATTTATTCTCTGGAAGCCTTCGCCTTCGATACCGAACATCGTTCCGTCATCAAGCCATAGCTTGGCCTTGTTGACAATGATATCTTCAAGTTTGTCATGGTCAAGCCTAAGGTCATTAAAATCCAGCCAAAGCAGATAGGTGCCTTCAGTCCTAACCAGTCTTACGCCCGGAAGCTCTTCTTCGATATACCCTGCTGCGAACTCAATATTCCCCTTAAGGTACGACTTAAGCTCATCAAGCCAGGTTCCACCATACTTATACGCTGCCTTACATGCTGTGAGTCCCAAAGTATTAAGCTGGCTATAGCCTGTCCTTCTGATTTCACCAATGAACGCTCTTCTTAATTCCTGGTTGGATATGAATACGTTGGATATCTGCAGGCCGGCAAGATTGAAAGTCTTGCTTGGCGAAGTGCAGGTTATCGCAATGTCTCTGAACTCCGGCTTAATGTCAGCAAAAACCTCATGTCTGTATCCTTCATGTACGAAGTCAGCATGAATCTCGTCTGAGACAACCTTGACTCCATACCTCAGGCATATATCACCCATACCTATTAGCTCTTCCCTGCTCCAGACCCTTCCGACAGGATTATGTGGGTTGCAGAGTATGAACAGCTTCACGTTTTCTTCCCTGACCTTCCTCTCAAAATCATCGAGGTCTATCGAATATTTGCCATCAGAGTACCTGAGCGGATTGTTTACAAGGTTTCTGCCGTTATCGGTTATTGATGATGAGAACGGATAGTATACCGGCCTTTGTATCAGGACGGAATCGCCTTCATCAGTAAGCGCGCGCACAGCGGCGCTAATCGCAAATACCACACCAGGTGTCTTAACCAACCAGCTGCTCTCGATATTCCATCCGAATCTTTTCTCAAACCATTCCCTGAGTGTCTCAAAGTAGTCGGGCTTTGTTTCAGTATATCCAAATATGCCGTGCCTGCTTCTTGATTCGAGCGCTTCTATCACTTCATTTGGAGCCCTGAAGTCCATGTCCGCCACCCATAGCGGCAGCAGGTCTTCAGGCTTTCCTCTCTCAACTGCAAAATCGAATTTTATTGAATCTGTGTTTTTTCGGTTTATCATCTCATCAAAATAATATGTCATAGCTAATCTCCCAATGCTTCAGCAAGATCTTCTACAATGTCTTCCAGATCCTCGATACCTACCGACAATCTGAGCAGTTTCTCGTTTATGCCTCTTGAAAGCCTCTCTTCCATCGGAAGGTCAGCGTGTGTCTGCAGCATGGGGTAGGTTATCAGGCTCTCAACTCCCCCCAGGCTTTCAGCATAACTGATCAGTCTGACACCTCCAAGCACCTTCTTCACCGTCTCTTCACTGTCTACCTCGAAGGAGATCATGCCGCCAAAGCCTGAAGTCTGACTTGTGCTCACCTTGTAATCCGGATGAGATTCAAGACCTATATAGAAGACCTTTCTGACCTTGCTGTGATTTTCAAGCCATCTTGCTGCTCCCATGGCGTTTTTCTGATGCTTCTCCATCCTCAGGGCCAGTGTCTTGATACCTCTTTCGATAAGCCAGCTGTCAAATGGTGACAGGCATGCACCGGTTGTCTTGTAGATGAACCGAAGTTTCTCAGAGATCTCTGGTGACTTCGTTACCAGGAAACCTGCAAGAGTGTCATTATGCCCTCCCAGATATTTAGTTCCGCTGTGCAGCACAATGTCCGCCCCAAGGCTCAGTGGCTGCTGGAAGTATGGCGTCAGGAAAGTGTTGTCAACTATTGTCAGCATACTGTTTGCTTTTGCCAGAGCACTTAGCCTTGAGATATCCGAGACGTGCATCATGGGATTGGTTGGAGTCTCGATGAAAATAGCCTTGGTATCTTCAGAAATCAGGCTTTCCACGAGTTCAATGTCCGATGTGTCTGTAAAGTCAAATTTAAGTCCGTTCTTGACCGATATGTTGCGAAACAGCCTGCTGGTGCCGCCATATGTGTCTGAAGATACTATTATGTGGTCACCTGGAACGAACAGCTCCATCAATGCTGAGGCAGCTGCCATTCCTGAGGAAAATGCAAGTGCACCCACTCCGTTTTCAAGGGCAGCCATTACCTTTTCAAGATGCTCCCTGGTAGGGTTCTGCAGCCTCGAATAATCATACCCGGTACTCTCACCCAACCCAGGATGTGAAAATGTGGCACTCTGGTATATGGGGAATGATACCGCCCCATTAGTTTCCTTGCTGTCATTTGCTCCATGTACGCACCGGGTTTCTTTTCTCATTTGTCATCCTCCTGCCTTTTAGTAATGTCAGAAAACCACCAAGTCAAATGAAGAACATGAACTCATTGGTTGACTTGTTCTTCTTGGCCTCATGCACCATGTCCAGCAAGGTTATGCCAACAAGGGCAACCTCAATGGCATTGTCGATCCTGTCGAATATGACATCCTTCATAGCCTTTTCGATCTCCTGCCCTTTTGCAGGTACTGTCTCCTCCGTATTTTCAAATAAAGTCTGTTCTATTGCCTTGAATACCTCAAGCATCGTAATCTCGTTTGCAGGTCTTGAAAGCAGGTACCCACCCTGGGCCCCCTTCACAGACACTACTATATCCCCTCTCTTAAGAAGCGAAAAAACCTGTTCAAGGTAAATCTTAGAAATGCCCAATGCCTCGGATATGCTGAGTATTGGAACAAGCCTGTCCTCCGTGGAATTCTGTGCCAAATGAATTAGGGCTGCTATTCCATAACGTGTTTTTGCTGATATCCTCACGATTCCCTCCATACCATACTAATCATATATGTTTTAAAACATATTGTAGTTATAATCCCTGTTGATGTCAACAGGATAACCTGAAATCTGACATACCGCAGGATATTTGACAAAAAACAGACAATTTTTGAAAGTTTCGGCAGATATAGGTTGACAGCCCGAATAGTCTGAATATATAATCTAGGAAATCATAGTTTGTTTATATGCGATATATGATTAATTTGTTCCAGGGGGAATACAAGATGAAAATGGATTTTCAGGTTAGTTCAAAAAACTGCATATGTTGTCACAGCAAGGCATCATCCATGTGTTGCTGTATTTGTCATGGAAAAATTTCATATGAATATAAACCATAGCTGTACAGTGGAATAGGATTTTACCACGTTCAGGCTTAGGGCCTGTTTTTTTATACCCAAAATCAGAAAAAATGGAGTGATAACATGTCAAAGAGACAACTTGTATCGGATGCTTTCAATAACAGACCAGTGGAAAGGGTACCTGTAGGATTCTGGTTTCATTTCGTAGATGGAGACGATTTTTCAAAAGGTCTGGAGTATCCATCTGTCATCCAGAAGAACATTGAAGGGCACATTAGGTTCTACAACGGTTTCAAGCCTGATTTCGTGAAGCTGATGAGCGATGGATTCTTCAACTACCCTAACCCTCTTTTAGCCGATGTAAAGGACGCTGCTGTTCTCAAAAGCATCAAGCCAGTCGGTGGATCACATCCATGGATACGAAAGCAGGTTGAGTTGGTCAAAACACTGACTGAGACCTTTGGTGGAGAAGTCCTTACCTTCTATAACATATTCGCACCCGCAACTTACTTCAAGTTCCTTCAGACCAGTAACGGAAACGAACTGCTGGGAAAACTCATAAGGGAGGATAGTGAAGCGGTAAGGCATGCACTTGACGTTATAGGTGAGGATCTGGCATCCTTGGCAGATCTGCTTATAAAAGAGGGCGGAGCAGACGGCATCTACTTAAGCGTACAGAACATACAGGACCCTTACGTCAACAAGGAAAAGTACCTAGATGTGGTTGCTCCTGGTGAGCTGAAGGTTCTGGATGCAGCAAACAGGGTCAGCGATAACAACATACTCCACATCTGCGGGTATGAAGGAAGCCGAAACGACCTTTCATTCTATAGCGGCTATGACGCAAAGGCAGTAAACTGGGCTGTCAACATTGAAGATGTAAGCCTTTCTGAAGGAAAGAGATTCTTCAACGGCAAGGCTGTCATAGGGGGATTCGCTAACTCACCGGGAAGCCTTATACACACCGGAAGCAAAAATGAGATTGAATCATTCACCAAGGCTCTTATTGCAGATGCAGGGACTACCGGCATCATCATTGGAGCGGACTGCACAGTACCGAATGATATCAGGATTGAGCGACTTGAGTGGGTAAGATCCGCTGCACAGATTCCACATGAAATATAAAGAAGAGAGGATGATAGAAATGATAACGAGGAACTTTAAAAAGATAATAGCATCTGTATCAATACTTGCCCTGCTTCCAGTACTTGCAGCCTGCGGCGCAGCCAATGAGACAAAAGGCGCTGCAACAACAGTACAGAAGAAGAAGGTATATGTGGCCCACACTCAGACCTATGTACCTTATGATTTCGTGAATGACAAGGGTGAATCCGACGGCTTCGAGGTCCAGGTCCTGAAAGAGGTGGACAAGTTACTTCCGGAGTATGAGTTCGAATTCGTACCGACATCAGATGACGACCTTCTGATCGGCGTCGAATCAGGCAAGTACGACATCGGAGTGAAGGGTGCCTGGGTCACCGCCGAAAGAAAGGAAAAGTTCATATTCCCAGAAAATTATATTGCAGCTAGCATAATTGGACTTACATTCAGGACCGAGAACGCAGACCAGATCAAGGATATGGAATCCTTTGCCAAATTCAGCGGAAAACTGGTGCCAATCGCACCACAGAATGCCCAATACTCGATTGTCAAAGAATACAACGATGCAAATCCTGACAACCAGGTGGAGCTGACAGCAGCAGAGTCCTTCGATGTAGCGGACGCGTATACCTGGCTTCTGGAAGGAAGGTATGATGCATACTTCAACATACAGCTATCGTTCAAGAACAATGTCCTGGCTGATAACGGTGCATACCATGACCTTGCGGACAAGCTGTCCTTTGTCCCATACAGGGCAATCCCTACATGGCCGCTGTTCAATAAAAACGATCAGGAGTTAGCTGATGCATATGATACAGCTATAAAGCAGCTGCAGGAAAGCGGGAGAATACTGGAGCTTGAACTTGAGTACTTCGGCGAAGACATCTTCGAATACATACAGAAATAGGATTTTATAGGAGGCAACTGAATGAGACCTTTCAAACCAAGCTTCATATTGGAAGTCATCCCCTTATTGCTTCCTTTTCTGGGAGTGACAATTGCAGTCACTTTATCTTCTGTAGCCTTCGGCTCATTGCTTGGACTTGTCCTCGCAAGGGCCAAGGTCAGAGGAAATAAAATCTCAAAGCTGCTCGCTGATGGTTATACATGGATTTTGCGGTGCTCACCTTCGATCGTCCTGCTGTTCATGACATACTATGGCCTTCCGAAAATGTTGAAAGATGGCTTTGGGATAAACATAAACGGACAGAGCAAGGGTGTGTTCGTGGTAATAACCTTCAGCCTTATATTTGCTGCAACGATGTCTGAAGTAATGAGGTCTGCCTATGAGTCAATAGACAAGGGTCAGACTGAAGCCGCTGTAAGCATTGGGATGAGCCCGTTCCAGGCATTCTATCGAATTGTACTTCCTCAGGCTGCCGTCGTTGCCATCCCGAACTTCACCAACTCTCTGATCGGTCTCCTGAAGGAAGGGTCACTTGCCTATACAATAGGACTGATAGACATTATGGGCAAAGGAACCCTTGTGATCTCAAGGAATTACGGCGCATATGCGCTTGAAACATATATTGCGCTAGGTATCATCTTCTGGTGCCTGACAATTGTCATTGAAAAAGTCTTTCTTCTGCTTGAGCTTCATTTCGATAAGGGCAGAAAACAGGTCTTGTCTGTATGAGGAGGTGGTCCGCTTGACTCTTGACCTAGAATTCATGATGAGGACATTCCTCCTTGCATCCGCAGGAATACCGGTCACCCTTATGATAACCGTTGTCACTCTTCTGCTATCCTTCCCTGCGGCGTTCTTCATGGCGATTTCAAGGATCCACAGGATAAAGGGACTTAAGGTGATCTCCTCGGTATACGTATCCCTGATAAGGGGCACTCCGATGGTATTGCAGATCCTGCTTGTGTACAGTCTGCTTCCAAGTCTTCTGAACAGCTTATTCAAAAGCGCAGGTCTGGACATTGACATTTTCGGGATCAATCCGATTGTTTATGCTTATGCGGTATTCACATTTAACACAACTGCCTCGCTATCCGAAGTTTTCCGCTCTGCTCTTCAGACTGTCGACATTGGACAGATGGAAGCAGCCTTATCAACAGGACTGTCAAGTTTCCAGTCCTACAGGAGGATAATAATCCCCCAGGCACTTGTGTCGGCTATACCAAACATCTGCAATGTCACTATCAACCTCATCAAGGGCACTTCACTGGCCTTTATCATGACCGTTAAGGACATAACAGCTATAGCAAAAGTCGAGGCGGCATACGGATATAACTACATAGAAGCCTATATTGTAGTCTTCCTGCTATATATCATAGTTTGTTCTGCAGTACAGCAATTATTCAAGCTCATTGAAAACAGCTTCAATGTGAATTCGCATATACCTGCTAAGGAGGTGGGCTAAGTGCTCAAAATCGAAAACCTGCACAAGAGCTTCGGGAAACATGAGGTACTGAAAGGTGTCGACCTTTCTGTGGAAACTGGAAATGTCATAGTCATCCTCGGACCGAGCGGATCTGGAAAGACAACTCTCCTTCGCTGCATCAATTTTCTTGAGAAGGCGGACAGTGGCAGGCTTTCCTTCAAGGAGCTTGACCTCGATATACCAAGGGCAAGTTCAAATGAGATATCTGATATCCGGAAAAGAACTGCCTTCGTCTTCCAGAACTATAACCTGTTCAGGAACAAGACAGCTTTGGAAAATGTGACTGAAGGCCTTATTGTCGCCCGCAGGGTAAAGAAGAGCCTCGCATCTGAAATCGCGAGACGTGCCCTCGACAAGGTCGGTCTGTCTGGAAAATATGACTTCTATCCACATCAGCTTTCGGGCGGTCAGCAGCAGAGGGTAGGGATTGCACGAGCAATTGCGGTAAATCCCGATGTCATTCTTTTTGACGAGCCAACTTCCGCTCTCGACCCAGAGCTGATCGGTGAGGTACTTGCAGTAATGAAGAAGCTTGCTGAGGATGGAACAACAATGGTAGTCGTTACACATGAAATGACTTTCGCAAGGGAAGTCGGCACACACATAATTTTCATGGATGATGGGACAATTGTCGAAGAAGGCACGCCGGACGACATATTTGTGCACCCTAAAGAGGAAAGGACAAAGCAGTTTCTAAGGAGAATAACGCCAGACTACGACTTCAGGATTTGAGAAGCTGAGGAAAATGAATCTGGCATCAGCAAAAATACCAGGAAATCCAAAATCCTTGCAGTAAAGTGTTGACAACGCAAAGAAATTGGCGTATTTTTAATTCATACTAATCATATATGTATTGTTTTGATTGAATTTAGGAGGACAATAGAATGTCAAAGATTTACAGGAACCTATCAGACCTCATCGGAAGAACACCACTTTTGGAACTGAGCAACTATGAGAAAAAGCATGAGCTTAAGGCGAAGCTCATCGCTAAACTTGAATACTTCAATCCGGCAGGAAGCGTTAAGGACAGGATAGCAAAGGCAATGATAGACGATGCCGAGGCAAAGGGACTCCTTAAGCCCGGTTCTGTGATAATCGAACCCACCAGCGGGAATACTGGAATAGGGCTCGCGTCTGTAGGAGCCGCCAGAGGCTACAGGGTAATTCTTGCAATGCCCGAGACCATGAGCGTGGAGAGAAGGAGCCTCCTGAAGGCCCTGGGAGCCGAGCTTGTGCTTACTGAAGGTGCGAAAGGTATGAAGGGTGCCATCGCAAAGGCTGAAGAGCTGGCAAAAGATATACCTGGCTCATTCATACCCGGACAATTCGTGAATCCGGCAAATCCTGCTGTGCATCTCGCTACGACAGGACCTGAGATATGGGAGGATACTGACGGTGAAGTGGATATTTTCGTTGCGGGTATTGGAACCGGCGGAACCATTTCAGGAGTTGGAGAATATCTGAAGGGAAAGAATCCTGAAGTCAAGATCGTTGCAGTCGAGCCATTTGACAGCCCGGTACTTTCAGAAGGAAGAGCAGGCGCCCATAAGATCCAGGGAATCGGTGCGGGCTTCATACCAGAAACCCTGAACACATCGATCTATGACGAGATAATCAAGGTCCAGAACGAGGATGCATTCATCACAGGAAGGGAAATCTCAAAGACCGAAGGTCTTCTTGTAGGAATATCCTCCGGAGCGGCGATATTCGCTGCGGCAGAGCTGGCAGAAAGGCCGGAAAATGAAGGCAAGAATATCGTTGTCCTGCTTCCGGATACAGGAGAAAGATACCTTTCAACAGCTCTGTTCGCCGAGTAGTCTGCATTCAAGAAATTCAGGCGTTACAGAAAATATATAAAACTAAACGATAAAGGTGGAGAGATTCGACATGAGACGAAAAAAACTAGTTGCACTTGGACTTACACTCGCCCTTTCAATAGCTGCCGCAGCATGCGGAAGCAAGACTCCATCTCCAACGGCTGCACCGACCGCCGCCCCTACAAAGGCTGAGCTTAAG
>NZ_AXUN02000088.1 GCF_000495435.3 Youngiibacter fragilis 232.1 | reverse complement strand
TCTAAACTGCGAAGTTTGAGTCATATATATGGTAGTTTGGTAAGGATACATGGTCTATACCGTATGAATAGAAGGACAATGACGAGGTACAGGCCAGAGGAATGTAAGGATCGGCAGTGCGATACATTGCCGATCTGATTTTTTCATTAGAAAATATTATCATATGCTCAAAAATTGTTCTATTAATATAGTGGTCATTTCCTATTCCATATTGTAAAGGATTTTAGTAGAATTAGAATGTAAGAACATATAGGGAGTGATATTGATTGAAGTACGTGTTGGTCATCAATCCCGGATCCACTTCCACGAAAGTGGCCATATTCAGCAGCGAGTCCGTTGCACTTTATTCTGACATCATCGAGCATGAAGCGGGTGCGCTTTCTGGCTTCGGGCATATCAGCGAGCAGCTTCCTGTGAGAAGGGAAGCCATATCCTCATGGATAAGGAGCAAGGGACTGACGAAGGATGATTTCATTGCAATAGTAGGCAGGGGAGGAATCGTAAGGCCAATAAGGTGCGGAACCTACCTTGTGGATGATGCGCTATTCTCTGACCTCAGGGATGCGAAGGTAACTGAGCATGCTTCCAACCTGGGCGGTATCATAGCAAAGGAGATGGCTGATTCCGCAGGGATAAATGCCTATATAGTAGACCCTGTATCCTGTGACGAGATGAACGAGCTTGCCAGGGTCACCGGGTTCCCTGGAATAGAAAGGGGATCCCTTGCGCACTACCTTAACATCAAGGCTGTAGTAAGGAGGGTATGCAGGGAGAAGGGCTATGACTTTTCAGGTGACAACTTCGTGGTAGCCCACCTTGGAAGCGGCTTCTCCATAGGGCCTGTCGAGGGTGGCAGGCTTACCGACGTCAACAACGCCAACGAAGGAGGACCTCTCATGCCTGAGAGGAGCGGAACCCTTCCTTTGTCCGGAGTGGTCAGGCTTGCCTACAGCGGAAAGTACGAGGAGAAGGAGCTTTTGAGGCTTCTCCAGAGGAAATCAGGACTTCTGGCTCACCTTGGCACGAACGATGCAAGGAAGGTCGAGAGGATGATAGATGAGGGCGACGAGCATGCGAAGCTCATCTATGACGCCATGGGATACCATGTGGCAAAGGAGATAGGTGCTGCGGCAGCTGCCCTGAAGGGCAGGGTGAAAGCCATAATCCTAACAGGAGGACTTGCATACAGCGCATACATGACTTCCCTCCTGACTTCCTATGTGGATTTCATTGCGCCTGTTGTGTTGGTTCCGGGAGAAGACGAGATGAGGGCGCTGTTCGAGGGTGCCAAGAGGGTGCTTGACGGCGAGGAGACACCGCTGAACTATGAGGAGGAGATCATAAGGTGAAGAGCTTTGACGAGATATACGGTAAGATAAGGGCAGGAAGCATGAAGACCGCAGCTGTCGCGGCTGCAGGGGATGATGCGGTGCTTTCAGCGGTTGTGAAGGCAAAGGAGATTGGCATCTGCGATTCCATACTTGTGGGAGACGGGGAGAAGATACGTGAGATCGCGGGGCATGAAGGTCTTGATGTATCGGGCTTCAGGGTTATTGAGGAAAAGGACCCGAAGAAAGCTGCATTGGTTGCAGCATCCCTTGTACGGAACGGCGAGGCCCACATGCTTATGAAGGGCCTGGTTGATACTGCAAGCCTCCTCAAGGCGGTCCTTGACAAGGAGAACGGACTGAGGAAGGGCGACCTCATCAGCCATGTGGGAGTGTTCGAGATAAAGGGCTATGACAGGCTGCTTGTGGTAACTGATGCGGCATTCACCATAGCACCGACACTCAAGGAGAAGAAGGCAATCCTCGAGAATGCCGTGGACTTCATGCACAGCCTTGGAGTGGATGTGCCGAAGGTTGCACCTGTCTGTGCAGTCGAGGTCGTCAATGAGGCTATGCCTGCGACACTCGATGCATCAATGCTTTCGAAGATGAACGAGAGAGGTCAGATAAAGGGCTGTATAGTTGACGGCCCGCTTGCGCTGGACAATGCCATAAGCATTGAGGCAGCTGAGCACAAGGGCATAAAGGGTGAGGTCGCAGGAAGGGCGGACATACTCCTCATGCCAAACATCGAGGCGGGTAACGTACTGTACAAGGCGTTCACCTACACCGCTGACTGCAGGCTTGGAGCGATACTCCTTGGAGCGAAGGCTCCTGTTATACTCACCTCGAGGGCGGATTCCTTCGAATCAAAGGTTAACTCAATGGCGCTTGCTGCGATGCAGGCAATGGCACAGGAGGGCGTATTTTGAAGAAGCTTCTTATAATCAACCCAGGTTCGACATCCACTAAGATCGGGATATACAATGACCTCACAGAGGAGAGCTCCGTGACACTCAGGCATGAGGCGAAGGAGATCGAGCAGTATCCTGACATATTCTCACAGTATGGCTTCAGGGTGAAGGCCATAACAGATTACCTGGAGGAGAAGGGAATAGCTCTCGGGTCCTTTGATGCCTTCGTCGGAAGGGGCGGACTGCTGAAACCCATTGAAAGCGGAACCTACAGGATAAGCGAGGAGATGCTTTCCGACCTTAAGTCCGGCGCTTACGGCCAGCATGCTTCGAACCTGGGCGGTGTCCTTGCGCATGAGCTTGCGAAAGAATCAGGCAAGGAAGCCTTCATAGCTGACCCTGTGGTTGTCGATGAGCTGCAGGAGGTAGCGAGGATCTCAGGAATGCCTGAGATAAAGAGGAGGAGCATATTCCATGCGCTGAACCAGAAGGCTGTGGCTAAGAGATATGCTAAGGAGACAGGCAGGGAATACGAGAGCCTGGACCTCATCGTCTGCCACATGGGCGGAGGAATATCTACGGGTGCACACCACAGGGGAAGGGTCATAGATGTCAACAATGCCCTTGATGGTGAGGGTGCATTCTCCCCTGAAAGAAGCGGAGGTCTGCCGGCAGGTCAGCTTGTCGACATGTGCTTCTCGGGTATGTATACCCAGCAGGAAATAAGGAAGAAGATAACAGGAAGAGGCGGACTTGTGGCCTATCTTGGGACCAATGATGCAAGGGCTGTGGATAACCTCGCGCAGTCAGGCGACAGGCAGGCGAGGCTCATATTCGATGCCATGGCTTACCAGGTATCAAAGGATATAGCAGCCAATGCCGCTGTCCTCAAGGGCAGGGTGGATGCAATAATCCTTACGGGAGGAATAGCCTGGTCGAAGAACATAGTCGAGATGATAAGGCAGAGCGTTGGCTTCATCGCCGAGGTCGTCGTGTATCCAGGTGAGGATGAGCTTCTTGCGCTTGCTGAAGCTGCAGTCAGGGTCCTGACGGGTGAGGAAGAGGCAAAGACATATTGATTTTCATGGCGGGACACTTGTCCCGCTTTTTGATACAAAAAAATTCTGTTTTGATGAAATTGTGATTTACTTATATAATATTCGGAATTTGATAAAATGAGAGTTGATATTTTACCAAATCAAAGATTTTAAGAATCTCAGCACATAAAATCGTAGGTATTTTGAGCTATTCATAATAAATATAAAAATTGGTCTTTGTAACCGTTTTAATGTAAAATTATAGGTGGAAAACATCCGGATTCCGGATAATTATAAAAAAGGGTTGAAGAACTTGGAAAAGCTTATTATCATAACCGGGCACTTCGGCAGCGGCAAGTCCGAGATAGCCATGAACCTGTCGAAGAAGCTGAGGAAGGAAGGGGAAAAGGTTGTCCTTGTGGACATAGACATAGTCAACCCTTACTTCTGCATAAGGGATTTCAGGGATGAGCTGTTATCCGAAGGGATCGAGCTGGTATCTGCAAGCCCTCACCTGTCCAACGCTGAGCTCATGGTAGTTCCTCGTCAGGTGTCAGGAGCCTTCTACAGGGAGGATTCCTGCGTGATCATGGACATCGGGGGCGATGACATGGGAGCTGTGGTGCTGGGTCAGTACAACGCGCACCTTAAGGACAAGCCCTACGAGATGTATTTCGTGGTGAACACACTGAGACCCCTTACCTCAGACGGAAGGTCCGTCCTGGAGTACATGGAAAGCATCGAGAGGAGCTCAAGGCTTAAGGTCACGAAACTCATTTCAAACACCAACATGTCCTATGAGACCACAGCCGATGACATAATATCCGGTGAGGAGAAGGTCTTTGAGATATCCGAAGCCACGGGACTTCCTGTTGTATATACTGTGGTTAGGAGAGACCTGGTAGATGAGGTCAAAGGAAGGATAAAGGGCGAAATCCTGCCCATAGACATTTACATGAAGCCGCCATGGCGATAATTAGGGAGGAGAGCAAATGCCAAAAGTAGTGTTCAGGGAAGAAAGGTGCAAGAGCTGCGGCCAGTGCGTTATAGCTTGTCCTGTGAAGATAATATCCTTCACGGAGAGGATAAACGAGAAGGGCTACAGGCCGGCGGGGATACCGGATGAGCTCATGCAGAAGTGCATAGGATGCACATCATGCGGAAGAATGTGTCCGGATCTTTGCATCACAGTGTATAAATAGGGGGTGGGGAAATTGAGCGAGAAGGTTCTCATGAAAGGGAATGAAGCAATAGGGGAAGCTGCCATCAGGGCCAACTGCAAGTGCTTCTTCGGATATCCGATAACTCCGCAGACTGAGGTCGCGGCATACATGGCAAGGAAGATGCCTCTTCTTGGAAGGGTGTTCCTGCAGGCTGAAAGCGAGGTTTCAGCAATAAACATGGTATACGGTGCTGCAGGTACCGGTGTCAGGTGCATGACAAGCTCGTCTTCACCCGGAATAAGCCTCAAGGCTGAAGGTATCTCCTATCTTGCTGGAGCGGAGCTGCCATGCCTGATAATAAACATAGTAAGAGGCGGCCCGGGTCTTGGAAGCATTCAGCCGGCACAGTCGGACTATTTCCAGGCTACCAAGGGCGGAGGACATGGGGACTACAACATGCCGGTATATGCTCCGGCATCGATACAGGAAATGGTAGACCTTATACAGGAAGCCTTCGATGTTGCTGATGAATACAAGTCCCCTGTAATGGTTATGGGTGACGGAATGCTCGGTCAGATGATGGAGCCTGTTGAATTCAAGGAGAGGACCACGACAAGGGTTCTTCCAGAAAAGACATGGGCCGCTAACGGCAGAAACGGCAGGGCTACCCATAACGTGGTGAATTCCCTTTACCTGAAGTCTGAAGAGCTTGAAGTACACAACCACCATCTCCAGGCTAAGTTTAAAAAGATGAAGGAGAACGAGACAAGGTACGAATCGTTCAACACAGAAAATGCAGACCTTATAATGGTCGCTTATGGCACCACATCGAGGATATGCAAGAACGTAATAAAGATGGCAAAGGCTGAAGGACTGAACCTAGGACTGATAAGGCCGATAACGCTCTGGCCGTTCCCTGTCAAGGCATTCACCGAGACTGTCACGGATGTCAAGTACGGATACCTGAGCGTAGAGATGAGCGAAGGCCAGATGGTTGAGGACGTAAGGCTCTCAGTAGAAGGCCAGAAGCCTGTATACTTCTACGGAAGGTCAGGCGGAATGATTCCTGAGCCTAAGGATATCATGAAAAAAGTAAGAGAAATAACGGGGAGGGGATAACATGGAAAACCAGGAAATGAAGGTGCTTTTCAAGCCTACAACCGGCATGCTCGATGTTCCCACCCATTATTGCCCGGGCTGCACACACGGCATCATCCACAGGCTTGTGGGTGAGGTCCTTGAAGAGCTCGATATCATCGACAAGACCATAGGAGTAGCTCCTGTCGGATGCTCTGTCCTTGCTTATGACTACTTTGCCTGTGACATGTTCGAGGCTGCCCATGGTAGGGCACCTGCTGTCGCTACAGGGATAAAGAGGGCAAATCCAGACAAGATCGTGTTCACATACCAGGGAGACGGAGACCTTGCTGCGATCGGTACTGCCGAGGCAGTGCATATAGCCGCAAGAGGAGAGAAGATAGTCACCATATTCGTCAACAACTGCATATACGGAATGACAGGCGGACAGATGGCGCCTACAACCCTTCCCGGCCAGGTCACTGAGACCTCCCCGTATGGAAGGGATGTTAAGACACAGGGATTCCCAATAAGGTTCTCAGAGATGGTTGCACAGCTTGATGGAGCACACTATGTAGAGAGGGTATCTGTAGACAAGGTTGCTGCTGTGGCAAAGGCAAAGAAGGCGATTAAGAAGGCCTTCGAGAATGCCATTGCAGGAAAGGGCTTCAACCTGGTTGAAGTGCTTTCTATATGCCCTACAAACTGGGGCCTCAGCACCGAGGAGAGCCTCAAGTGGCTCAGGGAGAACATGATCCCATACTATCCACTTGGCGTTGTCAAGGATATGGATGCTGTCAAGGAGGTTGAAGCGAAATGACCTATGAGATACTTTTCGCCGGCTTCGGCGGACAGGGAATAATGTCCATGGGAAAGTTCCTTGCTTATGGCGGAATGGATGACGGACTTCACGTGTCATGGTGTCCATCATACGGTCCTGAGATGAGGGGAGGAACAGCCAACTGTTCTGTCATCCTTTCTGACGATGACATAGGAGCCCCTGTGATCACAGAGCCTGATGTCCTTGTTGTCATGAACAGGCCTTCACTGGACAAGTTCGAGCATATTGTGAAGCCAGGCGGCCTAATCATCGTAGACAGCGACCTGGTCAACAGGAGCGTTGAAAGGAAGGATGTAACTGAGATAAGGATACCTTCACAATCAATCGCCACTGAAATAGGAGCCAAGACCATCGCAAACATGATCCTCCTTGGAGCTGTGGTGGAGAAGATAGGAGTAATCCCAATGGATGTCCTCCTCGCTTCACTTAAGGAACACGGCAAGGAATCATTCTTCGAGATGAACAAGCTGGCAATAGAAAAGGGAATAGAGGCTGTAAGGAAGGAACTCGTTACAGCATGATTAAAAAGGAAGCCTCGACGGCTTCCTTTTCATTTCACGACATATTTCACGAATAGCGGTGCGATACAAACAACAATTGCAACCCAGACAAGATAAAGTGCTATCTCAAACTCCAGCCTGATATCCATAACCGGATTGAAGACAAGAAGCATGGGTATTGCCGTAGTGAAAAGTACCAACCCAATTCTGGACAGGAATGTTATTTCATGGGTACTGCTGCAGCTGGTACATGTTATTGGTTTGTAGCCCCATAGAAGTGACTTCTGTATGGCTTTCCACGTAAACTCTTTAGAGCATTTCTGACAGTTCTGTATGACGTTCACCTCCTGAATCATATGAGTTTTGATAAATGTGAAAACAGCCTATTCTCAAGAATTGACCAATATTTCAATCTAGGCCGGGAAGAACAGATAGTCAAGATACTTGGATTGATTCCGAGGCTTTCGATTGAAGGTGTTTTGTTCTAGTGTGTATCATAGCCTACATTTAACCTTTTGCTAGCACAATTAGCCAATCGTCCTCCATGAAAACAATTCCGACATTTTTATTTGGATTGACTGTGATATCTGTAATAATACTACCTGAATCATTCTTCTTGACTTTCTTATATCCCAGAAATACTTCGTTTCTAAGTGAAACCAGATGAGTTAACGTATGAAGTTTAATCGGGGTATTGATTTCTACGTAATTTCTGGCTGGCTTCAGATATATTTCTGAGCCTTCTGAATCAAGCAACTCTGCAAAGATTGGGGCCAAATTGCGGTTCTCAGATACCTGGGTCATAATGAGTCCTGTGATGTGATTACTAATGACAAAGTCATTTACATTAGTGACTTGAGCCAATTTCTGGTTTCTGACATCTACCATCTCAGATGTGATGCTGAACTGACGTCCGGACTTCTGTTTCCAATCACGCATTTGCAAAAGTAACATTAATGTCCTTGCATCTGCCTGCTCCGGTGGCAGAGAACTGTCGCTGAGTATCAAGACATGCTCTATTCCACGAGACAAAAGATTTTCAAGATTAGTACGGTCTGCTATCTCCAGCTTAACACATTCAGTCACGATATTATCGAATTCATATTTTGTAATACAGTCATGGTCAATTCCATTTTTGCAATTTCCGGCGAGAGTTACTATAGAGCCTTTGGCAAGAAAGTGATCGAGTTCCTTCAGGATTTGCAATAGAAGAGAACTGTCTCCAAGTATCAGCAGATTATCAGAGGAAGGTTGCCTAAAAGGTTCCAAAGAAAAAGATTGATTGCCAAAATCAAACTGGGGGATGTCCATGGTAGGATGAGATATATTATCATCTTCTGCGATGATTATAAGGTGATCATCATTTTTCAGCTGCAATTCAGGGTCTGGATTGAGCATGCATTTTTCTTCGCGGTATACCCCTATAACTGTGGATTTTGAAAAAGATAGAGATGCATCATGAAAAGTCCAGGTTGCCAGTTGAGGGAAAGCTTCGATATAAATCTCATTTCCTGAAAAATTGAAGAGTTCAGTATAAACTGATGAGAGTCCTGGTTGATAGCTTACATGGGCCATTATCCTTGATATGATCGATTTGAAATGAAGAATCTCAGCAAATCCCTGTCCGGCAATTCTGGCTACATCAATATTATTCTGCTCGTTTATTGAAGCTGAAATATGGATTTTCTGGCTTTCTGGAAATTGTTCTCGAATCTTTTCATCAGTAAGGTAAGTTGAAACTGCGAGCATAGTACGGATAACCTCATGATCTTCAGTAAGGTTTATTATTACTGACTTGCTGGTTTCAATTGAACATCTTTCCAAATCTACTGCTGAACTAGTACTATGTAACATTTA
>NZ_AXUN02000089.1 GCF_000495435.3 Youngiibacter fragilis 232.1 | reverse complement strand
TACTTTTTCAGTGCCCTCCAAGAAACCTACCCTTTTGAGAATCAGCATGACCGTAAGCTATATCTTTGTTCTGTTCATGACATTCTCAGCACTAAGCAGCCAGATCCCAAAGCTTCTGGCAGCGTTAGGATTATAATCCAATATACTGTAAAAAAGGATGTAATTTCGATTTACATCCTTTTTTGATTATTAACAACGAAGCAGCATTTATCCAAACCCCAAAGGTTATGCTTAATACTCAGGTTTTCTAGGTACGCATCTCACGTTCCAATCGTATGGTTACCTGGTTATCCATATCAGGGCATTGTACGGTTATTGTATTTCCATCCCACCATGGCAAATCGCCTCCAAACTGAAAGGTCATCAGATTCGGAAACATGTCATGATAGAAGAATCCGCATAATCCGCCACAATCATAGCAGCTTATGTCAAATCGGTCCCCTGTCTTATGGCCTGCACTGCATTCACCTTTAACACCGGTCACTACAGCAATGATTCTATATCCAATTCCTGGATCTGTTGCCATTCATGCATTCCCCCTCAAATGCGAGTTAATGGGCCTGGTCGGAACTTATTCCGACCAGGCCTATTATTTCACCTGATTACTTTCCCTTCGCTTACATTTTTTCCACAAGCTCGAGGAACTTATCCAGCTCTTCGGGTTCCATATGGGACCCGTTCTTATCCTCTGGATATGCGGCTGTCCGAACATCGTTAGCCCATGCACCGTACACACCGGAAGCCCACTTCAGGAAGTTGTCATATGTTTTGGCATGGGATGCCGGATTGGCCATCAGTCCGAACAGATCCATGTCAACCATCTCACTTCCGTCGCAGGCGCCACCGGCAGCAATTCCTATTACCGGGACACGCATCTTTTTAGCCACAGTGTTGCTGACTTCGATTGGTACCAGCTCAATGGACATTGCCTTCATGCCATTTTCCTGGTATTCATAGGCCATCCTGTAGACCTTCATGGCTTCCTCAGCGGTCTTTCCTATCCTCTTGTAACCACCGAAAGTCCCCATGGTCTGCCATCCGGAAATGGCACCTACATGTCCATAAATTATCGCATAGTTATCAGCGACATACTTCAACGTCTCGTTGTTAATACCCATCGGAAGTATTGAATCTGCTCCTGCCATGTGGAATTTCGAGAAGTTTGCCAGCGCGTCTTCTTTGGATGCAAAAGCAACGGTATCAGTGACATAATTGATGTGCATACGCTTTGCGAAGCTTCGATACGCGGTAATATGCGCAGGTGCCAGCTTCAAAGCTTCATCCGCTCCCAATCTCAGGTCTGATGGTGGCAGCCTGCAGATGTCCACTCCGGCAAATTCGGCCGCCAGTATGAACATCGGACCCAGCATTGCAGGGCAGTGCTGTACGATAGGAGTACCCTCATCCTTCAGCTGCTGCAGATAATGGATGGTCTTGCGTCCTTTCTGCGCCATTGACATCTTGGGAAACGGGCTGAACATCTTGCTCATTTCTGCTTCTGTCATTTTCCTACTCCTTTCAAAATCTTATACTACGTATATTTTACCGCTTCTGCGGTTAGATTTTTATCCAGTTAAGGAGCGAATGTACTTTTCAGCTTTTTTAGCCAGTACGTCTTGTCTTAGTGCAGAAAGGTCTTCTCCGAAAAAGTCCTTTATCTGCTCCAATGTCACATTCTGACGCAGAGAGATTCCATATGCCTCTTCCTCCAGTTCCTCCTTGGTGACCTCTATGTGCTGATCTTCAATTATGTTTTTTATCACAAGCTCAGTCTTGATGTTAAGGTAGGCAATCTTCTTCAGTGCCTCATAGGCCTCACTTTTCTCCTCAGGAGTAAGTATCCTGAACTCACCTGTCAAGAACGAACTGTACTGTGCCCTATGGGCCTCCTCGATCAGGAGCAGTCTGAGTTCCTCTTCGAACATGTCCTCTGGAACATCAACTTCCTGGGCTTGCACATATTTCTCAATAACCGTATCTGCCATATTCCCATCTTCCGGAATTATCATGCTACTGCACTTCCCCTGTATTTTGATGAACATCACCCTACAGCTTCATTGTATACCCAACAAGGAAAAATAAATACCTATCAGCATGTATGGTAATATTCAAAAAGTGTTATTATTTCCCAGTTGCCGTGACACCAGCTTCTGAGCTGATAAGGGCTGCCGCAGCTGATGATGCGCTTTGCAGCGCGAGACATGTAACGAGTGCAGGGTCCACTATACCAGCTTCAAACATGTTAACATATTCTTCTTTCAAAGCATCAAACCCGAAACCTGCGGGTTTCTTTACCGTCCTGGCTACTACATCAACACCGTTAAGTCCCGCATTTTCCGCTATTTGACTTGCCGGGGCTTTCAAGGCACCTATAATTATCTGAACACCTATTTTTTTATCATCTGAGAGTGTATCTGCATATGCCTTAAGAGCAGGAATACACCTGAGATAAGCTGCGCCTCCTCCTGAAACCACGCCCTGCCCAATAGCTGCTTTTGCAGCGTTCAGTGCATCTTCCCCGCGCAGTTTTCTCTCCTTCATTTCTACCAGGGTAGGCGCTCCTACATCAATGAAAGCCACCCCACGTCCAAGTTTTGCAATTCGCTCAGTCAGCTGTTGCCTGTCGAATTCATATTTAGACCTGTCGTGGAGGATCTTCAGGTATCTTATCCTCTGCTCGATATCTTCCGCCTTACCAGCAGATCCACCGACAACTGTATTGTGTCTTTCAATCCGCACACTAACGGCTCTACCCAGCATATCAGGAGTTGCATCACTGAGATTAGGATAGCCTGTATTTTCACTGAAAAACACTCCTCCTGTAAGCAGTGCAAGATCCTCCATCCTTGCCACCCTACCCTCTCCGTAAGCAGGCGGATGCACAGCCACAGTGTTCAAAACTCCTCTAAGCCTGTTTTCCATCAGCAGTCCTAACGCTTCCCCCTCAATGCCCTCTGCAACTATAAGCAAAGGGCTGCCCAGCGGAGCAAGTTTTTCCATAAGAGGAATAAGCTCCCTGCTGCCAGAAATTCTTTTGTCTGTAACCAATATAAATGGATTCATAAGCTCTGAGACCATCTTCCTGCTGTCATCCGCCATCTGTGGTATCAGGAACCCTCTGTCAAACTGCATGCCCTTTTCTATTCTCAGTTCTGTTCTCATGGTACCAGACTCCCTTATACTGATACCATCTCCTCCGACCTGACCGATCGCCTCTGCAATCAGCTCACCAAGCTGCTTGTCCTGCGCCGATAAGGAAGCCACCTGGGCAATTTCCAAGTGTGACCTTACAGGGACTGACTGTTTTTTGATGGCAGCTACAGCCAGCTGTGTCGCATTCTGAATGCCTTTTTTCATCATCATAGGGTCTGCACCGGCAGCTATGTTTCTGAAACTCTGTTGTACTATTTGCTGTGCCAGTACTATTGCCGTAGTGGTTCCATCCCCTGATGCCTCATTGGCTTTCAAGGCAACCTCCCTGATTACCCGTGCCCCCATATTCTCTGTGAAGTCTGAAAGCTCAATATCCTTAACTATTGTCGCACCATCATTGATTACCAGGGGTGGTCCATCTTTTCTCTGGATCAGCACATTGCGTCCCATAGGACCCAATGTAACCTTCACGATATCTGCGAGCTTATCAATGCCAGTCTGCAGCTTTTTTCGAACATCATCGCTATATGTAACTCTTACAGCCAATTCCCTCTCTCCCTTAAAACAGCGAAATGACATTCCCCTAAGCTTCTTTAATCAATGGTTCAGTAGTTCACTCATGCCAGATGAAAAGTAAATGAAGCGTGATACTTTTGAAGCCTATAGTATCTTATCTGCAAAGATTATAGTTACATCTAAAACAAAATTACCTGTCGCTGTTTCCGCTGCTATTATCTCTACGGAATGTCTTACTTTCAGTTTACTCTTATCTCACTATAGCTGCAAAGCTTGCTGACTGAAATGTAGGTATTCCAAATTAATATTGTATCCAGTTGAAGCTGCATTATTCATTGTGGGAGGAAGTGGATCTGTCAATCTCGTGAAAAAAGCAAACTTGCAGTTCCCTAAATGGCCTTATAAATTTGACCTAACCATCTATATTTTAAAATAAGAATGAATAATTCTGGATATTATTCAAAACACTTGTATATTTATTAATAATTGGAAGTAAAAAAGCATCTGATCAGGTGCAGGTGAATTAGAGAATAAGTGAGTAATATCAACGCATTTATGGTTTTACCCGTAAACCTTAACTTCCTGAATTTGTACCACTAAAAAAATTTCATT
>NZ_AXUN02000090.1 GCF_000495435.3 Youngiibacter fragilis 232.1 | reverse complement strand
TACCGATTTGAGTGCATCTTTCACAAGGGTTCCATACGTAAGGCAATCGCCACTGGAGGAGCAGATGTAAGGATTAGCCGTACTCCTATGGTTTATCTGGATAAAAATTATATAAGGATGCTTGGGTCAATAAAAGATGCACTCAAATCGGTAGAGGAACTGGACAACCTTGTGAAAGTGATTCAAATAAAGGGGAAAGATAAATCCGTATCAGAGGAGACGATAGAGGCTATAGAAGGTGGATGTAATCTGCTGATGGTTGATACCGGGAACACTGCTGACCTAGACGAATGCCTAAGGACGCTTGAACATACTGGGAAGGGTGGAGAAGTGAAGGTAGCTTTCTCTGGTGGAATAAAGATAGTAGATATTCCAGAACTTTGCAGATACAAGATTGAAGCGCTGTGCATCGGGAAGGAAATTGTAGATGCATTATTACTTGATATGAAATTGGATGTATCTGCAGATATGAAGGGTGAATGAAATGGGAATAAATCTGCTGGAAAAAACAGAACTTTGGATAAACAATATTTTCTTATCGAATACTAACTTGACGGATATCGCAAATGAAACTGCAAAAGTATTTGGTATAGATTGCAGTAAGGTCCTTGTGGTTGATGTCCGACCGGAGCATATAACTTTGGATATCCTTGATAAGGATATACCTACAGAGAACATCATAGGAAAAGAGAAGGAGCTTCTCGATGCAATATCAAGGATTGACGGGGTTACTATAACAAACGAGACATACATACATTCAAATGGAATATTGGGCATGATATGCGCTAATACTGTGAATCCGGTAGAAATAAGCAAAAATGTGGATTCTATGGTACAGGAAATGAGAGAGAAGATTTCTAAAAGGGCTATAGTGTTCCCAACTGGTTTTGAGTTAAAGAAAAATATGATTGAAGATACGAATACTCCATATTTGAAAAGGGTTCTGGAGGAGAGAGGGTTCAATGTAACTGTAGGCGATATTATTGAGGATGATTTCGATGAGATGGTGTATAAGATATCGGATGCGGTCTCAAGGGCTTATGGACTGATAATAACTACAGGCGGTGTAGGTGCGGAAGATAAGGACAAGACAGTTGAGAGTGTACTAGAAATTGATCCAGCTGCTGCAACGCCATATATTGTGAAATTCAAACAAGGTACAGGCAGACATGTCAAGGATGGAGTAAGGATAGCAGTCGGAACAGTAGGGCCATCCATGATAGTATCTCTTCCTGGACCGAATGATGAAGTGAGAGTAGCAACAGAAGTTCTAATGAACGCTATAGAGTCAAATTATGATAAGAATACCACGGCTGGGCTTTTGGCAAATGCGTTAGCTGAAAAGATCGCTAATAAAAGATTCCATCATCATAAGTAATATACCGGTTCATCAGGACTGTGTATATAGATGACAAAAACCGGAAATTCAATTCACAAATAAAGGAGGAACAAGATGAAAAACATTACAATGCTTGCTGTTGTTGACGAAAATGTATGTACTGGATGCAAGATATGCGAAAAGGTATGTCCTGTGCTTACAATAAAAGTCGTCGACCGGAAAGCGAAGGTTGACAACGATGCATGCACAGGCTGCTGTAACTGTGAACAAAGATGCCCCTTTTATGCAATAAAAATGGTGAAACGTGATGAACCTATTCAAATTGGAGTAGATGTATCTAAGTATGACCAGGAAGAAATCAGGGAAATGTGCGAGAAAGCACATCTTAATCCCCAGCAGACTCTATGTTACTGCGTAGGTGTAAGAGCCGAAGAGGTTGCTGCCGCTCTGATAAGCGGGGCTAAGACTCCCGAAGAAGTCTCGGCAATGACCGGAATGCGTACAGGTTGTACAATAGAGTGCATTCAGCCGCTTCTTAGAATGGTTGAAGCAGCTGGGAATGAACTGGTTCCGATTAAAGGTGGCTGGCAGTGGTATGGTACAACTGCAACTGCCTGGACAATACCAGATAAAGTAAAGGAAAAATATGGCAGCAGAGGATTCTATTTTGAAGAGGATCGGATACTTCTTGATGAAATAGTTCATACAAAGAATAGCTAGGCCTTGAAGGAATTGAAAGGAGAGAATGATGGAGAATTTTTTACATGCACCAATCAGACCCATTGAGCCAAAGACGTCTCAGTATGGAATTGATCCTAAGCTTGTCAAAACAAGGATTTCCGAAATGCCAGGAATGGTATCAATCAAACTAAAGGAAATTTTCCCGGATTTGCCAGATACTATTTTCCCGTCAGAAAACAATGAAGAGGCGATAAAGGATGTATACAAGGCTGCAGTTGACTCGCTGAGACAGATTGATATGAGCAAGATCAAGCCTGAACATACAGTAAACATACTTGCATCCCATCATGGGTTCACGCTCTATGGTGGCCAGCCATATGCTGAGCTTCTAAAAGCAATCAAGGATGTTGTTACTGAAAAGACAGGGTGCACAAACATACGGCTAAGAGCTGGTGTTGGCATGAGATTCAGAGAGACTGAAGAATACATCAAGAGATACGGTCTGGATACATACTTCAATGGTAAAGCAATAGGAATGGCTCCAGTTGATGAAGGTATTCCCATTGAGACGGAAATTGGTACACTGTATGGTTTGAAAAAAGTATATGATGCAACTTGGATTATTCATGCACATCATACAGATGTACGTGAAGTCCACTTTCATAGACAGGTTGACAAGGCGGTCAAGCCTTTTGGTATGTCATATGCAAGAATTGAGACAAGAAGCACATATCACCAGAACTTAGGGCCTAGAGCAGCAAACTTCACTGCGAGAGCGATATTTGACTCGGAGTTTGTCCAGAGCAAATTTGCCTTTGCTTCCTTCCTGAACGTAGGACCTCATGGAATCATTGGGGTAGACTCTGATGCGGACCTTTATGCTTTAAATGACAGGGCTACATTCCTGGGTTGTCAGTACTACGGTAAAATAATGACACTGTTCGGTGAAATAGACGAGTGCATTGTTGCATTAGATTTTCCGTGCCCAGTACCTTATGTGTTCTCAGCAGGTGTCATTTATGGGAATTTTGTGAGTGCAAACACTGATTTGTATGATATGGAGACTCCATTGCCGGCATATACATGGTATACGGAGGCCTTCTATAACAAACATGAAAAACCTATGCTTGATAGCATTCCTCCGATGAATCCTGCGGTGAAGATCTGTGTTCATAACTACGCATGGCTCGGTTATCCGTCAGCATTTTTCTCAAGGCATATCCCGACACTTGTAGTAGGTCAGACACAAAGCGACCTGTTCGACACGGATCCGCTAAATCAGGATTATATGACATATGCAAGCGTTGTAAAATCAACAGAAGCCGCAATGAATTTTGCGTACAATGCATCAGGGACAGATAAGGTTCTGATATTCGACGGGGCAATGGCTGGAATGAATGTTAGCAAGTCATTGGCTGAATTCCTTATTGAAAAGGCTCCGCAGGTAAGTGAAAAAGTTGATAAGATACTTCTGCCAAAATGGCTAAAACAAAGAGGTGTGGATATTTCCATCCTGGAAAGGCTTAAATTGAAATAGTTCAAGATATGTTTGCACAAGCGAATGAGGGTGTCATTTCGGAAAAGATAACTCAGATGCCCTCATTGGTTTGCCAATATAAAAACACTGTAGCAGCCTGGATATGATCAAAGCTTTAAATTCCCAAGTTCGTTCTATCAACAGGTCAAATAAAATAAGAGGAGTAAAAGAATGAGCAGTGTAACAGCGGCATCCAACAAAAGAAGAATTATTGAGGAAGGACCAGGATTCAGATCCGGACTTAAAGACCTCAAGAAGTATCTGAGCTCAAAGTCTATAACCACAGGATTTGTAGCAGCTGTATTCGGATGTACAGGACCAGCACTTGTGACAATCAAAGCCAGCACAAGTGCTGGATATACAACTGAACAGACTGTGTCCTGGATATTTGGAATTTATGTTTTTGGTGGCTTGATAAGCCTTCTAATGGCCCTATATTACAAGCAGCCGATTGTTGGAGCATATTCTATACCAGGGGCATCGATGTTGGCGACATCGTTGCTTGGCTTTACCTTCAATGAGGCGGCAGGGGCTTTTATCATGGCAGGGCTAATTGTGCTTTTGCTGGGATTGTCCGGATTGATTGGTAAAGTAATGAAGTTCCTGCCTTTGCCTATAGTTATGGGGATGATAGGCGGAGTCATGCTTAGGTTTGGTACAGGAATCGTGACAGCAACTGTAGCATTACCTGTAGTTTGTGGCGCAGCAATTGCCGGGTTTTTTATTACACCTAAGCTAGGGAAAAAGATTTCACCGATACTTGGAGCAATGCTTTTTGCAATAATAGCAATCATGCTGACTGGTGGATTGGATACAACAGGTCTTGATTTCAAATACATACCACCTCAGTTTGTAGCACCGAAATTCAATGTTGCTACGATACTTTCAGTATCAGTGCCGCTTGCAGCGCTTGTAGTTGGTGCTGAGAATGCACAGGCAATAGGCGTCCTATTTGGGCAAGGATATAAGCCGCCAATAAACGCTATGACCGTGATAAGCGGAATTGGTGGGATGCTTTCTGGATTAGTAGGTGCCCATAATGCGAATATCGCTGGTCCTATGACGGCTATCTGTTCGAGCGAAGAAGCTGGCGAGGATAAAGCAGGAAGATATGCAGCATCAGTAGCAAACGGAATCTTCTTTATGTCATTCGGATTGGTAGCAAGTTTTGCAATCAGTGTGATCAAGATAATACCAGCACCGTTAGTAAGTGTCCTCGCAGGACTTGCAATGATCAGCGTTCTGATAGGTTCATTCAAGGATGGATTTGGAACTGGCAAGTACAAGACTGGAGCATTTGCAGCGCTAATAGTTGGTGTAAGCGGAGTAACATTCTTCAGCATCGGAGCAGCATTCTGGGCTCTTGTTGTTGGCATAGTAGTATCTCTCATTGCAGACAGGCGTGATTTTCAATCTGATAATTAAAGTAGTTGAATAACCTTTAAGTGGCATTGGAGGATAAGATGAACGAAGTAGTAAGGGGCAGAATTTCGAGACTTAAATCGGAGCTGGATGTCCTAGGGTTAGACGCAGCTGTAATAATGGACAGAGAAAACATCATATATTTCTCAATGCTTACAGATATAGAAGCAGGTTCAATTATTATCCCGCGAGTAGGTGATCCAGTATTCATATGTCTGTGGCTTGATGCAAGGCATGTCAGAGAAGTTTCAGGGATGAATGTGATTCCATATTTCTTCCCTGAGGAGAACGTAAGCAAGAAGACAGCTGATGTGATAAACGGGCTGGGCATAGATAGTCCAAGACTTGGCTTCACGAGGTACTTCATATCATTGAAGGATTTCCAGTGCCTTAGGGACTATGTAAATGGTGTGTATTTTGGTGATATTGCAGAAACGTGCTATAAGATACGTTCGATTAAGGATGAGAATGAAGTTGCTTTGATTTCGAAGGCTTCCGAATTTTGCAAAGCCGGTATGGAGGCTGCCATAAGCTTTGTGAAACCGGGAGTCAGAGAGACTGATGTGCTTGCCGAAGCAGAATATGCAATGAGGAAAGCTGGATCAGAGGGACCTTCGTTCAGGATGCAAGTCCTTAGACATTACAGGCAGCAACTTGTACATCCATATGCTGGGGAGTACTATCTAAATGACAACGAACCGGTAGTCATTCATCTTGGAGCAACCTATAAGGGCTACACTTCAAAAATGTGCAGGACTGTTTTTCTTGGCAATGTAAAAACAGAAACAAAAAAAATATACGATGTACTGACACGAGCGCAAGAGCTGGCAATAGAAGCCGCGAAACCGGGGGCTACAGCCGGTGAGGTCTATGAGGCGGCTTATAAGGTAGTACATGACAATGGTTATGCAAAATTATTTCTTCCGACAATAGGGTATGGAGTGGGTATTAGGCAGTCAGAATTTTATCCGATCATCAGTAAGGATTCTGGTCAGATTCTTCAGGAAAATATGGTCATTGATCTGCTTCTTCCGACCATATACCTTGCCAACGTAGGAGGGCCAAGGATAACTGACACTATTCTTATCAAGAAGGAAGGATGTATTAATCTTACTGGCAAAGATTAAATAGTGTGATTCAGGTGATTTCTCTGGCAGCATGAATTGTCAAAATCATGCTGCCGGGGAATTGTCATAAGTTTACTTCAATAGTCATACCATATAAATGGTTCTAGTATTATTCTGTTTTGACGTGAAGTTATTACGCAAATAAAATATGCTTATTTGCAAAATTTCCTATACATCCAGTGTGATGTTGTCTTCTTTACTAATTAAATTGACATGGAAATATATGGATCTATAGGGAATTTAGGCTCATCAATTTCAAAATATATTGCTTACTCATGCTATTCAAAGCGCAACTCATTTATGAGAAAGGGGAGGGTAAAATGCCAATAACAAAGGAATATACTTACGAAGAACTAGCCAATTTACTCAAACAGGCAGAGAGGACTTGCATACCAGTCAATGCGATATCAAAGGAAAATCCTGAAATAGAGATAGCTGATGCATATGCGGTACAGCTCTTAAATATCGGGAAAGAAGTAGCTGATGGGAGAAAAATAACAGGGAAAAAAATTGGATTGACTTCTCTAGCAATGCAAAATCTGCTTGGAGTCAACAGACCAGATTTTGGGCATCTTTTAGATACCATGGAAGTGAAAGATGAAGTGGTGGATAGGAAGAAACTTTTGCAGCCTAAGGTGGAAGGCGAACTTGCATTTGTTTTGAAGAAAGATCTTGCAGGACCTGGCGTGACATCGAAAGATGTGATTGAGGCTACTGATTATGTCGTTCCGTCAATTGAAATTGTTGACTCAAGAATTGCTAATTGGAAAATAAACATCATTGATACGGTGGCGGATAATGCATCATCAGGCATGTATGTTGTCGGCAAGGAGAGAATAGACCCAATGGAAACAGATCTCCTCTCAATTAAAATGAAGCTGTACAAGAATGGTGAGTACATAAATGGAGGAATTGGCAGCGACGTATTAGGGGATCCCGCAGAAGCTGTAGCTTGGCTTGCAAATACACTTTCAGAATTTGGTGTAAGTCTAAAAAAGGGAGAAGTAGTATTATCTGGTGCTTTCAGCGCAGCACTGGCGGCAGAAGCAGGTGATGAGTTCACAGCAGTGTATGAGAACATTGGAGAGGTTAAAGTAAAATTCGTGTAATAGGTACGAAGGAGAATAAGATGGAGAAAATTAAGGTAGGTATAATAGGTCCTGGGAACATTGGTTTGGACCTGTTGAATAAGATACAGAGAAGCCCATTGCTTGAAGTTGCTACAATAGTTGGAATTGCCGAATCTAAAGGAATCGAATACGCCAGGGAGAGGGGCATTGACGCTTCGGCAGAGGGAATCGGCCACCTCCTTGAAATCGAAGGTATAAAAATTGCTTTTGATTGCACCAGTGCCTCAGCACATCTTGTCAATGGGCCTCTTCTGAAGGACAAGGGGATTTTCACATTAGATCTTACACCTGCAGCGATTGGACCTTTTACCGTTCCTGCTGTCAATCTGACGGATGAGATGCTGGAACAACCAAACCTCAATATGGTTACCTGCGCAGGTCAGGCTACGACGCCTATTGTATACGCAATAAACCAGGCTGCTAATGTGAAGTATGCCGAGGTAATTTCTTCAATAAGTTCAAAAAGTGCAGGTCCTGGAACTAGGGCCAATATCGATGAATTTACAGTCACAACTAAGAAAGCACTGATGGACGTAGGTGGAGCGGATAATGCAAAGGTAATAATCGTGCTTAACCCGGCAGAACCTCCAATATATATGAGGAATACAATCTATACGATCGTGGAGAATCCGGACATCGATGCCATAAAGAAATCAGTGGATAGCATGGTTGAACAAATCAAGGAATATGTACCTGGTTACAGGTATCTACTCGAACCGATTATACAGAACAATATCGTAACCACAATGATAGAGGTGGAGGGACTGGGAGATTATCTTCCGGTTTACTCAGGCAACCTTGATATAATCACTGCAGCTGCAGTGCATACAGCAGAGAAGTATGCTGGAAAGTTAATGGGAGGTGCAAAATAATGGCTAGAATATATCTGACTGATACAACCCTAAGGGATGGAAGCCATACCGTTTCCCATCAATTTTCTCCTGATGACGTTACTAAGGTAGCAAAAGCACTCGATGATGCCGGAATAGACCTGATTGAAATCGGACATGGTGATGGACTTACAGGATCAACAATAAACTACGGATTCTCAGACTACAAGGAGCTGGATGTGATCAGGGCAGCCGCCGGGGTTGTAAAGAGAGCGAAAGTTACAGTTCTTCTGATTCCCGGGATTGGATCTGTTGAAGATCTTGAGGAAGCTGTACATGCAGGAGCAACGGCAGTCAGAGTGGCTACACATGTGACTGAAGCTGATGTTGCTGAGCAGCACATCAAGGCTGCCAAGAAGATGGGCCTCTGGACTGTAGGTTTCCTTATGATGGCGCATATGGCTGATGCTGAGAGAGTGCTGCAGGAAGCGAAGAAGATGGAAAGCTACGGAGCTGATGTGGTCTATTGCACTGATTCGGCAGGTGCAATGCTTCCAGCTGATGTAACCGAGAAGATCAGCCTCCTTAAGGCAAATCTATCAATTCCAATAGGATTCCACAGCCACAACAACCTGGGACTTGCAATCGCCAACAGTGTTGCAGCAGTTGATGCCGGTGCCACATATATCGACGGTTCACTCTCAGGGCTTGGAGCAGGAGCCGGAAACACTCCAACAGATACATTGGTAGCTGTCTTTAACAGGATGGGTCTGGAGCATGGAGCTGACCTATATAAGACAATGGACGCGAGTACTGAAGCATTAGCGCCGGTACTTCTGGCTAAGGGAGTAACTGCACAGACTAACCTGGATGCACTTATTTGTGGTTATGCCGGGGTGTATTCAAGCTTTATGCTGCATGCCAGAAGAGCTGCTGTTCGATTCGGTGTGGACTTAAGAGACATACTTATTGAGTTAGGCAGAAGGCGAGCGGTTGGTGGCCAAGAAGACTGGATAATCGAAGTAGCAAACGAAATTGCTCAGAATAAAGTTAAATAGAATATATATGGCATAATCAGGTTAAGTAAATCGCGTTAAGTTTTGCTATGATTGCCGAGGCTTTTATTTATACTTGATTGGAAGGGATATCATGGGGAAAAAGACACTTTATATTGAGTGTAATTCTGGAATTGATGAAAGAATGTTAATTGCGGCATTACTTAACCTAGGCATAAGTGAGGATTTGCTAAGACCTGTAATTGACAGCACTGGATTAGAAGGGTTTGTAATAGAGGTTGGGAAGAAGAGCCTGAATGGTTCAATATCTAATTTCTTCGAAATAACTAAAGAATCTGAATGCGGGGTTGAGAATGCTAGTTCTCGTAAAATTGTGACTAATGAGGTCTACAACATTATCAGTAGAACCGATATATCAGATACCGCAAAGAGGATTTCCATTAATGCTGTTAATGCTATATCGAAAGCAAATACAGAAATATGCCATTCAGACATCGAGGGATCAGAAAATGATGGCATCATACTCGATAAGGACATTCTGACAATAATTGCGGCAGCTTTTTGTATAGATCAGCTGAACGTCGATGATGTAATTCTTTCCGAGATAAGCGAAGGAATTGGAACTGTAACGCACAAAGGCAATATTGTTTCAATACCATCACCAATGATTGCAAGAATGCTGATCAATAGTCAGCTTTCAGTCAAATTTGTTGATGTAGCTGAAGAAATGCTATCTCTGGTTGGGACTTCAATTCTTTCATCGCTAACCCAGAAACAAAGAGTTCCGGATAGCTGCAGGATATTAAGTCTAGGAATAGGCTCAGAAAAAAAAGAAAGCACAAGACACATGAGAGCTATGATAATTGAAGAAGATGAGCCGCAGGTAAACAACGAGACTTGGATATTGGAAACAAACATTGATGATTCCACTGGTGAAAGCCTGGCTTTCACAATGGAAAAACTGCTTGAAAGCGGAGCAAGAGATGTGTTTTTCACACCGATTTTCATGAAAAAGAACAGGCCAGCGTACAAGCTTTCTGTTACATGTCGTGGTGATTATGTCAAAAAAATGGAATCAATAATATTTAAAAATACTACGACGATAGGCATCAAGAAATATAGGATAGAAAAGACAGTCTTAGAATATTCGATAATCAATGTAGATACCAGATTTGGTTCAGTCAGAGTAAAAGTTAGTTCTCATGAAGACATAAAATGCTATTCACCAGAATTTGAGGACATTAAAACAATATGTAACATTTCAGGTAAGGGCTTCAAGGAAATTTCAGAAGCAGTTGACCAGGCAATTTATGAATGCTTCAAAATAAGGAATTGAACAATATAAAAATATCCGTATCAAGGGAATCTGTCTTTCCTGGTACGGTTATTTTTTCGGGTTATTTGTTAAATAATTAACTTGAGAGTATAATGGTCATATGATTTGATTTGGAGGCGCACACATGAGACTGCTTGATTTTTCAGAAGCGAACTGCAAGAACTGCTACAAATGCGTAAGGGGCTGCCCTGTAAAGGCCATAAGGTTCAGGGGCAGTCAGGCTGAAATAGATGAACAGAGGTGCATAGCCTGCGGAAAGTGTTTTGTTATCTGCCCGCAGAATGCGAGGAACATCGTAAGCGATACCATGAAGGTAAAGCAGGCTATCGCCGCTGGCAAACCGGTGAAAGCCCTTATCGCTCCTTCCTTTGCCGGCTTCTACAGGAACAGGGGGGGATTCCTTACAGCGCTGAGGAAGCTTGGTTTCTGTGAGATAATAGAGGTTGCAGCCGGGGCGGAGATGGTGACCGACAGGTACAGGCACTTCATGGAAGAGAACGATCCCAAGTATGCCATATCAAGCTGCTGTCCTACAGTCTACATGTACATGAGAAGATACACCCCGACTACCGCTGAATATCTGATGCCTGTCGTGTCACCGATGCTCGCTGCAGGAAAGGCATTGAAAAGGGATGACGGGGGTTGCTTTACAGTATTCATAGGACCGTGCCTGAGCAAGAAATGCGAGATGGTGTCCTATGGTAACGAAGGCATAATTGATGCGGTGCTGACCCTTGAGGAGATATCCCACATTTTCTCTGAGGAAGGGCTTGATCCTGAAATCCTTGATCCATCGGTACCTGATGTGACTGCTGGAAAACGGGGAAGAAGATATCCTGTCGCAGGTGGAATAGCAGAGGGCCTTTCCGGAACAATTGACAGGATGGGCTATGATGTCATAAAGGTGGAAGGTATGACAGAAATCAGGGAGGTACTTAAGGAAATTGAGGATGGCATCCTGGATAAGGCATACATCGAACTTTCGGCCTGTTCTGAGTCCTGTATAGGAGGGCCGTGCGTACCGGAGAATCCTCTTCCTGTTTTCGCAAGAAAGCAGAATGTAAAGAGGTTTTCGGTCAGTGGATGGGAGTCTGAAGGAAGGACACTTTTCGATGGGGAAATAGACATTAGCGGCACATACGCACCAACGCCGATAGCATCCAGGGAATATCCTGAGTCAGAGATAGCGGCTACACTCGCCAGGATGGGCAAGTTCTCAAAGGGGGACGAGCTCAACTGCAGCGCATGCGGATATAACTCGTGCAGGGACAAGGCGAAGGCTGTGCTTGAAGGGATGTCAGAAGTTGAGATGTGCCTGCCGTTCATGAGGACAAAAGCTGAGCACATGTCAGACATCATATTCAGCAATTCACCGAACTATATTTTCCTGCTTGATGAGGAGCTGTGCATCCATCAGATGAATCCTTCAGCAGAGATTGTTTTCGGAAGACGTATAGATGAGGTAAGGGGCTTCCCAATAAGCTATGTTGCCGATGATGCCGTGTTCGAAGCGGTTGCTAAATCAAAAAGGAGCAACCTTAACAAAAGGACAGTATATGACGAATACGGGATCGTAGTGGTTCAGAGTACCGTGTTCCTTGACAGCTCAAACCAGCTTCTCATAATCATGTCTGACATAACAGATGAAGAAAAAAGGCGTGATGAGCTTCAGTCCATGAAGGAAAGGACACTAAAGATCGCACAGAAGGTAATTGACAGGCAGATGACTGCAGCGCACGAGATTGCAAGCCTTCTCGGAGAGACTACAGCTGAGACAAAGATAGCCTTGGACAAGCTTAAGGACCTGGTCCTCATGGAGGGTGAGTAGATGGGGTTCTTTCTTGACACGGCTTACAGGAGCCTTAAGAAGCACGGCGAGGAGCTGTGCGGAGACCAGGTAGCAATGGAGAGGGTCGGGGACAGGCTGATAATTGTGATGTCCGACGGTCTGGGAAGCGGAGTGAAGGCCAACATACTGGCAACACTTACTGCAAGGATCGCAGTCACCATGCTGAAGGAAGGGGCAAGCCTCGAGGAGACTGTGGATACCATAGCAAGGACTCTCCCGGTCTGTTCTGTGAGGAATCTAGCCTATTCAACATTCACTGTTATAGAAGCATATGAGGATGGAAGAATACACACAGTCGAATTTGATAATCCAGCATATATACTTACAAGGAGAACCGAGTCTTTAATTCCTGAGAAGACCCTGAGCAAGATAGCAGGCAAGTCCATCCGGGAATCAGATTTCAAAATGGATGATGGCGACTTCCTTACGGTAGTAAGCGATGGAGTGCTTTACGCCAGTCAGGGGATGATCCTCGACCAGGGGTGGGGATGGGAGGATGTCAGGGATTTTCTGAAGGATAGTGCACATACCGAAAAAAGCGCCAGTGCTCTGGCGCTTCAGCTCAGCGTTTTCTGTAATGTCCTCTATGACCTTAAGCCGGGTGATGATGCAACAGTCCTGACTTTAGCTGTGAGAAAGAAAGAAGGCCTTACAATTTTCACAGGACCTCCACTTAGATTAGAGGACGACAAAAGGCTTGCGGATGCCTTCGTGAAGTCATCAGGAAAGGTTGCAGTATCTGGCGGAAGTACGGCAGCAATAATTGCACGCGAGACAGGAAGGGAAATAGAGGCTGAAATATGTGACGTAAGTGAACCGGTACCACCGACTTCAAGGCTTGAAGGCGCTGACCTCGTTACCGAGGGGGCCCTGACTCTGGCGCGGACCGCAGATCTCCTTGAGGAATTCCTTGCTCCGACAGATGATGACATCTTCCTCAAGCTTCGGAAAAGGAATGGGGCTGCAAGGCTTGCAAGGATGATAATTGACTCCACTGACCTTACTATATGGCTCGGAAGCGCTGTGAATCTTGCTAATACTGACACCCATCTGAGGTCCGTGGATGTCATGAGGATATTGGAGGCAGCTAAATCACTTGGAAGAAATACAAAGCTCGTGATGATATAGGAACAGCCGGCACCAAAATGCCGGCTGTTCCCATATCTTAAATGTATTGCTGAGAGCATAGGCTATTTGCTTTCTTCACCTGGTTCAAATACATAGCCGATCTGCTCCCAGTCCTGGGACATTGATTTCATCATTAAAGAAAGCCATATCCTTATTCCGATTCCAAGTATAGCTGCCGCGGTGATGAAGAAAGTGTCTGAGAGAACCAATGCGATACAGAGTAGAGCTCCAACTGCAGCTAGAAGGATGGATGAGGCACCGGCCCTTCTGACATAGAAGGGATAGAGCTCTGTCCTGCCGTTGGAATGGAAGGTCTCAGCACTTGCTTCAAGGATATTTGCAGCAAACAGCATTTCCATCATTGTAAATAGCACTGGTGAAAACTGGAGAAGGTCCGATGCCATACCTGAATCGAATGAGGCAAGTGACAGCAGGGATGCTGCAAGTGACCAAATGGCCATCGCACCGGTTACTTTTCTGGCCTTCATGAATTTGGTGTTCTTGGAAATGTCATACAGTTCGCAGCATGCGGAGGATACCATCCACCAGCCTATGAATTCAGGCAGTATCCTTACCATCCCCAGATTTATGTGGAATGTGGCGAGGATGATCCCCCAGAAAAGCTTGTTGTACTGATCCTTCATCATAGTGCACCTCTTGCCTTCAAATAGCGAAGGGCATTCCATGTATCCAGATTCCATACATCCTTTGATACAGGATCAAGCATCTCAAACTGCTGGTTACCATCATTATCTGTAAATACCAGTGATGGGGTGAGTTGAAATGAGCTCAAGGCCCTGTAATTGAAATCATCCTGTCTGATCCTTGCGCTTACAGTTAGCCTTTGACCCTGCAATATTTTAGTGCCTGCTATCCTGTCAAGCGGCAGGTCGTTGACCCTGACATCGAAGACCTCCGTCAAGATGTCATAGGCATCAGATTCAAGGCTTTCTATCGTTATATCCTCCATTACCTGGTATTCCATGTCAGAGTACCCGTCAGATGAAGAGGACATGCGCATCCTCTTAAGAGTGTCATCTGTGCTTCCTGCATAGATGCTTATCCTTCCGAGGCTGACATCAAGTTCGGTGCCATCACTGAACATGAGCCTTGCGTCTTCAAGAGTCCGTATGGGTCCTTTGCTCACATCGGTATGTCCGTTTACCACAACCTGTACGGTCCTTAAGGTGTAACGGCCTACTCTCTGTCCTGACACAGGCCAGGAGTTCTCATATGAGATCACCTCCAGGTCTTCAGCACCATTGAAGGAGACTGCTATGACGTTCCTTTCGTCCGAGCTGTTGGCAAGGTAATGCAGTGACAGGTAATCCGCAGAATAGAACCCGTTTGTCGGGAAGACCCTCACGTCCTTGTAATTTTCAATGAATACCGGACGGTCCAGTCTCATGACCGTTACAAGCACCAATGACAGAGCAAGTACAATAGCGACAAAGGTCTGGCTGAATATAAGTATTCTCCTGTTGCGTTCCATAAAACCTCCTCAGTTCCTATATAATAATATCTAAATACATGATATGTTGAAATCACCAAAATTTCAACCAAATAGCATAAGAGTAATCTAAGTATAATGAACTTATCGTCTGTTCTAATAAATCTCATGTGAACCTTGTTTCACCATTTATTGTCAATGTGATATAATTAGATTGTACGGCAATGCAGGTTAGCATACATATGGTTCAGGGGCTTTTATCAGGCGATAAAGAGGTCTTGCGTAAAAACCATGTTATGACAAAAGAGAGCTGTTAGATAAGAAAGGAGATAGCGATATGTACAACTTCAACGAGCAGGGTAAGTTCGAATCACACGATGCCGCGAAGGAGCACTCCCAGAATATTGAGGGCAGGCTGCCTTATGATGGCCTGCGAAAAGGGGCTAAAGACAAAGCTGTCGGAATCTTTACGGTTATTGCCCTGATTGCGGGTGTCATCCTTTTTGCATTTTTCACGAAGTGATAACAAAGGTTTCATGATTTGAATTTCAAGATGGATGTTCATAAATCTTGCTGCATTATTTGTAGCGCAAACAGTTATTCAGGGATTCTTTGGGATCCCTGTTTTTATACCAGTTTTTCTGTAACTGGTGGAATTGACTATTCTTTTAAAGTTTGCCCACCTTCACCAAATCTTCACAATACAGGGCTATATTTGGTAGCATAGATTAAGTGTAATTGGTCAGAAGTTGATATAATACAATCATGACGGGAATGGGGATGATCTGATGGCTGAGAGGATACTTGTAATAGATGATGAGCAGAACTTACTTCAGGTGGTCGGAGATTACCTTAAGAAGAACTCCTTCGAGGTTTTCACCGCGGACCGGGGCAGGAAGGCACTTGAGATGTTTGATGAGCTGGAACCTGATTTCCTTATACTTGACCTGAATCTCCCTGACATTTCTGGTGAAGACATATGCAGGGAAATAAGGAAGAAATCCGACATTCCCATCCTTATGTTGACTGCCAAGACCTCAGAGGAGGATAAGGTGAAGGGACTCTATCTGGGCGCTGACGATTACCTGACAAAGCCCTTCAGTCCAAGGGAACTTGTCGGAAGGGTAAATGCGATACTGAGAAGGACCAGGAACAAGGGCAGCATGTCTGAAATCTTCTCGTTCAGGGCTGGGGACCTTGTCCTTGATAACATGAGGCGCACTGTCACCAAGAAGGGAATCGAGGTAAGCCTCACTCCAAATGAGTACAAGTTACTCCATGCGCTGGTACAGTACCCAGGTCAGGTGTTTTCAAGGGCAAGGCTTGTGAGCGCGGCACTTGGCTTTGATTTCGAAGGCTATGACAGGACCATAGACACACATATCAAGAACCTGAGGCAGAAGATTGAGGACGACTTCCGCGACCCCACCTACATTCTCACCATCTATGGTGTAGGGTACAAATTCCAGGGGGGTGAGAAATGATCAGGATAGGCAGGCAGCTTGGAAGATATTTCGCGCTGGTATCCATGACATCGGTGCTTCTTATTACTGTGCTTTCGAATATCGGAATGAACATCTTCTTCACCATGTATCTGAGAGATTCACAGAAGTCAGAAGACATTGCAATCGCTGACTATGCAACTGAACTTCTGCATGAGGACGGGCTTCTTGATGAGACAGACCTCATGAGCATAGAACATTATGCCTTTACCATGTCTGCAGAGGTAATAATGGAGGACTCAGAGGGTAATGTCATTATGAGCACAAGGGAGCCATCTGATGTGACAGGTGAACCTGGAAGGTCAGACTACATGGATCTGGAGAAATTCGAATACAAGGAATACTCTTACGGTTCGCCTGAAACCGGAAAGGGAAGTATCGTCATCGGAAGACCGAGAAGCATATTTTCAGCTTCACCGGACAGGCAGTTCCTCATAACGATAAACCTCATTTACCTTGCTGCTGCAGGTATTTCACTGGCTATAGGCTTTTTCTTGAGGAGCAGGGTTTCAGGGATGTTCCTTGATCCCATCTATTCCATCCAGAAGAATGCAAGATATATTGAAGAAGGAAACTTCAGAGGAGTAATGGACGTCGAGACGAAAACAATCGAGCTCGATGAACTGTCAAGGTCGATAAACAACATGGCGCTCAGACTTGAACAGCAGGAGCGCCTGAGGAAAAGGCTCACATCGGATATCGCCCATGAGCTGAGGACCCCGCTTTCAACAGTGAACAGCCATCTTGAAGCCTTCATAGACGGAGTTTGGGAGCCTACGCCGGAAAGGCTTACTCTGCTTCAGGATGAGATAAGGAGGCTTACAAATCTCATAAAGGACCTTGGTGACCTCTCATACATGGAGAGTGGTGAGATAAGCCTTGCAATGAAGGAAATCAGCCTCTCAGGCCTTATTGCGAATGTAGTGGAGAACTTCGAACCGCTTTTTGTGTCTGATGGAAAAAACATAACCACTGACATTGAAGAAGGAATAATCACAAAGGGTGACAGTGACAGACTAAACCAGGTTTTCATTAACATCATTGCGAACTCCCTGAAGTACACCAACACCGGAGGCCATGTAGCGGTAGCTTTGAAAATTGAAGGTGAATCGGCAGTTGTGACGGTATCCGATAATGGTATTGGCATATGCAGTGACGACATTCCATTCGTTTTTGAAAGGTTCTACAGGAGTGACAGGTCAAGGAGCAGGGAGACCGGTGGGAAAGGCATAGGCCTTACGATCTCCAAAGCCCTTGTTGAAGCCCACAAGGGGATCATAGGAATAGAGAGTACAGACGGAAAAGGGACAACAGTAAAAATCAGCCTGCCGGCATGGAAGGGCTGACTATAGATGAGAAGCGGGAGGAGCACCTTTGTCTGAGGAGACAGGTGCTCCTCCTTTTATTGTTGGTACGCTGCTATCCGGAATAAGATAAAGGGCATAATATGCCTATGTCACAAAATGGTAATAAATAGTTCAATGCAAATACATGAATTCTGAATATTATAAATATAGTGGAGTATCATAGTATATATTTTGAAGCTTCTGAATCATGGAGGGATTCATTGGGAGGTTATTTCTGTAAATTTCCGTTTGTCGCAGTATGCATGACAAACGGAAGGTTTCTTTTGATTGTTTCTCAAATGAAAACGTAATAAGATGAGGATGTAAGGATTATCCAATATCTTAATATCAAATTAATAATTAGGAGGAACAGAAATGGAAAACCAGAACGTCGGTTTCAAAGCCAAGGTCCAGAAGTTCGGTACATTCCTAAGTGGAATGGTCATGCCGAACATTGGAGCATTCATCGCATGGGGACTTATTACTGCATTATTCATCGCTACCGGTTGGCTTCCGAACGAGGAATTTTCAAAGATGGTCGGGCCGATGCTTGTATATCTTCTGCCGATACTTATAGCTTATACAGGTGGTAAGATCGTATATGGTGAGAGAGGCGGAGTTGTCGGTGCAGCTTCAGCGATAGGTGTCATCGTAGGATCGTCGATACCGATGCTTCTTGGAGCGATGATGATGGGTCCTTTCGGCGGATTCCTTATCAAGAAGATCGACCAGATGTTTGAAGGCAAGGTAAAAGCCGGATTCGAAATGCTCATCAACAACTTCTCTGCAGGCATACTTGCAACGCTTCTGGCACTACTCGGATACGTAGTCGTAGGACCAGCTGTTGAGGCGCTCAGCAATTTCCTCGCATCAGGCGTTGACCTTATAATGAGCATGGGAGTGCTTCCTCTTGTCAACATATTTATCGAACCAGCGAAGGTGCTGTTCCTTAACAATGCCATCAACCATGGAATACTCGGGCCTCTTGGTGTAGAGCAGGTAGCGCAGAATGGAAAGTCCATACTGTTCATGCTTGAGTCGAATCCAGGACCGGGACTTGGAGTACTGCTTGCTTACATGCTTTTTGGAAGAGGCGTAGCAAAAGCTTCTGCATCAAGTGCAGCAATCATCCACTTCCTTGGCGGAATACACGAGATATACTTCCCGTACATACTCATGAAACCAATACTTCTGCTTGCGGTAATCGCCGGCGGAATGTCAGGAACACTCATATTCACCATATTTGGAGCTGGACTTGTCGCTACACCATCACCAGGATCGATCTTCGCATATGCGGCTATGACTCCTAAGGGCAACTTCGTTGGAGTATTCCTTGGAGTAGCGGTAGCAGCGGCTGTATCCTTCGTAGTGGCTTCAATCCTTCTTAAGGGATCAAAGCAGAAGGAAGAAGACCTTGAAACTGCAGTTTCAAAGATGGAAGACATGAAGGGAAAGAAGAGCAGCGTTTCAGGACTTATAGGGGGAGCTGCAAAATCATACAAGGATGTCAAGAAGATAGTATTTGCCTGCGACGCAGGAATGGGATCATCAGCCATGGGAGCTTCCATACTCAAGAAGAAGGTAAAGGAAGCAGGATTTGATATTATCGTAACCAATACATCAATAACAAACCTTCCTGATGATGTTGACCTTGTAGTGACACACAAGGACCTCACAGAAAGGGCGGCACAGAAGTCTCCGAAGGCGATACACGTATCGGTGGACAACTTCCTCGGAAGCCCAAGATATGATGAAATCGTTGAAGAGCTGAAGAAATCAAAGTAATATTATAAGTAACGTACATAAATGAATAGGGGAGGTGCTGTGATTGTATATAACAAGCCGTGAAAGGTCCATGTCAGGGATCCTTCTGGAATCACAGCACCTCTTTGTTTCAATACAGAGTCTGGCAAAAAAGCTTGATGTTTCAACGAGGACCATCCAGCGAGAAGTGAAGATGCTGGAAGATACTCTGGCAAAATTCGGGCTTGCTCTCGAGAAGAAGGCAAGTGAGGGCATAAGGCTCACAGGAAGCGAAGAAGGTTTGAAGAGACTTAAGGATGAGATAAGGGCCTATTCCGATTATGAGTTGGGGAGAAGCGAAAGAAGCCTTTTCATATTCCATGAGCTGCTTGAATCCGGAGACCCGCTGAAGACAATGACTCTGTCAAAGGGATTTTCAGTGTCAAGCAAGACACTTCAGCATGACCTCGAACGTTTCGAGGAGGAGATCAGGAACACAAGACTGTCACTTATCAGGAAAAGGGGCTATGGGGTAGAACTGGAAGGCCGCGAAAAGGACAAGAGGATGGCCTTCATAAATATGGCAATGAGTCGAATGGAGCATATGCAGGTCTTTTCTTCCAAGGAAGGGGAATTCCTTTCGCTAGACCCGAAGGAAAAGCTTCTCGGGATATTCGATCCGGGACTTCTCAGGCGAATCGAGGTCATAGTGCTTGAAAAGACAGGGGATCTGCCTTACAGGCTTACTGACCTCTCACTTCTTGAAGTCATGCTTCATACCTACATGTCTGTTGAAAGGGTTAAGGGTGGGAACCCTGTGGACAGGAAGAAGCATGGCGATGGACCTGAAGAGACTGCAGCTTCATTGGTATTCAAGAGCCTTCAGAAAGAGCTTGGCATGAACTTTCCTGAAGATGAGGCATATCTTCTGGCTTCGGTCTTAAGAAGCGCAAAGAGGATCAGTGAAACCGACATAGAGAATGTAATTGGGCTCACGAGCCTTGCAAGCGTGCTGATCGAAGATGTCACAAGGACAACCGGTTATTTCTTCAGCAAGGACAAGAAGTTCCTTGACGCACTCGTATCTCATCTTGAACCTCTTTTCAACAGGATAGCGGAAGGTGTCTTCGTTCCTAATCCTATCAAGAGGGAGATCAAGGAGGACTACTCGGTCCTGTTCGGCACCATTGGTACCGTACTCAAGGAGAAGTTCCCGGAGCTTGAATTCAGCGAGGATGAGATAGGATTCCTGACACTTCACTTCGCATCAGCCATAACGGAATTCAAGGAAGTCCCAAAGGTCGCTACTCTTGTTGTCTGTACCAGCGGACTTGCCACATCAAGGATGCTTACGAAGAAGCTCCTCATGAAATTCCCGCAGCTTACCATAATTGAGCAGGGTTCCATAAGGGAGCTGCACAAGATGGATCCGAAGGATTTCGACCTGATAATCTCAACAGTTGGGATCCATGATGCAGGGTTTGAGTACATTCTTGTTAATCCCATGCTTTCATCGGAGGATGAGCTTAAGCTGGAAAAGGTGATCAACCGTAAGCTCCTGTCATCCACGAGGAAACGGGATGAAGGAGTGAAGGAATCAAAGCTGTCTGAACAGGGGCTCCTTAAGACAATAGAGATAGTAGGAGATGCAGGGCAGGCTGTCAAGGAGATACTCGAAGGATTCGCGATAAGTGAGACAGACGGAAGTGACATCAGTTCCGTTCTGCGTGGTATAGAAGGCGACCTCATGATTCTGCTTGGCACAGATACTGCAAATGAGTCCATATCAATGCTGCTGGAAAAGGAAAATGCAACTGGAAGCGGTATTCCGGAATCAGACATCACGCTCCTTCATGGCAGGAACAGCCGTCTTGACAGGATGATATTCAGGATTTACAGGAACAAGGCTAAGGTAAAGGTCAAGGGGATGGATTCGAAAATGATGGAGTCCGGAACCTTCCTGCTGCTCCTTACACCTGAGTTGCTTACAGGACCAAGACTTGAAATGGTAAGTGCGTTAAGTGTTTCACTGCTTGAGAAGGACATCAGGAAAACATACGAAGAAGCTGACCGAAGCAGGATGCTCGCCATGGTTGAAAAGACACTTGAAGCGGCGTATTCTGATATCATAAAGAGAATATGGAGGTAGAATATGAGCGGTATATTAAGAGAAGAAGGGATCCTGTTGAATCAGGAAATCGCAACCAAGGACCAGGCCATAAGGATGGCCGGTGAACTTCTGGTAAAGAACGGCTACGTAAAGGAAGAATACATCGAAGAGATGCTCAAGAGGGAAGAAATCAGCACAACCTACATCGGCAACGACATAGCGATCCCTCATGGAACGGAGAATGCCAAGAATGAAGTTCTGGAATCCGGCATCAGCATAATCCAGGTACCAAACGGCGTGGATTTCAATGGAGAAAAAGCGAGGGTGATATTTGGAATCGCTGGCAAGGACAACACTCATCTAGAGATACTGTCAAATATCGCCATACTCTGCTCAGATATGGAGAATGTGGAGAAGATAGTTGCAGCAAAGTCAAAGGATGAGATACTGGCACTCCTGGGAGGGATAGAATGATGAAAGCGCTTCATTTTGGTGCAGGAAACATTGGAAGGGGATTCATCGGCCTTATCCTGAGGCAGAACGGATATGAGCTTACATTCGCTGATATCAGCGACACCCTGATTGATGAGATCAAGGCAAAGAAGGAATATGATGTCATCATCGCTGACCCTACAGGAAGGGTGATCCATGTGGATGGAGTCGATGCGGTGCACAATGTCAAGGAAGCTGACAGGCTCAAGTCACTCGTGGAGGAAGCGGACCTCATAACCACAGCCGTAGGCCCGTCAATTGTCCCGATAGTTGCGAAAACCATAGCTGAAGGAATAAAGGAAAGGCTTTCGAGACAGGATGTAAAACCTCTGAACATAATCGCCTGTGAAAATGCGATCGGTGCTACAGATACGCTGAAGGAAGCCCTTTATGGCTACCTGAGTGAGCTAGAGACGGGTATTGCAGAGGTTGCGATTGGATTCCCCAACTCGGCGGTTGACAGGATAGTACCTGCACAGAACAACGCAAACCTTCTTGATGTCAAGGTTGAACCGTTCTTTGAATGGGTCATAGAAGAGAAGAAGCTGAGAGGAGCTCATCCTAAGATAGAGGGAGTCCATTATGTGGATGACCTGATTCCCTACATTGAGAGGAAGCTGTTCACTGTCAACACCGGCCATGCTGCAACAGCATACCTTGGTGCGCAGAAGGGATTCACGACGGTGTTTGATGCCATAGGAGACCCTGAAATAGAGGCTTCAGTAAGAGCGGTGCTCGATGAGACGTCTCAGTACATAACAGGCTATTACGGATTTGACAAGGAAGAGCATGCAAAATATGTAGATACAATAATTGGAAGGTTTAAGAATCCTGACATCTCTGACGACCTGGAGAGGGTCGGGAGGTCTCCTTTAAGGAAGATATCCAAGTATGACAGGTTCGTGAATCCTGCACTTAGACTGCTCGACATGGGAATCGAACCAAAGAGCATAGCGAAGGCCATAGCGGCCGCGCTTAGATTCAGGGCTGAGAGCGACAGGGAAAGCCTGGAGCTGAATAACTTCGTGAAGGAAAACGGAGTAAGGGAAGCGCTCATCAAATACAGCTCGCTTGCGCCGGATTCTAAACTCATAGACCTTGTAGAAGAAGCATACAACGCATAATGAGGATGCCGCAGCTATAAGCTGCGGCATTAATTTTCAGAACAGGTCCTTTCCGACAGCTTCAAGCAGCAGCTCATAAATATCCCTGTGTGTCTTCTTGATTGCAATTGGCTTCAGGTTACTGTTGAGGAATGCGTGGCTTGTGGAGCCTATGGTCCGTATATCTCCAGTAATCTTGTCTGTAACAGTATATTCCATGGTCATCCTCACCGGTGTCAGGCTTATAAGCTTCGGGGTAATGTATACGGTGTCCCCATACCTTACCATGGACTTGTACTCAGCTGAAGCTGACAGGACTGGAATGATCAGCCCCTGGTCCTCCATATCCCTGTAAGGCATTCCAAGTTTACCAAGAAGGTCCACCCTTGCTTCCTCGAACCACCTTATGTAGTTCGAGTGGTGTATGACTCCCATCATGTCTGTCTCGTAGTACTGGGCTGCATGTTCGTATCTTATAAGCTTATCCATAGTTCCATCCTCCGGGGCTTTATTCATATTGCACATGAATACATTGTAGCTGATAAGGGATAATAATAAAACAGTCAGCTTATCAGGTCAAATCATGATGAAATGGGAAGGGATATGGTGATATAATGTTCATAATTGAGAAGAATGCCCTCTAAGGGCTTGAAAAGGCGGGAATTGACATGATCAGATTCAACAATGACTACAGCGAAGGTGCGCATCCATCTGTACTTGATAGACTGGTTGACACCAATATGGTCCAGACGCCAGGGTATGGTGAGGATGAGTATTGCCTAATGGCTGCAGATATCATAAAGGTGCTGTGCGGGACAGAGGATATAGATGTCCATTTCCTTGTCGGCGGCACACAGACCAACCTGACTCTTATCTCAGCTGCGCTAAGACCACACCAGTGCGCGGTATCAGCCGCTTCAGGGCATATCAGCACCCACGAGTCAGGCGCAATAGAATCAACGGGACATAAGGTAATGGAGCTTCCGTCTACTGATGGCAAGATTACGGCAGAGGCAGTCAGGAAGGTTCATCTTGCCCATGTCAACGACGTTACCCATGAGCATATCGCTCAGCCAAAGCTTGTCTACATCTCAAACCCTACTGAGCTTGGTACTGTTTACAGTAAAAAGGAGCTTCAGGAGCTGAGCGAGGTCTGCAGAGAATGTGGACTATATCTCTATTTGGATGGTGCAAGGCTGGGCTATGGACTCACCTGTGAAGGGAACGACCTTGACCTTAAGACAATAACGGAATGCTGCGATGCTTTCTATATCGGTGGGACCAAGGTTGGCGCTTTGTTTGGCGAAGCCCTTGTAATTAAGGATAAACGTATCAGGGAAGATTTCAGGTACATCATCAAGCAGAAGGGCGGACTCCTTGCAAAGGGAAGGCTCCTTGGTGTACAGTTCCTTGCCCTGTTCGAGGATGGACTCTATTTCGGGATATCTGCCCATGCCAACAGGATGGCGGCGATAATAAAGGAAGCACTTAAGGAAGCCGGCTGCGGTTTCCTCATAGATACTCCGACAAACCAGCAGTTTCCGATACTACCTGATGAGGTTCTTGAGAAGCTTGGTGAGAAATATGCCTACTCATTCTGGCAGAAGGCAGATGAAGGCCATAGCGCAGTAAGGTTCTGCACCAGCTGGGCTACAAGGGAAGAGGATGCAAGAAGCCTGTCAGATGACATTAGTGACATGATGAGAATATGGAATGCAAAGAACGCCTGAAATTTCAGGCGTTCTCTCACTCTAGATCATGAAACTGATCAATAAGCGATTTTCCGATGTTAAGTCTTTATTTAGTCCGGTTAATCAAACATGGAGGGTCAACCACACTACAACGATCATGTTCAAGTTGAAATGAGACCAATATGGCATATTCAAATGATATCTATTGAAGCTTAGAGAACATTACCCTGAGAACTGACGGGATGATTTTCTGTTGTGATATATTAATGATAGAAGCGAGAGATATCATAAATGACTTTCTCTCGCTTCATGGAATGTATGGCAGTGCAGTTTTTCAGACTGCTTATCTTGGCTTAAGCGTTCTCTTTCTTGACCTCTTGTCTTATCCTTTCAATCTCTTCAGCGAGGAGTGGAAGGATTTCCAGTGCATCTCCAAGTATGCCGATGTTGGCGGTCTTGAAGATGGGAGCTCCGGGATCCTTGTTTATGGCTATTATGAAGTCAGATTTCTCCATACCTGCCACGTGCTGTACTGCTCCTGATATTCCGCAGGCGATGTATACCTTAGGCCTTACTGTCTTTCCTGTCTGTCCTACCTGGACATCCTTCTCCATGATTCCTGCATCGACAACGGCCCTTGATGCTCCGACTTCAGCGCCGATCTTGTCAGCAACCTCCCTGAGTATCTTGAAGTTGTCTCCGATTCCTCTTCCTCCGGATATTATGAGGTCTGCCTTTGCTATATCAACGCCTTTGTGGGGCTTTGGTATTACTTCGAGCACCTTCACAAGTTCCTTTATACCGGAGATCTCAACGTCCTTCTTTTCAACAGTGAATTCTCTTGCAGCATCGGACTTGAGTGGCTCCATGACTCCAGGTCTTATTGTAGTCATCTGTGGCCTGGTGTTCTCGCATACGATTGTGCCGAACAGGTTTCCACCGAATGCCGGTCTTGTGACATAAAGGAGGGAACTGTTCTCGTTCTCCGGGTCGAATTCAAGCTTCGTGGCATCTGCTGTAAGTCCTGTGTCGCATCTTGCTGCAAGCCTCGGGGCAAGGTCCCTTCCGAGAACCGTTGCTGGGATGAGGAGGATGTCAGGCTTTGATTCGTCAATCATCCTTGACAGGAGAGTCGTGTATATTTCAGTGCTGTAGTGGGTTATACCTTCATTCCTGAAGTTCATTACCTTCCATGCGCCGTGGTGTCCTGCCTGTTCAAGAGCTTCATCAGAAACGTTGCCTATAACTGCTCCGACGACCTTGTAGTCAAGGTTCGGCCTGCCCGATACCAGCTTGTTTGCCTCTCCGAGGAGTTCAAGGGAAGCGTCATGGATCTTGCCGTCCCTTATCTCGCAAAAGACGTATATGTCCTTGTATTCCTTAATATTCATCATATCGTCTCCTTACTTCAGTATGTACTGCTTCTCAAAGAGGAGCTCAGCAATCTTCTTCGCTGAATCTTCAGCGTTCAGTGTGAACATCTGTGATGTGGTCCCGACTTCCTTCGTGAAGGTCTTCCTGACCTTTGTAGGTGAACCCTTCAGTCCTATTATCGCAGGGTCTATTTCAATATCATTGAACGTGATCCTTTTGATCTCCTTCTTGAAGCAGTCAGAGATTCCTCTTACCCTCATGTACCTTGGCTTCGCTATGGTGCTCAACGTGGTTATAAGGACTGGAAGCTTCGCTTCGAGGACCTCATAGGTGTCCTCAAGTGATTTCTTGACAGTGATGTATCCGTCATTCACTCCGATGATATCTTCAACATAGGTTATCTGAGGGATCCCCAGCTTTTCAGCGGTCTGCGGTCCCACCTGTGCGGTGTCTCCGTCGATTGCCTGTCGTCCTGCGATGATCAGGTCATAGCTCATGTTCTTGAGAACGGCAGTAAGTGTGTTGGATGTTGCCCATGTATCAGCACCGCCGAACTTCGCGTCGGTTATGAGTACAGCATCATCAGCTCCCATCGCATATAGCTCCCTGAGCATGGATTCAGCCTGCGGAGGCCCCATGGTGACCGCTGTCACCTTTGCACCCATCTTGTCCTTGAGCCTTAATGCGGCCTCGAAGCCTGCAAGGTCGTCCGGGTTGGTTATTGTCGGCACGCCTGCCCTTATGAGTGTTCCTGTCTCCTTGTCGACCTTCATCTCTGTGGTATCTGGTACCTGCTTAAGCAAAACAATTATATTCATATTATTCACCCGTCCTATTTCAGAATGAAGGCAGAGATGACCATTCTCTGGACTTCAGAAGTGCCTTCGTATATTTCGGTAATCTTAGCATCCCTGTACATTCTCTCTATAGGATACTCTCTTGTGTAGCCATATCCGCCAAGGAGCTGGATAGCCTTGTTTGTTACCCTTGAAGCTGTCTCTGAAGCATAGAGCTTTGCCATTGCAGCTTCCTTTGAATAGGGGAGTCCCGCATCCTTGAGGAATGCCGCCCTATAGGTAAGGAGCCTTGCCGCATCAGTTTCGGTCTGAAGGTCAGCAAGTGCGAACTGTGTGTTCTGGAATGCGGATATTGGCTTTCCGAACTGCTTCCTCTGCTTGACGTACTCTACCGCCTCGTCAATCGCTCCCTGGGCAATGCCTAGAGCCTGTGCAGCTATTCCTATCCTTCCTCCGTCAAGTGTCTGCATGGCTATCTTGAAGCCCATGCCTTCCTTTCCGAGGAGATTCTCAGCAGGAACCCTGACATCCTTGAATATGAGCTCTGTTGTCGAGCTTCCCCTTATTCCAAGCTTAAGCTCCTTCTTTCCGATGCTGAAGCCTGGCATGTCCTTTTCAACTATGAAGGCTGAAATTCCCTTGGTTCCCTTTGCCTTGTCAGTCATTGCGAAGACTATGTATATGTCAGCGTAGCCACCGTTCGTTATGAATATCTTCGATCCATTCAGGATGTAGTGGTCGCCGTCAAGCACAGCCTTTGATTCCTGCATTGCTGAATCAGATCCTGCATTTGGCTCGGTAAGTCCGAAGGCTCCAAGCTTTTCTCCCGACAGGAGGGGTCTCAGGTATTTCTCCTTCTGGGCAGGTGTTCCGAAGGCGGAGATCGGGCTCGCGCCAAGGGATGTGTGTGCTGAGAGTATTACTCCTGTGGTTCCGCACACCCTGGACATCTCTTCTACGGCTATTGCGTACGAAAGGTTGTCCCCGTCGCATCCGCCGTACTCCGATGAGAATGGGATTCCAAGCATGCCTATCTCAGCCATCTTCTCGACGGTTTCAACCGGGAACCTCTCTTCCTCGTCAATGTCGTGGGCCAGAGGCTTCACTTCATTGATCGCGAAGTCCCTGAACAGTTTCTGCATCATCTTTTGCTTTTCATTAAGTAAAAAATCCATCTTATCTCTCCTATCTTGGCGGCATGAGAGTTGCACAGCCCTTTACCACGACATCGCCGTTCTGATTGTATGCGACTGTCTCGAAAGTGACCTTGTTCTTCTCTGCGTTGATTTCAGTAGCTGTGACGACGGCTTTGATCGTGTCGTGGAATCTTACCGGCTTAAGGAACTTCAGGTCCTGGGCAAGGTATATGGTTCCCGGTCCTGGAAGGTAGGTTCCGAACACTGTCGAGAAATAGGATGCGGTAAGCATGCCATGCACTATCCTGCCTTTGAATATGGTCTCCTTGGCGTATTCTTCGTTGAAATGTGCCGGGTTGAGGTCTCCGGATATTCCTCCGAACATAGCCACGTCAGCTTCTGTTACTGTCCTCTGATATGAGGCGGTGTCACCGACCTTGATTTCGTTCACTGTCAAACCTTTCATTTCTTCCCTCCATAATTTGATAAGACGCTCCACTAAACATGAATGATCTTTCATATTGAGTTCATTATATCCAGAGTTATTCAGTTTTGCAATAGAAAATTGTTAAATATTTATTTATTCAAAAAAGAGTGATTTGATGCTGGAAAATTTATGGAATTATAGTTGATTCATAAGCGGACTCACTGCAAGGTCCGCCAGCTTAAGAATATGAAAATAGCGCAAAAGACATAAATGCAAAATTATCGTTAAAATATTAGTGGATAGGCAATGAATAGAGGTGTATTCCAATGAAAATTCAAGGAATCATAAAAACATGAAGGTAATATCATGTTTTGACGGGTTTGCTTGATTTCATGTTCCTCGCATCCAGTTCTTGCGGAATAAGATCCTTGAAGGTTTAGGTTTCTGTCATAAAAGCTTTACATTGTTAAAATATTGACTGAATTGTAATGGGGCTGCATTTTCCATTCGATTGGCCGCCAATAAAATGGTAGACTATAACAAAGAAGCAAAAAGTAAGCTGGCTGAAGTTCTGGAGGTGACTTGATGAAGGAAAATGTGGGAATCGTGGGTACCGGGATCTATGTTCCTGAGGGAATCGTGACAGCTAAGGGAATAGCTGAGGCTACCAAGGGTGGATGGACCGAGGCTGCTGTCATTGAGAAGCTTGGAATCAGGAGGAAATACGTGCCCGGCGACGGACCTGAGGATGGCACACAGGAAATGGGGGCCCTTGCAGCCCTGGATTGCCTTAAGAATACGGGGACTGACCCCATGGGCATAGATATCATCATTTCAATCGGTGAAGAATGGAAGGAGTATCCGCTGACAACGACTGCACTTTACATACAGGAAAGGATAGGGGCATGGAATGCCTGGGGAGTGGATATCCAGAACAGGTGCTGCACCGCGGTGACTGCAATGAAGATCGCTCATGACATGCTGATTGCAGATGATGAAGCTAAGACGGTGCTCATTGCTGGAGGTTACAGGAACGGTGATTTCATTGATTACACGGACAACGATGTTTCGATGATGTTCGACCTTTCAGCGGGGGGAGGAGCAATCCTTCTCAAAAAGGGTCTTGGCAGGAACCTGTTGCTCGGATCCCACATCATATCTGACGGCAGCCTTTCAAGGAGTGTGGGGGTTGAAATAGGTGGTACTGAGAAACCAGTCACAATAGGAAATTTGGAGGAATCAAGGAAAAGCCTCAGGGTGCTTGAACCAATAAAGATGAAGTCAAGGCTGAAGGAAGCTTCTATGAGTAACTGGCTAAAGTGCATCGATGAGTCATTGAGGAAGTCATCCCTTACAAGGGCGGACATCGGATACCTTGCCATACTCCATATCAAAAGGTCAGAGCACCTGAATATGCTAAGGGAGCTTGGAATGTGTGAAGGCCAGACCACTTACCTTGAGGACTACGGGCATATGGGTCAGATAGACCAGATTCTGTCACTCCATATGGCGCTTGAGTCAGGCAAGGTAAAGGAGGGCACGGTAGTTGCCATGGTCGCTGCCGGGATAGGATACGCCTGGGCTGCCAATATAATAAGGTGGGGTAAGGATAAGCTGTCTGAGTGATTTCAGAGTCAAAGGAATGGAAAAACTTTGACAGGGAACCGATGCATCAATAGAATGTATGTAGGGACGACTTTGACCTGACAGAATGATGAAAATCTTGATTTGGAATGAGGTATGGCTTTGAGTGATGTTATAAAGAAACCGAAGACAAAACGTGGTCAGGCAACTATGGACAGGATACTTGAATCCGCTGAGAACCTTTTTTATGAGAAGGGGTATCACAACACATCGATCACTGACATTACCAGCGAAGCCGATGTTGCGCTGGGGACCTTCTACATATACTTCAAGGATAAGTTCAGCCTATACAGGTATCTGCTTCTCGGGTACAACCACGACATCAGGAAGGCGATCGCCTCAAACATTGTCGAGGGCGATTCGAGGATGGAGATGGAACGCAAGGGACTCAAGTCATATCTGGAATTCGTAAGGGCCAACAAGCATGCCTACAATATCATCTGGGAATCCCTATATATCGATAAGGGGCTGTTCATGGACTACTACGAGGAGTTCGGAAGAAGGTACGGGAAGGGCCTTGATGAGGCCAAGGCAAATGGCGAAGCGAGAGACCTTGACACATCAGTGATGTCGTATGTGCTGATGGGGGTATCCACATTCCTGGGGCTCAAATATGTCATGTTCCAGGATGAGGAGGAAGTCGATCTGGATGCGGTAGTTGACCAGGTAATGTCTATACTTGAGAAGGGTCTTTTCATAAGAAAGAAATAATAGGTTAGGAATTGGTTTTTATTGGCGCTTCCATAGGAAGTGCTTTTTTTACAGGTTTGTGGAAATATTTTCCTTAAAGTGATGAATTTTTGGAGAAAAATTGTTAACATCTGTCTATAAGCCTTTTTTTGATATCCTTTTGGGGTATAATCAAGGTGGATTTATCGTAAAAACAGGAGGAATGGAATATGCAGGCAGATATCGGCATACTTGGCTTCAGGGTAATGGGAGAAAATCTCGCAAGGAACATGGAGTCAAAAGGATACAGGGTTGCCATCTACAACAGGACATCAAGTGTAATATCAGATTTCATGGAGGGTCTTGGCAAGGGCAGGAATTTTGTTCCTGCAATGTCAGTCGAGGAGTTCGTGAACTCACTTTCAAAACCTAGGAAGATCATGCTGATGATCAAGGCTGGTTCGACTGTGGACTCAACTATAGAGCAGCTCATTCCTTTCGTGGATGAGGGAGACATAATAATAGATGGAGGTAACTCCAACTTCGAGGACTCCGAGAGAAGGTACAAGTATCTCTATGAGAAGGGGATATACTTCGTTGGTTCAGGAGTGTCGGGTGGAGAGCTCGGAGCCCTTTACGGCCCGTCGCTGATGCCTGGAGGTGCCAAGGAAGCCTGGGAAAGCATAAGGGATATCTTCAGGGCAGTATCAGCAAAGGCAGGCGAGAATGATGAGCCCTGCACTGCATGGATAGGATTTGGAGGAGCCGGGCATTATGTCAAGACAATTCATAATGGCATAGAATATGGAGACATGCAGCTTATTACTGAAGTATATGCGATAATGAGGGATGTCCTGAAGCTCACCTACAACGAGATGGGCGACATATTCGAGAAGTGGAACGACGGGGTGCTGAAGAGCTACCTGGTTGAGATAACAAGGGACATACTGAGGACCAGGGACACCGACGGCGAGCCGCTTGTTGAAAAGATCCTTGACACTGCGATGCAGAAGGGTACGGGAAAGTGGGCTGTGATATCTGCACTGGACGAGGGAGAACCGCTATCCCTTATAACTGAAGCGGTATACGCGAGGGTGCTCTCTTCGATGAAGGACCAGAGGGTAGTGGCATCAAGGATGGTTCCATACATTGAGAAGTCTTTTGAAGGTGACAAGGCTGAAATAGTGGAGAACCTTGGCAAGGCGCTTTATGCTGCCAAGATAATATCCTATGCACAGGGCTTTTCACTTCTTGCGAGCGCATCAGAATCCAGGAAGTGGGACCTGAACCTTGGAGAGATCGCTACCATCTGGAGAGGTGGCTGCATAATAAGGTCGGCATTCCTTGATGACATAAGGAAGGCATATGACAACAACCCGGAACTTTCAAACCTGATGATGGACAGCTTCTTCAACGAGACGCTTAATGATGCTTCCAAAGGCCTGAGGGATGCTGTCATACTTGGAGTCAGGAACGGGATCTCGCTTCCTGCGATGAGCTCGGCACTCTCATATTATGACGGCTACCACACTGACAGGCTGCCGGCTAACCTTCTTCAGGCACAGAGGGATTATTTTGGAGCGCACATGTTCGAGAGGCTTGACAGAAACAGGGGAGAATTCTTCCACTATGACTGGTCGGGAGAAGGCGGAGACACACACGCCAGCGTATATTCAGTATAGGCAGATAGCAAAGGGGATGTCGCATTATGGGCGGCATCCTTCTTTTTGTCCCTTAAAATGGTAGAATATAGGTATTCTTCAAAAACGGGGCTGATAAAGTGGAGCTTTACCAATATGTCAAAGAAAATCTTAAAAAGAAGAGAAAGACAGAGCTGCACAATCTTTGCAGGGAACTCGGTGTGGAGTTCAAAGCCAGGTGGACCAAGACATCTCTGGCAGATTCGTTATCAGATATATTGTCAGAGCAGGAAGAGCTTGCATACATACTTCCAAGGGATGCATACCTTGCCTTGTCTGGGAGAACTGAACGGGGTCCTGATGTTTCAGGTATCCTTGACCATTTCGGGTTGGAGGGAAGGTATCTGAATGTCTATCCTGACCTTTCAAAAAAGTCAGCTCTTAAGCTTGTGAAGCGGCTCGATATCATAGAGAGGATCATCAAGGGTCAGGTGAGGGTGTGCGGATTGATACCGGTTAGTGAAATCACGGGTCTTGTAAGCTATTCGCAGAGGAATGCCAAAGGTAAGGAATGGAGGAATCTTTATTCTGATGAAGAGAGGCTGGAAGCGGAGACGAGGCGGCTTCTTGTCAGGAGGTTTGGACTTGTGCGGGTTGACCTGGAGCGTATGGGTAAGGCGATCTGCAGACCGGATGTGGCAGAACCTGCAAAGGTTGCCTATGCCCAGGAGATATCAAGGGTTGAGGGATACAAGAAGCTGACAGCTGATGAACTTCTGGATACAAAGCTGCAGATGGATATCAATGAGCGGGAGAAGCTTCAGGATATCCTTGTGCTGCTCGGGACCTATGCCAGCAAGGCTCAGGTAGAGAGGATGAAGGAAGAGCTCCATAATGCCCGTGACATGGTTGCGTCAGGACACAGCGAGCTTGATATCGTGAGAGGGTTGGCTGAGCTTGTTCCGTTCCCGGGTTCTGATGAGCTTGTTGCCTTCATAGGTGCGACCACCATCTGGTGCGGATCTATCCGGAGGTGGGAGCTTAAGGGTCACACTAGGGATGAAATTGAAGAAAGAATATCAGATTCAGGCGACTGACAGTCGCCTGAATCTGTTTGAGGGGGGCGATTACTGATCAAAAAAACATGACAAACATTTCATTAATTGAAACGTTCATTTCATATGAAACATATATTTCAATTTGAAATGAAGTTTGCAATGTGATGAAATGGAAGTTAACCCGGTGAAATCCGGACATTTTTGATTGAGTGCAATCGAAATCTATTTTGTCCAGTATTTAACACGGTTTTTACGTTTTCGTAAAAAAGTTTTAACTTGAAAACGATTTTGGCACGGCTCTTGCTTTATTATGTGGTGCGTAAACGATGCAACACATCGAAGTAACCGGTTGACAGTATCTGACTATTGTCAAAAGAATAACCAGATGTGGTGTAGTGAAGGGGGATAATAATGAAATTCAAGAAGTACAATGACCTGATAGTCGGACTTTCGATGCTTGCATTCGGACTGTTCTATCTTATTATGACTATGCAGATCCCAAGAAAAGGCAAGCTGATCGATGCGACTTTCTTCCCATACATACTAAGCACGATAATGCTCATTGTGGGATTGCTTCAGACAGTGAGAGGTGCAGCCTCGGCAAAGAGATTTGATGCTGCGTCATACGAGGAACCTAAGGCTGGTCAGAAGGGTGACATGAAGACGGTACTCATCACAGTAGGTCTGATACTCGTATATGTAGTTCTGCTGAAACCTCTTGGATTCATAATATCGTCATCATTGTACCTATTCGCTCAGATACTGGTACTTGTACCGGTCAGAATAAAGAAGAACTACTTGCTGTATGCACTGGTAGCTGTGATAACATCAGCAATAATTTATGTATCATTCAGGTTTGGTCTGGATCTTATGCTTCCAGCCGGACTGTTGGGATAGGGGGGGCTAAAGAATGGAATTATTCGCACAGGGTCTGGTTGCCATAATGCAGCCTGGCACACTTATCCTCATGATAGCTGGTACAGCGATCGGAATACTCTTCGGAGCACTTCCGGGACTTACCGCAACAATGGCTGTCGCACTGTTTCTTCCGGTCACATATGGCATGAAACCGGCAATGGGACTGGCTGTCCTGATAGCACTATGGATCGGTGCAACATCAGGAGGACTTATTGCGGCAATTCTGCTTAAGATACCAGGAACTCCATCATCCGTCGCAACATGCTTCGACGGCCATCCCATGCAGGAGAAAGGTGAAGGAGCCAAGGCGCTTGGAGTTGGAATAGTGTTTTCATTCCTTGGAACCATGTTCAGTCTTATAGCGCTAGTATTCATAGCACCTCCGCTTGCGAAGGTTGCATTAAGCTTCGGACCGGTTGAATACTTCGCGATAGCGATATTCTCCCTCATGCTTATAGTATCCCTGTCTACAGACTCGATGCTGAAGGGTATCTTCTCCGGTCTTGTGGGATTCGTATTCGCTACTGTAGGAATAGCTCCGGTTGATGCGGTGCTAAGATACACATTCGGTACTGTGGAGCTTACTTCAGGCTTCAACACCCTATGCGTACTCATAGGACTCTTCGCGATATCAGAAGTCATAAAGACTGCAGAATCTTCGAAGCTCGAAGGCAAGGCGGAGATAGCACAGGTAACAAGGATCAAGGGCTTCGGCTTCACGATGAAGGAATTCATGAGCCAGAAGTGGAACTTCCTCATATCAGCACTGATCGGTACGGGAATAGGAATACTGCCTGGAATAGGCGGAGGAACATCCAATCTTGTAGCTTACATGGTAGTCAAGAAGTCTTCAAAGTATCCTGAGAAGTTCGGTACAGGAATCATTGACGGAATCGTAGCTTCTGAGGTATCGAACAACGCTTCTATAGGCGGAGCCCTCATACCACTGATGACTCTGGGTATCCCTGGAGATGCTGTAACAGCACTCCTTCTAGGCGGATTCATGATCCATGGAATAGCTCCGGGACCGATGCTCTTCGTAAATTACGGTCCACTGGTATATACGGTATTCGCAGCTGTTTTTGTATCGACTCTCCTGATGCTTGTGCTTGAATTCGCTGGAATAAGGATATTCGTCAAGCTGCTCAGCATTCCGAACTACATCCTTCTGCCCATAGTGTTCGTACTCTGTGTAGTAGGTGCATTCGGACTTTCATCCAGGATATTCGATGTATGGTCGATACTGCTGTTCGGTGCGGTGGGGTATTACTTCGTGAAGTTCAAGATCCCTCAGGCTCCATTCATCATCGGATTCGTACTCGGGCCAATGGCTGAGACGAACTTCAGAAGAGGCCTGATGATGACTGACGACAGCTTCCTGGGATTCTTTGAAAGCCCTATAGCTGCAGTATTCATGGGACTTACCTTAGTGATAATGCTGTGGACGATATACGGAGAAGTAAGGAAAAAGCAGTCGATCCTTAGAAGCGGCGACTAGGACAGAAGACGAGGGGTGGATATATGAACATCAAAGGAACTCCAGTAGTAACTGAAATGATGGTAGTCCCGGTTGCGGGATTCGACAGCATGACCATGACATTAAGCGGTGCACATGCCCCGATGTTCACAAGGAACATCGTTATCATGAAAGACAGCGCGGGAAACACAGGCCTAGGAGAAGTCCATGGCGGAGATGACATTACCAAAGCTCTTGAAAGCTACAAGCCCCTTATCATAGGGAAACAGATAGGGGATTACAGGAACATTGTCCAGGCTGTAAAGCGAGGAGGATATCTAGCCGGAGGAAACGATGGCGAAGGGCTCCAGGGACTTGACCTCAAGAACCTGAAATTCGTTGTGAGGGCTGAGACAGCAATAGAGTCTGCACTTCTTGACCTCCTTGGAAAGTTCATGGGACTTCCTGTGTGCTCTCTCCTGGGTGATGGAAGACAAAGGGAAGACATTACGATACTTGGGTATCTCTTCTACGTATCTGACAGGACCAAGGTCAATCTGCCATATATAGATGAATCATCGAGCGCTGACCCATGGTTCAGGATAAGAAGGAATGTTGCGCTGACTCCTGAAGCAATAGTAGAGCAGGCATATGCAACAAAGGAAAGGTATGGCTTCAAGGACTTCAAGCTGAAGGCAGGAGTACTTGAGGGAGAAGAGGAAATGAAGGCGATAAGGGCCCTGAAGAAGGAGTTCCCCGATGCAAGGATAAACATCGACCCGAACGGGGCATGGTCGCTAAACGAGGCGATAAGGCTCACGAAGGACATGCATGGGATACTTACATATGTCGAGGATCCATGCGGACCTGAGAAGGGCTTCTCCAGCAGGGAGATAATGTCAGAGTACAAGATGGCGACCGGTCATAAGGTTGCTACAAACATGATAGCGACAGACTGGAGACAGCTTCATCACTCTGTGGTAAGCAAAGCTGTTGACATAGTCCTTGCAGACCCGCATTTCTGGACCATGAGCGGCTCAATCAGGGCAGGACAGGTTCTTAATGACTGGGGAATGACCTGGGGCAGCCACTCTAACAACCACTTCGACATATCGCTCGCGATATTCGCCCAGACCGCTGCAGCAGCGCCAGGAGACATCACTGCCATGGACACGCACTGGATATGGCAGGATGGACAGGAGCTGTGCGGAGAGTCAATAGCGATAAAGGACGGAAAGATCAAGGTCACCGACAAACCTGGCCTTGGAATCGAGATAGACATGGACAGGGTTCTGAAGGCCAATGAGCTCTATAACAAGATGGATAGCCATGACAGGGATGACGCGATGGCCATGCAGCACCTCATTCCGAACTGGAAGTTCGACAGCAAGAAACCCTGCCTCGTGAGATAGGCACTAAAACTGGTTCCAATTACAAAGGGATATATACTACAAAAAAAGGGAGAGAAAAGAATGAAATTCAAAGCGATTTCCATCATTTCAGCAATGGTCCTTACTGTAGGAGTACTTGCAGGCTGCGGAGCCAAGACTCCGGCAACACCTACGACTGCACCATCAGGCACTTCAGCACCGACTGAGACTGCTTGGCCAACTAAGACCGTAGAGGTTCTGGTTACAGCTTCAGCAGGCGGAGACACTGACTTCAATGCAAGGACATTTGCGAAGTATTTCGAGAAGATAACTGGACAGACAATGATAATAACGAACATGGGCGGCGGCGGCGGTTCGGTTGCAACTTCACAGGTCAAGAATTCTGCAAAAGATGGAAACACTATCCTCTTTACACACACCGGACCTATGATAGTGAACGAAGTCGCAGGACTCGTCGACTATGGCTATGACGCATTTGATGTAGCTGCAATACCTGCAGTTGACAAGGGTGTAATACTTGTTGCAAGCAAGAAGTCTGGACTTACAGATGCGGCTGACCTTGTTGCCAAGGCGAAAGCTACGCCAGGCAAGATAATATTTGGAACAGAGCTTGGAGGATACTCACACCTTCAGGGACTCATGCTCATGGACCAGGCTGGAATCGACATGAAGGTAGTTGACGTAGGTTCAGCAGCTGAAAAGGTAACTAACCTCCTTGGCGGAAGAATTGATGTAGCAGCGATCTCATACGGAACGATCCAGGATTACCTCAAGACTGGCGACATGGTTGCACTCGGACAGTTCTCAGCTGAGAGAAATGAATACCTTGGCGACATAAAGACCCTTACTGAGCAGGGACTTGATTTCGCGATGGAAAAGCCATACATAATCGCATTCCCTAAGGGAACTGATGCCAAGATCATTGAGAAGATGAGCAGCATTGCTAAGCAGATATCCGAGAATCCTGAGTACGCAAAGGACCTTGAGACTGGCTTCAAGCAGCCTGTAACTGTATACCAGACAGCTGATGCGATACAGCTCCTGAAGGAAACAAGGGAAGATTTCTTCAAGTTCCAGGCACTTCTTAAGAAGTAACACACTGCAATAAGCATCATAAGGTTGGGGAAATAGAGATATTTCCCCAATCTCATAAGTAAAGGATATCAAGGGGATTTAATTGATATGAATGAGTTGTATATTAAAGTCAATGACAGGGACAATGTGGCGATCATAGTCAAGGAAGGCGGAGCCAGGGCAGGGAGTACCTTCGATGGCGGCCTCGTTGCCATGGAAGACATCCCGCAGGCCCACAAGATAGCTCTTTCTGACATACCATCAGGATCTGAGGTGCTTAGGTACGGTGAGGTTATCGGACATGCCAGGGAAGATATCACGAAAGGCAGCTGGGTCAATGAGCGCAACGTGAAGATTAGGGAAGCCGTACCGGTTGAAAGCCTTACGAGCAGCTTCGACCACGAGTGGACTGCACCTGAAGTAGGACCAAGGACCTTCATGGGCTACAGGAATGCTGACGGCACCTTCGGAACAAGGAACATACTTGCCATAACAACAACAGTGCAATGCGTTGAAGGTGTAGTGAACGTGGCTGTCGACAGGATAAGGAGGGAGCTCCTCCCCAAGTATCCGAATGTGGATGATGTGGCTGCCCTGAACCATGCATATGGCTGCGGTGTGGCAATAAGCGCAAGGAACGCCGAAATTCCCATCAGGACCATACTCAACATGTCAAAGAACCCTAACTTCGGCGGAGAGCTGCTTACCGTATCCCTCGGATGCGAGAAGCTGACACCGCAGAAGCTGTTCACTGAGATAGACGACAGGAACCTTGTGGTCCTGCAGGACTGCAAAGGCTTCCAGGAAATCATGGACGAGATAATGGACAAGGCCGAGGAGAAGCTCGAAAGGCTCAACAGAAGACAGAGGGAAGAATGTCCGGTATCAGGCCTTGTGGTTGGACTGCAGTGCGGAGGGAGCGATGCTTTTTCCGGTGTGACTGCGAATCCTGCCATAGGATATGCTGCCGACATGCTGGTGGCTGCCGGAGCCAGGGTCATGTTCTCAGAGGTATCCGAGGTGAGGGATGGAGTCCATCTCCTCGCACCGAGGACTGTATCACCTGAAGTGCTTGAAAAGCTGAAGAGGGAGATGTCATGGTATGACGACTACCTTGCAGGCGGAGAAGTTGACAGGGATGCTAACCCGACACCAGGCAACAAGCAGGGCGGACTTGCAAACATCATTGAAAAATCACTGGGCTCTGTAGTGAAATCCGGCACAAGCCCGATAGTTGATGTCCTTTCGCCAGGCGAAAGGATAAGGAAGAGCGGACTTACATTCGCTGCAACCCCCGCATCGGACTTCGTCTGCGGAACGCAGCAGTTCTCATCAGGGATGACGATCCAGGTGTTCTCTACAGGAAGAGGGACTACATACAACCTGAGAGTTGCACCGGTAATCAAGGTATCCTCTAACACGGCACTTAAGAACAAATGGTTCGACCTCATTGACATCAATGCAGGAGACATTGCATCCGGTGAAAAGACACTGGAAGAGAAGGGCAGAGAGATCTTCGAGTTCATAATCGATGTGGCAGGAGGAAGGAAGAAGACCTTCAGCGACGAGTACGGCCTATACAATGCGCTGACAGTGTTCAACCCCGCTCCGATAACATAGGATATTGACCCTTGAGAAATCTCTTAACATTCGATCATACAAAGGAAAGGTGAAATTAAATGAAGATAGGATTCATAGGACTTGGAATAATGGGAAAGCCGATGAGCAAGAATCTGCTCAAGGCCGGATATGAGCTTATAGTAAATGACAGGAACACAGTTGCGGTCGCTGAGCTTGTCGCTCTCGGAGCTGAAAGTGCCGAGACGGCAAAAGAGGTTGCAGAGAAGACTGACATAATCGTCACGATGCTTCCGAATTCCCCTCACGTTAAGACAGTATGCCTTGGTGAAAATGGAATATCCAGCGGAGCGAAGGCTGGCACTATCGTCATCGACATGAGCTCGATTGCTCCACTAGCAAGCAGGGAAGTAAGCGCAGAGCTTGCAAAGTTCGGTATCGTTCTTCTTGATGCACCTGTAAGCGGCGGAGAGCCCAAGGCAATCGACGGCACCCTGTCAGTTATGGTCGGCGGAAACAAGGAAACCTTCGACAAGTGCTACGACATCATGAAGACAATGGCAGGATCCGTAGTTTATGTCGGAGAGATCGGCGCAGGCAACATAACTAAGCTTGCGAACCAGATAATAGTTGCCCTCAACATAGCGGCTATGAGCGAAGCGCTTGTACTTGCAAAGAAGGCAGGAGTTGATCCTGAGCTTGTATACAAGGCTATAAGGGGAGGTCTTGCAGGAAGCACAGTGCTCGATGCCAAGGCTCCGATGGTGCTCGACAGAAGATTCGACCCTGGATTCAGGATTGAGCTCCACATCAAGGACCTCCAAAATGCCCTTGACACATCACATGAGCTGGCAGCTTCACTTCCTCTTACCTCGCAGGTAATGGAGATGATGCTCGGCCTTAAGGCTGACGGTCATGAGAAAGAGGACCATTCCGCACTCGTCAAGTACTACGAGAAGCTAAACAATCTCGAAGTAACAAGAAACTAGGCGGAGGTAGCGAAATGACTCCAAAAGTAATAGAGATGAAGGTAATACCGGTAGCAGGCTATGACAGCATGCTGCTTAACCTCTCAGGTGCCCATGGACCATACTTCACAAGGAACCTTGTCATCCTTAAGGATGACACTGGCAATGAAGGAGTTGGAGAAGTGCCGGGTGGTGAAAAGATCAGGCAGACTCTTGAGGATTCAAGGGAGCTTGTCGTAGGGCAGTCCCTTGGAAACTACAAGAACGTCATGAATGAGATATTCGAGAAGTTCAAGGACAGGGACAAGGAAGGCAGAGGCCTTCAGACCTTCGACCTGAGGACTACGGTGCACGTTGTAACTGCAGTGGAGTCAGCCCTCCTTGACCTTCTCGGAAAGTACCTGGAGGTACCGGTAGCGGCACTTCTTGGCGACGGACAGCAGAGGGAGAAGGTAAAGGCGCTCGGTTACCTGTTCTACATAGCTGACCCCAAGAAGACAGACCTTGGCTACCTGATCGAGGATGAGTTCAAGGATGATTGGGAAGCTGTAAGAAGATTCGAAGCGATGACACCTGAAGCCATAGTAAGGCTTGCAGAGGCTGCTCAGGAAAGGTACGGATTCCAGGACTTCAAGCTAAAGGGCGGAGTTCTTGAGGGTAAAGAGGAGATCAAGGCGATAAAGGCTCTCCACGAGAGATTCCCTGAAGCAAGGATAACACTTGACCCCAACGGAGCATGGTCACTTGAGGAAGCGGTATCGCTCTGCAAGGACATGCACGGGATAATGGCATACGCTGAGGATCCATGCGGAGCCGAGGCAGGATTCTCAGGCAGGGAGGTCATGGCCGAGTTCAGGAAGAGGACAGGATTACCGACAGCTACCAACATGATCGCGACAGACTGGAGACAGATGTCACATGCGGTAGCTCTCCACAGCGTTGATATTCCTCTTGCAGACCCTCATTTTTGGACCATGTCAGGATCAGTGCGCGTAGCGCAGCTTTGCAATGAGTTCGGGTTAACCTGGGGCTCCCACTCAAACAACCATTTCGATGTATCACTCGCCATGTTCTGCCACGCGGCAGCAGCGGCGCCTGGAAACATCACTGCAATAGACACCCACTGGATATGGCAGGACGGACAGGACCTTACCAAGAACGCAATGAAGATAGCCGATGGCGAGGTAACGATTGCCAGGGACATGAAGGGTCTCGGAATAGAGCTCGACATGGAAAAGGTAATGAAGGCCCATGAGCTTTACCTTGAGAAGGGCCTGGGAGCAAGGGATGACTCGATGGCGATGCAGTACCTCATAAAGGACTGGAAGTTCGATAACAAGAAGCCTTGCCTTGTCAGGTAGGAACTGAAAGATATCAACAGGGCTAAGCCCTGGTAATTAAGGATGGAATGAAAATGGATTTTAAACCGTATGGTGTCATACCTCCTCTGGTGACACCTCTGACAAAAGAGGGTAAACTTGATGAGAAGGCATTGAGGCTGATGATCAATCACCTGATCGCAAACGGACTGCACGGTGTGTTCCCTGCAGGAACCACAGGCGAGTTCTATGGACTTACAGACGAAGAATACAGGGAACTTCTCATGATCACAGTTGACGAGGTAAAGGGCAGGGTTCCTGTCTATGCCGGAGTCAACCACATAACCACAAGGGGAGCGGTAAGGCTTGCTGAAATCGCTGATGAATGCAAGGTAGACGCCCTGTCCATACTGACCCCGATGTTCATATCCCCTACGCAGGATGACCTCATAAGGCATTATGAGACGATTGCGAAGTGTACTGAACTTCCGATAATAATGTACAACAACAAGCCGAAGACAGGAGTGGACATATTCCCGCCTACTGCGGCAAAGCTCGCTGATGTCAAGAACATCATCGGAGTCAAGGATTCCACAGGAGACATGACTAACACCGAGGAGTACCTGAGGCTTACAAAGGGCAAGGACTTCCACGTGATGATGGGCAGGGATACCCTGATATATGCTGCCCTGTGCTATGGAGCTTCAGGTGCCATTGCATCATGCTCAAACGTTGCACCAAGGCTTGCAGCCGACATTTATGACAAGTACATGGCAGGCGACAGGGAAGGTGCCCTCGAGGCACAGTTCAAGCTTGCTCCTCTCAGGATCGCCTTCAACCTGGGGACATTCCCAGCTGTCATAAAGGAAGGCCTTGCGATGCAGGGAATCGATGTAGGATGCTCCTACGAGCCTGTAGGACCGCTCAAGGAACATGAAAGAGAGAACCTCAGGAAGATCCTCAAGGAAATGGAGCTCATCTAAAGCTTGCCTTTGACATAAGCATTTTGGGACTCTATTATAGTAATCAAAGAGGGAGGTGAGGACTTGGCAAAGATAGCGTTCATGGCACCGAGGTTTGAGATGATTGAGCTTGCAGAAGGCATCGTGAAGAAGATGGATGCCGAGGTCCTCATGCAGCTCTCAAAATCAGAGAATATTGTTGAAATGACTAAGAAAGCCATGGATAATGGCTATGATGTTGTCATAGCAAGAGGTACCCAGGCATCGATAATCAAGGATTCGGGACTTGGGATCCCTTTGGTTGAGATAAGGATCACCGGTCAGGAGATTGCGATGCTCATGCATGAGGCCAAGAAGCTTCTGAACAAGGAAAGGCCGAAGCTTGCCTTCATAGGCTTCGAGAACATGTATACTGATATCATGATTTTCGGGGACATTGTTGGTGTGGAGGTAAAGACATACCTTGTGAAAAGCAGGGAAGACCTTCTGCCTGCAGTTGACAGGGCAGTCAGGGACAAATCTGATGCACTGATCGGGGGAGACATAGTGAACACCTATGCCAAAGGGCTTGGTGTACCATGTCTCTTTTTGGAATCCACTGAAGATTCCATAAGCCAGGCGTTTGAAATAGCGGAGAAGATAGTCATGGCCCTGGACATAGAGAAGAAACAGAGTGCCGAATTCAAGGCTGTGGTCGATTATTCCTTTGATGCGATAATAAAGACTGACAATAACGGGATAATAACCATTTTCAACCACAATGCAGAGGAGAGCTTCAGGACCAGGGACAAGAATGCCATAGGCAAGAAAATAACAAGCATCATTCCGGAGATAGACCAGGCAGACCTTGCAAAGGTAAAGAAGGGGCAGGAGGTGTTCGGCACCATACTGACCCACGATGAGACTGTCTATATCGCAAACTTCGCTCCGATTAACGTAGACGGAAAGCTTGAGGGAGTAATATTCTCCTTCTCTCCTGTAGAGAAGATCGAGGACATGGCAGCGGAGATCAAGAGGGAGATTTACCTGAAGGGTCATATCGCGAAATATACGTTCAAGGACATACATGGGATCTCAAACAAGATGAGGAGCCTGAAGGATATGGCCCTGAAATATTCGAAGAACAACTCAACTGTGCTCATATCAGGTGAGTCAGGGACCGGCAAGGAGCTGTTCGCACAGAGCATACACAACGAGAGCCTGAGGAAGAACAATCCGTTCGTTGCTGTCAACTGTGCGGCCCTTCCTTCAAACCTTCTTGAAAGCGAGCTCTTCGGATATGTTGAGGGTGCATTCACAGGTGCTTCAAAGGGAGGCAAGAGAGGACTTTTCCATCTTGCTGACACGGGCACCATATTCCTCGATGAGATATCCGAAATGGACCTGTATGGTCAGGTAAGGCTCCTCAGGGTGATCCAGGAAAAGAACATCATGAGGGTGGGCGACGATAAGGTCACCCCCATAGATGTAAGGATCATAGCGGCGACGAACAAGAACCTGATGGATCTCATAAGGCAGGGAAAGTTCCGGGAGGACCTCTATTACAGGCTGAACATACTCTCTCTTCATATTCCTCCGCTCAGGGAAAGAAGGGAGGATATACTTGTGCTTACCGACTTCTTCACCAGGGAATATTCAGTGGAGCTAAGCAAGAGCGTGACCTTCAGCGAAGGGGCGAGAAAGCTCATGAGCGAGTACGATTGGTACGGGAACATAAGGCAGCTGAAGAACTTTGTGGAGAAGGTAGTGACTATAAGCTCTGAAAGGGTAATATCAGAGGAGCTGGTTCGTTTCCATATAGAGGATAGTTTCCCTATTGACCAGTCGCAGAAATATGGTACAATTCAATCCAATGGTTCACCACAGGCAGAGGAGATCAGGCCATATACCGAAGCAGGAGAGTATACAAGGATCATTGCACTTCTTGACAAGCACTCCGGAAACAGGATGGCGGTGGCCAAAGAGCTTGGAATAAGCACCACTACACTGTGGCGCAAGATCAGGAAGTATAATATTTCAACAACATACGGAGGGGAGAAGATCTGATCTTCTCCTCTCTGCTTAAAGGAGGAAGCCATATGGACAACAGGTTCGGGTTCGAAGAGGAAAACAGAGGCTACACACCTAAGGAAGCTGTAGCTGAGGCAAAGAGGTGCCTTGACTGCAAGAAGCCCCTTTGCAAGACCGGATGCCCTATAGAACAGTCTATCCCTGAATTCATAAAGGAGGTAGCAAAGGGAAACTTCGGTACGGCCAGGAGGATAATTTCAGAGAGGAGCAACCTTCCTGCCATATGCGGAAGGGTTTGCCCGCACGAGCTCCAATGTGAAGGCCATTGCATTATGCATGCGAAGGGAAAGGAGATCAGGGTAGGCAAGCTCGAGAGGTTTGTGGCTGACTTTGACTATGAAGCAGGGATAATCACCGATCCTACAGTAGCGAAGACAAGAGGAAAGGTGGCTGTCATAGGATCGGGACCTGCGGGACTTACGGTTGCAGGAGACCTGGCAAGGCAGGGCTTCAATGTGGTGGTCTATGAGGCTCAGGAAGAGCCGGGGGGAGTTCTCCTGTACGGCATACCTGAGTTCAGGCTGAACAAGGAGGTAGTGAGGAGAGAAATTGCCAGGATAGCATCTCTTGGAGTCTCTTTCATTACAAACTCAACAGCCGGCGAAAGCTTCACGCTGGAGACACTCTTCAATGCTGGTTTCGATGCCGCATTCATAGGAACCGGAACGAACCTGTCCAAGGACCTGAAGCTTCCCGGACGTGAAAACAGCGGAATCGAGCAGGCCAGCTACTTCCTGAGGATGGTGGTCATGGCCGGAGAAGGCAAGGTCACTGCTGATGAGGTTCTGATCAATCCTGGCGACAGGGTGGTTGTGGTCGGAGCAGGCAATGTGGCCATGGATGCTGCCAGGTCTGCAAAGAGGCTCGGTGCAGGTAAGGTTACAGTTGCATACAGGAGAACCGAGAAAGACATGCCTGCGACAAGGGGAGAATACGAGGGAGCGATAGCTGATGGCGTCGAGTTCAGGTTCTCAGCACAGCCCAAAGCTTATTCAGGAAATGAGGGTAAGGTGACAGGACTTGTGGTTGAGACCGATGGAGCCGAATATGTCATTGATGCCGATGTCATTCTTCTTGCAATCGGGTCAAGGCCAGCAAAGAGGATAGTGTCCACTACACCTGGAATCGAAACAAGTGACAAGGGTTATGTAATCACAAGAGAAAAGCCATATGGAATGACCACCCTTGCAGGAGTATTCGCTGGCGGTGATGTGGTCCATGAGCCTGCGACTGTAGTCAGGGCGATGAAGGAAGCCAAGAAGGTTGCGGATGGTATCGCATCGTACATTGATGCCAAGAAGCTTCTCGGATTATAATCTGATGATTGTGGCCGCGCTTTCCCGCGGCCTGTTATCTTGGAGGGCCCCGATATAGAGTGAGCTCGCGGGTCCGTGAAATGGCTTGTTTGGTCATGACCATATCCCAATGCAAGGCATATAATTCAAGGTGGACTGCAGGAAAAATTCTGGGAATGTCAAAATATGGCAATCCAGATGCATAAGGTTGTATAATATCCTTATAGATTATACAGGGGAGTGATAAATTTGAAGAAAGTTGGTTTTATCGGCATAGGCATCATGGGTGAACCGATGTGCAGGAACGCCATGAAAGCTGGATTTGAAGCTGTGGTTTACAACCACCATGACAACGCGAGAGTTCAGAGGCTCGTAAGTGAAGGTGCAGTGCAGGCTTATTCTCCAAAGGAGGTTGCAGGTCTTTGCGATGTCGTTGTCACAATGCTGCCAGATTCACCTCAGGTGGAGGAAGTCGCACTTGGAGCGAACGGTATCGCAGAAGGCGGCAGGGCAGGCCTTGTTGTGATAGACATGAGCTCCATATCTCCTGTGGCAACAAAGCGTATAGCGGCGAAGCTCAAGGAGAAGGGAATCGACATGCTGGATGCCCCTGTCAGCGGAGGAGAGCCTGGAGCAGTTGCCGGAACCCTTGCAATAATGGTCGGAGGAGACCAGGGTGTATTTGACTCCTGTAATGACATTCTCAAGTCAATGGGGTCAACTGTGACGCTTGTTGGTTCGGTTGGCGCCGGACATACCACAAAGCTAGCCAACAACATGATAGTTGCGCTTAACATCGCTGCCGTATCTGAAGCAATAGCCTTTTGCGTGAAGTCAGGTGTTGATCCTGAAAAGGTCCACCAGGCAATAAGGGTTGGAAGCGCGGGCTCAAGTGTCCTTGATGCGAAGCTTCCTAAGATGGTATCAGGGGACTTCACTCCGGGGTTCAAGATGAGCCTTCATATCAAGGACCTCAAGAATGCACTTGATGCAGGCCATGATATCGGATCACCGATGCCGTTTACGGCTGAGATAATGGAGATCATGCAGTCGCTTAAGGCGGATGGTCATGACAATACGGACCATAGCGCGATTGTGAAGTATTTCGAGTACATGTCAAAGGTCAGTGTTGCGAAATCAAAGTAAAGTCCATATCACCCGGCAGATGCCGGGTGTTTTCATATATATGTTAATTCTACGTTAATTTGAGATATGTCTAATATCCATGTATTTCAAGTTATTTATGGTTTACGCATTTGTATGAACTATGTTAGAATGAAGAGTAAATGTATTAAGCTTGAAAGGAATTGAACGATGGAAGATGAAATGACGCTTGATCTGCGCGACCTTTTCTATATGGTAAGGAAAAGGATGAAGCTGATCGTTATAATAACACTTTTATGCACCCTTGGCTCTGGAATCGTAAGCTTTTTCGTGCTGAAGCCAGTGTACGAGGCACAGACCAGCATTATCGTAGGCAGGCCTCAGGGAACAGAGCAGACGGTATACTCAGATATTGTCATGTACCAGAATCTCGTGCAGACATACATCCAGATCGCAAAGTCAAAGCTTGTTGCAGATGACTCTGCCAGAAGGCTTGGAGAAGGTTTCACATCTAAGGATGTGCAGTCTGCGATAACAGTATCACCGCAGTCAGATACTCAGATAATGGTAATAAAGGCCAGGAGCGAAGACCCTTCAACAGCTGTACAGATTGCCACGGCGGTATCAGGATCATTCATCGAGACTTCAAAGGCAGTCTTTCCGACTGGTGGAGACATACAGATAATGGACAGGGCACAGGTTCCTACAACCCCTGTTAGCCCGAACAAGAAGCTGAACATAGCGATTGCCTTTCTTATCGGGCTTATGGGGTCACTGGGACTCGTGTTTGTGATAGAGTATCTCGACAATACTATAAAATCGGAAGACGACGTAGCGAGATATCTTGACCTGCCGGTCATAGGCATCATACCCAAGGAGGCTGAGGATAATGGAGACAAGAGGCGAAAGAATGCTAGACGTTCACAGCCACGTGCTTCCAGGGCTTGACGACGGAGCCAGGGACCTGGAAACTTCTTTTGAGATGATCAGAAAATGCATAAATGAAGGGACTGACGGTATGATCGTCACACCTCACTATGCTAAAGGCCGATATGAGGTCGGATATGAGACGATGCTGGAAAGCATGAACGCACTTAAGGAAGCCATAAGGAACAAGGGCCTTGAAATTGAACTCTACCCTGGCCAGGAGCTTACTCTTGACAACAGTGCGGTAGAACTCTACAAGAACGGAACGGTTCGAGGAATCAACGGGTCAAGGTACATGCTGGTGGAACTTCCTTCAGAAAGCTTGTCAGACAGCTGTCTCGACATGGTATATGAGCTGGGGATACTTGGAGTGGTACCGGTCATAGCCCATCCTGAAAGATACAGGTATGTACAGGATGACCTTAGGATCCTTAACAGGCTTATACGGGAAGGCTGCCTGTTCCAGATAAATTCCGGAAGTGTACTGGGATCATCGGGAAAGGCTGCCGAGAAGACAGCGACTGCGATGATACAGCATGGTATAGCTAATTTCCTGGGATCTGACGCGCACAACAGCACCAAGAGACCAACAGGACTGCTTGCCGCATTCGACAAGGCTTACAGGATCGATAAAAGGTTCGAGGACTATGCGCTCGATAACGCGGAGCTAATGATTGCGGATAAAGAAATCGAATCGAACTTTGAACTGCCTGTGAAGAGAAGCTTCTTCCAGGTAATAAGGGAAAATATTTAATTTGGGAACAATGGAGAAGGATATGGAAAAAACTGATATCATAACCGTAAGCAATCCGAAATCCCCGATTGCGGAAGCTTACAGGACACTTAGGACTAATATACAATTCTCTTCGTTTGACAAGAGCGTCCAGACTGTCAGCATTACAAGCTCAGGTCCTGGAGAAGGAAAGTCGACGATTGCATCAAACCTTGCTGTAGTCACTGCCGAATCCGGGAAAAGGACTCTCCTCATTGACTGTGACCAGAGAAAGCCTATGATACACAAGATATTCAATCAGTCAAACCTTGTGGGGCTTTCAAACCTGCTTGCCGGTGAAGTGACCATTGAGAACGCAATAAAGCCGACAAACATGGAAAATCTCAGCATAATAACCGCAGGAACCAGACCCCCGAATCCATCGGAGCTTCTGGCATCTGGAAAGATGAAGCATTTCGTAGAGGACATGAAGGATAAGTATGACTTCATTGTCTTCGATACTCCTCCGGTTCTTATTGTTACAGACGCACAACTTCTCGCGGATTATACGGACGGATATCTGCTTGTCGTATCATCAGGAGCTGCCTAAAAGAATGCGGCAATGAAGGCCAAGGAGCTTCTGGAGAATGTCAATGCCAAGATACTTGGTGTTGTCCTGAACAACCTTGATGTCAGCGAGAACAGCTATTATGGATACTACTACCAGTATTACTATGCCGAGCAGCCGCTGAAGACCCAGAGAAAGAGGAAATAGAAGAGGATGGCATTCCATATGGCAAAAGGAGCACAAACAGCAAACGTAATCCATATTTTGGGCGATACCTATGTCATTGATACTGGAGACCAGTATGTGCCTTTCTACGAAATAGGGGATGGAAATATCATCCTTCTTGACTCAGGCTACAAGGAAGACAGAGGCCTGATTGAAGGAGCCTTGGAGTCCAGGGGCTACAGGGTGGCCGCAATCGCATGCACCCATGCCCATGTTGACCATGCCGGAAACAATGCATATTTCAGGGAAAAATACGGCTGTCTCATCGCCATGCCTGAGCTTGAAGCACTGCTTACGAGTAATGTGCTGAACCTTAAGCTCATGAACCAGTACCTGTCCATGACAGACATCAATGAGAGAGTCAGCCATATGGTCTGCGAGACTGACATCAGGGTACCTCTTACGGATACTGTAGTTGGCCTGTGTGGAAGAGAGTTTCGGTTTATCCCTACAGTCGGGCATACGACTTCTCATATGAGCATAGTGACACCTGATGATGTAATCTATCTTGGCGATGCGATAATAAGCACTGAAGTGCTTTCAGGGATGAAGCTTCCATACTTCTTTTCAGTCGCGGACTATATTGAGACCCTGAATGAGATACAGAACTTCAAGTTCAGCAAGTATCTTATCGCTCATAGGGGGTCAAGCGACGAAATATGGAATATCGCAAAGAAGAACATAGAAGGCTGCATGGCGAGGATCGAGATAATATATAACCTTATAGATCGCCCGATGACCATGGAGGACATCTTCAAGGCAGCTGTAAATGAGTTCTACATCAATGTGGGAACAATAAAGAAGCACCTTGTTATAGAGAGGATGTTCAAGCCTTATGCCGATTACCTTTTTGATACAGGCAGGCTGAAGAGGGTCCTTGACAATGGATTCCTGAAATATATGAGAACATGATGAACTCACGATATAAGATAGTCAGAAACCTGGCGGTTTGATCCGCCAGGTTTCTATGCTTAATTATTTAATTTGCAGCCTGCAGCCTGAATTCTGCGAATGCATCAGTAAGTGCAGGAACAACCTCATTTACGTCACCGACAATGCCATAGTCAGCCACATTGAATATTGGAGCATCAGGATTTTTGTTGACTGCTATTATTATGTCGGAATCCGACATGCCTGCCAAATGCTGGATAGCACCGGAAATTCCGCAGGCAATGTAGATTCTTGGCTTGACTGTAGTTCCGGTCTGACCGACCTGATGCGAGTGATCTATCCAGCCAGCATCGACCGCAGCTCTTGAAGCACCGACTACACCACCGAGAGTATCTGCAAGCTTCCTTAACATTGTGAAACCTTCAGGATTGCCAAGACCCTTGCCGCCTGAGACGATGACTTCAGCTTCGCCAAGTGAGACAAGGTTAAGTCTGCTCTTCACAATCTCAATGACTTTGGTCCTTATGTCAGAAGGGGTAAGTGAAATTTCAATGTTTACCACATTTGCGCTGGCTGTCTCATACCTTTTAGCACGCTCCATGACTCCGGGTCTCACTGTTGACATCTGAGGCCTGTGGTTCGGGCATATTATGGTGGCCATGAGATTTCCACCAAATGCCGGCCTTGTCTGTTTGAGCTTCTTGTCAGTAGGATCAACTTCGAGCTTGGTACAGTCCGCAGTAAGTCCTGTATTGACCCTAGCAGCTATTCTTGGTGCCAGGTCTCTTCCAACATGGGTAGCCCCGTACAGCACGATTTCGGGCTTGTATTCCCTGATGGCGTCGGTTATGACCTTTGTGTAAGCATCTGTCGTGAAATTCTCAAGCAGAGGACTTTCAGCAGAATAGACGATATCGGTACCGTATCTGGCAAGCTCATCAACTACGCTGCCCGTGTTGTTTCCAAGTACAACAGCGCAAAGGTTTGAACCTGTCTCATCTGCAATTCTTCTTCCTTCACCAAGAAGTTCAACGACAACTGGTGAAATGTGTCCGTTCCTTTGCTCAGCGAACACCCAGACATCCTTGTATTGGCTTATATCATTGACATTATTTTCCATAACTGAGCCTCCCTATATCACATTCTTTTCAGACATATCGTTAATTAAAAATGCTATCTTTTCAACCACTGAGCCTTCCAGCATTCTTCCTTTACCTTTAGGTGGAGGGGTGAATGAAGCAAAGACTCTAGTAGGTGAAGCCTTAAGCCCAACCAGTTCCTTGTCAATGGGAAGATCTTCGATACCCCAGACAGGTATAGGCTTGCTGTATGCACTGTAGATGCCATCAACGCTCATGTACCTTGGCTTATTGAGTTCCTTGACTGCAGTAAGGAGAACAGGGGTATTCACCTTGATCGTCTCATAACCATCCTCAAGCTGTCTTTGTACTGTAACCTCGTTCCCATTGACTGTGAAGCTCTGTACATATGTTACCTGTGGGATGCCAAGCTTTTCTGCTATCTGGGGGCCAACCTGGGCAGTATCCCCATCAATGGCTTGCCTCCCTGCAAAGATTATATCGAAATTGCCAATCTTATCAATCGCAGCAGAGATGGTATTGGATGTAGCCCATGTATCAGCTCCACCAAACGCCCTGTCACTTACAAGAACCGCTTCATCGGCCCCCATTGAGAGACATTCGCGGAGCATCTCCTCTGCCTGAGGAGGCCCCATCGAAAGCACTGTTATGTTGACATCCTTGGAGTTGTCCTTGAGCTTCAGGGCCTCCTCCAGTGCATTGGCATCATCTGGGTTCAATATGCTCTCTACTCCATCCCTTATAAGGGTCCCCTTTACAGGATCTATCTTGACTTCATTCGTGTTAGGTACCTGTTTTGCACAAACTATGATATTCATGATTTCCTCCTAATTCTTTACTTGTCCAGGACCATTCCTGAAATGACGAGCTTCTGGATTTCAGAAGTTCCTTCATATATGGAAACGATTCTGGCATCCCTGTATATTCTCTCGATATTGTAATCCTTCATGAACCCATATCCGCCATGGAACTGAAGGGACCTGTAGGCAATGTCGTTGCAGCATTCTCCCGCAAAATACTTGGCCATTGCTGCTTCCTTGGTATATGACTGTCCGGAATCCTTCTTGTATGCGGCATCGTATACTAGGAGCCTTGCACATTGAACCTGAGTCGCCATATCAGCGATTTCGAACTGGGTGTTCTGAAGCTTGGAAATCGGCTTGCCGAACTGGATCCTCTCCTTCGTGAACTTGACCGCTTCATCCAGGGCACCCTGTGCTATTCCGAGGCCTTGTGAAGCTACTGTAATCCTTCCCGAATCAAGTGTCGCCATACAGATCTTGAAACCCTGTCCTTCCTTTCCAAGCAGGTTTTCCGCAGGTACCCTGACATTTTCGAATACGATGTCGCAAGTCTTGGAACCTCTTATACCGAGCTTGTCTTCAATTTTGCCTCTGGAGAAACCCTCCCAGGAGGACTCTACTATGAATGCACTGATTCCGCTTACTCCCTTAGCCTTAGTGTCAGTCTTTGCGAATACAGTGATGAAATCACAGATGGGGCCATTTGTTATGAAACATTTTCTTCCGTTTAGTATATAGTGGTCTCCATCCTTCACAGCAGTGGTTGTAATTGACGCAGTATCAGAGCCGGCTCCAGGTTCTGTTATGCCAAAGGCACCGATCATAGTACCCTCAGCCATACCCCTCAGGTACTTCTGCTTCTGCGACTCATTTCCAAAAAGCATCAGCGGTGACCCTGAAAGGGAGTTTGGCATTATCTGGGTAACCGAGGCTGCGCATTTCCTTGCGATTTCTTCGGTCACGATTGCAGCGGAACGGTAATCCCCACCGCAGCCGCCATATTTAACCGGAATGGTTATAGCGTGGAACTTGCACTTAAGTATCTTCTGCCTTAGCTCTTCAGGATACTCACCAGTCTGGTCGATTTCCTGTGCAAATGGAGCTATCTCTTTTTCGGCAAAGTCCCTCGCAAGTTTCCTTATCATTTCATGCTTCTTTTCAAACATAAGTCTTCCTCCTTAAAATCAATCTACTTGCTCAGAATCTTATATAGCAAATATCATGCCAGCGTTAAAAGGTGGTCAATTTGTTAATATTCTAACTAGATATTGTGGAATTGAGCCAATTTACGTATATCATCTATACAAAATACGGCATTGGTACTCACTTAACTTGTTTCCAATGTATACATTCGGAGTTGGAGATTGATGAATCGAGATGATTTCTTTTATTAAATGGGTAAGATATTGGTATTCTCAACATATTTACGCCGAATTTCAAAAAAATAGCTATCTGAATTTCAACCTGGGAACGAGGTATCTCCAGTTTGAAATGACAAATAGCTAACAAAGTTGGTTAATAAAAAAGGCTCACTAGATCCAGGTCATTGACATCGCTCCGACAACAAGAGGGATTGTCACAAGGGCAACCAGAGTTCCAACGAAGGTTACCTTTACGGCGTATTGCTCATCCCCGCCTTTGACCTTTGCAAATATTGGAAATGAAGGCATGGTGGGCAGTGCCATTATTATCGCAAGTGTCTTTGCGACGACTGGATCAAGGAAATTCCTTCCTACCATATATACTAGAATCGGAAACAGAAAGAGCCTCACCAACGTATGGAAGTACAGCGAAACCTGCTTATGTGCACCCTTGAAATCTACGACTGTGAGCATCGCTCCCAGATACACTATGGAACAGTATTTTGTTGTACTCCCAAGCCCGGATATGACATCGAACACAAGCCCTGAAGGCTTTATATTGAGCATGAGCAGTGTAACTGAAGCCACAAGGGTTACGTTGAGCGGAGTTATCAGACCTCTTAAGACATCGTTGACAGGCTGGTTCTTGTCCTGATTCATGAAGTTAATTCCAACCGTCCAGTTAAGCATGACGTCGAATATCATGAATACCGAAAGTATGAGCAGACCGTCATTTCCATAAAGTGCAGCAACCATGGGAAGTCCGATGTAGCCCAGATTGCCCATTGCAGTGGCTGAGAGATGCGTATCTGCTGTTCTCCCTTTGAGTCCGCTTATGCGTGCGACGAATTTGCCGACTCCAAAATTAATGAGTATGAGTGCGATAGATGCAACTACCGCAGGAATGCTGCCAAGTACGGCACTTCTGCCTCCTAGGTTGGTGATGGTCCTGAATATAAGGGCAGGAAGTGCGATATAAATAGTGAACTTGCCTACACCCTCATACCAGGGGACCGTCATTATCTTAAGTTTTATTGATATATAACCTATCGCCATGAGCAGCATTATGATTGAAACCTGCTCAAGGACTATCAACGCTTCATTCATCTGGTTCACCTCTCAAATTAAAGTTAGTTATGGAATTTTAAGTTACAATTTCATTATATTCAGATACAATCCTGTCTATGAGAACCTTGCATGTGGGGATGTCGTTTATCAGACCTATGACCTGTCCTATTGGAATGAATATATTTTCAATATCTCCCTCAAGGTAGCTTTTTTTGGCATCGAATCCTTTAAGGTATTTCAGAAGTTCTTCAGGAGTGGCCTGTTGCCTTTCCTTTTCAAGTATCTCTTTTGTAAGGTCGTTCTTCAGACATCTGAAGGCGTTTCTGATTGTCTTGAAGACTACGGCTGTATCCGTGGATCTTGAATCAACTATCCTTTCTTTTATCTTCCTGTGGAAGAGTGACTCCTCTGTAACTGCAAAAGCTGATCCCATAAGCACTCCATCAGCCCCCATCATCATCACCGATGCCATTCCCTTGCCGGTAGCGATACCACCTGCCGCAATGACTGGGACTTTGACACTTGCAATAGTCTCAGGAAGGTTTACAAAAAGACATACCTCCTCCATGCCGGGGTGTCCGCCGGCAGAGTATCCGACAAGTATGATCGCATCAGCACCTGCCTCGACTGCCTTTATTGCATGACGGGCAGTGACAACCTTATGCAGAACCTTGACTCCACCTGACTTGAGCCTCCCTATCAGTTCTGAAGGGTCATTGCCAGCAGTCTCGACTACAGGGATTTTTTCTTCGATGACAACATCTATGAAATTGCGGCTCAGGTCGTTCTTTGACTCCTTTAACAGTGATATGTTAACACCAAAAGGCTTGTCAGTAAGCGTCCGTGTCCTTTTAATCTCTTTCCTGAGCATTTCCGTGTCGGTCATATGCCCTGATGCAATAAAGCCGAGCCCCCCTGCATTGCTTATTGAGGAAACAAGTTTAGCATCTGAAAGTCCATACATACCACCGCATAATATCGGGTACTCAATACCAAGCATCTGTGTCAATTTGGTTTTCATCAATATCAACCCCTTGAAAACACTGTTATCACCTTAAATTAATAGTGTTTAAAATCACTTCCTGGGAAGCGATTTTAAACACACATCTAAGCTACAATCTGGATTAGTAGAACATCATCGCAAGCGCAACAATCAGTCCTGTTGATACAAGCGGGATGATGCACATTATTACGAATACATACCAGTAACTCTGCTTGTGGTTTGTTCCCATAAGCATGAACATGGTATTGACTGCCCCGTTGTGGGGAAGTGAGTCAAGTCCTCCGCATGCGACTGCAGACAGTCTGTGGAAGACATTGGCGTTCAGTCCCATATCAAGATAGGTCTGGCCAAGTGCCTTCATGAATATCTCAAGTCCGCCGGCAGCTGAACCGGTAATACCTGCAACTATGTTTATTGCGACAGCTGCAGACAGATATGGACTGAGATCGAGTCCCATTGCGAAATCAACGAAGTTCTGGAAAGCTGGTGACTTTGAAACGACAGTTCCGAATCCTACTAGTGCGGCAGTGTTAAGCAGTGGAATTACTGCTGACCTGAAGCCTTCGTTAAGGGTGAGCATCTTGTCCTTGAGTCTGCTCCAGTTGAGAATATATGTAAGTGCTGCTCCTGTTACTAGACATACACTGACGCCATTGTTCTTAACGGCGAACTTTCCTGAAATTGTCACAATAAGCATGATGGTCACAAGCAGAGGCAGAAAAGCAACTAGCGTGGAGGGAAGTGGCCTGCTCTGGTCTACGTTAAGGAACTTATCATCTGTGGCGTGGTTAAGCTCAAAGGTTTCACCCTTAGCCTGCGATTTCTTGAGCTCCCAGTTCAGGAAGCTGATACCAGCTACGAACATGAATACTCCTATTCCAATACCTAGGACTGGTGCTGCCATCGGTGTGGTTCCGAGGTACTGGGTCGGTATAAGATTGGGAAGCGATGGAAGTCCGGGCAGTGCTGTCATCGCGAAGGTTCCGTTTCCAAGCACGAATGAGCCGACCATGAACCTTTTTGGTATGTTGGCATCCCTGTATATGCCAAGTACTAGAGGTATGACAGTAAAAGTCTGAACAAACAGGCTTACTCCACCATAGCTGAGGATTGCTGCTGTTATGCAGGTAATCATCATGACGTTCTTGGCACCCATCTTTTCCATCAGGAAGTTGCCTATCGCCTTGGCTGATCCGCTGTCGCCCATGACCTGCCCAAGAAGAGCGCCTGTACTTAGAAGAAAGAAGTATGAACTTACAAACCCGACGGTTCCAGGAAGGAATGCTGTACCAAGCTGTCCGAAGATGTCTCCACCTGTGGATACGATTACGACGAGTGCACACAAGATCGATGCGGGAATTACTCCGACCCCCTTGTAGACTATAAGCATTAATAATACCAGTGACGCGATTACTCCAATGACTCCTACCATGATTGCCTCCTTCAAAATTAAGTTTAGAGATGATATCCTGTTTGCTTCTTGCCTGATGTCCGATGAATCCCTCCCCATACGTTTTTGTGGTACGAACATTACCTTGACATTGGTAAAGCAATTAGTGTGCCAAAAAAACGTTGATCTTGAGTTTAACATTCGGGCTATCTTTGAAGGAAAGAATCATAAAGCTGAATTATCGCCAAATATCTGGTTAAGTTCATTATTTCCACGTAGTAATAGAAAAGGATACTCCACTTGGGATCAACATGGACATATAGCCTGCAAATCTCTAGAATCCAATAGATTTATGGACTTTTAGCGAACAAAGATCATTCAAGCCATGTATTAATTTTTTTTGAACAATTATCTGAAGTATCAGATTGTTGCGGATCATAAAGGAATATTCGGCAATACTGAATAAACTATATACAGAATTATCCTTTAAATCAACTTAAAATGTATACAAAAGATACAGAAAGGGTGCTGGTGAAGATTAACATTTTTTGGCAATCTAATTAAGGCACCAGAATTCCATGGTATGTATGAAATTTCGGATTTTTTTCGCCTTTTCAGCAGGCGTTGCGATTTGGCATGCAAATTGCTTTACAAATAGTCAGAGCTATCATGTAGCATCAGCTAATGTAGTTGAATAAAACATAGCAAGGAGGAAAATATCATGGATTTAGAAACAACAGCTTTACCTATGCCAAGCCTTGACCTTACCGGTAAGGTGGCTATCGTGACAGGAGGAACCATGGGTCTTGGATACGGAATGGTGATGACTCTGGCACATTTCGGAGCGAGTGTCGTGCTGTGCAGCAGACATCAGGAGGATTGCGACAGGGTTGCACAGGAAGTCGAAAATGCCGGAGGTAAGGCTCTTGGCATCAAAGCGGACGTAAGGATCAAGGATGAAATCGAAGAAGTGGTGAGAAAGGCTGTAGAGAAGTTCGGAAGAGTCGACATAATGGTTAACAATGCCGGAATGGGTATAACCAAAAGGGTTGTTGAAATGTCGGAAGATGAGTTTGATACTGTGTTTGATACCAATGTAAAGGGCTTGTTCTTTGGTGCTGCTGCAGCTGCAAGGGAAATGATCAAGCAGGGAACAGGAGGAAGGATCATCAATATTTCATCAGCTGGCGGACTTGTAGGGACTAAGAATATTGCAGCCTATTGCTCGTCTAAGGCTGCCGTCGTAAGCCTCTCAAAGACAATGGCAATGGAATGGGGACCCTATGGAATAACAGCTAACACAATCTGTCCGGGATACGTCCCGACATCGATCAACAGGGCAGCACTTGAGATTCCAAAGGTGAAGGAACAGATTGTTAAGAGAACTGCACTCAGAAGACTCGGAACTATAGAAGAAATAGCAGCTGTAACACTGTTCCTTGCATCAGATGCATCCAGCATAATAACAGGTGCATATATCGCAGCTGACATGGGAACTACCTGCAACTAGAATTGATTTCAATTGCAAATGGGCCGTCGCAAGACGGCCCATAAACATGCGCTGATATATTCAAAAATGGAATTGCAGTGCAATATTCAATTTCTGCGGGCCTTCTTGGAAGACAGGTCTGGTTCAGGAAGCTCACATTTGTTCACCTTATTGTTGAAGTTCCTCGGGAAGTCGTCCATCTGGACTAATATTGAAGGCACCATATAGGCTGGCAGCAATGTTTTAAGGAAATCAAGGAAATCAGTGGTTTGAACCTTTTTTTCCGCAATGAAGTAGCCGCATAACACATTCGTACCGCCATCATCCTGGAATGCCTTCACTGATGTTTCAAGTACGTCTGGATATTTAAGCATGGCATTCTCAACCTCAGTAGCCTCTACACGGAATCCTCTGATTTTCATCATCCAGTCTTTTCGGCCGATATATTCCATATTACCGTCAGGCAGCATACGTACAATATCACCTGACTTGTAGATCCTTTCAAAACCAGGCTCTTCTGAAAACCTGTTGCGGATGAACTGCTGTGCAGTCTTAGCCTGGTTGTTGAGGTATCCCAATGAAACCTGGGGTCCGGCAATACATATCTCACCAGGGCTTCCTTCCGGTACAAGGTTTTCATCCTCATCAAGAATGTAGCATTTGAGAGTATCCTTGACCTTGCCTATAGGGTATGTCCTGGCTTCATACTCAATATGGAAAGTTGTCGAATAGTTGCATGTTTCAGAGGAGGAATAGACATTGATAATATCATAGTGCCGCTTCTTTAGGTTGCGTGTCGGTTCGCTTCCTACTACAAGAGTCTTTAATGTAGTGTTGTCTTCATCAATCTGAATGAATTTTGAAGCCATGTGAGGTGGCAGAAATGTGAATGTAATCTTGTGGCTTTTATAGTGTTCTGCAAGGGCTCTGATATTCTTGCGGATATCTGTTGGAATAATATCCACAGTTCCACCAAGTGCCAGAATTGTGAATATGTCATTAAGCACTGCAACAAAGGACAGGCTCGCAAACAAGCCGCATACATCATTCGTCCCCATGTTGAGGAATTTGTGGCTCTTGGCGAGCTCAGCCACGTTCCTGTGGCTGATCATTACACCTTTTGGATTTCCTGTAGAACCGGAGGTGAATATGACGACAGCAAGGTCATCATCACTAAACTGAGTTTTAGGATCCTGAGGCGTACATTCAAGGTCTTCAAAGAATGTCTCAGTTATCGTGAGAGGGGACTTGCATTCACTCTGCATGTATTCGATTCGCTGCTCCGGATAGCTTGGGTCTATGAATACATATGCGCAGTGGGACTTCCAGACTCCGATCATTGCTGCTATGGCATTCATGGAACGTTCCATCATTATGCTGATTATGCTTCCACTCTCAATGCCAAGGCCAATGATTCTCCAGGATACCTGGTCAGACAACAGGTCAAGCTCGATATAGGTCATCGACTTGTCACCGTGAACAAGTGCTGTCTTGTCTGGATAGGACTTTGAAGCAGATCTGAACATTTCGCAGAAATTGCTCAAGGTTGAAATATCCAGATCAGTTTCATTAGAAATAGGATAACCGCTTTTCATTGTATGATCTCCCCCTAATACCTGCCTTCAATATTGCCAAATTCAGCTGACTGAACGGCTTATTCAATTACTAATAAGCAAAAAGCATGCCATTGATGGTTATTATGATCAGTTGCATATTGACGGATCAATATGAGGCGATTCGAATACCTTCCATCATTTAGAGACTGCCCTTAATATGGCAATAACACTATTTTACCCGCAATTCAGCAGGATAAAAACTCGGTAGTGCACATTTATTCCAGTTTATCCAATCTTAACGGTGATTCCTGATGATGAATTTGAAAAACTGAATTCACTGGATATCATGAGTTAATCATATGCGGTGCTGATGAGTATTTTCGATTGCACTTGTATTTTACTCAAGTTTAATAAGAAGAAATATCCAGGTGAATTGTAGGTTCTAAATGAAAGAAGTGGGAGGGTCCTTGTACATGGCAGTGTCAAGAACAGACTACTCCGTAAGTGTTGAATATGAAGATATGATTGTGTGGTCTGAATCGTCTGACATAATTTTTTCATATCAATATTTATACGAAAATATAAAGTGTGTTTCAAAAAAACTGTGCTATAATGCACTCAAAGACCACAGGGGGGATGGCAATCAAATGAATGGCAAATACAATACCATAACCATGGATTTCATAAACAAGTGGGACAACAATTTCCTTCTGGACATACTCGATGACATATCTGATATTGTAATGATCAATGACCTAGAAACAAGGATCGTGTACGTGAACAAGGCATATGAAAAGATTTTGGGAGTTCCGCAGAAAAAGGCGATAGGGAAAAAACTGAGTGATATCGAGCCGAACGCCACTGCAATAAAGGTAATGAACCGCGGAATAGCCTCCCATTATATAGTGGAAGAACTCAAGTCGGTTGGGATATCAGCTGTCGGGGTATCATTTCCAATTTTCAAGGAAGGGATTCTGATGGGGGCAGTCTCAATATTCAATGACCTGACTCAACTGAACGCACTATCTGAAGAGCTTCACAGGACACAGGAAATCTCGAAATATTATCAGGACCAGTTGGAGAAGAGAAAGCTCTCACCTTCATTCTCAGAATACGTATGTACGAATGAAAAGACCAGGGAAGTCCTTTTCCTTGCCAGCAAAGTTGCCAAGACAGACAGCACCATACTTATAAGGGGGGAGAGCGGGGTAGGCAAGGAAGTGCTGGCCAGGGCAATATGCAGGGAAAGCAAAAGAAGCGGGATGCCGTTCATTAAGGTGAATTGCGCATCGATACCGGAGAACCTGCTTGAAAGCGAGCTTTTCGGATATGACGAAGGTGCGTTTACTGGTGCGAGAAAGGGCGGCAAGATGGGTAAATTCGAACTTGCAAAAGGAGGAACGATCTTTCTCGATGAAATAGGGGATATGACCTTCAACATGCAGGCGAAGATCCTCAGAGTGATCCAGGAGAAGGAATTCGAAAGGGTCGGGGGCACGAAGACGCTGCCGCTTGACGTAAGGATAATTACAGCTACGAACAGGGACCTGGAGTCCATGATTGCAGATGGGACCTTCAGAAGCGACCTTTACTACAGGCTTAATGTCATTCCTTTAAATCTCCCTTCACTTCGTGAAAGGAAGGATGACATCATACCTCTTTCAAGGACGATACTTGAAAACCTTAATAAAGGTTGCGGAGAGAGTGTGACGATCTCTCCTGAGGTAGCTATACTGTTCCAGAAATATGACTGGCCCGGAAATATAAGGGAGCTTGGAAATGTACTTGAGCATGGGAATATTGTTCGTACCGGCGACAGGATAGAGATCAAGGACCTCCCGAAATATCTGCTTCCCTACAAGCTCGATATCGGAAATGAGTCATTCGAGACATTTGACCTTAAAACAAATGTAGAAATACTTGAGAAGGGACTGATCAAGGAGTCTCTGAAGAGGAACAGCTTTAACAAGAGCAAGGCAATGGATGAGCTGGGAATTTCAAGAAGGAACTTCTATGAGAAACTGGCGAGGTATGACCTTGTTGATTTCTGTGATGAAAATTCCAAGACTGTAAAATAATTCTAGCTATCGAATAATATTATGCAAGCTGGCCGCCTTTTAGGCGGTTTTTCTTTTCAGTTTTTATAGCTGTATACTTTGTATACTGATGTCAGGAGGCACTGTTTTATTAATGTATAGAATGGATACGCATTTAGCGCGTTATCCATTCTTTTTGCTTTTTCATATCTTCCAATCAAAATAATAGGATGATTATTGTGTAAAAAAGAGGGGTATACCACTTGATTCTTGTCAAAATTGATTGTTTTGAACAAATATTGACTTTTTTTTCAAATCGTCAATATGTTGGCACGCTGTTTGCTTAAAGGAGTGTGTAAACAATTAATTATCATTAGGAGGTAAAAAAATGCCAGTAGGAACTTTTGAACAGTATTATGACAGGTTGGTGGCAATGAAGCCGAACATTTATGTTGGCGGAGAGGTAATCGGAAGGTCTGATCCAAGGCTCGCAGGTGGAATATATGTCATGAGACAGACATTCGACTGCGCACACGATGACAGATACAAGGAGTATTGCACAGCAACATCACACATTACAGGAGAAACCATAAACAGGTTCACACATGTTCACCAGACAAGGGATGACCTGTTCAACAAGCAGAAGATGACAAAGCTTCTGTCCCACAGGGTCGGCGGCTGTATCCAGAGATGCATGGGCATAGATGCCATCAACGCTCTCTCGGTTGTTACTTATGAGATGGATACGGCACTTGGAACAAAGTACAACGAGAACTTCCTTAAGTTTCTGGCTTACGTGCAGGAAAATGACATAGTAGCTAACTGTGCACAGACAGATGTAAAGGGTGACAGACTTCTGAGACCATCGGAGCAGCCGGATCCTGACATGTATCTGAGGGTAGTCGAGACAAGGCCTGATGGAATAATAGTAAGAGGCGCAAAATCGTGTAACTCAGCTGCACCATATGTTGATGAGATAATCGTAACTCCAACAAGGTTCATGGGACCTGCAGACGCTGCATATGCTGTATCCTTTGCAATACCTGCCGATTGGGAAGGAGTCAAGATTGCGGCACTTCCAGGAGTGAGGCACAAGAGGGAGTACATTGATGCTCCAATCGCAAAGGTAGGAGACATGGAGTCACTGACTATTTTCGACGACGTGTTCATACCAAACGACAGGATATTCATGAACGGACTTGCAGACCCAAGACAGACTCCATACGCAGGATTCCTTGCCCTCATGTTCGCACATTTCCACAGGCACTCATATACAGGATGCAAGCCTGCGACTTCAGAGGTAATAGCCAGTGAAGCAGCACTTGTTGCAGAGTACAACGGAATAGCCAAGGCTTCGCATGTCCAGGGCAAGCTTGCACACATCATTGGATTAGCTGAGCTTGTATATGCTGCAGGAATCGCAAGTGCAGTGAAGGCTGAAAAGTCCCCATCAGGAACCATGATACCTGACGAGATACTTACAAACGCCGGCAGAAAGCTTGCTGGAGAAGAGATATACAATGAGAACAAGATCCTTGCCGACCTTGCAGGCGGACTTATAGCGACACTTCCGCTGGAAAAGGAATTCTATTCGGAGGGAGTAGGAGAACTTCTTCATAAGTACATCATGAGAAATCCTAAGATCTCAGCCGAAAATATACACAGATGCTTCAGGATGATCGAAGACCAGATGATATCCGAGTTCGGAGGAGCAATGATAGTTGCCGGACTTCATGGAGGCGGATCTCCACAGATGGAGGAAGTTGCAATGATGTCAAGGTACGACCTGGAAGAGCTGAAGGGCATAGCAAAATATCTTGCAGGAATCGAGCCTGAAATTCCGATATACGACAGGAAATATGTGACACCAAGAAAGATACTCGAGAAATTCAAGAAGTACGACAATTAATTCATAATAATGACCTTGAGCGATATTACAAAATATCGCTCAAGACATATTGGAGGAAGATCATGGAAGGAAAGCCGGTAGGTGTAATAGGTATAGTGGGTGCTGGGACAATGGGCACAGGTATCGCCCAGGTCGTAGCAGCCATGGGCTACAAGGTAATTTTGAGAGATATAAAGCTGTCATTTGTTGAAGCCTCGGTTGGCAGGATAGGCAAACAGCTGGCAAAGTCAGTAGAAAAGGGGAAGATCACTGAAGCCCAGAAGGAAGAGACCATGGCAAGATTCGTCATGACCGAGAACCTTCAGGATTTCAAGGATGTGGATATTGTTATTGAGGCAGTCCTTGAAAATATGGACCTTAAGAAGGCGATCTTCAAAGAATTGAACGATGTCTGCAAGGCAGGCACTATCTTCGCTTCAAACACATCGTCAATGTCTATAACAGAGATAGGAAAAGAATCAGGAAGACCAGACAGATTCTGCGGTATACATTTCTTCAACCCGGCACCTGTCATGAGGCTGGTAGAGGTTATTTCAGGCTTGAGGACTTCTGATGAGACCATTGCCAAGGCGCTGGAGTTTACTCTTTCACTTGGAAAGACACCTGTTGAAGTCAAGAAGGATTCTCCGGGATTCATAGTCAACAGGCTTCTCATACCGTTCATGAACGAAGCTGCAAGGCTTTATGCAGAGGGTGTTGCTTCAGTTGAGGATATTGACACTGCCGTAAAGCTTGGTCTTAACCATCCTATGGGACCATTCCAGCTGCTTGATTTCGGAGGGATTGACCTTAGTGTGACAATTTCAAATTACTTCAGTGACGAATTCAATGACAATGGGTATGCACCACAGCCTGTACTCAAGCAGATGGTGAGGGCAGGGAAGACTGGAATGAAGAGCGGAGAAGGATTCTACAAGTATTAGGGTTTTGGAGGTGTTTTTATGTACAAGGAATTTGAAAATATAATCCTGGAAACCAAGGGCAGCATCTCCACAATAACAATCAACAGACCTCATGTAATGAATGCCCTATGCAAAGGGCTGCATAACGACATTGTTGAGGCGTTGGACATTATAAGGAAGGATCAATCGATAAGGGTGCTGATCCTGACCGGAGGAAAGAAAGCATTCGTTGCAGGGGCTGACATCAAGGAGATGATGGAGGCTGATTCGTTCGAAGCTGAACGCACAGCCTCTCAGGCCCACTTCACCAACGACTTCATTGAAGCACTTCCAATACCGGTAATAGCAGCGATATGCGGACCTGCCCTCGGAGGAGGCTGCGAAATCGCCATGGCCTGTGATTTCAGGATTGCTGGTGAGAAAGCCATGTTCGGACTTCCCGAAACAGGACTTGGAGTAATTCCCGGCGCAGGAGGGACACAAAGGCTCGTGACCCTTGTTGGACCGGTGAAGGCAAAGGAAATGGTTATGGCTGGCAAGGTCATACGCGGTAAGGAAGCATTTGACACAGGACTTGTCACAATGTGTGTTTCTGATGATGAAGTGATGAATGAAGCCACAAGACTTGCAGAGAAGCTGTGCGAGAAGCCTGCAGCAGCACTTCAGTATGCTAAGGCAGCAATAAATCATGCGGTTGAAAATGGCATAAGCACAGGTAAAAAGTATGAGAAGTCATTGTTTTCGCTTTGTTTTGAAACCGAAGACCAGAAAGAGGGGATGAAAGCTTTCGTTGAGAAGCGTCCGCCCCTGTTCAACCATAAGAGATGACACTATAAGATATGAAAGGAAACGGATGCTCATGAAAGTAATAAAATCCAGTGAGATTTGCAGCCTGATAAAAGATGGGGATATGGTCTTCTACCCGGGGATAACTCTTGGAGGTTTTGCAGAGGAATCAGTAATCGAGATAGAGAAAAGCTTTCTGGCCACAGGACACCCGAGAGATCTGACAGTGTACTGGCAGTCTGGAGTAGGAAACAGAGGAGACAGAGGCTTCGCCCATATGGCGTATGAGGGCCTTCTTAAAAGAGGCGTTGGCGGACACCTCAAGGGGTGCGGACCTGCAGTTGAAAGACTTGCAGGCGAGAACAAGGCTGAGATTTACAATTTTCCGCAGGGTGTGATGGCTACGATGCCAAGGTACATAGCCGCAAAAAAGCCTGGGGTCATCACAAAGGTAGGTCTGGGAACCATGATGGACCCGAGACAGGGCGGTGGTGCAATGAACCAGAAGGCAAGGGATGCAGAGGATCTTGTCGAGATAATCAATATCCATGGTGAAGAATGGCTTCTATACAAACTGCCCAAAATTGATGTAACCATAATCAGAGGAACATATGCTGATGAAAAAGGAAATATTTCAATAAAGAAAGAAGGCTACCAGCTAGGTCAGCTTGCACTGGCAGAGGCAGCTAAGGCATGCGGCGGTATAGTGATATGCCAGGTTGAGAAGATAATAAGCTCAGGAGCAATACCTCCAAAGGAGGTCAAGGTTCCAGGGATCATGGTCGACTACGTTTATGTAGCTAAGCCGGAATATCACTGGCAGACTGCACAGACAGTATATAATCCGGTGTATGCGGGTGAATATAAGGTTCCGCTCGACAGCATACCGCTTGAGAAGCTGAGTCCGAGGAAAGTTATCGCAAGAAGAGCTGCCATGGAGCTTTCACCATACAGCGTGGTAAATCTTGGTGTTGGTATTCCAGAAGCTGTCTCATCCGTAGCCACTGAAGAGAATGTTTTGCATCTCTTGACACTTACAACGGAAGCAGGCGGAATCGGCGGTGTCCCAGCCAACAAGCATGATTTCGGCTGTTGCTGGAATGCGGACGCAACGCTTGAGATGGCTGACCAGTTCGACTTTTACGATGGCGGAGGACTTGATTTCGGATGCCTTGGGGCACTTCAGATAGACGAGAAGGGAAATGTCAACTCGAGCATGCTGAATGGCGGCGGTATAGGTGTCGGAGGTTTCATGAATGTTGCAGGAGGATCCAAGAAGATAGTATTCACGACAATATTCTGCGGCGGAATGGAAGCCAGGCTCGGTGATGGAAAGCTTGAGATAACCAGGGAAGGCGACATAAAGAAGTTCACAAATGCTCTTGAACAGATATCCTTCAATGGGGAACTTGCGATAAAGGACAAAAAGGAAGTAATGTTCGTGACTGAAAGGGCTGTGTTTGAGCTTACTGAAGCTGGTGTTGAGCTAAAGGAAGTTGCACCGGGAATCTCAATAGAGGAAGATATATTGGACCAGATGGACTTCATGCCGATAATCAAGGATGTCAAGCTTATGCCTGCTGGGATCTTCAATGAGAAGTGGGGCGGCCTGGCTGAGGTGATGGAGAGGAAAATGAAGGGATAGGGGAGGAATTATGGATAATGTATCACTGGCCAGTCTTGGCCCTGTAGTCAAGAAGACTGAAGGTGCGGCAATAGTAGACCTGAAAGATGGAATAGCCGGACTGGTATTGACAGATGGAAAGGGCAAGATAAGCCACAAATCGGCAAAATGGGCAGCTGAAGCCATAAAGGAAATTGAAGATAAAGTTGAAGGCATTGTAGTGTTTCCAAATGGTGAGAATTTCTGCTGCGGGAATATCGACACTGATTGTGAAGACCCATATACAGTCGCAAAGAGCATCCAAAGTCTTTCATCAGCAATCAGGCATTACAACAAGCCTGTGGTTGCAGTCCTTAAAGGCATGGTACTTGGCGCAGGCTATGACATTGCACTGAATTGCCATGCTATCATTGCAGAGCCAACTGGGGTATCTGCCGGGTATGATTTTCGTGAAAACAATTATCCGCCGATGGGTGGAGGACTGACCGCACAGATAATAGAGGCATACTCGAGAGGCGAAGACATACCTGGCATTGACCTCGTTCCAGTAATGAAAAAGCTGCAGGGGAGCATATGCTTCCCGAAGAAGACAGAAACTACCGCAGAAATGGTAAGCCAGGGAATACTGCCCAAAGGTATTAAAATAGCATCACCGGGTGAGGATGTCCTTAACAAGGGAAAGATCAAGGCAAAGAACATGAACCTTGAAGGGTACGACCCGATTCCTCAGAAGAAGATTTCTGTGCTGGGAAAAACCGGAAGTGCAGCTCTTAAGATAATGGCAGTAAACATGTATATGGGTGGGTTCATGAGCGATTCGGCATATGATATTGCGGTTGCAGTCGGGAATGTAATAGGTGGCGGTGCGGTACCGAAAGGAACCGAGGTGACTGAAGCCCAGCTCCTGGAGCTTGAGGCGAGAGGTTACCAGGAGGCTTGCCTGTCGAAGGACAGGACGGGTGAGGTGGCAAGATGAGAGAAGTAGTTATTGTAAGCTATGCAAGGTCTGCGGTAGGTAAAGCACCTAAAGGACTGTTGAAGTACACAAGACCTGAAGAACTTGCAGGACAGGTGATCAAGGGACTTCTTGCCCGTACGCCCGGTCTTTCACCTGAACTGGTTGAAGAGGTTGTAATGGGTAATGCTTTCCCGGAAGCTGAACAAGGAGTAAATATCGGAAGGATAGCGGCATCGCTGGCTGGGCTTCCTGACAGCACTGCAGCCCAGACTGTAAACAGGTTCTGCGCATCCGGGGTGCAGTCAATCGCCACGGCGCATAATGCAATTCTTGCGGGAAACATAGACATAGCCATAGCTGGTGGTGTTGAAAGCATGAGCACGATTCCGGGTGGCGGGAACATGAACTTTCCTAATCCTAAGCTTCTTGCAGTTCAGGCAGGCCATTACCTGTCAATGGGAGTGACTGCTGAAAATGTAGCTTCAAAGTACAATGTGAGCAGAGAGAAGCAGGACCTTATGGCTGCAAGGAGTCACAACAGGGCTGAGGCTGCTCAGAAGAGCGGACTGTTCAGGGAAGAGATAATTGACATTGAAGCAGTAAGGCCTCTTGCTGACGGCACCGGTGAAGAGAAGTTCATATTCAACCAGGATGAAGGAATACGCTACGGTTCAAAGTTCGAGGACCTTTCGAAGCTGAGGCCTGTATTCAAGGCAAATGGATCTGTGACAGCCGGGAATTCATCACAGACAAGCGATGGTGCAGGTTTCGTCATGCTAATGGAAAAAAGGACCGCCATAAGTCTGGGACTGAAACCATTGGCGAGGATCAGAGCATTTTCTGCAGTTGGAGTGTCGCCTGACATAATGGGAGTAGGGCCTATGTATGCCATACCTAAGGCGTTGAAACAGGCAGGAATGACACTAAAGGACATCGGTCTCATAGAACTCAATGAAGCTTTCGCATCTCAGGCTATAGCGTGCATAGAGGCTTTGGGCATCAATGAGGAGATTACCAATGTCAACGGCGGTGCGATAGCTTTGGGTCACCCGTTGGGCGGAAGCGGTGCCGTACTTACTTCAAAACTTTTCAGCGAGATGAAAAGAAGAAATGAAAGTGTTGGAATGGTAAGCATGTGTGTCGGCGGTGGAATGGGTGCAGCGATTATCTATGAAATGATATAAGTGAGGTAGGATTATGGGAAATCTTGAGGAAAAGGTTAAGAATGTCATTGAGAGTGAAATCAACGTCAAGCTCCTTGAGCATGATGGGTGGGTAGAACTTGTAAGAATCGAGGGCGATGTGGCAAATGTGAGATTCAGGGGAGCCTGCAGCAGTTGCGGATCGACACAAGATACATTGGATACAGTCCTCAAGCCAAGCCTGACTGCCATTGATGGAATACGTGATGTCAGGATGATCTCCGATGTAAGCGAGGAGCTGCTGATGTTTGCAAGGAGTCTCATGACTCATAGAGGTTAGCTGAATTTTGTCTCTGCCTAATGGCAGGGACTTTTTTTAAGGGCGGCAATTCTGCCGCCCTTTGATGCTTACGATGTTTATTGCAGGCTGTTCTCCGGAAGGTTCAGACCCTGCTCGATAAGGTCAAGTATGACAGACCTTTCCCTGAGTCCATTACCTATAAGCTCGGCCAGTCCCTGGATGATGAGGGTCACCATCAGCTCAGGATGCCGTATGTTCAGTGCTCCCGATGAGGTTCCTTCAGCCATGAGGGCATTGATGACGTCGGTGGTGGTGTTTGTAAGCCTTGCCTTTATTATGTCATAGAGCTGGCTGCTGTAGACGAGGCTTGTGACTTTGCCAGTCCCTTCGTCGAGTATCCCGAATGAAGCAAGGAACATGTCAACTACCATTGTGATCCTTTGATTGAAGCCCATATCCTTCCTCTCAAGTGACGAGTTGATGCTCCTTTCAATCGAGTCCATGATATGGTCGGCGACAGCGGCTATGATTTCGTCCTTTGATTTGAAGTAGTAGTAGAAGAGCCCCTGTGCAACACCAACGGTTTTGACAATCTGGCTGACAGGTGTGTTGTCTATCCCCTGTGCTATGAAAAGCTCCCTTGCAGTCTCAACTATTTCCTGTCTGCGTTCTTCCCTGGGCTTTGATATTCTCAAGGTGCACCTCCTAATCAACTGACTTCAGTGATTCGACCATGTTGATCTTCTTCAGCCTGAAGTACATTACAAAATTCACTATGAACGAGAATCCCATCGTGAGTACCACCGCATAGATGTAGCTTGGCCAGAGTATCTCTCTGCCGAACATTATATAGTCAAGCTCTACTGTGGCTATGATGTATATGTGGAGCAGGTAGCCGAGAACAAGTCCCAGCAGGCTTCCGATGAAGCTCAGGATAATGTTCTCGCGGAATACGTATGTTGAAACCTCCTTGTCCCTGAAGCCCAGCACCTTGATTGTCGCAATCTCCCTCATCCTTTCAGTTATGTTGATGTTCGTGAGGTTGAAGAGGACAACAAACGCCAGGGCTCCTGATGCGATGATCAGAACGAGGACTACCAGGTTGAAGGAGCCAAGTGACTTGGTGAAATCAAGTATTGATCCGGAGAGGAATACCGTTGCAAGCACATTCTTGTTTTCAAGGAGTTTTTCGCTCAGGGCAGCCTCCTTTTCCTTTGTAGATTCCTCCAGGTTGAACAGTATGGAGTTGTGCAGGGGTTCCTTTGAGAACACCTGAGAGTAGTATCCCTTGGAAATATAAATGTAGTGGAGCATGTAGTTTTCAGTGATTCCAGATACCTTGATGATGTATTTCTCCTTGTCAGGATTTTCTAGGGTGATCCTGTCACCCGGACCGACACCAAGAAGCATTGACAGCTTTTCGGAGATTACCGCCCCATCATCAGTAAGCTCAATCGGTGACCTTGTTCCCCTGTCCCTCAGGACTACGTAACTTGAAAGGCTTTCAGTATCATCAGGCGCAATAAGTGTAACCTCGTGTGACTTGCCTATGACATCAGATGATGCAGTCAGGCTCTCAGTGACGGCAAACATCTCATCTGTTACAGAAGGGTCTGTCCTGAGCATACCTATTACTTCGTCAGATGCAGGACCTGCATCGGCATCAAGGACTACCATTGCATCGTAGACCTGAAGTTCCTTGAAATGTGTCCCCATCATTGACAGGATGGAGTCTCTGAGACCGAAGCCTGTAAGCAGCAGCGCAGTGCATCCTGATATGCCTATTACGGTCATGAGGAACCTCTTTTTGTATCGGAAAAGGTTCCTTATCGTGACCTTCTTCATGAAGCTCATCCTGTCCCAGATGAACGGAATCCTTTCAAGGAGCACCTTCTTTCCGGGAGGCGGGGCTTTCGGAAGCATGAGCTGCGAAGGGCTTTCCTTAAGTGACTTTGCGGTTGCTGAGTACGCCGCAACAAGTGTCACGACAGTAGCAATGAAATACGAGATAAGGGCATAATCCCAATGGAATGGAGTGACAGGCGATGGAAGCAGGTACAGTATCTTGTAGGCTTCGATGATGATTGTCGGGAAAAGCGTGAATCCTATGGCGAAGCCTATGAGTGAACCAAGGGTGCTTGCAGCCAGGGCGTAGGTCGTATACTTTGCAGATATTGTGTTCTTTGCATAACCAAGTGCCTTTAGCGTACCTATCTGGGTCCTTTCCTCTTCCACCATCCTGGTCATTGTTGTCAGGCATACGAGAGATGCCACTAAAAAGAAGAACAGCGGGAATACCTTCGCCACATTCCCGATCCTCAGCGAATCATCCTCGAAATTTGTATATCCGGGATTGTCGTCCCTGGTGAAAACATACCATTCACCCTTGATGTCCTTGAGCTTGTCTTCGGCATCCCTGAGCTCGTTCTCTGCGTCAATGAACTCCGAGTCAGCCTTTGCAATGCCTTCCTCATATGCTGCGAGACCTTCCCTGTAGTCTGCCCAGCCCTGGTCAAGCTTTGCCCGGCCTGCATCAAGCTCTGCATTCAGTGTCTTCTCGCTTGCATCAAGGGCCTTTTCCGCCTGGTCAAGGGACTTGTCATTCTTTTCAAGGGTGCTTCTTGCAGCTGCCAGCTGCTTCTTTCCTTCCTCTATTTCTCTGCCTGCAGCTTCAATCTGTCCGGTCATGTCAGCTGCCAGCCGTACCATATCATCATATCTGGTCCTGTTTTCTTCAATGAAGGCGGAAAGCCTGGCAAGCTCATCCTCGCTGAGCGACCCTGTCTCATTGAACTTCCTGATGAGAACATTTATCTCCTCTATGTCTTCCCTGATGCCCTCCGGATCATCAAGCTCATCAAGTGGGGGCAGGTTGTACTCCATAGCAAGATCATCATATTCATCGCCGTATTCACCCTGATACTGTGCAATAAGTTCACGCAGAACCGACAGGTCTTCCGAATCAGCAAGACCCTCGGTTGGGATCTCAGGAACCACCGGGACCTCACCTTCACCTGTTTGGATGTATTCAAGCATCCTGTCATATGCATCCTCGGCTGGTTGAAGCCCAAGGTCCATTTCATCAATCAGCCTCTTCGACTCAGCGAGAAGCAGTAGAGGAATCCTGAGCTCTTCCTCCGCAGCGGTTATCTTTGCGAGGTTCTTGTCGTATTCTGCCCATCCGGCGGAAATCTGTCTTCTTCCGGCAGCAATCTGGGCTCTGCCGTCAGCTATCTGCTTCCTGTATTTCGCGTCATTGGCCTTAAGCTCAGTTTCACCTGCCTCCAGCTGGTCTCTGGCATCATTCAGCTTTACCAGGGCATCATCAAGTTCAACATATGCCTTCTTCTTTTCGTCGTTCAGTTCAGCCCAGCCATCTGCTATCTTTGTCCTTAGCTCGTCCAGCTCCTGGGCTATCCTTTCCTTTCCGAGCGCAGTGAAGTCTGACTTCAATGCTGATACCTTCTCATCGTACTCTTCCGAGTAAGTGCTGATTTCCTTGAGACCTGTTCCGGTCACATAAACCTCTGTTATTCGTTCGAAAGTGAAGGCATCCTTCGGTACCAGCATGTAGAACCGTATGTTCCCGTCACCTATGGTTGTCTGGCCCCTCGACTGGTCGATGTACATCGGCGACCGCATCTTTCCTACTATTGTGTAGGTATCTTCTATAAGGCTGTCCTCAAGTTCTTCTCCCGAAGGGGCTTCCATTGTCACTTGGGAGCCCAGGCTGAAGGATGACGGTACGTTCGGGGAATCCTCTATCAGGACTTCATTTGAGGCAGCAGGATATCTTCCCTCAGTGAGGATAACTCTGTTCATCGAGCTTTCGACCGCTTCCGATCCGATATCGTAAGCATAAAGCCGGACAGTGCTCTTGTCTTCACCTGAAATCGCAAAGATATCCTTGGTATGGGATTCCCTTACATCCTTGACCCCTTCGGTCCCCCTGATCATCTCAAGGTCCGACTCCCGGAAGCCCATCGGCGACAGAAGACGAAGGTCCATGAGGTTCATCTCGTCAAAATACTTGTCACTTGTAAGCCTCATGTCAGGGCTTGTCGCATTGATCCCGGCATAGAAGCCTACTCCTATGGATATGATGGCTGTTATCGAAAGAAACCTGGGAAGGGTTCGCCTTATGGCCCTTACCAGGTCTGTGAGGAGGGATCTGTTGAACATTACCATTCTATCCTTTCGACGGGCAGCGGATTGCTGTTGACCTCAACCGACAATACCTTGCCGCTCTTCATGCGGATGACCCTGTCAGCCATTGCGGTGATTGCGGCATTATGTGTAATGACCACGACAGTCATGCCGGTCTTCCTGCAGGTATCCTGGAGAAGCTTCAGGATCTGCTTGCCTGTCTGGTCATCAAGTGCTCCTGTAGGCTCATCGCATAGCAGAAGCTTTGGGTTCTTGGCCAGAGCCCTCGCTATGGAGACCCTCTGCTGTTCACCGCCTGAGAGCTGTGACGGGAAGTTGTACATCCTGTCCTCAAGACCGACCAGCTTAAGAACCTCTTTGGCATCAAGCGGATTCCTGCTTATCTCTGCAGCGAGCTCTACATTTTCCTTTGCAGTCAGATTCTGTATCAGGTTGTAGAACTGGAATACGAAGCCTATGTCGTAGCGCCTGTAATCTGTAAGCATCCTGGAGTTGTAGCCATGTATTTCGCTGCCGTCGACAGTGATCCTGCCGGTATCGGACATGTCCATGCCTCCGAGAATGTTGAGGATGGTGCTCTTTCCTGCTCCGCTCTGGCCGACGACCACCGCGAATTCACCCTTCTCTATGCTGAAGCTGACCATGTCGGCTGCAACTATGCTTATTTCACCCATCTTGTAGCTTTTTGTGACTTCACTTAAAGCTATATAACTCATATGATCATCCCTTGCTTTCGTTCTTAAGTCAATTCTAGTACACTACTGACTGACAGTCAATCAGTTAACGGATTATTAAGGTATTCTGTTAGAGCCGCGAAATTTTGACATAGAGTAGCCATGCTTGCCTGTCCGTAAATTGACGGATATACTGGCAGAGAGGAAGAATTGAATAGAAAGGAAAGAACCCCTCCCTGAATTCCGCCTACGAAACTGAATCAGAGAAGGGTTCCCACTAAAATTAATTAGCATGGTTATTTTATCAGAATTCAGGCTAGATAGGAAGGGGGAATCTCTCTTCGTAAGGAGCCATGAGGTGAATTCTTGTCCTGTTTGCGGAGGGTCACTTAGGGTTATCGGTTCCAGGGGGAGAAGCTACGTTAAGACTAACGGCAATACAGTCAGGTTAG